>JADLHJ010000103.1 GCA_020848835.1 Candidatus Hydrogenedentota bacterium
ATTGAGTAGGGTTGGGACGAGGCCCCAACATGTTGGCTGGGATATTTCTTTCCGTAGGGAGTGGTGGGTTGCGCCTTATCGAAGAAAGACCGCTACCGCAGATTGCCAGACAGACGCCACAAATCTTAGTCGTGGGCGGAGGCAAAGGCGGGGTGGGGAAGACCTGTTTTTCCGTAAATCTCTCCATTGAAATCGCGCGCAAAGGGTGGCGGGTTATCCTCGTTGACGCCGACTTGAGTTGCTCGAATGTTGAGACGGTGCTGGGTGTCGAGGCCCAGGTAAAGCTCGATGTCTTTTTCCTGCAGCGCGGCGGAAAAGACCTCAATGCCGTCCTCTGCGACACGCAATACGAAAACCTTAAACTTATACCCGGCACGACCGGACTTCTTGACGTCGCCAATCCCAAATATCAGCAGAAAGCCGCTTTCATTCGGGAACTCCAACTGCTCGAAGCGGATTTGATCATCGTAGACCTGGATGCCGGGGCGCACTTGAACACGCTCGACTTCTTCTTAATGACGGATACAAACGGCGTCTTGGTTATCACGCCGGAAAAGACGAGCATCGACAATGCCTTTAAATTTCTTCGTGCGGCACTGTTCCGGAAGATTGAGCGTTTTTATCAGAGTCCGGAGGTGGCCCTCTTGCTCAAACGCACGGAGTCATTGCGGGATTTCATAGCTACAGTGAAGACTTCAGAGTTGTTTGAGCCCGAGATGCGCAAGCAGATCTGCGGCGAGTTGGTGGCCATCGCGCGCGGAATACGCCCGCGTATCGTCGTGAACCGGGCGCGCAACGCTTACGAAGCCCAGATCGCCGCGAATATTCTGTCCAAGTTTGCGCGTCAGAATTTGATGATCGAGCCGGAGAGCCTGGGTTTCCTCTATTTTGATAAGTGCGTTCCCGAGGCGATAAACTCAGGGACACCGTTTGTCGTCAGTTACCCGAAGCAAAAGATAACGGCCTGTGTAGCCGATATCGCCAACCGCTTAGGATTCTTTTAATCATGCTAGATCGTTCCGAACCCCGCAAAGACTTGGGCGCAGCGGCAAAACCGCAGGTGCAATGGAAGCCTGTGGAACCGCCCGTGCAGGACGCGCCGGACACCTATGAAGCGCTGGAGAAAGCGGGGAAGAAGGATTCAATTCTCGGACGCTGGCTGCACACGATCGACGACAAATTGACCACTAACCGCGGGCCCGCGCGCGTTCGTTCGGCAGCCGAGGAAGCGGGGGAGAGCCCGAATGTCACCGCCGACGACCTTGCAATCCGCCGGGCGAAGACAGTGAAGCCGGTGCGCATGGTGGTGCCCGAGGGCGTTATTATCGAAGGCAACATGACCAGCGGTTCCGAAACGGAAATCTCCGGGCGAATCGAAGGCAATGTGACGGTCGAAGGCCGCCTTTACCTGGGCGCAAGCGCGTTGGTAACCGGAAATATCCGCGCGACATCCTGCGTCGTTGAGGGGTTGGTCGAAGGCAAGGTCGAGTGCTCCGAGGACCTTGAACTCGGCCGGACCGGTCGACTAAACGCCGATGCGATGGCTGGCAAGGAAATGAACCTAGGCGGGCAGGTATTCGGAAATATCTCCACCGGGGGCGTGGCGCGCCTTCGCGCGACGGCCCGCTTGACCGGCAATATTCGTACCCGCCGTATTGTTATTGATGAGGGTGCATTGTTTAACGGGACGTGCACTATGCGGACACCTTCGCAACGGGCAGACGCGGGAGGTGCGCAAAAACAGTTGCCGTTATAAGAAGGTGAGGTGGTTTTAGTGCCATTGTATTTCGATTGGACCTTGGTTCTTCTCATTCCCGGTGTCATTCTTTCCCTTTGGGCGCAGTACAAGGTGAAGTCCGCCTATGCGAAGTATTCGCAGGTGGGTACGCGCTCCGGCCTGAACGGCGCGCAAGTCGCTGCGCGCGTGTTACAAGACGCAAATGTTGGCCTTGTTGGCAACGCTAAGGCGGCACGTGGAAACGTAGTCTCCCTGGAAGCGATTGGCGGACATTTAACCGACCACTACGACCCCCGTGATCGTACCCTGCGCCTGAGCGATGAGGTGTATCACGGGCAGAGCATCGCCGCCCTCGGCATTGCCGCGCACGAAGTCGGTCACGCGATACAGCATGCCAATGCGTATTCCATGCTCATGTGGCGTAATGCAATCTACCCGGTCACCAATATCGCGTCGTCCTTGTCGTTCCCGATTTTGTTCGGTGGCTTAATTTTCGGAATCGGCCCGCTTCTATACATCGGGATTGCACTGTTCGCATTTGCTGTAGTGTTCACCTTGATTACGCTGCCCGTCGAGTTCGACGCCAGCAGGCGCGCCTTGGCCGCACTTTCCAGCGGCGGGTACCTGACGGAAGAGGAAATGTACGGGGCGCGTAAAGTCCTGAGCGCCGCGGCGCTGACGTACGTCGCCGCTGCCGTTGCCGCACTACTGCAATTGCTGCGTCTGATTCTCATCGCGCGCGGCCGCAATTAACGCTGCAACATTTCTCAATCCCGCCCGTATCGGTGTACAATCCCGGTACGGGCGGGATTTTTTTACACAGCAATTACACATGCGCACTTCATCATTCGCATACGAATCACTTCGATCCCATACGTTACAATTTCCCCATGCTCCCCATATTTCTTTTCTGACGCGCGCGGCTCTCGCAGTGCTCCTCGCGCTGAACTGGGCCATGGCCGAATCGTCTATTACCGTCACCGGCGAAGGCACGGCCGTCGGCCTAGGTCCAGCGGCGCGTAGCAAAGCGATTGCAGACGCGCAGGCGGCAATCGTGCTGGAACGCATCGAACGGATCGCGCCATCGCGCGATTTTTCGATTTTTACCCCCATACTCCGGTCCGCTCCATCATTTTTTGAATCGTCCAAAACCGTAAAAGAAACAAAGACCGAAGATTCGACGCAGGTCGAGATCGAAGGACAATTGCTCGAACGCAAACTAAAGGAGCAGATTGCCGACGTCGCGCTGGGGCAACATTTCGTCACTCCGCGTATCGTCATTCTCAGTAGCGATCAGCTTTCGCCAGACAGCCAACCCGATCTGTCCAAGCAAGGCATCATCGAAAAGAAACTCTACGACGATTTGAAACGGATACAATTTGAGATTGTTTCTTCCGATCAGTCGCGCGAACGTATACCTACCGCCAAGTGGAGCGAGTGCATCGACGGCAGCCCCGAACTCGGCGCGATACTCGCCCGCGAGATCATGGCGGACATCGTCGTGCTCGGCTCGGGCAAGGCGGTAGTGGAAGAGGTGCGGCGCGGCGTGAACCGCGTGCGTGGCGACGTTTCCCTCTGCATCGTGCGCACTGACGACGGCTATGTGCTCGACACGCCGAAAGCCTTCGCAATCGTTAATTCAGCAGACCCGGTCGAGGGAGCGAAGCAGGCGATTGAAGATGCGTGCGCCAAGTTGGTTGGCGATACGAAAACGGCGGTCGCGCTCGGCGCGCTGGGCGGTACGCCCATTGATGCTTTGTTAGTGACCATCGATGGTGTCAGCAACGACACGCAAGGCGAATCAATTCTGGGCGCGCTTCAAGTCTGCCTTGGTGTCGAGAAGCCGCAAGTCATCTACAGCGGTAACAATCGTGTCCGTGCGAGGGTGCCGTATGCCGGGCCGATCAACGTGTTCATCCAATGTGTAGATGGAATGGCGCGCTCGAAAGACGCGGTCGCGTTGAAGTCCGTCATCGATCGCGATGTGACGCTTACCGTCGGCGCGGCAAATCCGCTTTAGAATTGCCCGCCGCTACTGCGTTCGCGTTTTTGTAAACGACGCAAATTCGATTGGTTCAATCGTCGCGAGGCCGTCATGCAGCGCGGGCTCGATGTGATCGAGAAACAGACGCACGTTTGCTTCGAGATCTGCTATCTCAATAACAATGGGCAGGTCCAGGGACAAGCGCAAAACCTTTGCAGTGTGAATGCGATGATGTGCGCCAAACCCGGCGATACCGCGCACGGCAGTGGCCCCGGCAAGGCCGCGTTCGCGCGCCTGCTCCACAATCCATTCATAGAGCGACATGCCGCCGTGCTTGTCGCTCTCGCCTATAAAAATCCGAAGTAGACACCCCTGCGTAAAGTTCATTGTTATCTCCTTACGCGACGCGCGAAATGGTGTAGCCGGCCCAAACGGCGGCAAGTCCGACTACGACTTGTGCGCCGATATTGAGCAATGCCGCGCCAAATTCCTTATCCCGCGCAAGCGCAAACGTTTCATATCCAAATGCAGAGAATGTGGTGAAGCCTCCAAGCAATCCAACAACAAGCAGCAGGCGCGCGTCGGGCTTTAGGAGTTGTCGGAAATCCGCCATGCCCATCAAAAACCCTATCAAAAAACACCCTGTGACGTTCACCGCAAAGGTTCCCGCAGGCCGCCACGATTGGCTGACGGCGGATTGCACCCAACCGCTTACCCAATAGCGCAATATGGAACCCGCAAATCCGCCGAACCCAACAAGCAATGCATTTGTCACGGATTGATTCATTTCGATTGCTTTTGCACCTGCTTGTAGCGGAAACAATCGATGGTATGATCGTTTACCATGCCGACGGCCTGCATAAAAGCGTAGCAGATGGTTGTGCCGACGAATTTGAATCCACGCTTCTTCAGATCCTTGCTCATTGCGTCGGACTCCGGCGAGCTTGCGCGAACATCGCGCATCGACTTGCACCGATTAACCTGCGCCTTTCCACCCACAAACTGCCAGATATATTTGTCGAACGAACCGAATTCTTTTTGTGCTTCGAGAAATGCCTTCGCATTCAGCACAGAGGCTTCCACCTTCGCGCGGTTACGCACGATGCCTTCATTTTGCAGGAGCTTTTCTTTGCGCCGCGCATCGTACTTGGCAATCTTCGCGGCATCGAAATTGTCGTAAGCCGCCCGGTAATTGTCACGTTTCTTCAATATCGTAGACCACGACAAACCCGCCTGCGCGCCTTCGAGAATCAGAAACTCAAACAACGTCCTGTCATCGTGCACTGGCACGCCCCATTCGGTGTCGTGGTAAATGATGTCCAATTCCTGACGTGCCCATTCGCAACGTGTTTTCATGACGATGTTATTGAACAATCCTTTCTCGTTTTTTGTAGCACCGACGTCTGCGCCAGGAAATAATACGTCGCCAGCCGCAAGGCGCAGAGCACAATAATAACAATCCGAATCCCCAGGCTGGCATCGTTAAACGCAAGCGCAACACAGATCATCAACAACATCATAATCGTACGCCCGACGGCAAGCGGAACTTCCCACGCGCAGAGGTATTCGATTCGCTGAAACTGGTCCTCGGCGGTGTTCATGATCACTTCCATACGCGTGCTGAAATGGCCAATACCGAACATGGCCATCGCGGCCGACCGCAGCATCGCAAAAATGAGCAAAGAGGTCAGCGTCAAGGGAAACAGGAATACGAGACCACTGCCAGCAAGCAGTATCGTAGACCAGAACAAATGCTGGCGGCGGGTTTCAGGTCGGCACCATCTGCCGAACCAGTAGGAAACAATAATGGCGATGATTGCCTGGTACGCCGAATAACTGCCGACAGACAGCTCGTTCTTTGTCTCCATGAACATGAGAATGCCGAGGAAATTCGTCGGTATTTCAAACGTGCCGGCGAGCGTGAACGACGCGAGCATGACGTAACGCCAGTCGCGCTGCTCTTTTGAGGGAAACAAAGCGCGCTTGATGCGGAAAGGCATACGCTCCGGGTCGGGGGTAAGAAAAAAACTGGCAATAAAGGAAAGCGCGTAAAGTACCAGCACTACCGCAAACACGATGTGATACCCGTGCAATCGATCTGGCGTGCTCATGATAATGAAACCGCTGATGAGAGGCGCGATCAACCGCGCGAAATGGCTGATCGCGTTCATGATGCCGATGAAGTACTCGCGCCGGCCGGAAGTCGTTACGTCGTAATTGATCGTGTTCGCGCCCGCCCAGAACGCGCCCCAGGTAATTCCCAGCAACACGCCGAGAAGCAACGTATGATTCACTGAGTCCTCTTTGAGGATAAGCAGCGTGGCGTAATAAACGATATGAAGCAGAATACCAAGCCTATACACGTGCAGACGGTCGCGCGCCTTGGAGTACCAACCAGCCAGCACGAAGACGATCGGTGTCACGGCGTATAAGGCGAGGTAATACCAGCAAAGCACCATGAGGTCATGGCTGTTGCGCCAGAAATACACGCTGACAAAGACTTGGCACAACGCCTCCGCGGCGTTGTACAGCCCAGCAAGCACGAAGGCTACTTTCGCCTGCGGATGAAGTGCGGGAGAACTCATGAAAATATCGGCGCTGTGGATCGCATAATGGTTGTGCCTGTATGGTAGCCGAATCCTTGGGCAGGATTCAGATCGCTTCATGTTGGGCGCAGGCGGATTAGCGGATTGGAGACTTCAATGAGTGATATTGGCATAGGCCTTGTTGGTTCCCAGTTCATCGCGGACATTCACGCGGAATCATTCAAGCATATTCGCGGCGCACGTTTGGTTGCCGTAGCATCGCCCACGAAAAGCAATGCCCAGCAACTCGCGGATAAGCACGGCATTCCGCATGTCTACACGGACTATCGCGAGATGCTCCAGCGTGAAGATATTCACGGTGTCGTCTTGTGCCTGCCGAATTATCTGCACTGTCAGGTCACGATTGATGCGGCGAAAGCGGGAAAGCACATCCTCTGTGAGAAGCCGATGTGCATGAACCTGCGCGAAGCGGACACGATGATCGCCGCCTGTGCGAAGGCTGCGGTGATCTTCATGTACGCGGAAGAACTCTGTTTTACCCCGAAGTATGTGCGCGCCAAACAACTCGCGGATGAAGGCGCCCTCGGCCGCGTCTATCTTGTGAAGCAATCGGAGAAACACTTCGGCCCGCATGCAGACTGGTTCTGGAATGTCGAGCAGAGCGGGGGAGGCGTGCTGTTCGACATGGGCTGCCACGGCATCGAGTTTGCCCGCTGGATTTTCGGCCGCCCGCGTGCGACGAGCGTCTACGCACACTGCGCGACCTACGTCCACGGCGAGCGCACGCGTGGCGAAGACACGGCCGTACTGATAATCGAGTTTGAGAACAACGCCATGGCGCTAATTGAAGAGAGCTGGGCGCGCCAAGGCGGCATGGACGACCGCGCCGAGATCTACGGCAGCGAAGGGGTGACCTACGCGGACTTGCATCACGGTACCGCGCTCGAAACCTACAGCACGTGCGGCTACGGCTACGCCGTCGAGAAAGCAGGAACCACACAAGGCTGGACCTTCACGGTATTTGAAGAACTTTGGAACTACGGTTTCCCGCAAGAGATGCAGCACTTCGTCGATTGCATTCGCTGCAGCACAGCACCAAGCGTATCCATTCACGATGGCCGCGCGGTCCTCGAAATCATCCAGGCGGCATATGCATCGACTGGCACTGGCGCGCGTGTACCGCTGCCGTTCCGAAAAGACCCCGAAAAGCCCATCGACCTTTGGAAACCCCGTTAAAGGCCGGTTTGCTTGGCACGGCAGAGTTCCTATACGGGCGTACTTAGTGTTTGCTCAAACGGTGGATGCAGCGGGGGCTGATATAGCTATAGTCGGGTGCATCTGTAAGCAGGTTATTTCGCTTGACTTGCCCCGCTTCCGTTTGCTAGGCTTTCGGCTCCCTCTGGCGGAATGCGCCAGAATTATGCCTGAACAACGGGGTGAGACCCGGAGGAATTTGACTGTGAGCACGTATGTCCCCAAAGA
>JADLHJ010000104.1 GCA_020848835.1 Candidatus Hydrogenedentota bacterium
GATCCGCTGCCTGGCGCGACATGGTGTCAAACAGTGCTTGCTGCATGGAGAAAGCGGGTTATATCGCTTGGACCAGCATGATGGCGATAACGAAACCGAACACCACGATGGTTTCCGGAATCGCGAAGAGGATCAGGACGTTACCGAAGAGTTCCGGCTTTTCCGCCAGTGCGCCCGTACCGCCTGCGCCTACGCCTGCCTGCGCACGGCCCGTTGCCAGACCTGCACCCGCGATGGCAATACCCGCGCCGATGGCAATACCCATCGCGCGAAGGCCGTAGCCAACGCTCGACTGCTGACGGTCTTTCTCGACCGCTGTCGTGCCTTCGCCACCTTCCGCGGCGTGTGCCACGGGCGCCAGCGTCGCCGCGATTGCGACAAGCGCAAGCAGCGCGATCATAAGTTTCGAATACCTGCGAACGATTACCATGTTGCCTCCTTCTTGAACGGTTTATAGCTTCTGCCTTCGGGATGGAAAAACTTAGGCAGGAATTCCACGTAGTTAAGACGCAGCGAGTGCAGCGTCGGGCTGAAGATCGAGAGACCGATGTTGGCGACGTGAATGAGTGCCGCTAAGGGAATGAACAAGGGGTTGTGCGCGCCTAGCGCATTTGCGAGATCGGCGATAATTACGGCGGCAAGCCCAAGCGCCATCAAACGGCAGTAAGAGAGCACGTTGCCGGACAGCGAGATTACTTCAAGGAACATCACAAGGCCCATTGCGCCGAGAGCGTAGAGCAGCATGAAGAAACACGCGATAAGACCTGCGATGCCAAGGTATGAGAAGAATGCCGCCGGCAATACGCCAAGGAAATTCAGCGCGACGAGGCCGAGGCTGAGCAGACCGATCAGGAGCGCCAGTTTTTCGATGGCGTGTTCCATGTGGTGGTGCTTGTAGTTTGTCCAGAAACCGATAGCAAGCGCCATGGGCACGTGGATGCAGCCGACGAGAATGGCGTAGAGCATGAGCGTCATTACGTCGTGGCTGCGGTGAATCCAGATTGGGTGCAGATTGAATAGGCGCTGCGGCAGGTCGCCGCCGAATTCCATGAACAGGAAGCCAAAGAAAATGCCGGAGATACCCATGTAGGTGCCGACTTTGCTTGCAGCACGGACCATTTCGATGTGGCCGAACTTCTTGCCGAGCCACCAAGCGAAGGCAATGACGACGAGACCGTAGAGAATGTCGCCGAGGATGAATCCGTAGAAGAAGGTAAACGCGATGGCGACGAGCACGGTCGGATCGTAGGTACCGTATGTAGGCGGCTTGAAGAGCGAAAGAAGGACTTCGTAGTTCTTGAAGATGCCCTTATTTTTCAGCAGCGTCGGAACTTGGTGAATGTCTACATTCGCGATGCCAAGCTTCGTGACCGTAACTTGTCCGGAATACTGGCGCGCGAGTTTCGACGAAAGGGCGTCAGCTTCGTTTGCGGGGATCCAGCCATTGATAACCGCGACCATGCTGCTTTGCGCGAACTGGTTGACGATCTCGAAGCGTTCGAGTTTGTCTTCCAGAACGAGTGCAAGCGCCGTTACTTCCGCGCCGTATTGGCGGGAGAAGTTGGCGATGGCCGCCGTGACGCTGGCCAATTGTGTGCGATTGTGCTCGACGGTTTCGCGAATCTTGTTAACAACTTGGTCGGAACTCGCACCGACGATACGGCTATCTGGCGGATCGACGGGCAGAATATGCTCTTCCAGCAAGATACGGCCCGCGTGGTCGTTCAACTGCGGCGGATAGGTCAGGACCGCTACGGCCTGGTTGCGCGCGACCTTCTGATTTACAAGGCGGCTTTCGACGCCGAGTTCTTCTTTACGGCGCTGCTCTAGGCGCGCAAGGATTGCATCGACGTCGCCTTTCAGCATCATCGCACGTGCCTCTTTGCCAAAGGCCACCTTGCGGCCACCGAGCATGGGCACGACGTTCTCAATGACCTTCTGGAATTGCGACAGGAGTTCGATGTTGTCCTGCGCGTTTAGCTTGCGACGCACCAGCGAGCGCAATTCGCGCGACCGTATGGCGACCAAGCGCTCCAGGTCATAGTCCGATTTTTTCGCGAGCTCAGCAGCCGATGCGTTTACGGCCGTCCAGTCTGGTTTAACCGACAACAGCGGTACGACTTCCGCCGCTGCGCGGTGCAAGTCTTCCATTGCCTCGGCTTCTTCGCGCTGGTCTTCTTCAAGCGTTACGCGGGAGAGGTATTCCGGTGCTGCTTCTTCTACCGCAAGGGGGCACTCTTCGATATGGACGACGCCCTGGTCCTGCAGGTAGCCGGTGACTTCCGGCAGCAACTCCCGCAGGCACACGATTTCCAGCCGTTCCATGGAAGCAATAGCCATTATCGGACTCCCTTGGGAAGGACCAGCGCAACGACGGCGTCGATCGCCGCGCCCGCACGGGCCTTGGCGTCTTCGCGCATTGCGTTTAACTTGCGGTCAAAATCGGCGAGATACTGCTGGCGGTCGCGTTCGCGCTGCTCTTCGCCTTCTCGGCGAATGGCGGCGACTTCCGCAGCCGTGGCGCGGGAAGATTCTTCAATGATGCCGTAGGCTTCGGCGCGGGCACGGTCAACGATTTGCTTCGCTTCCGCCTTGGTGTTGCGTTCCTGATCGATGAGCGACTGCTCGTGCCGCGCAATGGCTGGCAGCGCGGACAGGGATACGCCTTTTTTTGCAGTGTTATCCACGGCTCTCCATCGAAATTATTGTTTTTATCGGAACGAAGCCCGTTTTTCGCCCGTGCGTCTGCCCATACTAACGATGCCAACGCCCCCAAGAGGCCCAACTTCACCAAACGGCCAGAACACGCGGGCGCAAATCGTGACAAATCTCACGGGTGAAAGTCAAGCTACTCACCGGTAGGTCGAAGAAAATGAGTGAAGGCCGGAAGGTGTGGGCAGGCGTGAGCAAATTGCGCAGCAGTTAAATCGTGATGCAGAACAGAGCGCAACGGCGCACTATCAAAGGGACTTAGCGCGAGGCCTTGCGGGCGCGGCGTATTAGCGAATATGCGTCGTTGAGGGCGCGCATGACGTCGTCGTCACCGCCGTGGTCGGGGTGGTGAAGTTTTGCTTTTGCGCGGAATGCTTTTTCGACGTCGGGCCACGGCGCGGATGGCGAGACGCCCATCATTTTGTATGCGAGATCGAGATCGCGCGGCGAGACGGGCACTTCATCTTCGACGCGTTCGCCGCGAAGTTGCCGGATGCCACGAATGATCTGCGGCCAAATACCGGCGTAACTCAATACGCCGATGATGATCGCGATGACGATGAATTCCTTTAGACTGGCCATGTTGGTTGGTGCCGCTGCTTGCGCGACTTATTTCCGCTTCTTTCGTTTCTCATCGTCAAACTTAAAGATGTTGTCGACTGCGTCCCCGAGTGGATCATGATCTTCAGCACCCGATGCGGCGGGCGTTTTGCGCGCGGGGCGATCGAACCAGGAGCGAATCGTCGGCGCGAGTTTCATGTACGCAAACCCGAACGCCATGCCGCCTGCATGCGCGGCCCACGCCGTGCCTGGATTGACGGGATCGGATGTGAGGCTTAGCACGAAAAAGAGGACCGCGACTGCCCACATGTATAGCGGGAAGGGTAATGGAAACAGATACATTTCGCGTTTGGGATATGCAACGGCGTATGCGGTCAATATGCCGAGGGCCGCGCCGCTGGCGCCGATGGTGGGCGCGAGATCGTTGCTAAGCAGCGCAACTCCGAATTGACACAACCCGCCGGCGATGCCGCAGAGAATGTAGAAGCGGAAGAACTGGCGTGTGCTGAGAATTCGTTCGACATCCGGGCCAAAGAAATAGAGCGTGAGCATGTTGAAAAAGAGGTGCATTAAACCGCCGTGGAGAAAGACGTAGGTGATAAGCGTCCATACGGCGCCAAAGCGGAGAATTGCGGGATTAAGCGCGAGCCAATACTCGGGATCCAAGGCGCGGGCGGAAATGCCTGCGACGGGAATAGCGACGACGAGTTGCGCAGCGAATACGATGACGGTGGCAATGATGATGCGTTGCACCGCGTAGGTGATCGGGCGGCCGCTGTACGCGGAAAAAGCGGACTGTCGTTCGTAGTAAAAGCTACTGCTCATCGGACTGCCTGCAACTCCAGTATGGAAACACTGAAAGAAACCTCGGATAGCGTGACAAATTCCGCGCGGTGGGGCAACTCGACGTCGTCTTGCCTGGAAACGCCTCGCTTGCCTGAACGCGGCGCAGTGTTACGAGACGCGCCGCGCTCAGGCAAGCGAGGCGCTATTTCCGCGCACAACGCGTTTAGTCGCCGGCGGAGTTGGTGAGCGGATACGACATGATATCGCCTACCCGTGCGAAGGGTAAGTATCGATAGGCGACCTTGCCTACAATTTCGGTTTCCGGCACGGTGCGTTTCCAGCGCTTACCGTTGACGTAATCGCTGTATGCGTCCGGCGCGTCGATGGCTTTGCCGGTATCGGGATCGATGAGCCAGCGGCTGGCGTCGTCGCTTTCGTTACGGTTATCTCCAAGCACCAGCACTTCTCCGCCCGGCACGGTGATGGCATCCAGGACGTAACTGATTGGTTCGCGCAGATAGGGTTCGGATGCGTACTTTCCGTTAATTGTGAGGTAGCCTAGACCGGCCTCGACAATGTCGCCACCGACGGCCGCGATGCGTTTCACGATGAATTCATCCTTGTGGAGCGGATCTTTGAGCACGACGATGTCGCCCCGGCGATAGGCTTGCTGGGGCAGGGTGACGATAAAATCTCCGGGTGCGAGTGTGGGTTCCATCGATTGGCTCGGCACACGGAAAAACATCATGCCTTTGAACAGCAGTGCGTACACGAAGACTGCGGCGAACGCAATGAAGGCGATATAGAAAGCCTGGCGGACAGGATGCAGCCTGCGCGGAGGCGCGACCGGCCGCGGCGTTTCGTCGATTCCGTCTTGCACTACTCGGCTTTTGACGTGCCAATTGCGTCCGAACGCAGGTCTGCGAGGAGGCGCGTTGCGACCTTGTTGGTCGGGATAATTTTTAAGGCTTCTTGCAAACATGCTTCTGCTTTCGACTTGTCCGGCTTATTGATCCAGGCACGGGCCTCATTCAGCCAGGTAAAAAACAATTCTTCGTTGGTGCTGGCGCTGCTGCGCGCGCGTTGCCAGGCGGCGGCGGCATCGGCCCAATCTAATTTCACCTTAACACGCTCGGCGACATAAAAATTCGTGGCGTAATCCTGCTGCAGTTTGAAGTCATGCGGCTTTAATTCCGCGGCGGCTTTACTGAGCTTCATCCCTTCCTTGTAAACCTTCGCTTCGTCCCACTTCAGTTCCTGCGCAATGGATGGTGTGTACGCGAGGTAGAGCTGCGCTAGATTGAATTTAAAATCGGGGTTGTCCGGTTCGAGTTCCATGGCCTTGTTATAATTTTCAATGCCAAATGCGTACTGGCCGCTGTGCGCGTAGTAAATGCCGAGGTTGTTGTAGGGCAGTGCGAGCTTGGGATCGTTGGCGATTGCCTCCTTCCACATTCGCACGCCGTTCATTTCGTCGCCGCGGTAGTCGTAAACAAACTCGCCGTAGTAATTGAGCGCGCGCGCGTTTTTCGGATAGCGCTCAACGAGCACCTTGTAGGCTTTGTCAACGCGTTCGATTCTTTCCTTGGCGGTTTCCGCGCGGGCTTTTATATCTGCTTCATTTGCGGGATCAATGCTCAGTTGCCCAGCGATGTCCTTGTCCCACTCGAGCATGGCGAATTGGAGCAACACGTATTGGCGGACGGCATCGACCACTTTGTCCTCGTCGTCCGCGGGAACCTGGTTTAGAAAATCCA
Organism: Candidatus Hydrogenedentota bacterium; assembly: GCA_020848835.1. GTDB lineage: Bacteria > Hydrogenedentota > Hydrogenedentia > Hydrogenedentales > SLHB01 > JABWCD01. Next base: position 5,817 of record JADLHJ010000104.1, read on the forward strand.
TCTCGGGTGGAAAGGAGGGCATGGTCGCACCGAACATGGATGCGGCGGCGATGCAAACGCTCAGAGCAAGATTCATGTTGTACCTCGCAACTCCCCGGACGATGCTTGGCCGGAGTGTCCTTTTCTTGTTTTAACACCGAAAGCGGCGTTTACTTCCACCAGACATATGCATTCACTGGCAGTATCTTCCTGAAACCGAGTCGTTCGTACAAGCGCCGCGCCGGATTGTCGTTGGTGACGCCGAGCGCGATGCGCTCGAGTCCCGCCTCACGAAAACAGTGCGCGAGTTCGAGCATTAGTTGCGTGCCGAGACCTCGACCTTGCTCGCTTGGCCGCACGACGACCTGGAGCACGAATCCAATTTTCGGCGCCGCTTCGCAGCCAACAATTGCCGCGACGGGACGGCCCACGCGCCGCAGGATCCGAATGAAGCCCGGGCGCGTCTGCCCATAGGCGCCATCCGCGGCGGTCCGGACGAAGCCTTCCGCGCCGGCGAGCGTTCGCACTTCGGCGTGCAATTCGCGGCCGGGATGCCCGCGGTACGCGTCTACTATTAGTTCGCCCACGCGCGTGTAGTCGCGCAGGTCCGCGGTGACGCTCTCGGTAAGCAGCGCGGCACACAGAGGCTTGGCGTTCAGCGGCGCGGCCATTAGTTGTCGTTCAACTTTCGCGAAACCCAAGGAGGCGAATACCCCGTCGAGTTCTAAGGCGCATAACGCAACGGGTTCTGCGGATATGCCCGAGACTCCGCAGGAACGCAGTTCGCTGACTGCTGTTTCGGCGAGTTCTGACTCGAGACCTTGGCCGATGTAGGGATTGAGCACATGTACGAAGGTTATATGGCCGACGCCGTCGCGCTGGGCGGAAACGAGCATCGCCCGCGCCTCGCCGTCCTCGCTGGCCACCCAGGCGCGGACTGCCGGGTGCGTCAGTGACGATACAATTGCGGCGGGTGCCTTCTTGCGGTAATCATCCGCGGCAGCTTCGCCGTAAAGGCTTTCGAGACCGGCAGATACTTCTCTCGTAAAGGCGTCGAAATTGACTGGGGGACGGCGAATTGGCTCAATCATGCGCGGGGATACCGAAACCGGAAGGCTGCGCTGGTTAATGATGGCCGCGTCATCTGGCCGCATTGTATTAGAGCCATTGGCTTAAGTCGATTCGCTGGACGCGCCAAGCGGAGCTTTGGCACGGGTGCATTCCCAAGCCGGAGCTTGGGAACGAGTTATTACTGGAATCGAGAAAGTTTTCACGGTATACTGTTTGTCTTCGGTCTGAACCAGATTATCCCATGTTTTAGGGTTTTTGTTGCAATGAAGGTCAACACCGGTAGCCGGCGCTCTACGTTGTCAGCTTATCTTGAGCTGACCAAGCCGCGCATTTTGACGATGGTGCTGGTTACGGCCACGCTTGGATTCTTCATGGGCGGGGTCGGATTTCATGGGTTTGTGGCGTGGGACGGGCTGGTGTCGCTGCTGATTGGCGTGGCGATGACGTCCGCAGGCTCCGGTGCGCTGAACCACTATCTGGAACGCGACGCCGACACGAAAATGGAGCGCACGCGGAACCGCCCGATTCCTTCGGGGCAGGTGCCCGCGCACCACGCGTTACTGCTCGGCGAGTATCTTGTACTCGGCGGCGTGATGTTGTTGCTGTGGCGCGTGAATCTTCTTACTTCTTTCCTGGCGCTTTTGACCGCGTTCCTTTACGTGCTCGTTTACACGCCGATGAAAAAGTGGTCGTGGCTCAATACGTTGATTGGCGCGGTGCCGGGTGCATTGCCGCCGATGGGTGGTTGGACTGCGGCGACGGGCGAACTCGAAGCGGGTGCGTGGGTGCTGTTCGCGATTCTATTCATCTGGCAGCAGCCGCACTTCTATTCGATCGCTTGGATATTCCGAGAAGACTATGCGCGGGGCGGATTCAAAATGTTGCCGTCGCAGGACCCGGACGGACGCTGGACCTTTTTGCAGATGCTCGGGTTCTCAGCGCTGCTAGTGCCCGTGTCATTTTTGCCGGCTATATTCGGGCCGCATGAACTCGGCGCCGTGTATTACCTCGGCGCGAGCGTGCTGGGACTGTTGATGTTTCTTTCGTGTATTCCGCTGGTGCGCTCCGGATCGAATACCGACGCGCGCCGGGTGTTGCGCATGTCGATCTTATATCTGCCGCTGTTGCTCGTGCTGATTGCTGTCGATTTCAGCGTGTAGCGGTTCTGGAAGTAGTGTTGTGAAATCTCGCCGTATAGGCCTCGTGTTCATCCTCGCGGGGATTCTGGTTTCGCTCGCGATCGCGCCTTGGGTATTCCGCTTCCCCACTCAGCAACCTGCGTCGATTCCCGTTGCACAAGCCGCCGCGCCGGAAGAGAAATTGCCTGACCTCGGCCCTGTCCCTTCGTTCGAGTTGATCGCTGAGGACGGTAAGAAATGGTCGAGTGCATCGCTCGCGGGTAAGGTCTGGGTGGCGGACTTCTTCCTTACTTCGTGCCAGGGCGCGTGCCCAGTGATGGCTCAGCACATGTGGGGCATTCACGAGTACTTCAAGAACAACGATTGTGTGCAGTTTGTGTCGCTCTCTGTCGATCCGGATACAGACAAGCCCGAGGTGTTGACGGAGTACGCGAAGCAGTACAAGGCGGACACTGCGCGCTGGCGTTTTCTTACGGGGCCAATCGAAGAAGTGCATCGCATGGCGAGCGAAAAAGGCTTCAAGGTGGGTGTCCCGGAAACACCGATGCAGCACAGCCGCCGCTTTATTCTCGTAGACGCGAAGGGCCATATGCGCGGTTACTACGAAGGCATGGACGAAATGTCCGTGCGCGAGTGCATCGCGGACATCGAGCGCCTGCTGAAGGAAACGGCGTAATGGAATTGCCGCTGCTGCCGACGATTAACGCGGTGCTGAACGGTAGCGCGGCTGTGTTGCTGTTTTTGGGTTGGCGCGCAATCAAATCCGGAAGGCGCGACACGCATCGCAATATCATGATCGCGGCATTGACCGTATCGGCGCTTTTCCTTGCTTGCTACCTTTACTACCACTACCAAGTCGGGTCGGTACGCTACCAGGGACAAGGCATCGCGCGGACGCTATATTTCGCGATTTTGCTCACGCACACGCCACTTGCAGGTTTGATGACGCCATTCATTTTGGCGTCGGTTTGGTTTGCGTATAAACAGCGTTTCGACATTCACACGAAGCTGACGAAATGGGTGTGGCCAGTGTGGATGTATGTTTCCGTGACGGGCGTCATTATCTATTTGATGTTGTATATCCTGCCCCAGCCTGCCTGACTAGAACGCGGATGACGCGGATGACGCGGATTCGACGGATGGACACGTACAATCCCGCTCCTTTTTGACGTTAACTCTCGCGAAGAATAACCACGTTCAATTCTTATCTGCCCCGATCCGTTCAATCCGCGTCATCCGCGTGCAATGAGTTTTCCCGCACTCCGTTTTATTTTTTGAACGGCTTCGCGATTCGTTCGCATCAGCCCTCGGCAACCCGTACAATGCGCGGCGGTCGCGCCAGGAGCCTTTTCGTGATTGCTGGGTTGGACACTATCGATATCGTCGTGCTGCTCGTGTATCTCGTGGGCACGACCGCGCTCGGGGTTTGGGTGGGGCGCGGTGCGAAAAGCATGTCCGAATTTTTCATGCCGCGTAAGTTCGGCATCACGATGATGATGATGACCGCGTTCGGGTCGGGCACGGCATCCGACCAGGCGGTGGGCGTGGCGTCGGCGACCTTCCGCAGCGGTATCTCAGGGATTTGGTATCAGTGGTTGTGGCTGGTGGCCACGCCTTTCTATTGGTTGATTGCGCCGATTTTGCGGCGGCTGCGCGCGGTAACGACCGCGGACGCGTACAAAGCGCGATACGACGCGAGCGTGGCGATGTTGTTTTCCGTCGTGGGCGTGGTGAGCACGACGGTGAAGATCGGCGTGATGCTGAAGGGCACGGGCGCGCTGATTGAATCGGTGACGGGATCGACCGTTGATCCAACGTGGGCGATCTGCGGCATGGCGGTGTTATTTCTTTTGTATGGCGTGGCGGGCGGACTCACGGCGGCGATTGTCACGGATTTCATTCACGGCATTCTTACGATGGTGTATTCGTTCATGCTGTTGCCGTTTGTGCTGTATGCGGTGGGCGGATTGAGCGGGGTGAAGAATACGATCACCGATCCGAAAATGCTGGAGCTCATCACAGAGGGAAGCAAAATAAGTGTGTTCTTCGTGGTGATGATGGGCATTCAATCGCTGGTCGGTATTCTTGGCCAGCCCTACATTATGGGCGTGTGCGCTGCGGGCAAGACGGAACTCGAAGGCCGCGTGGGGTTCATGTGCGGCAATTTTATCAAGCGTGTGTGCACAGTGTCGTGGACCGTGACGGGAATCGCGGCGGTGGCGTGGTACATGCAGAACGGTAGAGACCTTTCGGCGATCAATCCTGACAACGTGTATGGCGAAATGGCGCGCGTCTTTCTTCCAGATGCGATGCCAGGACTGCTGGGCTTGTTTCTCGCGTCGATGATGGCGGGCGTGATGAGTTCGTGCGACAACTTCATGCTCGCGGCGGCATCTTTGTTTACGCAGAACATTTACAAGCAGGTCACACCCGATAAGAGCGAGTCGCACTATCTCTGGGTAGGGCGCGCGGTTTCGGTGATTGTTGTAGTAGGTGGAATTACGTTTGCGTGGACGATACCGAATGTGATCAAGGCGCTTGAAGTGTGGTTCATGATCGCGCCGATGATGGGTATACCGTTTTGGATTGGATTATTCTGGCGCAGGATGACGGTGGCGGGTGCATGGGCAAGCACGTTGACGGGATTTGGCATTTGGTGGCTGACGTCGCGTGTGTGGTTTGTCGATGCAGTTGCCGGGACGTCGATTGCGAATTCGCTTGGTTTGATCTGGGTTGAGGGAGGCAAGACGAGCATTTACATGCCGTGGCAAATTCTGACGTATCTGAGTCTCGCTTCGTTGGTTGGAATTGTGGTGAGCCTATTAACGAAACCCGTCCCGCGCGAGAAGTTGGATGTGTTCTACGCACTGACGCGCACGCCGGTGAAGATCGGGGAGCAGGTGTTGGAACCGTGTACGTTGCCGGTTGGAGCGGAGCCGCCGTCGCGCAGGATGTTGATCACCGCGTATGGGCTGGAGATACCTGCGCCGTCGCGGATGTCGGTCATTGGGTTCAGCGCGGGCTGGGCGTTTACGGTAATGCTTGTTGTGGGGTTTGTGCTGCTTTTCAGATAATTGCCTTGATTTAAGGAGACCACGATGGATTGGAAAGAAGACCCGTGGAAGGGCGTGTTTGCCGCGACGTTGTGCGCGTTTAATGAAGATGAGTCGATCGACGAAGAAGGGCTGCGCGAATATTTTGCGGAGGTGGCTTCGGTTGACGGCATCAAGGGGCTAACCTGCAACGGGCACACGGGCGAGATCATGTCGCTGCGTCCGAACGAGCGCGCGCGCGTGACGAAGATTGCGGCGGAGACTGTGCGCGATGCGTTTCCGGATGTGAAGGTGATCTCCGGCGTTTCGGCGGAGGGAAGTCTGGAGGCAATCGATCACGCGTTGGCCGCGAAGGAAGCGGGCGCGGATGCGATCCTGCTCATGCCGCCGCACCACTGGATCCGTTTCGGGCGCACGGCGCAGACGGCGATCGGATTTATGCAGGATGTCGCGGAGGGCGCGGACATTCCGATTGTGATTCACCAGTATCCTGCGTGGACAAAGGCCGGCTACACGCTGGCGGAAATGCTGGAGATGGTGAAGCTGCCGCAGGTAGTGACGATCAAGATGGGCACGCGTGATATGGCGCGTTGGTTGTACGATTATGAAAAGTTGAAGGCCGCTGCGCCACATGTATCGATTGTGACGTGTCACGATGAGTTCTTGTTGCCGACATTGCTCGAGGGCGCGGATGGCGCGTTGATTGGCTTTGCGGGCTTTGCGCCGGAATTAATGGTGGAAGTTGTGCACGCGGCGTTGGAGGAAGACCTCGCACGTGCGAAAGCGGCACAGAAGACTGTCGCGCCGTTGGCGCGGATCATCTACAACTTCGGAGAGCCGGGCTGTGGCGCGCATCAGCGCATGAAGGTCGCGCGCTGGTTGATGGGTCGTTTCGCGAGTCCGCATTTCCGGCGTCCGGTGCGTCCACTGACGAATGAGCAGATACAGCAGATTCGCAAGGATCTTGAAGCGATTGGGTTCGAGTGCCCGCGAGCGGCGGCAGCGTCTGCACGAAATTGATTTGGTCGTGCGCATAAATAAAGCAATCGCTTCGAGACAGCTAAAGCGGTGTCTGACCGCCACCGCACTCCAAATAGCGCTTTGCGTTTCGCGTATATAAGTGTGATGCATGTCTACTCAAATTATTGATGTTTTCTGCCATGTCTTGCCGCCGGTTTACTCCGAGGCGGTGCGGCGTGTTGCAAAACCTCCGTTCATGTTCGATCGCGCGACGGGTATCGCGACGATGTGTAATCTCGATGCGCGCTTTCGGTTGATGGATGCGTTTGAAGGGTATCGTCAGATAATTAGTTTGGCGTCGCCGCCGATCGAATCGCTGGGTCACGCGAGCCGCGTGCGCGATTTGGCGAAAATCGCCAACGATGCGATGGCTGAATGGGTAGCCAGATATCCGGATCGCTTTGCGGGATTTGTCGCGTCGTTGCCGTTGCACGATTTGGAGACGTCACGAAGTGAATCCGACCGCGCGTGCAAGGAACTTGGCGCATTGGGTGTGCAGCTATTTTCCAGCGTGAATTCGCAGCCGATCGATACGCAGGACACGCTTCAGATCATCGCGCACGTAGCGTTGATGGATAAGGCGATCTGGTTGCATCCTGTGCGCGTGATGGCCCGCCCCGACTATCCGAACGAACCCATGTCGAAATTCGATTCGTGGTGGGCGTTTGGCTGGCCTTATGAAACGAGTTTGGCGATGGCTCGCTTGGTATTTGCCGGTGTTCTTGAATTGTTGCCCGACCTGGTGATTGTCACGCATCACGCCGGCGGAATCGTTCCAATGTTGGAAGGCAGGCTCGCGGCAGGTCTCGATCAGCTCGGCACGCGCACGCCGCCGGGAAGCGAGTGGGCTACTGACACGTGCCTAAAAATGCGCCCCGTGGATGCATTTCGCAAGTTTTATGCAGATACGGCTTCGTTCGGATCGAAAGCAACGATTGCCTGTGGCTTGGATTTCTTCGGTATCGACCGCATGATGTTTGCGAGTGACATGCCATTTGGTCCGCAACACGGCGAAAAGAATCTACGCGAGACTTTGGCCGCAGTGGATGCGCTGCATCTCACGGCTGAGCAAAAGAACGCGATTTTGTCAGGAAATGCGGAACGCATCTTTGGGTTGAAAGGAGCATGATGCCGAAGGGAACGCGCTACGAACCCGAATCGCAATGGTTACGCGATGAGCGCACAGGCGTGCGGGTGCGGCAGGTGACGGCACATCCGTCGATTCATCATCATCCCTTTTATTACATCCCCGCGTATGACGATGCGATGCGGCGTTTGTATTTTGTTTCGCACCGGACAGGAGCTGCGCAGTTGTTTTGTGAAGAGCGAGAGAGTGGTGCGTTGGTGCAGATGACGGATCGCGATGATTTGAATGAGTGGTCGATACATCCTTCAGGCGATGGGCGGTTTGTTTATTTCACTGCTGGAGCAAGTGCTTGGCGGATTGACTGCGAGACGTTGAAGGAAGAATGCCTGGCGGATTTCGGCAAGGTGCCGATGCGCGAGGCGGGTATGGTCGGTGCGGCGATGGGCACTACGACGTTGAGTCGCGATGGCAAGTGGTGGGCGGTGCCGGTGAAAGTGGGGAAAGCCGCGCAGTTTCACGTGATCGATACGGAGACGGGTGCGAGCAATGTGATTCTGGAGCGCGACACGATTGGGCATCCGGAGTTTCATCCGGACGATCCAAACATCATTCGCTATGCTGGGCCCTACAACCGGCGGATTTGGGTGATCCATCGCGATGGGTCGAACAATCGATTGGTGTATGAGCGTGATGAATCGAAGAAAGAATGGATCGTTCACGAGACCTGGCGTCCGGGGACGATGGAGATATTGACGACGAACTGGCCGCATGGGGTGATGGGGATTGATGTCGAGACCGATGCGACGCGTTGGTGTACGCGATTTAATGCGTGGCATCCGATGTTGAATCGCGACGGCACGATGATGGTGGCGGATACGAAGTACCCGGATATTGGATTGCAAATTTTTGATCCGAATGATGGCGTAGGCACGTCGCGGACGTTGTGTTTTCCTGAGGCGTCGAATGCGGGCGAACATTGGAACACGGATCATTGTCCGTATGACGATGGGCCGGTGGATGTGTACGCGCCGCAGCACACGCACCCGCATCCGAATTTTTCGCCGGACTCGAAGTGGGTGGTGTTTACTTCGGATCGGGGTGGGGTTGCTCAAGTGTATGAAGTGGAAGTGCCGGAAGATTTGAGAAAGACGTAAAGGACGTAGCCGGTAATAAATGCGACCTAGAGCAATTCAGGATTTTACTTAGCGGCGGATTGGGTCCTCACGCAAAGACGCCAAGCCGCAACTATTGAATTTTATCTGTGCGCTACGAAATATGGGAGACGTACGTTTCCAATGCATAGCGAGACTACTTAATTTCGAATTTCAGAGAAGAATACATTTCAAAGGTCTTACGTATAAAGTAAGACTATTTCGACGGGGGAAACGATGAAATTTTCATTAGTCGTGGTCGCGGCGTTTTGCATTGCGTTTGCGGCGGGCGCGGGTGAGTTGCGCCTGTGGGCGGTTGATCCATTGATTAAAGTCTTCCGCGATGACAAGCCTTCGCGCGGGGGGAATGCGTTGGACGCGGCGCGCGGGGAGTATGCGTCGTTTCAGGTTGTGGTGCGGTCCAATGATGAAATCAAAGGGTTGCGCGCTTCGGTGACGCCGTTTATCAATGGCGATGAATCGTTTTCTGCGCGGTTGCCGCGCTTTGTGGGGTATGTGCCGGTGGATCGGCCCACGCAGAAGCCAGCGAGCGATCAGTTGCGTCCAGTGCCGGCCGATTATCCGGATCCTTTGCTGGAAGTGAACAGCATCGATGTGGCCGCGAACGATGCGCAGCCGGTTTGGATTACCGTGCAGGTGCCCGTAGACGCAATGCCTGGGACCTTTCACGCTACAGTTGGATTGATCGGGCAAGTGGACGGCAAAGAGTCGAAGGCTACGCAGAAGATTTCGCTGCGCGTATTTCCCGCGACGATTGAAAAGACGCGCCTGCACGTGACCGAGTGGTTTGGGATGAACATGGCGCATATGAAGATCAAGCCGGAAAAGAATTCGGAGGAGTATTACGCGCTGTTGCGGAAGTTTGCGCGCAACATGGCGGAGCACCGGCACAATGTGGCGATTATTTCGCCGATGGGGCACGCGGGTTTCGGCGTCGACGCTGCCGGCGGGCTTACGATCGATTTCTCGGAGTTTGATCGATGGGTGAATATTTTCGTTGAGGAAGGTGTGATCGGCACGATTGAAGGCGGGCACATCGGTTGGCGTTCTGAAGGATGGACTTCGCCGTTTCATGTTGAGATTCACCAGGTGAAGGACGGCAAGGCCGTGTCGTCGATGGTCGATCCGGCAAGTGCGGAGGCGGATGCGTTTTTTGCATGGTACTACCCGAAGTTGGTCGAGCACCTTCGCGAGAAGGGCTGGTTCGATCAGTATCTGCAACATCTCGGTGACGAACCGATTCCGCCGAATCTCGAATCTTACAAAGCGATGGCCGCGCTCACACGGAAATATGCGCCTGGGCTGCGCATTGTGGAGGCGTGTCACGCCAGCGATCTCGTGGGCGCGATGGATGTGTGGGTACCGCAACTGAATTATCTCAAGACAGATTTCGCACATTACCAGGCGCGGCAGAAGGCGGGCGACGAAGTGTGGTTCTACACCTGCGTGTATCCGCAGGGGGAATTCGCAAACCGGTTCATTGAACTGCCGTTGATGAAGACGCGCCTGCTGCATTGGATCAACTTTTGCTATGGGATTACAGGATATTTGCATTGGGGGTACAACCAATGGACGAGCGAGAGCCCATTCACACACACGACGCGGCCACACCAAGGCCCGCCATATTTGCCCGCAGGCGATCCCTGGATCGTCTATCCCGGCGACGACGGCCCGTTGGATTCCATACGTTTCGAGGCCATGCGCGACGGGATCGACGATCACGAATTGTTGAGCCAGTTAGCGGAGCGTGATGCCGAATCCTCGCAGGCGATCGCGCGCAAACACATTCTCGATTTTGACAAGTACGAGACGGATCCGCGCGTGTTTCGCAAGTCGCGCCGCACATTGCTTCAAAAAATTAGTGCAATAGATAACAACAACTAGCGCATCTTTTTGTCGAGAAATTTTATGTAACGCACTTCCCACATCGGAGTATTGCTGTGCATCCGGCGGTACCCGCGCAGTGTGCAACGCACCGCGCAAGATGGAGGGAAGATGATGAATCTGAAGATAGTGTGTATTGCGTTTGCGTGTGTGTTCATCTCGCAAGTCGCATCTGCAAAGTCCGATTATCTCGATGACGCAATCGCAGAATACCCCAGTATTAATGGCACTTCGCTCGACAGTTGTTCGCTGTGTCATTCGACGGGTACGAACCGAAATTCGTATGGTGCGGACTTCGACGCCGCGAACCGAAACTTTGCCGCGATTGAGAATGTTGATTCCGACAACGACGGTTTCGACAACATCACCGAGATCGAAGCCTTAACCAAACCGGGCGATGCGAATAGTCATCCAACGGTCCAAGCGTCGATCACAGTTAAGAAACCAAACGGCGGCGAGACGTGGACCATTGGGACGAAGGCGCAGGTGACGTGGCAATCCACTGGCAATGTTGGCGCCGATGTGCGGATCGAGTTGTGGCAGAACGGTCAAAAAGTGAAGACGCTGAAAGGGACCACGCCGAACGACGGCAAGCAGCGCGTCGCGCTTAAGGTCTCGTTACCTACCGGAACGGGGTTCACGGTGAAGGTGAAGTCTGTGAGCGATCCATCCATCGGGGATGAAAGTAACGCGAGCTTCACGATCAATCCGGTGCCGTAGTGCGGGCAGAATTTGCGCAGAATGGTCGTCAATCCGGCAGAAAAATGCCATAGACAATGTCACGGGGCGGGCGACTTGGTTGCATTCTGCGCGCGGCAGGCATGCGTAATTGTCTGAATAACCAAAGGTTTCGATGATGGCGGGCGCGGTGCAGATACGGTACGCGTTGTTGGCACTGCGCCTGCTTGTGTTTGGCGGATTGGTCTGTCGGAGGTAGGAAGGGATGCGCGTCCGAGTCTGTATTTTGGTCGTCGTGGCCCTGTGCTGCACGGTCGCGCACGCGAAGAATGAATACCTTTTCGCCGCGGGACTGAAGTATCCGGACATCACGACTACGAGTTTGTACGACTGCTCGCTCTGCCATGCCTCTGGCGATAATCGCAATCCCTTCGGGATGGACTTCGAGGCGAGCGACCATAATTTCGACGCGATCGAGAATGAAGACTCTGATCATGATGGGTTCTCAAACATCACCGAGATCGAACGACTCACGTGGCCCGGGAACCCGCTGAGTTTTCCGTTCATCATGGGCACGATTAAAGTGCTCAAGCCGAAGGGCGGCGAGGCGTGGAGCGTGGGCACGAAGGCGACGGTGACGTGGGAGTTTGATGGCGACGTTGGCGATGAGGTGTCGATCGAGTTGTGGCGCAACGGCGAGAAGGTTGCGACGGTTAAGGACGCTACGCCGAACGACGGGAAGCAGAAGATTAAGGTAAAGGGGTCATGGCCGCGCGGGAGCGGATTTAGAGTTCGGGTGCGGTCGTTGAGCGATCTTTCGATTGTGGATGAGTGTGACGCTTCATTTTCTATTGTGAAGGGTTAGCGTGGATCGCGATTGTGTTTGCTGGTAGGGGTCGACCATTGGTTGATCCAAAGCGGCAGCGACGAAGACTATGCTGCCGCACTCCAAAATGGTTCGACAATTGAAAAGCGCCAACGTATTTGAACGTTGACGCTTTTCAATTCTCTGAAACTATTTAGAAGTTTGCGTCGGGGGTTGGTGCGGACACCGCGGGCGTTTCGGATTTTGGTGCGTCCATCAAGCCGAACATCATGTCTGCCTCGGCGACGATGTGATCGTCGCATTTTGCTACCGCGCGGACGCGGCAGGCGTTGCGGCGGATTTGGAGCATCTCCGCTTCGATGACGAGTTGATCGCCGGGCACGACGGTGCGGCGGAACTTCGCGCGGTCGATGCCGAGGAAGATGGCGACCTTGCCGGGATCGACTCCGCTTTCGTGGAAAATCAATACCGAGCTGACCTGGGCCATGCTTTCGATGATTAGCACGCCGGGCATGACGGGCATCTGCGGCCAGTGGCCCTGGAAGAAGGGCTCGTTTACGGTGACGTTCTTAATGCCGACCACGCGCTCAAACGGCACAAACGAAAGAATGCGGTCAACCAACAGGAAGGGGAAGCGGTGCGGCAGCACCTTCATGATCATGTTGACGTCGAGTATCGTCGGCATCTTCGTCAACGGGGTCTTCGTGTTGTGCTTTGAGCGTCCGTTAAGCAGACTTTTTTTTACTTCCTGCGAAAACTTCACGTGTGATGCGTGACCAGATTTGACGCCGATGACGTGACCGCGCACGGGCCGGCCGAGGAGATACATGTCACCGAGGAGATCGAGGATCTTGTGGCGCACGAACTCATCGGGGAAGCGCAGTTCTTCGTTGAGGATTGAGTCATCGCCAATCGCGACGGCGTTTTCCAGGCTCACGCCGCGGATGAGTCCCTGCTCTTGCAACATCTTCGCGTCGCGGAGGAAACCGAAGGTGCGCGCGGGCGCGATCTCTTTCGCGAAGGTCTCGGGCGTAATAACGTAGGAGGCGTATTGCGTGCCGATAGCGACGTGATCGAAGGCGATGGTCATGGTCACGCGCAGTTCGTCGGATGGCAACACGCTTAGAGCAACGTCTTCGTTGCGGTAGTAAACCGGATGCTTGATTGTGATGTACTTGCGCTCGGCGTCCTGTTCGACGACTTCGGCCTTTTCCAGCGTGCTCATGAAGGGCACGCTGCTGCCGTCGCCGACGGGCGTTTCGCTCGCATCAACGTCGATGTTCAGGTTGTCGATGCCCAAGCCCGCGATCGCCGCGAGAACGTGTTCGACGGTGTGTACCTTCACGCCGTTAATGCCGATCGTAGTGCCGTACGACACGTCGACGACATTATCTACGTCGGCTTTGATGGCCGGTTTGTCCGGCAGGTCGGTACGGATAAAGGTGATGCCGCTGTTGGGCGGGGCGGGCTTGAACGTGATTGTCGTCAGATTGCCCGTATGCAAGCCGATACCGGAGAAGGATGCTTCTCTAGCGATCGTCTTTTGGCGTTCCATTCAGGGTACCTTCTAGTTGGGCCAGGCGCTGTTCGAGCGACCTAATTCGCTTCAGCGCATCGGGGAGTTGCCGGAGGGAGGCTTCTTTCCGGCGGTGAGTTGCTATATCCACCGCTGGAAACCCGGATACAATTGCCCCGGGCGCTACCGACTTTGTTACCCCCGCATTCGCGGCCACCTTGGCTCCAGTGCCGATTTCGATGTGGCCGTTTGCACCGGCCGCGGCTCCTATAGTGACGTTATCTCCGAGGACTGTGCTGCCTGCAATGCCTGCATTTCCACACACAATACAGTTCCTGCCTAGCTGAACATTGTGACCGATCTGGACTAGGTTGTCAATCTTGGAACCGGAACCGATGATGGTGGCCCCGAAAGTTGCCCGGTCAATACATGAATTGGCACCCACTTCGACACGGTCACCCAGGATTACGGTGCCGACCTGAGGGATGCGGATTTGTTCGCCGTTCTGCTCGGTGTAGCCGAAGCCGTCCGCACCGACTACTGCGCCGGGCTGGATGATGCATTCATTTCCGACAGTCACTCGGTCGCCAATTGTAACATTCTGGTATATAACGGCTTGCCTGCCTATCACGCAATTACGGCCGATATGGGCGCTGGCGTGAATGTTGACGCCGTCAGCCAACACCGTGCCGTCACCGACGCTCGAATAGGGGCCAAGCGAAATGCCGACACCCAGTGTGGCCGTGGGGGCCACATAAGCCGTCGGGTGAACGCCGGGTGGGACCACGGCAAGTTCGGCCTCCAGATGCTTAAGGATGGCGAAGACGGCCAGGCGGGGGTTGCTAACCGCAATCACGGTCTTGCCATTGGACGGTGTGCCATTGGGGACTATTATCGCGCCCGCCAAACTTGCCGTCAGGAAGCGCTCGTAATGCTTATCAGCCAGGAAGGTCAGCTCTGTGGGTCCGGCGTCGCGGATGCCGTTCAACCCGGTGATGCGGGTCGCGGAATCGCCCTGTACCGCGCCGCCGATGAGCGCGGCGATTTCTCCTACCGTCATGTCCATCCCGGTGGAAACCTCTCGCTATGAAGCAGAATGGCCCGGGGGGCCGGGTTGGTCTAGCGTTCGCGCTTGTTCGATGCCGCTGCAGGCGCCGTTGCGCCGGAAGCTGCGGCTGCGGGCGCGCCACTGTTCAGTTTCTCGATGACGCGCGCGGTGATGTCAATCGGAGTTGCGAAGTAGATTACGGTGGAGCGGCCGTTCGAATCCCCCTGTAGAATCAGGTGGAAATTTTCAGCGCTGCCCACTTGCTGGATGGTCTTGATAACGTCCTGGCGTGTGCGCGCAAGCAATTTGACTCGTTTGTCTTGAAGTTCGCCGTCCATCTTCGTGAAATCGGCGCGGAAATCGCGAATCTTTTTCTGAATCTCTTCACCCTTGACGGCGCGTTCGCTCTCGGGAAGGTTCTTCACGGCGTCGAACTCTTTTTCGAGTGCGTCGCTCTTGGCGTCAATATCCTTCTGATACTTGTCTTTTTCGGCTTCCAATGTTTTGACTTCGGCTGTCAGTTTTTCGTATTTCGCCAATACCTCTTCGACGTCAACGACGCCGATCTTGTAGTCCGTGCTTGACGCCGTGGGGACTGCCGTTCCCTCGGCGGCGCTGGCGGGAAGGGCGCAAAAGCCCAACGCGAGAATAGAGGCTACGGCGGCAAACTGGGTGACGGTTTTCATGAATTTTGGTCCCTACGGTTCACGCGGAATTTCGCGCGGATTTATTTGCTGTTCAGGTGGTCTGTAACTTTTTTAGTAATGTCGAGTGACGGATCGAAATACAAGACTGGCGTGCCGGCCTTGGGGTCGCAATCCAAAATAATTTTGAAGTTCTCGGCATTGCCGACTTCGCGCACGCCGGTGCTGATCTGATCAAGAATCACGCTGAAAAATTTTTCCGACTTATCGTCGATGTCGCCTTGCGAACGGCGAAACTTGTCTTCGTATGCGCGCTCATCGGCCGTGGCCTTATCCACCAGTTCCCGCTTCTGTTCTTCGGTAAGGGTTTCGGCGCCTTCACGAAGCTTACTGCGACTTTCGTTTACCTGGACGCGCAACGCGTCGATTTCTTTTTGCAGGGCCGCTTTCTCAGCTTCAAGCTTGTCCCATTCGGCCTTGCGCTTGGTGTAATTGTCGAACACCGTCTTCTTGTTGATGACCGCAATTTTGCCTTTCGGCGCTGCCCCGGTAGCCGCAGGCTTTTCGCCTTGCGCCGAGGCGCGATCGGATACGAAAAGGATCGCAACCGTCGCGCAGACGCATGCGAAGCCCAAAACTATAGCAAGCCGCCTTTTCACCAAAGGAATTCCTTATGCCACCGCAGGCGCGCCGCATGGCGCCACAATCTGTGGTTTGCCCGCAAAACTACCCGTGGAATAAACGCAGAGTATACTCATGTACGCTTTTACGCCGCAACACGCTGCGGCGGGATGTGCTTTTCCAGTCCACATTTCTCATCGCTTCAAGTCATCGTTGAGGCAATGGGTTCTGAAGCGATGAGAAATGCTTTCGAGAAAACCCATAGGCCTACTGGTGAGGATTTCTCACACGCGCACTTGTACAGAATCCTCGTATTCATCGGCTTCAACTTGATTCGCGATATCGACAATAGATGTGTGTGAGAAATCCGGACTAGAACCGGAACCCGCCCTGCAAGTGGAACTTTCCGGAACCCTGATCGTCGTCGGGGTTCAGAGGGACACCATAGTCCAACCGGATTGGGCCCATGAACGGAACGTCGAAACCAAGACCCAAACCGACGCTGTACTTCATGTCGCCCGGATCGAAATCGCTCGGCTCAAGCCAGACGCCACCGGAATCCATGAAGAGATAGGTCCGGAAGAACTTGCTGGCCTTGTACTTCAATTCCAATGTATTCAAGAGGCGAAGTTCGCCACCTACCGCGACATCGTCTCCGAACAGACCGAAAAGCTCCGGCTCTTTCGGGCCTACGTCGCGCGCGTCGAAACCGCGAATCGTGGTCGAGCCGCCCGCGAAGTAACGGTTCGCGAGCGGGATGTGCTCGCTGCCGCCCATCGCGCTGCCGATGCCCTGGCGCGAACGCACCGAGAAGACAAGCTTCTTCTGTTCGTCGAGGCTGAAGAACCAGGTTGAATCGTGATCGAACTTCCAGAATTCGTTATCGCCACCGAAGGCCCATTCAATCTGGAAGTCGTGGCGCGCGCCGGTTGAAGGATCGCGGTTCGAGTCAACCGTCGAGCGGTTGAAGCCCCAAATTGTGCTGATCGTGGTGTCGCCGCCGATATATTCGTCATAGGGGCTGAAGCGCCCGTATTTCAGATCGCTGTAGTTCACGCTGCTGTAGCCGAGCGATGCGCGCGCGGTGTTATACGGGGACAACACCTTGCCAAAGCGGACGCGCGCACCGGATGTCTCTTCCGAGTAGTCGGTGCCGCCGCCTTCGTAATCGTACGATTCGTTGAAAATATCGAAGCCGAAAAGGAGCGGGTACCCAAAGATTTCGGGATCGGAAAAGCTGAGTGTGTACTCGTCGCGCCGCTGGCCGAGCGCGAGTTTCAGGCGCAACTGCTGGCCGCCGCCCTGGAAGGTCGGCCAATTCTTGATGTCGAAGTTATTAAACTTGAGTTCGGTGTAACCGCCGAAACCCTCGTCCGTGTTGTAGCCGGCGCCAAAGTTGAAGAAGCCGGTTTTGCCTTCATCGACATCGACGAGCAAATCCGAGTGACGCGGATCTTCCGGGATGTCCTGCGTCGAGAAGCGAATCGCGTCGTAGTACTCCGTGCTTTCGAGACGGCGGTGGCTCGCCTCAAGCAGGCCGCCATCGAAACGTTCGCCGGGGTTCAGGAAAATTTCGCGGCGCACGACATCGTCACGCGTGATGTCGTTTCCGGTGATATTGATTTCCTTGACGTACTTGAGGTCGCCTTCCTGGACTTGCTGGACGACGTGCGTCGTTTTTTCTTCTTTGTTCAGGGTGACCTGCGGCTCGACATTCGCATTGATATAACCGCTACTCTCGTAGCCTTTGCGAATCGTTTCCGCGTCGGTATTGACTTGGCTCTTGTTGTGGACTTCACCCGGTTTGGTCTTGGTGATGTCCATGATCTCGTCGTCGTCGTAGACTTTGTTGTTGCCGGGTTCGACCGTGGCGACGGTGTACTCGGGGCCTTCCACGACGCTGACTTTGATATCGACCGATTTGCCGCTTGGCGAATAGGTCATCTCCGTACCGGTAATCTCAGCTTCCATACGGCCGACATCGCCATACTTGTCGATGACTTTGGTGAGGTCGGTTTCGAATTTGGATTCGTCGTACTTGCCGCCCAGGAACCACCAGCGACGCTTGGTTTCCATGCCCTTCTTCAGCTTGCGATCGCTGAGACGGTCGTTGCCTTCGAAGCTGAGCGAACTGATCTTCGCCTTCTTGCCTTCGGTGATCATGTAGGTGATACGAACGCGCGAGGGGCCGACTTCTTCGACGACGATGTCCACCGCCGCGTTCGGCATACCCTTCGACTGATACAACTTCAACACCGCCGCGCGCTCTTCTTCGTAGCCCTCTTCGACGAAAGTGTCGCCTTCCTTCCACGTGGTAGCGGTACGGATGGTGCGTGATTTGATCTTGTCGTTGCCGATAATCTTGATTTCGGAAATGACGCGCTTCTCTTCGACGATATACGTGACGACGACGCCGTCACCGGACATTTCTACGTCGCCCTTGATCGAGTTGAAGAAGGTCGTGTCGTAAAGGCGGCGAATATCGCGCGACACGGCAAGCTGGCTGAACGTGTTGCCCGCCTGCACTTCGAGCTGGCTGCGGACAAGTTGTTCGCTCACGCGTTCGAGGCCTTCGAGACGGACCTCTTTGATGCTCTTGCCTTCGTACTCCTGCGCATAGGCAGAAGCCGAGGCAAGTATAAACAAAATGCAGGATGCCCCCCGCCCCACGAAACTCCAGGCTAAGGGCCGATTCCTACGGAAGCGGCTGCTTTTGATCAAGTAGTGATACCTTCCGCTACGGGTACAACCGGTTCAAACACCAGTTTGTCTTCCTGTTCCGAGGGGCGCACTTCGATGCGCATTCCCGGTGCGAAAGCCCCCCGCAATAGCGCTTCGGAGAGGGGGTCCTCGACGTATTGCTGTACCGCGCGGCGCAACGGACGCGCGCCGTACTGCTCGTCGCTACCGATTTTAACGACGAATTCCTTGGCCTCGTCGCTAAGCGATAGTTCGTAACCCTTCTCCCCGACTCGTTCTATCACTTCGGCCACGTGTATGTCAACAATGCTCACTAATTCGTCGTGCGTGAGACGGTGGAAAACGACCA
>JADLHJ010000105.1 GCA_020848835.1 Candidatus Hydrogenedentota bacterium
AGCAGGTATTGTCGAGCGCGAGACCATCCATCCGCGTAGCGTGAGACGAGTGAATCGCAGATGAAAGGCTTGGATCGCCCGTAGTACCCAATGGCGCTTGTGCGTGACAGGTCATGCACGCAATGGGACCATTCTCCGAGAGCGCCTCAAGGTCCGTATCGTGCGCGGCATCGTGCTTGCGCAGGATGTCTTTCGCCACCGAGATACCCGACGTGTTGTGGCAGTAGTCGCAATGAATCTCCCAAGAAACGGGCGCGACCACTTTCGTGGTTGCCAGTGCCTTGGCCTTTGACACCACGCTAATTTTCGCAAGCTGATACGGCTGGAACTTTCCGCCGTCGTTCACGGGAGTTAAGGGGACGCCGGTGACATTCCAATCGTTGTTGCCCGTCGGTTTCATGCGGCCCTTGAGCCCATTTCCGGTCAAGCCAACGTCGTTAGGAAGATCGACACCGAACAACGCCTCATCAAAATCCCAAAAGTTTGTCTTGTCCGATGAAGTGGTGTTCTTGATGAAGGAATACTTGATCTTCACGCCCGACGAGACTATTTTGGGGTCATCGCCCCGCTCAATCACCTGCGCATGAATTGTGTTGTATGGCGGCAAGATCATGATCTCGGAAAAGTCCTCGTTCATGCAGTGCATGCCGAGATCGTTCCAGCCCAATACGACCGTGTTACCTGGCGTGAGTGCCTTCGCCGCGTCGCCTTCCGCATGTGCGAACGACAACGTGAAGAACACCGCCGCTATTAGAAATACCGCAGATTTTACCATTGCCCTACCCCTCTTCCTGGCCGCTGAACGCCAAGAAAACAAACAAATGTGTCGATACCATTCTTACCATCGATTCGGGTCGCCGTTACCGGTGCTACAGAAAAATAGTATTTGTGGATAACATGCATAGATTTGGATCTTTTCCATGCGAGAAGTTGCTAATTCCGATAGTCTTTGCAATGGTTTCGCAGAGACGTGTCTAATCATGTCGAGATCAAAATTTTTTGTTGCTGAACAAATGCTCGCCTTGAGCGCAAAGCGGTGAGGAGGGATACTCATGTCGAATCGCTGCTATGTAACTGTCATTGGCCTGCTCTGTATCACGGCGTGCGCAACGTCCCCGACGGATAGCGCCGGAGCGACAAAACCCTACGGCGGAAAATCGCACGCAATTCCCGGCACAATCGAAGCGGAACATTTCGATGAAGGCGGCCCTGGCGTCGCGTACGGCGATATTGATGAAGTCAACCACGGTGCGGCCTATCGCAGCGTCACGCACGTGGACATCGAACAGCGCAGCGATGCGTCGAACGGTTACGGCGTCGGCTGGGCGCGCGCAACCGAGTGGCTGATCTACACTGTCGATGTGAAGACAAGCGGCGCTTATGAGATCGAGATTCCCGTCGCGTCGCAGAAGAACGGTGGCATCTTTCATCTCGAATTGAACGGAAAAGATATTTCCGGGCCCATCCAGATTCCCGACACCGGCGCATGGACAAAGCTCGAAACGATTCGCGTCAATAAAGTCACGCTCAAAAAAGGCACTCACGCGATGAAGCTCGTCATGGACTCGAATGGCGACTCCGGCGGCATCGGCGATATCGATTGTCTGCGGTTCGAACTTGCAGAAAAATAAAGACAAAGGACGGAGAGTGACGCAATGTTACGGACCCGCATAATCAAACGCTGTCATTTGGTGAGTCTCAGCTTCTCCATGCTTTCTTTCGTTCTTGCGGCGGCGCATGCGGAGACGGTGACAATTACGGAGGACTTCGCCGTAGACCCGAAATGGGACGGCCGCAACAACGTCCGCACCGTACGCGGGCGCGAGAAGAGACAGGATTTCGGGTTCTCCCAATCGAACAACGCAGGCGGAGTGATAGGCGAGATCGGCGGCACGGTCTGCCGTTCGGTACGGCCCGCAACCTATGGAGTTCCGATTGCGCCGAAGACGCTAAACGATCGCTTACACGCATCCGGCAAATTCAAAGTCACGCACTCGGAAGGCGGGAGCGGTCTGCTCATCGGCTGGTTCAACACAATGTCGCGCGGGTGGCGCACGCCTAACGCACTGCTCCTGCGCCTCGACGGCGAGTCCGGATCGTTCCGCATCTTCTACGAGTACGGCACGCAACATTGGAAGACGGGCGGCGGGCAGGCCTTCGAGGGCATGTACCAAACCAATCCTGGTTCAAAGATTCCCATCGGAAAAACGCATGAATGGTCCATCGATTACAACCCCGGCGGCGCGGATGGTCGCGGTGAAATAACGCTCGTGCTCGACGGCGCCGAATACAAAGCGCCATTGGACGAAGGACACAAAGCGGACGGCGCAACCTTCGACCGGTTTGGAATCGTTAACCAACAAATCTATGGTGACGAGATAACCGCATACTTTGACGATCTCATTGTAGACGGCGCGCAGTTCGATTTTGCCAGCGATCCCGGCTGGGAAGGCGTCGATAACCGTGCGACAATGGAAGACATCGCAATCCGCCCCTACCACTATTTCCATCACCGCGCATCCAACTTTGCAGGCGGCGCACCCGGCGAAATCGGCGGGTTCATCTGGCGCATCGAAAGCACTACGCCCGAATACGCAGGCTACTACGGCGCGCCAACCGGACGATTGACGATGAATGATGAGCTGACGGCAAGCGGGAAAGTTTGCTTCAAGCGGGCCGCAGTAGACTGCGGTTTATTGATCGGCTGGTTCAATTCAAACACTGCAGTCGGCGCGCCGCCAAACAACTTCGTCGGCGTGCTCGTGGAAGGCCCAAGCCGCATCGGTCATTACTTCCGTCCCGTCTTTGGATCATCCGACGACCAACGTGGGATAAAAGAAGAAGGCCCCCTGTTCAACCCCGATAGCGCGCAACGCACCTGGTCCATTCACTACGACCCAAAAGCAAACGAAGGCAATGGCCGCATCACCGCGGTACTCGATAACGAGTCCGTATACCTGGATGTGCCCAAGGCCGCGCGCAAGGGCAACGCCGCTTTCGATCATTTCGGCGTTGTCTCGTGGCAACGCGGCGGGCATTACGTCGAGATGTATTTCGACGACCTCACGTATACTGTTGAAAAGTGATCGCGCTCGATCATCACCGGCCCGAAACGTTGTAAGGAGCGGAAGTGAATTCTGATAACGAAGTCCAATACGTAGCCCCTGCATCATCCGAGCCGCCCCCCATGCCCGGGCCACCGCAATTGCCCGGCGAACGCCGGCCGTTGTGGAAGAAATTGCTGTACGGGTTTGCGCCATCGCTCGCGCTCTTGATAATCATGCTTGTATGCTTCACGCTTGATCGGGGCGGGGAAACCTTGATGCCCATCGTGGTCATTGCTGCCGGCGGCTACGTGCTGCTGACGCCAATTTTAATGGTCCCCTGGTCGATACGAACGATGAATGATATTCATGGTCCTACAACGCCGGACAAGCAAGCGGGGCGCGCTGGATTGGTCACCCTGGTGACCATCGGAATGACTTTTGCCAATTTCTGTATCGTCTTCGCTGGCTGCACGTGCCTGGTCATCATGACGATTAACTAGCCGCTGCGGTAAACCGGTGAATAATTCTTTGGATAATCCATCTGCAGAGTATTTTGCGTCAAATGCCGCCGTAAGAAGTGGTGTGCAGAAATACACGACCAGCAGATGCGTTACGTGCGGCGCTTCCGTGCCCGCTACGGTGGTCGTCGAATCAGGGCAGGTCTATCTTGACCGCGAGTGTCCCACACACGGCGCGCAACGCCGTTGTATATCCAACGATGCGCGTTTCTACCACCTTTCAAAAGGATCGTGCTGTGCCGACGCAAATTGTTGCTCGACCGAAACTGCAACACGCGATCAGTTCCAAACGCTTTCCACTTGTCTTGCACTGATCGAAATTGTCGATAGCTGCAATCTCGCGTGTCCGACGTGTTTTGCCGATTCGCCGCAATCGCGCGAGGTGGCGCACGTGCCGCTTGCAGATTTTCAGCGCAGAGTGAGCGACGTGATCCGCGCCAAAGGGAAGATTGAGGTACTGCAACTCTCCGGCGGCGAGCCGACGTTACACCCCCAGTTTTTTGAGCTCCTTGAGTGGTGCCAGCAAAATGACGGCATCGAATACATTTTGATTAACACCAACGGCGTGCGGCTCGCAAAGGACGCCGCATTCGCGCGCGAACTCGATCGCGTATACCGCCGCCGCAAGTTGCAACTGTACTTGCAGTTCGACGGAACGCAGGAGACCGGACAGAAAGAATTGCGCGGTGCGGACCTGCGTGCCACGCGCCAGCGCGCGATTGAGGTTGCTGGCGCATTTGAAGGCGGCGGGCTACCCATCACGCTCGCGATGACGGTCACCAACACAACTATCAATCACGTATGGGATGCAATCGAATTTGGATTGCGCTACCCGAATGTGCGCGGCGTGGCGTTTCAACCGTTCTTTACATCAGGTCGCGCGCCTGTTAAACAGAATGACGCCCCGATCAACACTGCCGATGTGATTCATGCGCTCGTGGCGCAAGCCAACGGCGCGTTGTCGTTCGACGATTTCACCCCGCTGCCCTGCGGCGATCCCAATTGCGCGACAATTGGGTATCTCCTCAAGACCGCGGCGGGACTACGTTCCGTAAGCGAGTTTGTCGATTTCTCGCAGTTGCAAGGCTTCCTGCACGACCGTGTCAACTACTCGCTCGCCGATCTCGCGCAATGCGGCTGCGATTCAGAACCGCTCGGCGCGTTGCTCAAGAAATTCGAACTCGACGAATCAAAAACGTTTCGCCTGTTTATCAAACCGTTCATGGACGCAAATACCTGGGACGACGACCGCATCGACCGCTGTTGTACGCATGTGATCCGTCCCGATGGAAAGCTCGATTCGTTTTGCCGCTACTATTCCGGCCTGCCCGGCACCTGGCACGGCCCGAAGTCCGCTACCCGCACGCTGGCCGCGCGGTGAACCTAACCTACATCGCCTACCCGGCACTTGCGATTGTCGGCATCGTCATTTCCAGCATGGTATGGTCGCGCGTCCTCCGCCGCGACGCCGCCGCGCAGGATCATCGGCTGGAGATAATCTACATCGCGGCACTGTGCGGCGCTTTTGTTGGCGCGAAGGCGGTTTACTTTTTTGCGGAAGGTTGGCGGGTATTGCTTGACCCGGCGCTCACGCGAGAACAAGTGATACTCGCATTGCTCACGGGCAAGACAATCACAGGCGCATTGCTGGGCGGATACATCACGGTCGAGATCGCAAAGAAACTCGTGGAATATACAAAGCCGACCGGCGACTTCTTTGCGGTAGTCGCGCCATTTGGATTGATGTTCGGGCGCGTTGGTTGCTTTATTCAGGGTTGCTGCCCCGGCGTGGCGATGGACGCGCATTGGTACACACTCGCCGATGCGCACGGCGTCGCGCGCTGGCCCGCGGTACCGGTCGAGTTTGCATTCAATTTCACGATGTTTATCGTGGGAGTGGTTCTCTACAGACGCCGCGCCTTCCCGGGACAGCTATTTCATCTCTACCTCATCGCATACGGCATCTTCCGCTTCGGGCACGAATTTGCGCGCGACATCCCTCCGTTGATCGGGCCAATCACTGGCTACCAAATCGCAGCGATCGCGATCGTGCTGCTCGGCGCGCTCCGCTACCGCCACCGAGCAGCAACAGTAACCGCGCACGACTATAGTGGATAGTCCGCGTAGGCAATCTTGGTTTGCGCCCGTTTTCCTTCCTCTACAACCTCGAACCCCGCCAGCACGCCAAGGTCTTTCATGCTCTTGGCGTAATCGCCGTAGAACACCACGCGGTGCAACAGCGTCATCGTGTCTTTTCCGCACAGCCCCTCGCCCCAGTTCTGGAACAGGCTGTTCGCATCGTCGACTTCGGTGACGAACTGCGTCCGGCAACCGAGTTTATCGTGCGTTACGTCGATGATCTTGCCAGTCGATATCAGCATGGAATCGAGGTTGACCAGCTTCGCGCAGGTCACCGCTTGACCCACGCGGTTCTCTACGTCCAGCGCGACGCCGCGGTGGCTGTCCGTTTGCGTGCGGATCGTGAAAGGACGCCGCTTGCTGCCGGGGCCGTCCATCTTGGTCGCAGACGTGCAGTGGAAATGAATCAAGGCATTGCGCGCGGTATCGACTACCGGATCGCTGATGAAGCCCGGTACGCCAAAGCCATAGGCAAACATCAGCATCGTCAGGGTGGAGTCCATGTCGCCTTCACACGCGCCCACATAACCCATGTCGTTCAACTTGCTGAAGGCGAGACAACCCTTCGCGGGATCGCCCATGCAATTCGAACTCGTGACCGCGATAGCGTTATTCGCGATCATCATGTTCTTCAGCGCGAGGTAGTAGCGCGTCGCGGCGACAATTTCGTCGCTGGTCGGTTCGATAATATCTTTAGCAGGCTTGATCCAATACCGCTGTGCTTCCGCTTCTGCATCCTTGATGTTGACCGCATTGAAGGCCTCGATGGTTTGCTCGACGGTCACCGGTATCATCTCGACGCCATACTTCGTCTTGAGTTGCTCCGCCGCGCAGGCCGCTGCGGTGCCCATCGGTCCGCGCACGACGAGCACGCGCGTCTGCTTTAACCGTGCGGGCACGCGCATCAACCCCGCGATGCGATCGAGTTCGCTCCAATCGCTGGTCGGCAGCAGGACAACCTTCTTGCCTTCCTTTTGCCATTGCGGAAAATACATCCAGCCGTGTCCGCTGAAGGGCTGCGTGAATACGACGGTGGGCAGGCCGGCTTCGACAATCTTCTGCATCGCCTCCTGCGGCGCGCCGCCGCCGTGTCCCGACAGATGGAACATCAATACGCCGTCCGCTTCGCCCAGCTTCGCGAGAACGTTGTCTACGTTTTCCGGTGGCACGGTTTCGCCACCAACAAACGAAATGTCCCCAAGCTTTTCCTCGATCCCGGCGAGGTAGTGCTTGAACTTCGCAATTTCGTCCGTAGGCCGCGACAGATAAATGTCGCCGGTCCGTCCAACGTACACCGTGTGAATTTTTACAGGCGGCAGGTTGATCCATCCTTCTTCAACAGGAGCGGAACGCGCACCAGCCGCAAACGGTGACAAGAGCAGTGCGCCACCCGCGGCGCTGCATCCGAGAAAATGTCGGCGGGAAACGTTTATCGGCATGAGGACCTCCCGGGATCGCGGGCGGATCCGAACAGGCAAGTATGCCGTGCATCAAGGGGGAGGCTGTTGATTGAAGGGACTGTCTGTCGAAATCGCTGTTGCGCCGTCGCCCGTAATCCGATTTATGCGACAACTGCTGCGCGACGTGCGATTGCTGCAAATCGTACGCGCGGCAATCTGTATTTAGTATAAGACCGATACCAGATTTCCGCAATCCATTTCCTCTCAAAACATGCAAATTTATTGCTGGTTTCGCGTAAATTCAGATTGCAAATTGCAGCTTTCGATCTATACTAAGAACGAGGTAGGTGGCTCGTCACAAGGGGGGACGGGACCATGCAACACCAGCCATCTGCTTCGCACTGTTCCTGCTGCGCACTTTCTCGCCGTTGTTTTCTGGCTGCATCCATCACCGCAGCGGCTGCGCCTGCATTCGCTTCCAAACGCAGCGCAACGAAATCCGCGGACTATATCGACATCGCGAGTTTTCGTCCGCAACCAAAACTCAAATTCACAGTAGCCGTCGTGCGCAAGACGCCGCCGTATTGGCTCGGATGGCCGGGCACATCTTATGACGTCGAAGGCGAGCGCGCACGCTACTTGAAAGCGTGCAGGGACTCCGCACGCGAAGTGGGCGCTGAAGTGAAAGAGATAGAAAAACCTGTCGAGTCGGCAGAAGCGGCAACCGCGCTCGCGACCGCATTAGGCACCGAAAAGCCGGACGCCGTCGTTCTGGTGTTGCAGCATCTTGACGTATGGCCTTGGGCTGAGATCATTTCAAAAGCAGGGGTACCGACAATCGTCTTCGCCCCCGTGGGCACCGCGTTTACTGGCCACGTATTAAAAATCTCGCGGCAAGCTGGCGTCCATGTGATCTCCTCGCTGGAAACGAGCGCCATTACACAAGCCATGCGCATGGTGCGCGCAAAAGCACAACTCGCGCAGACGAGCCTGCTCGTGGTTGCGGGCGAAGAGCGCAAAGAAGAGACACTAGAAAGTGTCGGTGTGAAAGTAAAGCGCGTGCCTCGCGCAACACTGCACGAACTCTTCGCTAAGATGCCCGAGGACGACGAGACCTTCGAGGTCGCACGCATGATGCGGCGCGGCGCGGACAAGGTCATCGAACCAACGCGGCAAGACACCATCAACGCCGCGAGGTCCTACCAGACTGCGAAGCGGCTCCTTCGCACCGAAGGCTGCAACGCGATCACCAGCGACTGCCTCGGCATGGTAACGACGAAAGTAGTGCCAACGCCGCCGTGCATGGCCGCGTCGATGTTTCAAGACCACGGCGTGACCTATGGCTGCGAGGCCGATGTGATGGGCGCGCTATCGTTGCTGCTGTCGAGCTACCTCTTTGATAAGCCCGGCTTCATGAACGACCCTGTGCCCGAAACCGTGAAGAACGTGCTCATCGCCGCGCACTGCACCGCGGGCACACGCCTTAACGGCATGGCTGATGAACAGGAGCCTTACGTGCTGCGCTCGCATTCGGAGTCCGGTATTGGTGTCGCCATGCAGGTGTTGTGGCGCGAAGGACAGAAAGTCACATTGGTGCGCTTCGCGAAACCGAATCAATTGATCGTGGACACGGGAACCGTCGTCACAAACGTGCAGACGCCGCCCGCGGGCGGTTGCCGCACCAGTTTCGAGATAGCGATGGACAACGTCGAAGACTGCCGCGACGTGGCAGGTTTCCATCAGGTGGTTTTTTACGGTGATCACAAGCGCGACGTTGAAGCGTTCTGCCAGATGTATGGCATCGCGCATGTGCATTCGCCGGAACATCCGCCAGTCCCTGCGTAGCGAAACGCAGTTAATGAATTTATTAAGGGGGAGAACATGAACGAGTCACATACGGGGTGCTGCGGTTGTCACGGCTTGGAGATGGGCCGGCGCACGTTTCTCGCTGCCGCCAGCGGTACTGCAATCAGTGTTACCGCGGCGGCGGCGCCGGCCCGCACGCTTGAACCACGCAGTGCCCGTGTTAAACCGGCAATAAAGAAAAAGGAGCTCGTGGTGCAGCCGATCTTCATGTACCAGAAGTTCCAACGCCGCGAAGCCACGAGTTGGCGTCCTTGGGGCGGGCTGCATTCGGACGACGATATTGCGCGAGAGGCACAACGAATCGAGTCCGAGTTGAGAAAACTCAGCGGGGATGCGGAGTTCCCGTTGCGCATCCTTCCGTTGCTGGCGGTGACCAACAACGCCGAGGCTGAAACAGCGCGCGCAACACAATCGGACGTGCATCTGATCTATGCCGCGAATGGCGATGCGCTCGACGCCTTGCTCGCGCCGGACCGCCACAACCTTGTGTTCGTGCGTCACAAGAGCGGTCCGGTCTACCTGTGGTACGAGATCGTTCATCCGCGCATGCTGCGCAAGACCGTCGATGAATATGGTGAACCGCGCCTCTCGACGGATGATGTCATCGTAGACGATATGGGCGCGGTGCTGTGGCGTTTGCGCGCGCTCTACGCGCTGAAGAACAGCGTCGGCTCGCGTATCATCGCAATCGGCGGCGCGTCCGGCTGGGGCAAAGGCGGACAAGACGCCCCGCAGCGCGCCCAAGAAAAGTGGAAGCTCGACATCGTCGATGTGAAGTACGACGACCTATCCAAGCGCATCGCGGCGCTGCGCAATTCATCCGGTCACATGGACCATTACCGTGCGGAAGCCGCCGAGTACTTGCAGTTGCCAAAGACGAAGCTCGAAACGAAGGCCGATTTCGTCAGCGGCGCGTTTCTCCTGCGCGACGTGTTCGAGCAGATTATGGCGGAAACGGACGCATCGGCGATCACCGTGAACGAATGCATGTCCACAATCATGCCGATGGCCTGCACGACGGCGTGCCTCACGCTGACCTTTATCAACGACGCGGGCATGCTCGCATTCTGCGAATCGGATTTCGTCGTGATCCCCTCCGGCATTCTGTTGAACCATATTGCATCGACGCCGGTATTTCTACAGGACCCGACCTATCCGCACCACGGGATTATTACGCTCGCCCATTGCACCGCGCCGCGTCGCATGGACGGCAAACGCCTCGAACCCGCGCGCATCCTCACACACTTCGAGTCCGACTACGGCGCCGCGCCCAAGGTGGACATGCGCATCGGCCAAACCGTAACGGTCATTGATCCCGACTTCACGGAAAGCCGTTGGCTCGGGTTCCGCGGCACGATTCAGGACAATCCTTTCATGGACATCTGCCGCTCGCAGGTGGACGTCGCAATCGAAGGAAACTGCGACGAACTCGCCCGCGAGATGCGCGGCTTCCACTGGATGCTCGCCTACGGCGATCACCTGAAAGAGACCGGCTATGCCCTGAAAAAACAAGGAATCAACTGGCTCGACATAACCCACGCGTGACGGGGTACGGAGTTTCGCCTTCAGGCGGTCTTCGCCTCGTGTGCACGTTTGCACGTTGATGCCCGCTCTTCAGCCCGGTAGGATTACTCGCAATCACGGGCTGTGGAGCGGGCAATGGATTTACGGGCATTCCAAGCCGCGTTTGCCGATCGGTTTAGCGCGCAAGTCATCAATTCTCCCATGTACGAACTGTGGGACCCGATTGTCATCCGAAAACTCGACCCCTGCTTCGATGTCGAAGGCATGCTGTCGCTGAAGAAACAGCAACTACTCAATCTCGCATTTCGCTTCCTCGACGAGGGCGAAGCGTACTTTGAAGTGGGCACGTACCGTGGCAAGAGTCTCATCTCCGCGATGCTTGAAAATTCCATGCGGCCTGTCTTTGCATGCGACAACTTTTCGCAGTTCGAAGACAACACGCTGGATGTGCTGAAGGCAAACCTTGCAAAGTATGAGTTTAGCGATCGCGTGACGTTTTACAATTGCGATTTTCTGGCAGCCTTTACGCCGGAGCGGCTACCTATTCCAGTTGGCTTCTATTTCTATGATGGTGCACACGACTTTGATAGCCAATACGAAGCGATTAAACGTATCGAGCCCTTTCTCGCAAACGAAGCGCTCGTGCTCGTTGACGATTGGCGCCTCGCGGAAGATTCCGACTCACACGCTAAAGCTGCGACCTTGAAGGCCGCCGCTGAATCGACCGCTTCATGGGAACTGCTTCACGAATTGCCCGCGCGCTTCAACGGCGATCGCGCCATGTGGTGGAATGGCGTCGGCGTGCTCTCATTCCGCCGCAGAAGTTAGCCTGACCAAGCTCCCGCTTGAATTCTCGTTCCCAAGCTCCAGCTTGGGAACGCATTCTTGAAAAGCTCCGCTTTGTTCTTCGGCCCACGCAGTTGACCCACCCGCGATCCCTCCGGCACTATCTACACTTTGGCGCTGCACACCATAACGGGGCTGCACTCGCGCCCAGGGAGCAACACAATGAGCACGCAGATCTCTAGGAGACGGTTTATGACTACGACAGGAGCGGCCGCGGTGAGCGCGGCGGCGTTGGGCGGCGTGGCGGCGCACGCGGCGCGCGATTACAAGATTTCGCTGGCGGCCTGGTCTTTGCACAAGGCGGTGTTCGGCAAGGAAATGCAAAACGTGGACATGCCCACGCGTGTGCGCCAGGAATGGGACATCGAAGGCCTCGAACTGGTCAGCACGATGATGGCGCCCGAGCACAAGAAGCCCTTCGGCGAAATTAAACCATACCTCGACCAACTCGCCAAGAATGCCTCCGATAACAAAGTAAAGTTGTTGCTGGTCATGGTGGACGACGAAGGCGAAATCGGCGCGGAAGAAAAAGAAGCGCGTAAAGAGGCAGTCACGCGCCACAAAAAATGGCTCGACGTGTGTGAATATCTCGGTTGCCATTCCATGCGCATGAATTGGCACGGAGCGCCGCGCGAAATCGTGAGCGACGCGAAAGGCCTCGAAGAATTCGTGAAACGTTCCGAACCCGGCTTCGCGGATCTCTGTGACTACGCCGCGAAGAAAAAGCTCGACGTGCTCATCGAAAACCACGGCGGCGCATCGTCCGATCCCGCCGCGATGGAAAAGCTGTTCGCCGCGGTAAAACACCCGAACTTCGGCACGCTGCCCGATTTCGGCAACTTCCCGCAAGGCGTGGACATTTACGACGGTATTGATCGTCTCATGAAGTTCGCGCTGAAAGCCGTAAGCGCAAAATGTCACGACTTCGACGACACCACCGGCGATGAAACGAAAATGGACTACCCGCGCCTCATCGCCAATGTCGTGGACACTCACAACTACCACGGCTTCATCGGCATCGAATACGAAGGCGACCGCCTACCCGAAGCCGAAGGCATCAAGCGCTGCAAAGCGTTGTTGGATAAACTTAAAGCGTAATCCGCGAATTAGAATGAAAGAGGACGAGCCCTTTCTGGGACTCGTCCTCTTTTCAATTTGCTCTGAGCTAGACGTTAAACCGAAACAGCACGATGTCGCCGTCCTGCATGATGTACTCTTTGCCTTCGAGGCGGACATGCCCGGCTTCTTTCGCCTTCACCATCGTGCCAGCGGCGATGAAGTGTTCGTAGCCAACGATCTCCGCACGGATGAACCCGCGGGCGATGTCGGAGTGAATGACCGCGGCGGCATCGACGGCTTTGGTGTTTTTGTGAATGGTCCACGCGCGCACTTCCGGTTCGCCCGCAGTGAGGAAACTCATCAAGCCGAGCATGTCGTAGGCGGTCTGCAAAAACTGCACGCGTGACTCTTCACCGAGGCCGAGGTCTGCACGATACGCAGGCCGATCTTCCGGCGAGAGTTGAGAAATCTCCACCTCGAGGGCGCCACAGAATTCGATCAGCGTTAGGCCATTTGCTTTCGCAAACGCGCGCAGTCCGCTCGCGTCGTCATTTCCGATCGATTCCTCGCCATAATTGCCGAGCAACATCACCGGCTTGAGCGACATGAACCCAAAGCCCATGAGGTCGTGTTGTTCCTGCTTGGATAGATCGAGCGTGCGCAGCGGCTTGCCGGACTCCAGGTGTTCTTTACAACGCACGAGTGGCGCCATCTCCGCGCCTTTCTTGTGCTCCTTCTCCATGCGCTCAAGGCGACGCTCAATGATGATGAGATCGCCAAGCTGCAACTCTTCTTCCATCGACTTCGCATCTCGCGCGGCATTCACGCTTCCGCTCGGGTGCATTACATCCTCATTCTTAAACGCGCGCACCACATGCACCAGCGCTTCCACCTGTTTGAGTGCGTTCAGTGCGGCGGTGTCGAGTGCTTTCTCTTCGCCCGCGGCTTCGTTCGGCGCAATATCGATGAACTGAAACTCCGCGTAGGTAATCTTCTTGGGCTTGTGGAACTCAGCAAGCTTGTCCACCCGCGCGTCGGGAACCTTTAACACCGCAACGTTCGACTCGCGCGCACCAAAAGTGCCGACAGCCGCGTGTGCGCCCGTGAGCGCGTTAAATATAGTGGTCTTGCCCGAGCGCGCAAAACCGATAATACCTACCTTCATTTTGGTCCTTTCACGTGGAGAATTCGGCGACGAGAGGGGAGATCATACAGGAATACCATTATCCGGCGCGAACCGTAGCGTGAATTGAAAAGATTTCGATGCTTCGGCATGATTCGAGGCGGTGTCCTGGGGTTACAAAAACCTATTTTTATTTCCGGGAGGTAAGATGATGAAGACCCCTAAGTACTTGTCATGGGTAGTGCTGTTTGCCGTGGTCGCCGTGTTATTTGCTTCGAATGTCGTGTCGCATGCCAGCGACGGGAAAGGGCTAAAACCAGTCGAACAGAGATGCCCGCTGGCTCAACAAAAGTAACAACGCTTGCGAAAATGTTCTGAGGGAGCGACCCGCTTGAAACGGGCCGCTCCATTTTTTCTTTTAATGCAGCAGCGCGGCGACAACTTTGTCGCCAAATTCTGCTGTACCGATCACCTGCGATTTGCCCTCGGGGTCTTTCAGGTCGGCCGTGGTGTATCCGCTACCAAAAACTTTCCGCATCGCATTCATGATCTGTTGTGCTTCTTTCTCCATGCCGAAACTTTTCTCCAGCATCAACGCAATGGAGCCAATCATGGAATAGGGATTGGCAACACCCTTGCCTGCAATATCCGGCGCGGACCCGTGCGACGGTTCGTAATAGGCCTTTTCCGGTCCCACACACGCCGATGGCATCAACCCGAGCGATCCCAATAATCCGCCTCCAAGATCGCTCAGAATATCGCCAAACATATTCTCCATCACCATTACGTCGAACTGCCGCGGGTTCAGCACCAGCGCCGTCGCAGCTGCATCCACAATGGCGTGCTTCACGACAACGTCGGGATACTCCGGCGCGACTTCATCGAGCACCGCGTTCCACAGCACGCTCGATTTCAGCACGTTGCTCTTATGAATGTTATGCAGCACTTTCTTGCGCTTCCGCGATTCCTTAAACGCAATGTGCATGATTTGGCGAATCTGGTCTTCGTCATACTCGAGCACTTCGTTGACGTAACGCTTGCCCTCGGCGTTCACGCCTTCTTCTTTCCGCCCAAAATAGAGTCCACCCACAAGCTCACGGATCATCATCATGTCGATGCCGCCCTCAACCACGCGCGCCTTCAAGGGCGAAAAATGCGCCAATTCCGGCGGTAGATACACAGGCCGAAAGTTCGCGAATGTGTTATAGCGACGCCGCAACGGCAACAGCGCGCCACGCTCGGGCTGTTCGTCCACGGGAATCCTTTGCGAATCCGCGTGGCTCAACCCGATCGGGCCTTTCACGATCGCGTCCGCCCGGTCGCAAACCGCCTTTGTCTCGTCTGGAAACGCCTTGCCCGTATCGAAATACGCCTTCCCGCCAAACGGCGCATACTGCAAATCGAAGGTCACGCCGGACTGCTGCTCAATCACGCGCAAGACCTTCACCGCCTCGCGCATGATCTCCGGCCCAATGCAATCGCCCTCAAGCATGGCGATAGTGTATTTCTTGATCATGGAATTCCCCTCTTACGGAAAAGCCGCAAAGGCTTAAGTTTATCAAACCTGGGAGGGCTGAGTCACCGCGTGCGCGGTCTATTGACGGTTTGGGGCGCCTGGCTTCCATGCCGGGCGTTACTTAGCCATAAGTCCACCCGGCATGGAAGCCGGGCGCTACAAACACGGCTATGTTAAGTAACAGAATTATTCCGTAACGCCGCTAACGCACCTTTAAAATCCCCCGGCGGCGGAGCATTGAAGTGTACACGCTTCCCGGTCGTAGGGTGCTCAAACCCCAACAACTCCGCATGCAGCGCCTGACCATCAAGTGCCTCAAAGGCTTTTCGCAGTTCAGCGGAGATTTTCCAATCCGCGAACTCAGCAATACCGTACACCGGATCACCCAACACTGGGTGCCCGGCGAAGCGCAAATGCACACGAATCTGGTGCGTACGCCCGGTCTCAAGTACAAGACCCACCAGCGAAGCCACACTAAATTTTTCCAGCACCTCGAACCGCGTCACCGCCTCGCGGCTGTTCAGGCCCGTCACCGTCATGCGATGCCGATCGTGTGTACTGCGGCCGATCGACGCGCTGATGCGCCCCGCGGCGTCCTTGAACTCCCCGCGCACCAGCGCGAGGTAACGCCGATCGAAAGTATGCTCGCGCGCCTGTTCCGACAAACTCGCAAACGCGCGCGCCGACTTCGCAACCACCATCACACCGGACGTAAATTGATCCAGCCGATGTACAATCCCCGGCCTCAACGCATCCTCGCCGGGACGCTGAAAATCCTTGCAATGATGCAAAACTGCATTCACTAGCGTGCCGGAAGCATGACCCGGCGCTGGGTGTACAACCAAGCCCGACGGTTTATTCACCACCAGCACATCCGCATCTTCATGTAGGATTTCGAGCGGAATGTCCTCTGGTTCCAGGTGCGTACTAACCGGCGGCGGCAGTTCCACTTCCACGCGATCGCCGGGATTCATCGTCCGCCCAGGCTTGCTACAGACCTTGCCGTTTACAACGGCTTTCCCATCCTTAATCAGTTTTTTTACAAACGAGCGCGACGCGTCCTCGATTGCATCGGACAGGAATACATCAAGGCGCAGGCCAGCGGTTTCTTCGGAGACATTTTCTTCAAGTTTCATCCGCATATCGTACATGCTACCGTGTTCGGGTTCGACTCCGAGGGGCACCTATTTCCATGAAACGTTTACGCCGCTTTCTTTTGTATTCCGTGATAGCGCTTGTGCTGCTCGTAGCAGCTTCACATTTCGGCCTGCGCTGGCTCGCCCGCAGCGGCATGCCTCAGCTCGAAGGCGAGGTGCGCCTCGCGGGCATGGAGAAAGGTGCGACCGTCACGCGCGACAAGTGGGGAATCCCCCATATCGAAGCCGAATCGCAGCATGACGCCTACTTCGCGCTCGGCTACAGCATGGCGCAGGAGCGCCTATTCCAGATCGAAATGATGCGGCGCCTCTCGCAGGGCGAACTTTCGGAAATTGTTGGTTCGCTTGCACTCGATATTGACAAGGCGATGCGCACGCTGCGCCTGCGCCCGAAGGCCGAGGAAAATGCCGCGCTCCTACGCGAACGCTTCCCCGAAGAATTCGCCGCATCCGATGCCTTCCTAAAAGGGGTAAACGAATACGCACAAAACGGCCCAACACCCTTCGAATTCACAGTCATGGGCATCCCTCGTCATACCTACACGCTGACTGATAGCCTCTGCATCGCCGGCATTCTGCCAATTACTTTTTCATACGGCCCACGACAAGACGCGATGTACAGCATCGTGCAACAGAAATTCCCCGATCTGGATGTATCGCTGCTTTTCCCCGGCTACTCCCAAGAAATCCCGACCACTGTGATGGAAACGCGCGAAGAGGCCGAAGCGATTCTGCGCGAACGCGGCATGTGGCCACCGAAAAACGCGCCTACGCCGCCGCAGCAAATCGCAGCGCTACAGCCCTTCATCGAGCAATGGCAACAGGTCGCCGATCTGCTCGGCAACCATCTCGGCAGCAATTCCTGGGTGCTCGGTCCATCGCGCACCGCCAGCGGCGGCGCACTGCTCGCCAACGATCCCCACATCGGCTTCACGAACCCGTCGATCTGGTACGAAGCCCACGTTACCTATGACGGCTTCGATCTCTACGGCTATTACCTGCCGCTGATTCCCATCGCATTGCTTGGGCACAACCGCGATATTGGTTGGGGCCTGACGATGTTTGCGAACGACGACGTCGATCTCTACGCGGAAAAACGCGATCCCAACAATCCCAACCGCGTGATGTACAAGGGCGAGTGGACCGATCTGAAGATCGAGCGCGAGACGATCAAGGTCCGTTTCGGCGACGATGTCACGCATGAAATCCAAAGCTCTCCACACGGCCCGATCATCTCGCCATTACTGGAAAAATACGAAGGCTACAGCGGCGCGCCGGTGTCCTTGTATTGGGTCTGGCAACACGTCGATTACACCGACATCGCCGCCTTCTACCGCATGGCCCGCGCACACAATTACGAGGCTTTCGCAGAGGCGGTAAAGCTGTGTACATCACCCGGTGTGAACGTGTCATACGCGGACCGCGAAGGCAACATCGCATGGTGGGCCGCAGGAAAATTACCCATCCGCCCCGCGCACGTAAACAGCAATGCCCTGCTCGATGGCGCATCCGGCAACGACGACCCGCTCAGCTTCTTACCGTTTGAACAAAACCCGCACCTGAAAAATCCGCCGAGCGGTTACATCGTCACCGCGAACAACAAATCCAGCGTGCGCGCGTTCGGCCCCATCGAATCGCTGACCGGCTACTGGCAACCGTGGGACCGCGCGGAACGCATCGAATCGCAGCTCGAC
>JADLHJ010000106.1 GCA_020848835.1 Candidatus Hydrogenedentota bacterium
ATTTTCACGAGGCGGTGCTTCGGGCCGTAAACCTCGGCGATGATGCGGACACCACCGGTGCCGTGTGCGGACAACTGGCCGGCGCGCTGTGGGGAGAAATCGGAATACCCGAGGAATGGCGCGACGGCCTCGCCGGTCAGCCGCTTATGGAACAAGTACTAGGAAAGTTGATAGGGGAGTGATCATGAATCGGCTTCGACTTGCACGCGCAATCGCAATCGTCATGGCGATAGGTATCAGGTGCGCACAAGCGGAGGAAACGCCGCTATTTGAAGACGTTCACGTTGTCTCACTACCGAAGGGTGAATACGGTTACCGCGGGATGCCAGGGACAATCGTCGTACTTAACGACAACAAACTTCTGCTCGCATACACCCACTACGCTTCCGATGGACAGGCAAGTAATGCCATCGCTGCGAAATACTCTAGCGACCAGGGCAAGACATGGGGGGAGGAATTCATCCTCGTGCCCGCGCCCATGCCGAAAGGCTCAGGCAGGTATTGCCATCCCAGCTTTTTGCGACTCAAGAACGGACAGTTATTGTTAGCGTACATCTACCAATCGCCGTCGCCGTATCCTAGCCTGTTTGGTCACACCTACTACCGCCGCTCCGTTGACGATGGGAAAACTTGGGGAGACCAACTGCTCATAACGGCAGGGGCAGGTTACCAGATTATGCATAACGACAAGCTGGTCCAATTATCCACCGGAAGAATCATCGCCCCGGTTGAAACGGAATTTGCAAACGCCGGCGACGACCACCGCGGATACGTCAGTCTTACGTACTACTCTGACGACGATGGCTACTCCTGGCGCAGCAGCAAGAATACGGTGAATGCGCTACCCATCGAAGCGCAGGAGCCACACGTGGTGGAATTGAAAGACAGACGCGTCATGATGCTGATGCGCACGTACAGTGGATACGTATTGCGCAGCTATTCCGCGGATGGCGGCGAGAATTGGTCACCCGGCGAAGCTATTAAAGAACTGCCACTACCACCAAACAGTTCAGCGCTTAATGTAAAACGCATACCGGCAACCGGGGACCTCATCCTGGTGCGAAGCAGAAGCGGACCGCCGAGCAACCCCAGTCGCCGTTCGCCAATGACCGCCGCTTTATCTAAAGATGACGGCGTCACCTGGACAAACGAGCGCATTATCGTCGGAGACCAGGAGGACGACTACGGCTATCCCGGGCTCACCTTCCTTGATAACCTCGTACTCGTTACGTTTCACGCGCGCGATGGTCTCCACGTCGCGCGGATAGGTCTCGATTTGTTTTATGGGCAATAAGCATCTCGATTCAATGGAAGGTTGCGCGTCAAATCTCGGCGTCATTTGGTTGAACGAGTGCGGACGCACTCGCTCTCTTTTTTCGCGTTGTTGGTGCAATGCTCAACGCATTTGATGAACACGCGGTGTACAATGCCAACAGGATTTCATGGCAGGCAGTGTGTAACATCGAGAGCTTCGGACATGCCGGATATCTATAATGCGCGTCGCTTTTCTTGACGGGTCCATGAGACCTCGTATGCACATATTTGTATTGTGCTGGATCGTTGCGCCATTTGCCCGCGCCGAGCCCCTTATTGCTTTTAATCAAGATGTTTTGCCCGTCCTTTCCAACAACTGTTTTCCCTGCCATGGTCCGGATTCGTCTGCCCGCAAGGCCGATCTTCGCCTCGACATTGAAGAACGCGCCAAGCAGCCGTTGAAATCAGGTCCGGCGCCTATTGTCCCAAATAATCCTTCGGGCAGCGCACTCATCAAACGCATTTTCTCTGCGGACCCGGACGAGCAGATGCCACCACCAAGCAGCACCAAGCAGCTCACCGACCAAGAGCGCGAAGTGCTGCGCCGTTGGATTGCGCAAGGGGCGCAATGGCAACCGTTTTGGTCTTTCATTTTTCCGGACCGGTCGCCATTGCCCAAAGTCTCTTACAAAAAATGGCCGCGCAATCCAATCGATCATTTCGTGCTGAACGGGTTGGAATCCCGAAAGCTAACTCCCTCACCGGAAGCGGATCGCTATACGCTAATTCGCCGCGCTTCGCTCGCACTTACCGGACTGCCACCTACTCCAGAAGAAATAGAACATTTTTTGCAAGACACAGATCCTGACGAGTATGAACGTTTGGTGGATAGGCTATTGGCGTCCCAACGGTATGGGGAACACATGGCGCGCAATTGGCTTGACCTGGCGCGCTACGCGGACACCAACGGCTACGCCGCGGACATCGAGCGAACCATGTGGCGTTACCGCGACTGGGTAATCGGCGCGTTCAACGGCAACATGCCATTCGATCAATTTACGATAGAGCAACTTGCGGGCGACCTCCTCCCAAACCCCACGCTCGACCAGCGCATCGCGACAGGATTCAATCGAAACCACCCCATCATGATGGAAGGTGGGGCTATCTTCGAGGAATACCGCGTAATGAATGTCGTGGATCGCGTTAATACCACTGCAACCACCTGGCTCGGACTTACCGTTATGTGCGCGCAATGCCACGATCATAAATATGATCCGGTCTCGCAGCGCGAGTTCTACCAACTATATGCCTTTTTCAACAATGTGTCGGAAGAAGAGTCAAAACTTTTTGGCACAGAGCTGGACGGCAATTCAATTCCGCGCATCAAAGCGCCACTGCCTGCACAACACGAAGAACAAGTGCGGATCGAGGCCGCGCTGAAGGACGTTCGCGCACGAATAACGCAACCGATTGCAGAAATTGACACGGCGCAGATGGCCTGGGAAGTGGCGGAACGAAACGCGATTTCGCAGCGCTGGACCGCGCTTGATGCGACGGTGAATGAGGAGGATGCATCCGATGATGTCGCGATACTCATAGCTATAACTACGGCACGTGAATTAACGGCGCTGCAGTTGGATATTGCTCCCGGGAAAGATCTGAATAATCCAGTCCTTGACTTTACCGAGATGGAATTCTTCATCGCGCCAATCGCAGATGGTGCGGACGATATCTCCATTAAGTTTGCGGAAAGTACCTCGAGCGTGGGAATTGCGAAATCCGCATACGACGGCAATACGGATACCGCATGGCGTATTGAGGCAACGGAAGAAACGGTTCGGGCCGTGTTCGCCTTCACATCGCCCATCGGGTTTGCAGACGGCACACGCATACGATTGGTTCTGCGCGGTAAAGGCATTGCCGCCGGTGTGCAGCGCATGCGATTAAGCGTGTCGAGCGAATCGTCCTATTTGCCGGCGACCCTTGGGCAATGGTTCATGAATGGTCCATTTATCGCGCAAAGCGGGGAAGAAGCCCTAGCAACGGAGCACGTGGATCCTAACCGCGTAGACTTGGCCGCCTCATATGATGATGGACGTGCGAAGTGGATCTCCGTGCCGGGTGGTCTCAGTGACGGAACGATGCACTCGCTAGGCGGTAAGACTTGCGCCACGTATTTTCACCGTACGATCACCGCGCCTGCTCCGCGTTTGATGGAACTCGCGCTAGACAACCGCAACGCAGTGAAGTTATGGGTGAACGGACGCCTCGTGCTCGACAAGGAAGCACAGCGAGGTGAAGTAGGGCCACAACCTGCACCGGTGACGATTGAATTGCGTGCGGGCGATAACAACATCTTCGTCAAAACAGTCGATTTCTACGATTTCAATTCTCATAATTTCTTTTTCGCGCGCAAAGGCGAAAACCTCGGCCCAATGCCGCTTAGCATCGAAGCGATTCTCTTGCGCGATGAACACACGCGCAGCGAAGTCGATGTGATGGCGTTGCGCGCTTTCTACCGAAGCCGTCATTGGGATGGCTGGACGCCGCTCCACGAACAAGAACTCGACTTGGCATGGTCCGCGATAACGCTGGACAAACAGATTCCTACGACCATGGTCATGCAGGACTTAGATACCCCGCGCCACGCAAACGTACTGGTTCGCGGGCAATACGATCAGCCCGGCGATCCGGTGAGTCCTGGAGTCCCGGCAGCGCTGAATCGTTGGAGCGGTGATGCGCCCAACAACCGGCTTGGGCTTGCACAATGGATCGTTGCTCCAGAGAACCCGCTCACGGCGCGCGTGGCAGTGAATCGCCTTTGGCAGTGGCTATGGGGCGAAGGTATTGTTCGCACACCCGACGATTTTGGCATGCAAGGTGAGCGACCGGACAATCCGGAATTGCTCGATTGGCTTGCCTGCGAGTTCAGGGAATCCGGCTGGGACGTCAAGCACATGCAGCGACTCATCGTCACATCGGCGGCTTTTCGACAGGCCTCACGTTTGCAACCGGAGCAACTCACCGTCGATCCCGAGAATCGCCTGTTTTCCCGCGGTCCGCGTTACCGGCTTGATGCGGAAATGATACGTGACGCTGCCCTCGCCTCCGGTGGCCTGCTCGTCGAGAAACTCGGGGGACCGAGCGTCAAGCCATACCAACCGCCTGGACTTTGGAAGGATGTTGCGTATGGCGGCGGTGGCCTGCGCTACACCGCGCAAGAATTCATTCAAGATCACGGTGACAATCTCTATCGCCGCAGTATGTACACATTTTGGAAGCGTGCGGCTGCTCCACCAGGAATGCTGCTGTTTGACGCACCCAACCGCGAGATATGCACTGCTGAGCGAAGCCGTAGCAATACACCTGTGCAGGCCCTTGCACTGATGAACGATGTTCAATACATCGAAGCAGCACGTGGCGTAGCAGAGCGAATTATGCAACACGGTGGCAGCACTACACAGGATCGGATTATATATGCTGGAATGCTGACTCTCGGCCGTCCGCCAACCTCTGTGGAAGCCAGCGCTTTGCTCCAACAGTTCAATGACCAACTTTCAGACTACCGCGCCACACCGGAAGTGGCCCTCGCGCTAGTGCAGACGGGAGAGTCCAAGTTTCGCAGCGAACTGGACGCCGCAGAACTCGCCGCATGGACCCTTGTGGCAAACGCGCTGTTGAACTCCGACGCCGCAGTGAGCCAGCTTTGAAATTGCATCGAGGATAACGGACATGCATCCGCACGATGAATATGACCAACTAGTGACACGGCGCCAGTTCTTCGGGCGCGCCACTATAGGAATCGGCGTAGCTGCACTCGGTTCACTCCTCGGCGCGCGACCCGCAACTGCTGCAGACGGCATGCTCGGCGTGCCCCAACTTGCTCCAAAGGCAAAGCGCGTCATTTATATGTTTCAGTCCGGCGGTCCATCGCAAATGGAACTCTTCGACCACAAGCCCACACTTGAGCGCTTCCACGGTGAGGACTTGCCTCTTTCTATCCGGCAAGGCCAGCGTCTTACGACCATGACCTCGGGCCAGGATAAATTGCCCGTTGCCGCATCCAAGTTTTCATTTCGCCCATGTGGACAAAGTGGACTGCAATTCAGCGAGCTTGTACCGCATATCGGCGAGCTGGCCGACGACATCTGCGTTATTCGATCCATGCACACGGAAGCAATCAATCACGACCCCGGCATGACAATGATGCAAA
>JADLHJ010000107.1 GCA_020848835.1 Candidatus Hydrogenedentota bacterium
GATACCACAATTGACCGTCGGCGAGGGTCATCCTTGGCCCTGGAACACCCAACATATCGTGGTGATTATATCAATTTGACTATATATACGCAATAGGAAAAATATGACTACAAGATATTGGAGCAAGAGGAATTCATCGTACTATTCGCTATTAATCGATATTTTGTCTAGTAAATAGGGGTCGTTTCGCATGCGGTCTCAACTGTCAGGTGCAGCGCGCAAGGTAGCGCCTCGCTCGCCGAGCGCGGCGCAGTTCGGATAGAAGAAGGGAACCTCAAGAGTTCACCCCGTAATGTGCAACCGGTTGGGCAAAGAAGTAGGGAGCGTCTGCTTCCAGGTATGAGCCTGTCGCCATCCCCAAGGCAGTACCTCGTGCAGCACTGTTTCTGAACCAAGAGAGGGATTCTTACCTATGTCAACAGAGTTACCCTTGAATCGTCAAAATTGCACCCCT
The DNA here is from genome assembly GCA_020848835.1 of Candidatus Hydrogenedentota bacterium. Classification (GTDB taxonomy): domain Bacteria; phylum Hydrogenedentota; class Hydrogenedentia; order Hydrogenedentales; family SLHB01; genus JABWCD01. Next base: position 455 of record JADLHJ010000107.1, read on the forward strand.
CCCCCCCTTGCCCCCCTACAGAGAGGACATCTCCTTATAAAATGAATACTTATCAAAGATCGTGGCGCACTCCCCCCATTGTTTCGCCAGAAAAATGTATCCACCCACCCCTGTAAATTATGGGACGCCTAGGTCACCGTTAGGTAAACTGTTTCGTCGAACTAAACGCAGTGCATACAGAGCGGGTCAAAGAAACAAGGAACACTCTTGGCATTTGTGGGATAATAACGGCGGTCAACTGCAATGCCCGCGTGCGATGCCCAAAAGGCACCAACGAAACCGTCAAGATCGGAGTTGAGTAATGGCGGATGCGAACGAAAACACGGAGCAGCCTCTGCTTCCCATGGCCGTATCGAACGAAGCGATCCTCCCCGAAACGGATCCCCAAGCGACACCTGCTGGAGAGCTGGTGAAAGACGCCGTCCCGGTCACTACTGTTATTGTGCGTCGCGCCCCGTCGGCTGCGTGGGCGGTAGCCGCCGTGTTTGTTGCGATAATCGGTGCAGCAACATTCTTGATTTATACCGCCGTCTATTCTGTACCCGCGAAAGTGATTGAGACGGGAGGAAACGCAGCAACAGTCGCGATAGAGCAAGCAGCCCGCATACCGGATCGACTTGCCGCAGCATTCAAGCCGAACGTATCGGTGAACACAATTGTTTCAAGTGGAATAGAAAATGTGAAGCACCAGTCGAAGCTCGTCGTAATGACCGCCGATGTGGATGTCGAGATTGGGAAGTCCAGCGAAAAGCGGGTGCTCTGGGACTCGCTCAAACTCGGAGACACGACAGTGCGGCTTCGGGTACGCGACAATAAAGTGCAGTATGTCGTGCCCGTGCAGGAATTCGACAAGGACGATATCACCTATCGTCCGGAAGCAAATTGTCTGATGGTAAGGGTCCCAACACCACAGCTCGATTCGGAGTTGGTGGAAGTCCAAAGCGATCCTGACGCAATAGAAGCCGAAACAGATGTGGGCTGGGGGCGTTTAGACATGTTCTCCGGAGATTTCCTTTTGGATGAGGCCAAACGCGAACTGCGCGAAGCAGTGTTGCGCGAAGGCGCCAACCCGCTGTTGCAGGAAAAGGCCAAGTCTGAGGCCGAGACGGCCGTACGGGGACTGTTAAAGGACTGGCTGCCGAATCTGAAAGAAAACGTTGAGTTGAAGGTGGAGTTCAGTTAGAGCGGCGATACGCGGTATTGAAATGATAGTAAGCATTGGATAATTGGGATGGCAGACAACAAAGTAGTCATAGTCGAAGAAAAAGAACCCGGATGCTTTGGTCAAGGCGCGGCCATGATGGGCGTACTGATTTCCGGGCTCTGGCTGCTGAACTTTACCGTTGGGGTCTTTGAAATTCCCGATGTACTGCCGTTTGTCGGGAGCTTGGATGAGGCTGCCGCAGCGGCGATGTTTTTCTCCTGCTTGCGCTATCTTGGAATTGATATTTTGCCGTTTGGAAGAAAACGGCCGGTCGAAACGCGCGAAGTGATCGACGTGACGCCTACCACGAAGGCAAAGTAGGAATCCCCTACCCCTTTGTCTTTTCTTTTTTCGCCTGCTCTGCTTCGAGACGAGCCACATCCGATTCAAGCGCTTCGAGCACATTCTTGAACATGAGTTTGTTGGACTCGTTCATGTCTGACAATGCTTGGTGCGCCTCAAGCAGCATGCGCGCGACGCTGAGTTCGGAGTCCGAAACTTCGCGCAACGGTTCGAGATCGTTGCGAATGGGTGTGTCTACGTCAAGCAGCGTAAACAAGGTTTCGAATCCGGTGACCTTCAGGTTGCGCATCATGCGCCCGCCTTCGGGCACGAGAATCGAGGCCTTCCGTCCGAAACGATCCAGCGAGAGGCGGCCTACCTCCGCGAGTAGTCCGAGGTTGGTGCTGTCCATTCCTTCGCACTCGGTGAGATCGACCACGATGTTTTCGTAATCGTCCTGACCGAGCAGACGATCAATGAACAGGCGCAGCGATTTCGCCAACGGAAAGGTCCATTGGTCGGTGAAGCCGATCGAGCCGACAAATTTGAGAACGTATACGTCCTCAAAGCGCGCGTAAAGAACTTGGCCGGCGGCCATTGCCAGCTCCTTCCCTGAGTTTCCCCCGTAAAAGGATATTCTGGCGGGAAGCCGCGAGTAGATCAAGACTCATGGGTTATGGCGAGGCACCTTGCCCAGTTGAAAGTGGCCAAGCGGGCAGCGGACAATCCGCGCTCTGGGTGTGGCATTGGGTGGGAGTTAAGTTCTATGAGGCTGGCAGTATCTCTGCTTTTCACTGTGGCGGTAGTGGCGCATGGCGAGTCTTCTTCATGGTCTTACTATTTAGGTGATCATGCGCGAACGCATTACTCGGAGTTGAAGCAGATCACGCCTGCGAACGTGAGTAAACTTGACGTCGCGTGGGAGTACAAGAGCGGCGGTGAGGCACAGATTCAGTGCAATCCGATCATCGTCGATGGGTTGTTGTACGGCGTTTCCGCCGAACGAAACATTTTCGCGTTGGATGCGGCAACGGGAAAAGAGAAGTGGCGTTTCAGCCCACCCGATCCGCAAGCGCGAGCTTCTGTGTTACGCGGCGTTCAATATTGGGAGTCTGGCCGCGACAAACGCTTGATGGTGGCGATTGGACACCATGTGTACGCGCTGCAATCCCGCACGGGAAAGCTGGTCGATAGTTTTGGAAAAGGTGGCGAGATCAATCTAAAGGACTACTACGATCGCGATGTTTCCAAGTTGTCAATAGGCGTGACGACGCCGGGGGCAATCTACAAAGACATCATGATCATGTCCGTGCGGCTGCAAGAGTCGCACCCCGCAGCGCCGGGTGACGTCATGGCATTTAACGTGCGCACGGGCGCAAAGGTTTGGGAGTTTCACACCATTCCGCGGCCCGGTGAATTTGGATATGAAACATGGCCGGCAGATGCGTGGAAGACGACCGGCGCCGCTAACTGCTGGGGTGGGATGAGCCTCGACGAGAAGCGCGGTGTTGTCTACGTTCCCACCGGATCGGCTGCGTACGATTTTTATGGCGCGGACCGTCACGGCGAAAATCTATTTGCCAATTGCGTGATCGCATTGAATGCAGAAACCGGCGAGCGCATCTGGCATTACCAAGTCTTGCGGCACGATCTGTGGGATCGCGACCTTCCCGCACCGCCGAATCTCGTGACGGTAACGATCGATGGAAAGAAGCGCGATGCTGTTGCGCAAATCACGAAGTCCGGTTATGTGTTTGTACTCGATCGCGACACGGGCGAACCGCTGTTTCCTATGCAAGAGGTGCACGCGCCGCCATCCGATTTACCCGGCGAGCAGGCCTGGCCTTCTCAACCGCTACCGCTAAAGCCGCCTCCCTTTGCGCGACAGACGTTTCCCATTGAAGAAGTGAGCAAGCGAACTCCGCAGGTCTATGCGGAAGCGATGGAACGGAGATTACGCTTGCGTTGGGACGGGCCCTTCACGCCGCCAAGTTTAGAGGGCACGCTCATCATGCCCAGTTTCGATGGCGGCGGCGAATGGGGCGGCGCCGCGGTGAACCCGAAAACAGGGATCATGTATGTGAATGCAAGCGAGATCCCCTGCATCGTTTCGATGTTCGATGCGTCTGAGGGCGCGTCAAAAGGCGATTCGCATGGGAAACGCATCTATTCGCAGAACTGCGTGTTTTGTCACGGCGTCGATCTGAAAGGCGATCCGATTCGTGTATTTCCGCCGCTGAAAGATTTGCAGAAGAAATACACGATGGAGCAGATGACGCAACAGATCAAAAACGGGAAAGAGCGCATGCCCGCGTTCGGCTATCTCAGCCAAGCCGATATCGACGCGGTTTTGAAATACGTTTGCGGATTAGAGGACGAGGCCGCGACGCGCGACGGTGCAGCGTCTCCCCCGTCTGCGGCGCCGTCAGAACCGGACAAGCAATGGTTTAATCACAGCGGATACACACGCTTTGTCGATAAAGATGGGTATCCCGCTATCACGCCGCCATGGGGAACGCTTACTGCAATCGATCTAAACAAAGGCGAACATGTATGGCAGGTGCCTTTAGGATACAACCCGGAATTGGGGACCGAAGAAACGGGCACCGAGAATTACGGCGGTCCGGTCGTCACGGCAAGTGGTCTTATCTTTATCGCTGCAAGCAAGGACGCACACCTGCGCGCGATTGACGAGAGGACCGGCAAAACGCTGTGGAAGGGCAAGTTACCTTATGCCGGTTATGCAACACCAAGCACGTATACAATCAAAGGGCGGCAGTACGTCGTGATCGCCGCGGGCGGCGGTAAGCTGGGCACGCCTGCGGGCGATACCTATGTTGCGTTCGCGCTGCCGAAAGAATAATGCCGCTACTCGCGGACTTTGTCGGAAAAGAATTCCCAAACTATTTCTGATGCGTTGATGTCCTGGCTGGTTTTGCCAACAAGAGATTCGGGGAAAATATCATTGCTGCCCGGCCACGTATGGCCTCCATCGCGAATACCGTAGAAAACGACGGGCGCACCATTGGTGTTTGCAACGAACTCTTCTCGGAAGACTGTCGTACCATCGTTCGGATCGACGTCGGGCAATTCTTCTTTAACCGATTGCGACGATGCTTTGTTATTTTCGATCCAGTATGCGAGCGAGTCGGCAACGCTCAAGTACTCGGTCGATCGGCCTGGACCTTCGTCAACCGTGCCGCCCTCCCATGGAAAGAAGGGGTCTGCCTTCCCGTGTATCATGAGGAAAGACAAGGGCTCTGACGGCGTAACGAGCGGCGGAAACTCCGTAGGCAATGTGATCATCACCGACGCAGCAGCGGCCAGTTTGTCCGTCAGATCGCCTGCAACACGGTGCGTCATCAACCCACCGGACGAAGCACCAGTGACGTATACGCGGTCTGGATCGATGGCGTAGCTCGCAATCAGGTGATCGATCAAGGCATCGATAAACGCGACATCATTGGCAGGTTCGCCAATGATGGAGGATGGCGAAGCTGGATTCGCGTTCCAGACCCGTTGCCTCCCATCGGGATATGCCACCAAAAAACCTTCACGGTCGGCGATGGCGCTGAAGCCGGTTAGCCGCTCCATGCTTGCGCCTGTGCCCGTGAATGGGTGAAGCGCTATCACCAGCGGAATCTTGTCGTTGCTGGCTTTAACTGCGGTTGGAATATGCAACAGAAAAGTTCGGCGCAAACCTTCGACTTCGATTGCACTGCGGGTAGTACCAGGTGCGCGAAGGGGACATGAATTGGTAAACGCAAGCAATAGCACGATGCACGCCGTGCGAAACACGGCACGCCCAATCGGGGTTCTTTTGCGATCTTCGCCTGCCATTACTAGTTAGTGAATGTGCACGCCCGTACCTGCGCCAGCGGCGAATGCGGTGTAATGGCTTTTCAGGATATCTTGGCCAAAGTCACCCTTGAAGTCGCGCCAGACGACGTGGATGTGATTCGCATTGTTTTGGGTGTTGTCATATTCGATAACGAAGGTCGGGCCCTGCACGCGATAGTAGTGCTTCTCCCCTTTTTCCAAACCGCCAATCCAGGCGAACTTGATGTTTTCGATCCCCGCTTCTCGCAGTTTCGCGAGGCGTTCTTCAGCGAGTTCCGGGCGCTGGATGTTGGCGATCAGTTGAATGAGGCTGATGAGCACCCCCTGCTGATCGGCGTTAAGCGCGCTGTATAGCAGACCGACATTTTCCTCGATCGCCGCTTCACGCGAATTCCCGGTAATTACATCTGCGGGAACATCGCGCTGCAATATACCTTCGGCGCGCTGTTTCTCGTCGAGCGATTTCACGAGGGTGCGCCCAATATCTTCCGTCGCGCCAAGCGGACGGGTACCTTTGCGAGGGCCATCCTTCACTTCGCCGGGGTTTGAGCCAAGAAACTGCGGACAGGAAGAAACAATCTTGCCGTCGACAATGGTCCAGTGCATAGAGACGTGATGTCCTTCGTAGCGGATCCCCCAGTTATCGGATTCCGAAGGTGTCCCGAAAATGATGAAATAGTACATCTCATGATCGCGCACCGGCCCCTTGCCGCCTTCGATGACCTTGAGCACGTCTTCAAGGCTGCGGATAGTTTCGACGGTTTCGTAGCCGCTTTGGCTCAGCAGGGTCTTGAGCAGGGCCAGCGCGAGTTCGCGTTGCTTTTCGTCGAGCTTCTGGAGCGGGATTCCGAGGCGCTCCTTCGGAACATAATGCCAGTTTAGGCGCTCATCGGAATTAAAAGGGAGTACCGCCAACGCCCGCTGCTCTTCGTTGAGCGATCCCAGGAATGCGTTTGCGCTGCCGAGTACTTCTTTGAAAACTTCCGCAGCGGGCGCGCACACCATCAGCCCGCCGAAAATCGTCGCGATCACGAGAATTCTCCTAAACATCCCCTGCTCCTAGCCTTCGTGCCCCAATGTGACTGAGACAAACGCGGTATGCTACCATATTGCCTCTTCGCCGCGCTGTCTGCGCGGCACTTTTGTATTGGGTGTGAATGTGCGGAGGACTGCTTGAGTACCAGAAGTATGCTCGTGCGACGGGTGGCCGCGCCGGGCGCATTTGCCTGCGTCGCGCTAGGTATTTACGCTGTAATGCCTTATGGAAACGCTGACCCCAAAGAAGAAAAGCCCACGGAACTTGCCGCGGCCCCTGTTTCCGACCCGAGCACACCCGTGATTCCGGTTCTTTCCGAGGACCAACGCGCGCTGCTGAGCGACGCAAAATGGGATACTTGGGCCGGCGACGGATTGGCCGTCTGGGTGTCCGTGGACGAACAAATGTTTCGTATCCTGCGTGCCGGTCAGGTTGTCTGGCAGGCCCAGTGCGCGACTGCCGCGGCCGGTACCGGTTCGCAGATGAACAGCTACAAGACGCCGCTGGGCTGGCATTCGGTGAAAAAGAAAATCGGCGGGGATGCGCCCGTGGGACAGGTATTTCGCAGCGCGAAAGCGACGAAGGAAGTCTGGAAGCCGGGCCAAGCGACAAAAGAAGATCTCGTGCTTACGCGGGTGTTGTGGTTGACGGGCGAAGAACCGGGAAAAAATCTCGGGGGCTCGGTAGACTCGTACAGCCGCTACATCTACATTCACGGCACGAACGAAGAAGAAAAGATCGGCACGCCGTCGTCACACGGCTGTATTCGCTTGCGCAACGCGGACGTCGTCGAAGCCTTTAAGCTCATTCCCGAAAATACCCGCGTCCTCATTACCCAAGCGGGTACGTCGTAGACGGGTTCTCTTCGTCGCGAAAGTTGGCGTTACCGCGGATCTGGGAAGTAATGGGCTTCGATCGTCGCGCAGATCGTGTGATAGATGACGAGGTGCGCCTCCTGAATCACCTTGACCGAATCGCCGGGGGCCTTGATTGCAATGTCAGCGAATGCCGCCATTTTTCCACCGTTAGGACCTGTTAACGATACCACTGTCCCGCCGATCGCTTTCACGACGGACATTGCCATGAGGCAGTTCGTGGCGTTGCCCGATGTCGATATGCCGATAATTACGTCTTCCGGTTTTGCAAGGGCTGCGGCTTCTTGTGCAAAAGCCATGTCTCGCAATTTTATATCGTTTTCGACGGCGGTCTTGAGGGAGCCATTGAAGCCGAGCGCAATCGCGGCAAGACCCGCTTCGAGATGATTGGCGAGGTCTTCGCCGCAGGGCAGCGGTTTTAGTTTATCGACAAGCGTTTGCGGAAGCGTGCGCTTGCGTTCGAAACTTTTGCAAAGCTCACCGGCGATGTGCATCGCGTCGGCATTGCTGCCGCCGTTACCGCAAAGCAAGAGCTTACCGCCTGCGTCATACATCTTGACGAGATCATGATGCAGTTCAACAATTCTATCAATGCAACCGCTGAGATCGGGACGGCGATCGGTCATGCCATGAAGAATCTTTTCTTCTATGTCTGTCAATTTGGGCATGTATGCTCCAGTTAAAACGAGCCGAATTCTAATTCGGATCTACTTAAGTGCCTGTGCAAGCGTCAGCAGAAAGTCACGATTGTCAGCGCTTAGATAGCGCATCGTCCCGCCCATTCGCGCGAAGGTCTTGTTATAACGCAAGTAGTAGTCCGGATTGTCTGCGGGCGGTTCGCCTTTTGACCAGTCCCAATGCGATTCCGCGAGATCGACGATCATCATGTAATGGTTGTCGATATGCTTGCCTTGTTGAAGCGCGAGGTTCTGCGACATCGAAAGCGATTTCTCGAAAATCATTGGCGACATAACCGCGGAACCGATGGAGATGTACACGCCGCCTTCAATGTTTGACACGCCGTGCGCGTAGTACAGAAAGTCGCGTTGGGCCGCACGCCCTATCGCGGCACAATGGTTCATCGGGTGAACGTAGATTATGTCGTGACCGATCATCGGGTGGCCGGTGTAAGGCACACCGAGTTTGTACGCGGCGGATTGCAGGCCATACTTCTTATAAAGATGTGGGACGGACAGCCAGCCGGGATTGAGATCGAAGGCGCGCACGTGCGTCAGGAGATCGGCGGCAGAGGCTGCACGATCAGAGTCTGAATCAATCAACGTCTTAGTCGTATCAATCAATTCTTGTTCCGTTGGGATTTGCAGGCCTTCGTTCTCGACAAGCGCCCCTACACTTTCACCATAGCCAAGACCGTTATAGGCGCCTACGAGAATCGCGAGGTTGATATAAAAGCCCGTTTCGTGCCAGGTGCCGAACTCGCCTTTCGTGACGTTTGCGCGCACGTCCTCGCTGCTGTGTCCCTGATACGCAAATTCCCAGTCGTGGATAATTCCCGCGCCGTTTGTGGCGAGGTGCGTGATCCAGCCGTCTTCAATTAACTTCACAAAAACCGGCGCAAGGCCGTTCTTAATCGAATGCGCACCAAATGCAAGCATGCGCGACGCACCCGTCTCGCGCGCTTTGACGAGACGTTGCACCGTTTCACGAATTGCGGTCTCACCGGCTGCACCCAAAGGCTTTGGTTTGGTATTGGCCGGGACGTGGTCCGCTTCAATGTGGACCTTATTGGGGCGCTCTTTCAGCGGTTTGCAGTGGACTTTGAAGCGGTCGAGTTGCTCGAAGGGCATTTTAGCGGTCTCTACGTGTCCTGAATGAAAGGAATAGTCTAGCAGGTGCATGGCGCAAATTGGAAATAGGGGCATGTATGGCACGAAAAAGTAAAATGGCGAGCCCGGCGCGATCTGGTGTTGCTTCTTCCGCGCGTGTCTCTAGCAGCGAAGTGAACGTTGGGGAAGGAGGAATCGGACCACTATGGCAACGTGCAAAGTATCACGTCGCATGCTAAGCCAATATACCCCGCACAATCTTTCCGTGGACGTCAGTTAGACGATAATCGCGGCCTTGATGACGAAAGGTCAGTCGTTCGTGTTCGATGCCGAGAAGGTGAAGCAACGTCGCATGAAGATCATGAACGTGGACAGGGTTACTGGTGACGTTGTAGCAATAGTCGTCCGTCTCGCCGAATGCCAGTCCGCCGCGAACGCCGCCTCCAGCTAGGAATACGGAGAAACAACGGCCATGATGGTCGCGACCGTAATAGTCGCGCGTCAAACCACCTTGGCAGTACGACGTCCGGCCAAATTCGCCGCCCCAAATAATCAACGTATCATCCAGGAGACCTCGTTGCTTCAGATCCGAAATGAGTCCGGCTGTTGGCTGATCGGTATCGCCGCATTGCAACGCCAAATCAATCGGCAGATTTCCGTGTTGGTCCCAGCCTCGATGGTAGAGCTGAATGAACCGCACGCCGCGTTCGGCCATTCTCCGTGCCAACAAACAATTGGCAGCGTAGGTTCCGCGCTTGCGCACGTTGGGGCCGTAGAGATTCAATATGGACTCGGGCTCGACAGAAATGTCGGTGAGTTCGGGTACGGCAAACTGCATGCGGTAGGCCAACTCGTATTGCGCGATGCGCGCTTGAATTTCAGGGTCAGCAAACTGGTCGTATTGCGCACTGTTTAATGCGGTCACCGTATCGAGCATACGTCGGCGCGCCGTGTCGTTCACGCCCGGAGGATTATTGAGATAGAGAACGGGATCGCCAGTTGATCGCAGCGTGACGCCCTGATGCTCTGACGGCAGAAAGCTTGCGCCCCAGAGATTCTGTCGCAGTGGTTGGGCGGGACGACGCGAGCTACCGTGCGACACGAGCACCACAAAGCCAGGCAAGTTTTCGTTCTCGCTGCCGAGACCGTAACTCATCCACGCGCCGAACGACGGGCGACCGGGCTGCTGGCTACCGGTTTGCATCATTGTCATGCCGGGGTCGTGATTGATTGCTTCCGTGTGCATGGATCGAATAACGCAGATGTCGTCGGCCAGCTCGCCGATATGCGGTACAAGCTCGCTGA
>JADLHJ010000108.1 GCA_020848835.1 Candidatus Hydrogenedentota bacterium
CGCCGGAGTCGCTTCGACGCAGGCGAGCATTAAATAGGCTAAAGGTTTACTAGAACTCTTAGCGAACCCAGCGTTGCGCATCTTTATCCCGAAGGGATTAAGGCATGTAGCCCAGGGTTGGACCGCCAGAGTCGCTTCGACGTAGGCGGGCCTACCCTGGGTAAGTCAGCATCGAAATGAGCGAACCCTGAAGGGGTTCCGGCAGAGTCCGTACGAGAAATTTTCTATAAATGAAGACGCGCCCCGTCCAAGTGGACGCGCGCATGGTTACAGGTGATAGAGTATGCCAATGGCAAAACAGCGTGATTATTACGAAGTCCTTGGGGTACCGCGCGACACGAGTGCGGAGGACATTCGCAAAGCCTATTTAAAGCTGGCCCACAAGTACCATCCCGACAAAACGGGTGGCGACAAGGCCGCCGAAGATAAGCTGAAAGAGATCAACGAAGCCTACGACGTACTCAAGAATAAAGAGAAGCGCGCTAAGTACGATCAGTTCGGCCACATGGGCGAGCAGATGGGCGGCGGCGAGGGCTTCGGCGGGTTTGGCGGTTTCGGTGGCGGTGGCGCAGGCGGTTTCGAAGCGCCCTTCGACGAATTTTTCGACGTGCTCTTCGGTCGCGCAAGCGGCGGGCGCGGCGGCGGCCAACGTCGCTCGGCGGCGCGCCAGGGCTCGGACCTCGAATATCGTCTGAATATCTCATTGCGCGAAGCCGCGACAGGCACCAAGAAAAAAGTAAAGTTCGCCCGGCGCGAAGTATGCTCCGACTGCAGTGGCACCGGCGCGCAACCTGGCACTCAACCGCAGACCTGCGCGGACTGCCAGGGCACCGGCCAAGTCCGCCGCGCACAAGGGTTCTTCAGCATCACGCAGACCTGCACGCGCTGCCGCGGCACAGGCAAGATCATCACAAAACCCTGCACGCGCTGCTCCGGCACCGGCCGTTCGCGCGCGGAACGCGAACTGTCCGTTGATTTACCCGGCGGCGTGGACACCGGATCGCGCCTGCGTCTATCCGGTGAAGGCGAACCCGGCGAACACGGCGGCCCGCGAGGCGACTTGTATATCTACGTCGAAGTCGAGCAGGACGAAATTTTCCAGCGCGACGGCAACGACGTGATCTGTGAGATCCCCGTCAGCTTTGTGCAGGCGATCGTCGGCGACAAATTGAAGGTCCCGACCCTCACCGGCGAAGCGGAACTAAAAGTTCCGCCCGGCACACAGCCCGGCACGCTGTTCCGCCTGCGCGGAATGGGCATCAAAGACCTGCGCGGCTACCACAAAGGCGATCAGATCGTGCGCGTGCAAGTGGAAATTCCCACGCGCATCTCGCGCGAACAGCGCGAGTTGATCGAGCGCTTCCAGCAAATGAGCAACGAAAAAACTTATCCGCTGTACCAGCGCTTCATGGAGAAGCTAAAGAAATCCCTCGGCGGATAGCGCACACGAATTAGAGTAAATCTGTAGCGCCCGGCTTCCACGCCGGGCGTAACTTTTTGTTATCCTGACGCAAGGGCACCTGAAATTGGGACGAATATTCGATGGCGCCGCGCACAAAACTTTCAAAGCAGGCGGACAAATTGTTCGACGCTGCGCAAAAAATATCAGGCGGCAAACACGACAGATTCGGGAAAGCTTTCGGCCTATATCACAACGCCGCGCGCATGGGTCAGCCGGACGCATGCCACGTCGTTGGCTATTGTTATGGGTGGGGTCTAGGCACAACGATAAACAAGCGGCTCGCGGTTAAGTGGTATCGACGTTCCGCTGAATCCGGCATTCCCGAAGCAGCGCTAGAACTCGGCACGTGTTACGCACGCGGAATCGGGACCAGGAAGAACCTGGCGTTGGCCGTGCGGCTATTCACGTACGCATCCGAATTCGGAATTGCGGAAGCACAATTCCGGCTCGCCGACGCGTATGCACATGGTGAAGGCGTACGACGGAATCGACCACGTGCATTTAGACTTTACCGGGCCGCGGCAATTAAGGGTGATACAAATGCGGAAACGTGCGTCGGTTATTGCTACTTCTACGGCGAGGGCGTGAAACGCGATTGGCGTCTTGCGCACAAATGGTACTCACGCGCCGCAAAGAAGGTTGATAGCCATGCGTTGCACAATTTGGGTCTAATGGCGAAGCACGGCCACTATGTCAAACAGGATATGCGGACCGCCATCGCCCTATTTCGACGCGCAGCGCGCGCCGGGCACATTGGCGCAAACTTCCAACTTGGCGTGGCGTACGCGCACGGAACCGGCGTCAAACGTGACCTCACGTTGGCTCGCAAATTCCTTACACTCGCCGAAGCGGATGCTTTCGAAATAAATGCTGTATTAAAAGGAATTACTGACGGATGACCACGAGCGGGACTCGCGACAGTCGGGATTGTGGAGCGCTGAAGGCGCGGCACAGATTTAAACGTGACTATTCGGCGGCTTTGGGATCGAGCGCGACCGTATATTCAACTAGATTTGGCACATACTCCACCCGCTTCTCCGCATATCCCTCCGCCGTGACGACAAATTCCACTGTGTGCTCAGGATGAAATGTGTCCGTATGAAAACGACCGTGTTCGTCCGTGTTACCGATGGGTCCACCTTGTGCCGCGCTCGAGAATTGAATCACCTGCGATACCGTCGCGCTGGCGATCGGGCTACCAGTTGCGCCATCGTTTACAGTAAACTTCAACGGCAGATTAACCAGCCGGTGATAGACGAGCGTTTGGCCTTCCGATATCAGTCTGCACCTGACGGTGCTGACGTACGAGTAGGCATCCGGTGCGATGTATCCGTTGTTTTGGCCAGCGCTATCCGTGCCACCGATGCAATCAAACGAATAAAAAAAGTCACCCGCGCTGGGTAACGTAAAACGGCCATCACTATCCGTCGTGAAGTCGCCGAAAGAATATTCTCCGCCCAGTCCGGTGTGGCTAAGCACGCACATATCGACAAAGACCCTTATCTTGCTGTTTCGGATCGGCAGCCCCCAATCGTCGTAAATGCTGATTGTTAAGTCTCGCTTCTCAGGCAGCGTAACCCGCCATTCGATATTGTCACTATCCTTCAGTGCAACACGCTTCCCATACTGCCAATTCGAATTGTCCGCGTTGTAAAACGACGGAAACGTCGGGTCGAGATACACCGCGCACTTCTTGGGATCGGGGTACCACACGTACAAATCAGACAACGCCCACGGTCGATCCTTCGGCGCCGCAAGAAACCGGTACACGCCATACCCCCGATCGCCGTCCTTCGTTGACTCCCGATCGTCAAACGTCAGCGACAACTTCCCATGCTCATCCGTCTGCCCCACGGGCTGGACGGCGATGTTGTACCGCTCCAGTTCAAATTGAACGATGGGCGTGTGGGTGAGCGCGGAACCATCTTCCGACTTTATAGTGATCGTAATCGACGGCGCAGCAGTCGTAGACATCGCGACGGCAAGCGCAAGATACATGGTGTGGAGCACGCCAAAACTCCTATTGGCCTCTGAAAACCATAACCAATCGATGCCTGATAATATTCAGACCTTACCCATCTTCTGCCATCAAATATCGATTGCCACGAAGATAAATGGCAGTCTGGGACGTTAAGTTAAGTGTACACTGCAAGCTGATACCATTGGACAACGACTTGGGAGAGACGGCATGAAGAATTCCTTGGACACGGGATGGCGATTGGCAGCTCTCGTGTTGTCTTCCGTCGCTTTGCTCGTGCCGGGAGCGAGCGCCATGATCATACCAAGCTTTTATTTAGACTTCTCAATCGAGAAAGCGACACACATCGTACTTGCGAGCGAAGGGGAAAAAATCGACGGCAAGCTTAGTGTGGTCGAAAGCTGGAAAGGCGATCTTCGTCCCGGCGATGCGATTGATGTACCCGAACTCGCGCAGTTTGCGCCAAAGGAAACACGGACGCTCAAAGAATTTGGGACCGAGCGCGAATACGGAGTGGTCACGGGCGATCGTATGATCTTGTTCCTGGTGAAGTCATTGGATTGGGCAGCACCGGGTTCAAACGAATTGAAAACCAAGTGGCTACCCGCAAGTTCCCCAGACTTCATACCGGCGGACACGGGCCAAAAGGGATCTCTCGACAACATCGCCCGAATGCGGATTAGCGTCAGCTGGATTGAAGGCGATAAGACCTATGCGTACGAACAGATAATGAACCCAGGTCCGCTGCTCTTGGTAAATTGGAGCTTGGAAAACTCTCATGCCGTCCATGAACGCGTCAACAATTGGCTTTCAACGCAGGATGCGCTACATGAGATCAACGCGGTACGCGATCCCGACGAACGCGTGAAGAAGGCAATTGCCTTCACACGCGAGCATCCTGATTGCATCGCAGACACTGTCGAAATAATCGCCGGCGCAGGGGACGCGGCGGTACCTGCGCTTAAGCGATTGCTCGACGACCCTACCTTCGAAAATGTGCAGGATCTTCTTATCCGGGATATAGGCGATCTTCAGGGCGCGGGCGCCGGCCCGATGATGACGGACCTTCTCAAAAAGGAGTTGACATTTTGGCAGAGGGAAGCGCCAAACCTCGAGATGGGATGGTGGAGCCACGACCCAAGCGACCGCCGGGCGTTGCTACAAAACCGGTATGGCGTCGCAATGGCGGCACTGCGCGTTCTGGAAGACCTCGGCTATCCGGCGTGCAGAGATTCCGTCGTCGAATTCAGGAACTTCTGGCGATCGCAACCGCAGTTGGAAGATATCGCTCAAATGAGCGAAACATGCGATCGCGTCCTGGAATCTTTTGAACACCAACCCAAAGCGAAGATTAAGCATGCATGGGGATTCGAATTGGCCGCCAGCACTCCCGATCCCGCGCAGCGGGCCGCAGGCCTTGTTCGTTTTCTGGATGTGGGCGATTTCCGATGGTGCCAGCGCGCGTTTAACGCAATGTCTGAATGTGGTCCTCCGGCGCTCCCGTATCTTCGCACTATGCTGAACGACGAAGAGCGTATCGGCTTTTGGGCCTTGGTCATACGTAACATGGTCAAGGCAGGGGGAACGCAAATCGGCGGCGAAATCGCGCAATTCATTTCCCGTGAAACGGAATTATTAAAAAAGGACGATCTTGTCGGGACGGTGAAGGAATGGAACGACCTCACGCGCGTCGCACGCTGGCACTACGCTTCGCTGGAAACTGCTGTCAGTTCGCTTGACGAAATTAAATACGCAGGCGCCGTGAAAGAGGTAGGCGATCTATTAGCTCTTCTCAATGACCCCAATGCTCCAGCGCTCGCCAAACGGCTTTCCCTGACCCGCGCCTGCGAGTACTATGTCAAAACCTATCGTTAGCTCGCTCCACGCGTCCGAGAGCGAAGCGTTTTCGTTTCTATGAATTTACCTTTCGCACCTTAATCGTCATTCCATCGGTAAGTGTCAACAGTGTCACCCTTGTTCCCCACGCGAATTCAACTGTCAAGCGCTGAATAGCGTTTTGATGTCAAGCAATGACGGCTTAATTCGCGGCAGTTGCTGTCCGCCAAGCCTCCGAACCCCTTGTTTCCCAGAATTCGATCTGTGTGATCCGTGCGATCCGCGGTCATAGAAAGTGCAACGCATTGGGATTACTTTATGGAAGGTATTCTTGTAAGGGTTGCGCTCGCGTGCCGACTCCGCTACGATCCCCCGGAACCTTTTCTTCCTGGGGTTACCATGGCTGACAAACAAGAGAACGCCGCCGTCGCGGATGAACCATTTATCGTCGATGAAGCGACGGATGAAGTACTGCGCCTGCACCTCGAGAAATTCGAGGGCCCGATGGAGGTGCTGCTGTACCTCATCAAATCGCAGGAAATCGATATCTTTGATATCCCGATTGTAAAGATTACCGAGCAATACCTGCGCTTCATCGAGGTGTTGACTGAAGAGAATCTCGAAGTCGCCGGCGATTTCCTGGTAATGGCAGCGACGCTGATTCAGATTAAGTCGAAGATGCTCCTGCCGCCGGATGTCGAAACATCCGAAGACGAAGAGTTTGAGGACGAAGATCCGCGGCTTGAGCTGGTCGAAAAGCTGCTCGAATACCGCCGCTACCGCGATGTCGCCGAGCGCCTGCAGTTTCTAGAATCCGAGCGCGAACGTCTCTTCGCCCGCAGCACCAAGCCCGCGCTCGATCTTCCCCCCGAGGAAGAAGAAGAAATGCTCGAGGTCACCCTCTACGATCTAATCAACGCGTTCAAAGGCGTGCTCCGTTACTTCGTCGAAGACAACTTCCACACGGTCCAAGGCGAAGGCGCATCGGTTGACGAGAAAGTCGAGCACATCGAAAACTGGCTCGCGCGCGAAGGCAGCGTGGCGTGGACCGATTTGTTCAAAGAATGTCGCTCCCGCGTCGAATTGGTGTGCTGCTTCCTCGCGATTTTGGAATTGTGCCGCATGGGACGTCTGCGCGCGCACCAGCACAGCACCTTCGAAGAGATTCGGCTCTTCCCGCACCAGCGCGAAGAGTACGTCGAGGCGACGCCCGCGTGATCTTCCCGTGGCGTTTCTGGCGCAGGCGCGCGCCGGAACCCCTCGGCGTACGCGGCGAAGCGCTCGCGGCCAAACACCTCAAACGCGCGGGTTACCGCATTCTCGAACGCAACACGAAACTCGGCAAATTTGAGATCGACATCATCGCGCAGGAAGGTGACACGATCGCGTTTGTCGAAGTAAAAACGCGCCGTACCAACACCTTTCTCAAACCAGAAGCAAACGTCACACCGACGAAACAAAACCACATCTGCCGCGCAGCGTCGATCTACATCAATCGCAGAAATGATCCCACGATGTATTATCGCTACGACATCGTTTCAGTCGTGCTTCCCGATGAAGGCGAACCCGAAATAACTATCATACGCAACGCGTTTACGCCACGGTGAATGGCCGCGCGCAATGTTGTCACATCCAAAAACACTGTGGTACCTTCGCTGCATGAAGTTTCCTTTTGTTCGCGATTTAGGCCACGCGGCGTCACTAACGCAAGCAACCCATAAGCGATAAATAGAGCCGACGATGACAGACAAACACGATAGCCACGCTTTGCCAGAACTCGAACCGCATTCGCCTTTCACGTCTATTCTGAAACGCGACGCGTTTGCGGCGGCGCTGTTGCTGGCCAGCGCGCTTGCCGCGCTGATCATCGCAAACAGCCGCGCGGCAGAGTGGTATCACCATCTGTGGCACGTCAAGTTTGGATTCGCACTTGGCCATTACGAACTCAAGCAATCGCTGCACATCTGGATCAACGACGGCCTCATGGCGATCTTCTTCTTCGTTGTGGGCCTCGAGATAAAACGTGAACTGCTCGTCGGCGAACTCGCGTCGTTTCGCAAGGCGCTTCTGCCAGCAGTCGCGGCCCTGGGCGGAATGGTGTGCCCCGCACTAATCTACGCAATCATCAACTGGGGCACGGACTCAATCGGCGGTTGGGGGATACCGATGGCGACGGACATCGCCTTTGCCACTGGCTGCCTCGCGTTGTTGGGCACGCGCGTGCATCCCGCGCTTGGCGTATTCCTGGTCGCCCTTGCAATTGTGGACGACCTTGGCGCGGTGTTGGTTATCGCAATCTTTTACACCCAACAAATTGCAGTCCAACCGCTCGTAGTCGGAGGTGTGCTGGTTGCGCTGTCTTTCGGGCTGAACGTATTCGGCGTGCGCCACGTCTGGCCTTATGCGTTGATTGGAGTCGTTGTATGGTGGGCCTTCCTGCAGTCCGGCGTGCACGCGACGATAGCGGGCGTGTTATTGGCCTTTACCGTGCCCGCCCGCGCGCGATACGAAACCCCGCACTTCTCCGGCCGCATGGGTGCGCTGCTCAAAAAGTTCACCGAAGCGGAAGACCATGTCAATCCTTACCAGGTGAACGAACAACAACAAGAACTCATTCGCTTCATGCAACGCGAGCACGTGCTCGTAGAGCCGCCATTGCAACGCCTCGAACACATACTTCACCCAGTTTGCGTGGTGCTTATTCTCCCCTTGTTCGCTTTCTCGAACTCCGGAATCACGATCGATTTCTCATCCATTGGCTCATTGCTATTGGAACGCGTCACGCTCGGTGTGTTCTTCGGACTGATCCTCGGCAAACAAATCGGCGTCACGCTCTGTTCGTGGATTGCAGTAAAACTCGGCTGGGCCGAACTCCCGGAAGGCATGACCTGGCGCCACGTCTACGGCCTCTCCTGGCTCGCCGGCATCGGCTTCACCATGGCCCTCTTCATTAGCGAACTCGCTTTCAAGTCCGGCGACCCCGAACTCATGCAGCGCTACCTCGCAGAAAGTAAGATCGGTGTTTTTATTGCGAGTTTTACTGCGGGCATTGTTGGCTTACTAGTGCTGCGGTTTGCTGCACCTCCTTCAAAGGCATTGCAAGGAGATATTGCTTGAGGTATCAGATCTGGCTAGGTTGAACAGCTTGCCTATTTAACGACACTATAACTCGCGACTACTTGGTGCAAAGGTGACGGGCTGTTTTTTCAGCCGTGGAGGACGAATCAGCATGAGCACGATCAATCGGCGCGAATTTATCGGAAAAACAACAAAGACGGCGCTCGCTACGGCTGCGGCGTCTACGTTTTCCATCAACGTCTTGGGCGCGAACGAGCGCGTGGTGCTGTGCGTAGCGGGAATTCACGGGCGCGGAAGTTGGCTCGCTCCGGAGTTCGCGAAGCGCAAAGACGTGCACGTCAAATATCTCGCCGATCCCGACAGCCGTCTTTTCCCGGGAATGACGAAATCGATTGAAGATGTTGGCGGCGGCACGCCGACCTGCATACAGGATTTCCGCAAGGCGCTCGAAGACCCTGAGGTAAACGGTCTCGTCAGCGCGACGCCGAATCACTGGCATGCGCTGAGCACCGTGTGGGCCTGCCAAGCGGGGAAGGACGTCTACGTCGAGAAGCCGACTTGTCACAACATCTGGGAAGGCCGCAA
The DNA here is from genome assembly GCA_020848835.1 of Candidatus Hydrogenedentota bacterium. GTDB lineage: Bacteria > Hydrogenedentota > Hydrogenedentia > Hydrogenedentales > SLHB01 > JABWCD01. The sequence goes on from JADLHJ010000108.1 coordinate 8,940, forward strand.
GATGATCGAAGCGGCGCGGAAGTATAACCGCGTCGTCATGTGCGGCATGCAGAACCGCAGCGCGGAGTATTGCTTTCAGGCTGCGGATTACATCAAGTCCGGCAAGCTCGGCGAAGTGCATTTTGTGCGCGTGCTCAACAGCAAACCGCGCGGCACCATCGGGCACCGTGAAGACTCCAACCCGCCCGAGGGCGTCGATTACGATTTGTGGTTGGGCCCGGCGCCCAATCGCCCCTTCAACGAAAACCGTTTCCACTATGCGTGGAATTGGTATTGGGATTTCGGTGCCGGCGACATCACGAACGACGGTTGTCATCAGGTGGACATCGCGCGATGGATCACCGGATTGACCTGTCCAAAGTCCGTTTACTCCAGCGGCGGCATTCAATACTTCAAAGACGATCAGGAAACGCCCGACACGCATTCGGTGATCTGGGACTTCGACGGCGTCACGATGACCTACGAACAAACCTTGTGGACACCATACATGCGCAAGATGCCGATCGAACAGCGCGACCTCGACATTCTTCCCGACTGGGCGTGGAGCGGCACACGCTTCGAAGTTTATGGCAGCAAAGAGTTCATGTTCTTTGAGCGCCACGGCGGCGGCTGGCAGACCTTCGACTCCGATGGCAAGCCAAGCGTCACCACGCAAGGCGGCTTCGCCAACCCCGAGCACATGGGCAACTTTATCGACTGCATCCGCACGCGCAAAACGCCGAACGGCGACATCGCGGAATGCCACCTTTCGACAAGTCTCTGCCATTACGCAAACGCGTCGTATCGCGTCGGTCGCAAACTGACGATCGATGCCGCGACGGAGACATTTGTCAATGACGACGAAGCCAACGCGTTGCTGAAACGCGAAGGCCGCGATCCGTACAAGATGCCAGAAGTCGTGTAATCATTGTCGCGAGATGCTTTATCCATATATAGCCCTTTGAATCGTATTGGTATCATTGGAACTATTCCCATTGTTGCGTGTTCCAATAAACTGCGAGCATCTCCAGCAGAGGAATTGGCAATATGAGATACGGCGCCTGCATCTTGATGCTTGTCTTGTCGTTGACTCGGTCTGCGCTTGCGGCGCCGGAAGATAAACGCAGTTCCGCAGTGCTCAGCACGACCGCTTCGCTCGCGCATGACGGGGTCGAGCGCAACTATCGTATCTATGTCCCTGACGGCCCCGGCCCATTCCCTGTAGTGTTTGTGTTGCATGGACTCGCTACGACGGGAATCGCCATGGAACGCTATACAAAGTTTTCTAAACTCGCGGCGGAAGAAAAGTTCATCGCCGTTTATCCAGATGGTATCAATAAGAGATGGAACGACCGCTATTATTGGGCAGGCTCCACCAATGACGTAGGCTTCATTGCGGTCCTGCTGGACTACATCGAAGCGAATTATTCGGTCGATACTTCGCGCGTCTACGTTACTGGCGCGTCGAACGGCGGTATGTTGGCGAACCGTTTGGCTTGTGACATGGGCGAACGCTTCGCAGCGATCGCTGCCGTGATGGCGGACATACCGTACCTCGTACAGCGACGCAGCCACACCGCCACACCACTTCCGATTCTTATAATTAATGGCACCAAGGACCCGCTCGTGCCTTTCGGCAGAACCCAAGCCCTTCAGCAGAAGCTGAACATTGTTACGGCGCGGCAGACGGTCGATTTTTGGGTGTCGATGAATGGATGCACCATGACCCCGGTAGTGACGCAATTGCCCGATAAAGCGCCAGAAGACGGCACGCGCATTGAAGAATGGAAATATGCGCCCGGCAGCGCGCACGCGGAAGTTATTTTCTACGCAATCAAAGAGGGCGGCCACACTTGGCCAGGTGCGCCCGTCCGAAACTCAGTCCTCAGTGGACTATACGGAAAAACATCCCAAGACATGGACGCCACAAAGGTCATCTGGAAATTCTTCAAGCAACACACGCGGCAACAATAGCCGGCTGTTCGCAAGTTGCTTCAGGTCAAAAAATGACACGACAACTAAGAGCCTCTAACAAAAGTCATTCACGAAATTGAAGCAGATACAGACACAGCCCAAGGCAAGAAAGGCTTCGTGGATGTCCACGCGGCGTTCGTATCGCACGCGGAGTCTTCGGAATTGATGAAG
>JADLHJ010000109.1 GCA_020848835.1 Candidatus Hydrogenedentota bacterium
AGATGCGGCCGGCCAAGCGGGTAGAACTGCCAGTCGCACCACATCGGCACTGCGCCGGTATCATAAATCTTGCGCGCAACGAGCAAATGGTAGATGGAGTCCGGCGGGTACGGATTGATGCTTTCCCGGCCAACCCAGAATAGCAAGCCGATGCCGCCGCAGATGCTCAGCGAAACCCAATCCAACCGTTCCAATCGAAACCACAGCGGACGACCGAACCAGTTCGGTTCTGGTGCTTGGACGGGATCCTGGCGTAGCTTGCGCGTGAGCCACCAAAGCAGCAGAAGAAAAGGAACGCCCCACCCCCAACGGATCCAAGGCGACTGAAAAATGATGGGAAGAGCCACGCCGTTATCTACCCGCTTGAGGGCACGGCATTACACCTTGATGAACAGGCGCTTCTTGTACATCCAGCGCACCGTCAGAATCGCCATCGCCAGACCAACTGTTACGGTCAACAGCGCTCCCCAATTTCCCAGCGATTCTTCAATAGGTCCGCCCGTGAACCGTCGCGCGAGATCTTCAAAGTCCAAGAAGTTTCCAAGCATATAGATCGCGAGGGCGTTACTGCCTATCCACACAAACGGCGCGGCCCAACGGCGATAGCCCCAGACGTCGATAATCTGGTAAAACGCAGCAAGCAGCAAACAACTATACCCGCCCGCGACCAGTACGAAAGTGGAAGTCCACAGCTTCTTGATGACTGGGAATTGCAGTCCCCACAGGAAACCGATGGCAACTATTGCGGCGCCTGCGCCGGCAAGATAGAGGACTTTTTTCTGTTTCTGGACATTTTGGTTCCTTAGCAACAATCCGGCCAGGACGCCAAGTAGGCAGGAGGCCACAGCGGGAATGTTACTGAGAATGCCTTCTGGGTCCCAGGTTTTGTCCCACTTGCGGCCGGGTAGATAGTAGTAGTCGATGTAGTTCGTAAGGTTTTGCCCCGGCGCATAGGTCGCGTGTACGAGCGTTGCATTTGGTTCGAAGCCCGGCACCGTAGCAGGAACGAAGGTTAACACCACCCAGTACCCAACGAGGATGGTTGCGCAAACGATCACCAATCCACGCACCCGGAGGTTCATGTAGAGCAGGCTCGTCGCGAAGTAACTAAACGCGAGCCGCTGCAATACGCCAACAAACCGAATGCCCTTGGTTGAATAGGCGCCAATGCCGCCGTAGTAAATGATGCCGAGTAGATACAGCAACAGGCCGCGGCGGAAAATGCGCTGATAGGCCTTCGGCTTGCCTTCTTTCTCGACGATACGATCGAGCGATAGCGTGATCGATACGCCAATGATAAATACAAACATCGGAAAAATGAGATCGTAGAAATGGAAGCCCGCCCATCCCACGTGATCCAACTGCATGGCGAGAAACTTGAGCGGACCAAAACCCCCGGAGGCCTTGTTCAGCGCGCTGACGAGGCTGTCCGCGCCCATTATCCAGAACATATCGAAGCCGCGCAGCACGTCCACAGCGAGCATGCGTTCTTCGACAGCAATAGCGTTTACAGTTGTGGCAGGCGTCATAACCGTAGAAAGATTTTCTTTTGGTATAGGTAACGCACAATTAGAACGGATATGGACAGCGCCACGATTGCCACCAGCATCGGCCCGAAACGGCCTGCCGCCTCCTCAATGGGACCGCCTACGAAGCGCCGTGCGAGCGCAGGGTAGTCGAGAATGTTTGTGGACATGTAAATCAGCAGCGGGTTCATGCCGATCCACATGAACATAGGCGTCCACCATTTCACCTGTAGCACGTCGATGATGTAGATGAACGCGCCCAACATCATGAGGCTGAAGCCGCCCGAGACGAGAACGTAGGAGGAGGTCCACAATCGTTTGATGATTGGGTAATTCAATCCGCCTGGCAAATATCCCCACGCGTAACCGAGTACCGTTATGGCCGCGCCAATCGCAACCAGCAATTGAACTTTTTGCGTCAGCGTGCGGCGCTTATCCTGCAGGAACAATGCGGTGAACACGCCGATCAAGCACGTTGTGATTGCGGGCGGTGTGGTTGCCAGGCTCTCCGGGTCCGATCCGCCATAAGGCGGAATCTTATTGTCGATGTAGTGGATGATGTTCTTGCCGCGTTCCCACGAGTGCGCTTCCTGATCGGGTGCTTTGATGAAGGTAAGTGCGCCCCAATAGAGTATGGTGATCGCCACAAATATCGCGATGAGGCCCCTCTTCGAAAAGTTCAGGAACAGGACACTCGTGATCGCATACGCGATAGCGAGTCGCTGGAGCACACCGCAAAGCATATTCTCGTCCCACTTGTCGTAGAGGACACCGATGCTTTTCTCTTTGTCGGCGTATTCAAACATTTTGAACATGAACTCGTCATAGAACACACCCAACAAGAACATCAGTACAAAACGCTTGAAAATGCGTTTGTATGCTTCGCCTTTGCCGTGCGTTTGCACGATCTTCTGCAGCGAAAAGACCAGAGAAATGCCGATGATGAAAATAAACATGGGGAAGATGAGATCGTAGAACACGAAACCTTCCCACTTCCGGTGCTCGAACTGGTTCGCGAAGAAGCCTGCGACGCCGGTCTCGCTGATTGCCTTGAACGCATTGTGTAGCGAATCGGAGCCGATGATCCAAAACATCGTGAACCCGCGGAGCACGTCGAGCGCAAGCATGCGCGCGGGTTGTTCGGTCGCCGCATCCCCCGGCTTTGCGGGGTTAGACACAGCGGTAGCAGTAGTAGCAGCCAAAATTACCCCCTGTTCTAAATAGTGAAAGTTTAACGCGCGGAGGCGGGAATATGCAAAGATGCGGCGGCGGCCTGCGCCGCAGTGCTGGTGTCCTTTGGCGTCGCGGAGTTACTGCCGGGCGTAGGTTTTGGTAGACCGGGGTAGTCGGGTAATTCCGCCAGCGCGGTGAGTCCTCTGTAAGAGTGCGAGCCCTCTTCGACAGCGATGATCACGCCATTCTTGTCGATCACGAATATGGTAGGAAGCGCCGTGACCTCACCAAAGGGTTCAGGAAAATCGTGGCCCATGTGTGCCACGGGATACACGAACGGGCTTGAAGCCGCATAGTCTTCCAGATCGAGTTTGCTGGCGTCGGCGCTCAGGCCAATCACAACGACTCCCTTGTCTGCCCATTCTTTCGCGAGCCTGTTCAAATCGGGCTGCATACCCCGGCAGGGTGGGCACCACGTGGCCCAAATATCAACAAATACGCGCTTGCCGCGCAGATCGCTGAGTCGCAGGGTTTTACCGTCGAGCGTCGTAGCGGAAAAGTCAGGCGCGCGCACGCCTTCCCATTGGCGAATTCCCGTGCCCAGCATCTCCTGCATGCCACCAACCGATGTGAATGCGCTGATCAAAAGTGCGGCAACAGAGAGCGCGGTAGCGACGGTGACCCGGGTACGGTTACTCAACGGTTTGGACTGTGCGATCGCGGCCATCACCAAACCTGCGGGGCCGAAGATCAGCCCGCCCGCAAGGGGTGCCATCAACACGCCGATCAAGCCCAGTAACATGCCCCACAGCGCGTACGAATCACCTTTAGCGACCGTCGGGTTGTAAATAGGGGGAGGTGATGGCGTGTGAACAAATTCTGGTGGTTGCGATGCCATGCGCTGTCTTTTTTCCTTTTGGAAGATTGTACAACATGTCCGCGTCGGGACAGCCGGAATCAGGCAAGGCATTCATCTTTTCAGCCGAAGTGGCCACGCGTTAGCGTGCCCGCTTATTAGAACCCGTCGAAAGGTCTGCCGTAACGTCCCAGCGTACGCGCGCTATCGACGGTAAAGGGAAAGCGTTGCGCCGGATACTTGTGGTATTCGACGTGGCCGTCGAGATAGAGCACGTTACCGCCGCCGGGGATGTGCGAGAAATCGATGACCTTTGTCGTCGCGTGGTCCCACATCAGCGGAACGGTGCTCGAACCCATCGCGGATGCGGCAGGGTTGTTGACGTCCGTGATCATGAAGCGTTCGATCCCTTCGCGAAGCCTGCGAATGACATCGCCGCCGCCAGCCTGTGTGGCTACAAACGCTGACGAAACAGTGAAATCGTCGTCGCTGGCTGCACCGCCGGTTGCAAAATTTTCCTGACCGAGTTCGCCCCACGGCGTGTTCAGATACTCAGGCTCTTCAAATCGCCCGTTCGGTCCCGTGCCAACAGTCCCCGCGAGCGGGCCGATGATATTCACATCGTCCACGATGAGCCAGCCGGTGTAATGGTACGGCTCCTGGCCAATTTCCTGCGGCTGAATGACGCCGTTGTTATCGCCTTTTTCTCCGTCGTAGCGCGCGACGATATCGCGCGACGCGGTCCACGACGGGCACCAGATGATGTTGTAGTCGCTGACATACTCGGGAACCATTGAGAGACCGTTGAACATCATCTCGCGGCTGAGTCCCCCAATTACATTGTGAATTTGCCGCGGCGGATATTTTCCGCGCGCCTCCGAAGCGTACATCGTGAGCGCAAGACCTAGCTGCTTGAGATTGTTTTGGCACGATGCGCGTCGTGCCGCTTCTCGCGCACGGGACAATGCTGGCAGAAGTATAGCGGCGAGGATTGCAATTATCGCGATCACGACGAGTAGTTCAATCAGCGTGAAACCACCCGGAAATTTTTTGTCACGTTCCTTGCGCATAGAGTGGACCAGTTACCTTTCGCGAATTTATTGGCAAAATGTTTTAGCGCTGCGTTAAGACATTCTTGCCTGTGGCGTCGTTGAACCACAACGCGGGTCCCTGTGCATCGACACTGAGAAATGCGCGGCCTTGCCCTTCGGCGTCACGGAGATTGATGAGTGGTTCGTCGTTATTGACTTGCACAAAGAGCCGGCCCTTCTGTTTTGAGTCGCGCATGCTGAACAGCGATTCGTTGCCATTGACCTGAAGATACACGCGTGGTGCACCGGCATTGTCGCGCAGATTGAGCATGGCGGTGCCGTCCGCCATCACACCGTTCATCACGCGCGGCTTACCCGATTTGTCCGCGAGCTGCAACCACACTGCGCCATCCGGGTCTGTGCCCAGCCGCCCACGCAATACGCCGCTCGCGCCTACAAGGCGAAATTCGGTGGCCTCAACAACTGTGGGGTCGGCGTGGACACGGCTTGGGACGATCAACGACACAGTAATAACGCTGGTCGCAACAGCGGTGACCACCGTGCAGAGCGAAGTTATCAAAAAGTGATTGCGAAACATGTCGTCCTCCGCGAAGGTTGAGAGCGCCCAATTAATCTACGGTGTTGTAGACGACGCAATATCGATAAGCGCGAGTAACTCGTTCACCACGGTGCGCTTGATGTCGTCGGCGGCGTAAAGCGCGGAGACTTTCTGGCGCGCGGCACCGCCATCGCCACAGGCTTTCCCGCGCGCGATGAGTTCGCGGCAATCCGCGGGCATCGGACCCCAGTTGCCGCACTCGACAAACTGATCGCTGAGAAAGATGAACTTTGGGATCGCCTCGCCGCCGTTGGTGAGGAACCGCGCAAACACATCCGGCCATTGCGCACGGGCGATGTATCGTGTTTTCAGGTTCGGCGCGGCGTCAGCCAAAGCTTCCAATACAGGCACGTGGCGCACGACATCGCCGCACCAGTCTTCTGCAATCGCGATTACGTGCACTGGCCGTGCAAGCGCGCCGAGCAGGCCCATGACATGCGCATCAAGCGGCTGCGACCGGCGCATTTCCTCCATCTTTTGTGCGTGATCCCGATTGTCCCCGGCGGCAATCCACGCTGCATAAATAAGTCCGGAATCGAAAACGCGCCGCCATTCGATTAGCGGCAAAATTGGTGGACGCGGCATCAAGATTCTCCTTTCTTCTCGGATAACCGGTCATTGTAGCGGCGCATAAGCGCAAATGAAATGCGCGGCGGCTTCGCTTGTGCTACCGTAACTTCTGATTTCCATTTGCACAATACCGGGGCACGGCAATGCATAATCGACGCGAATTTTTGAAGGTTGGCGTAGCAGGATTGGCTTTTGCAGCGGTGCGCAGTGGTAGTGCCGAAAAAGACGCCAGCACATTTCCCCCCGTACGCGCAATTACGCGCGGGCCGAAACACCATTGGTTCGGGTATTACGACAAGTTGCAGTTCGATCCGACTGGTCGTTTTGTGTTGGGGATGGAAGTGGACTTTGAGCACCGCTCTCCAACGCCGGAGGATGTCATCAAGATCGGCATGGTCGATCTGCAGGATGGTGACAAGTGGATCGAGCTGGGCGAAAGCCGGGCGTGGTGTTGGCAACAGGGCTGCATGTTGCAGTGGCTGCCGGGGACGAAATCGAAGATCATCTGGAACGATCGCGAGGGCGATCGGTTCGTGGCGCATATTCTCGACGTCGAGACGAAACAACGCAGAACGATTCCGAGTTCCATCTATTGCGTGAGCCCTGACGGCAAGTCGGCTGTAACGATCGATTTCGGGCGTATCCACATGTGTCGACCGGGCTATGGTTACGCGGGCGTTCCCGATCGGTATGGGGAAGACCTGGCGCCCAAGGAGTCCGGCATCTTCCATGTCAATCTCGAAACGGGTGAATCGAAATTGATTATCTCGGTCGCTGACGTGGTGAAGATTGGTACGATTCCGAACGAGAAGCCGCGCATCAAACACCATCTGTATCATCTGTTGTACAACACAGATGGCTCCCGGTTTATTGCGTTGCACCGGTGGAATTACATCGACGGCGGACGGCTCACACGGATGATTACCGCGACTCCGGATGGTAGCGATATTCGCGTGGTGATTCCGAATGGGCACGCGTCGCATTTTATCTGGCGCGACGCGACGCACATTCTGTCGCAGTCGAAAGACTGGCTTGGCGAAACGGAATGGGGAAACTTTCTGTTTGAAGATCGCGACTCGGGAATTGTCGAACAGGTCGGGAAAGGCGTGTTGGATGGATACGGACACATCAGCTATTTGCCGGGCAATGAGTGGATATTGAACGACACTTATCCAAAAGGCGCGGAGCGTTTTCAGATACCGCATCTGTATCACATCAAGACGAACAAACGAATTGATCTTGGCAATTTCTCCGTGCCTACGGAATACACCGGCGAATGGCGCTGCGACGGGCACCCGCGCCTGAGCCCGGATGCGCGTTACGTATGCTTCGATTCGCCGCATAACGGCGAAGGGCGGCAGATGCATTTGATCGATATTAGCGGAATCACTGCTTAGCCGAATTGCGACGCTGGGCGATTAGCTCGTGGACGATTGTATTGGTGTTTGCTGTCGTGATACCCAACTCAGAACAATAGACGTCCGGCTGGAATTTTTGTTGCGTGTGGATCATGTAGTGGTTGTCGGTGGAGACGGTGAACTGCACGCCCATATCCGCTAGCGGTTTGATATCTTTGATAAACGATTCGCGCACGACCGGATCGAGCCACATCGTGCCGGTGGTCTTGCCGATTTCGATGTAGATGGGTAAGCCCTTCAATATGCGCGCAAGTTCTTCCTGTTCGCCGGGTTGAAAGAAACGGTACTCATCAACTGTGATGGCACTAATATCCCGGCCGTTTGCCTTTGCGGTCTTTTGCAGGTTTTCGATCCGCATCGTGAAGGGGTGAAACAGAATCATGGGGATTGGGAATTCCTTTTGCAGTTCCCTAACCTGTTTCGCACGCTTAATGAGTGTTTGACCGTTGGGTGCTTCGCGGCCGTTGTTTGGAGAGATGTGCCAACCGATCACATCCGCCATGCGCATCGGCGCTTCTTCGATGCCCGTGTCGAGTTCGCCTTCGTAGATTTCCCAGCCTCTGAATAGGTGAAGATCAGGGCGCGCTGCGATGACGGTATTGAGATCGTTCATGAACGCGCGATGGCCTTCTGCGCCCACGGGATACCAGCGTGGGAACTTCTTCTCGGCGAGCCACGCGTAGTACTCCGCGGGCGTTTTGCGGTAGAGCTCGAGGTGATCGAGCATGACGATGACTTTGCGTCCATCGCGCGCGGCGATGTCGATCCATTTGTCGAGCGCGATGGGTCGTTCGAGACCGCAATGCAGATGCATGTCCATTTCGTGCAGCGCAAAGGTGGACGGAATTGGCGCGGCGCGGTGCGCACAAGCGGCGCAGAGTAGTGCGGCGACGGCGATGCTAACTCGTGGCGGTTTCATTTTGGATTTTTGGATTTTGGATTGAAATTGGTGCGCGCCGCGCGTCGATGAATCTAATGCTCGCGGCGAGGATGGCTTGGCCGCCGAAATAAAGGGGAAGGCCGACCAGAGAATTGATAAATCCAGATGCGACAAATGCCGAGCGCGCGACGAAGATGTCCGAGAAGTAGAAGAGCAGCGCACCGATGAAAATCAATAGGCCGCCGGGATGTTTGAGACATCCGGTTGCGAGTGCGAGCATAGTTGAGATGACGCAGGTGTATGCAATGACGGGTCCGCGCATGCCGGGATCTTTTACGCCGGGGAGTATCCACTGTGAGAGTAGATATCCGGGAATTATTAGTACGGCAAGTGCGATAGCGGCAATGCGATAGTTTGTGCGATATGTCGCAAACGCTGTGGCGTAGCAGAGGTGTCCGGCGAAAAAGCTCACAAGTCCCGCGAGAAAATACTTCGGTCCCGATCCAATTAAGAAGAGATCGCCGAACCACGAGAAGATCAGCCCGATGAATATTGCGATGCCGACGCGCGAGCGCAGTGCGCCCGCGGCAAGTGCGGTGATGAGGAAACCTGTCGAGGCGGTCATCTTCAGCACGCCGGGTAGATAGGGCACATCAAAATCAAAGCCGCGCACGATGAGATGGAGCGCAGTGGAGAGGATGGTCGTGACGATTCCGAAGTAGAACATTTACGTGTGTGCTCCCAACCAGGAGGTGACTTGTGTGAACCAGCGGTCTTTGTCGGAGTCGTTGTAGAGTTCGTGGTAGGCGCGTTCGAAGATGCAGAGCGTCTTGTCCGCGGATTTCGCGGCGGTGTGCAAGTCGCGGCTGCCTTGGCAATCGGTGAGGCGATCCTTTGTGCCGTGCATGACGAGAATGGGTAACTCGATTTCGTTCGAGCGCGCGCGCACTTCCGCGATGGCTTTCGATATTTCGGCCCCACTGCGCGCGTGCACCGCGCCGCCGTATCGAAGCGGATCATCGCGCAGGGCCTGCACGGCTTTCGGATCGCGTGAGCATGCGGTGACATCTACTTTCTGAACGGGTAGCCAAGGCGTGACCGTGCTCAATACCGAAGCAAGGTTTTGAAGGTATTGCGGCACATTGTCAGGAATCTTTAGCAGGCCGCTGCTGAAAACAAGGCCGCGCACTTTCGGCTTGTTTCGAATTGCGTATAACGAGAGCGCGAGACAGCCCAGGCTGTGTCCCATTAGGACGAGCGGCTGGTTTGCAGTCTGCGATGCGACGTGCGCGAGAAACGCGTGACCGTCGTTTACCCAATTGTCGAATGACGTTATGAAGCCGCGTTTGCCGGGCGATTTGCCGTGGCCACGCTGATCGAATGCGTAGAAGCCGTAGCCTGCTTTGTTCAGATGTTCCGCGACTTCTTGAAACGATCCGCCGTGGTGACCGAAGCCGTGGAATATGGCGACGTTGGCTTTAGATGAGTCGATGGGCCAGTGTTGGGCATTTAACTCGGTGCCGTCTGCCGCGCGGAACGGGAATTCATTCATGCGGGAGTCCCCTCGTGACGTTTATCGGGCCGCGTGTACCACCACGCCCATGCGATGAACAAAAACTGAAACACAAGGCGCAGCCAAAGCGCCCACAGTGGGACACCCGGATATTGTTCCGCGTGCAGGAGCATGTGCACGTGGACCAACAGAAATATCACCAGCATTGCCACGATGCCCCACGCGCCGAGTTTGAGCGTTGGCCTGAAGAACATCATCGCGCCCGCGATCACTTCGGTAACGCCGCTGAGCAGGACGAGACCGTGGTGCGCGGGAAGATAAGGAGGCATTAATTTTATGTAGAAGGCAGGGTTTACAAAATGGTAAATGCCGGCGAGCACAAACAACGCACCAAGAAGAAAGCGCAGTCCCAGCTTTACGTATTTCATCCCGGTGCCCCTCGTGTCCCATCACGTTTACGGGCAAGAGCGTACTATAGCGTGCGTGCCGTGGGCGAACGCGGCGGCAATCCTTCAGCGATAGCTTCTATTCATTAGCCCATGGCGTTGCACTGCGGCGAGGGGGAAGACGACTTTTTTTTGACGCGTCTGTCTGAGTTGGCGTTCCACTGGAGCGACTTAAAAATTGGCGGGAGCCCGATAGCGAAGATTTTGCCTGAACGTGGCGCTGGGCTCCGAGGCGCGCCGCGCTCTGGCGAGCGAGGCGCTACTTCCGCGCGCTCTTGGAGTGGTGGGTGGGGTGTAGAAAAACTTTTTTTGACGAGACAAGGGGGTGCAGGCCAGCGCCAATCCTCGTAAGTGCAGTGTTTTCATCGGTACCTCGGATTCGACACCGGTACAGGGGGGTGGGGGGTGTCGTGGGGTGCGTTTGACGATTCAAGGGGTGCTGGGGTCATGGGTCGGCTTCGTCCTTCATATTCTTAGATCCGAAAAGCGCGTCTCGGCTGGCGGGGTTATGCGCAAAGCCACGGCGCGTTTGAAATACGCATAGGTACAACGTGGGCTTCTATCTTTTGGCCCAGCGCGTTGCATACTCCTTCGCATAAAGCTCCGGAGAACACGCTTTTTTTAACCACGGATCGCGCGGATCACACGGATCGGATTTTGGGAAACAAGGGGTACTTTGTTGACGAAATTTACGTTTAGCATTTGTTTTTGAATCGGTTGTATGCAAATGCTTGAAAGACCGTAACGGCGAGACTCTGCGCCTTGTCGTTTTGGAGTTGATGCATAAATCACGGGCGGGACGCCCGTGCTCCCTTGCGGCGGTTCTTAGTGCTGACGATTTAATTTTTCTTTGCGAGCCCGATTAGCGTTGCCAGATCCATTGCTGCCGGGGTGGGCTGATAATTCAAGTAGAAGGCGAGGATTTTTTCTTTCGCCTCGGGGTTCGTTAGCGCAGGGGCGATCCAGCCGTCGGGACTGGAGACGTAGCTGGGTAAGAATTTAACGTCGCCGGTAACGGAGCCGAGTAGGACGCCCATGGTCTCGGGGGTGGTGCTGAGGCGGCCGAGGCCATTGTTCACGGTGAGGCCGAACATTTTTACGTCTTTTTTGGTGAAGACTTTTCCGTCGGCGGCGAGCATGAGGGGGAATGCGGCGGTGAGTTGCGCGTGGGAGCTGTCTTCGCCGTTAATGGTTTTCGGATCGATAGGTTTTGTTGGCGGCGTTTCGGGTAACCAGTATGGCCAGTAATACGCGCCGTCCGTGCCGATGTCGAGGCGACGTTTCATGTACCAGCCCATGCGGATGGCGCGGTCTTTGTATTGCTTGTCGCCGGTTAGTTTCCATGCGGCCCAGATTGCGCGGCCGAGTGCGGCGAGGCGATTGCCCGGTTTGATCTTGCCGTCCAGGTTGTCCTCCTGATTCAGCATGATGTAGTAGCCTTCGTCATCGGCGGGGCCGTCTTTCCATTGTTTGTCGTGCCACGCGAGGGCTTCGAGCGCTTCTTTTTGGATGGTGGCGTAGCGATCCGATTTTGGATCGAGGATTTGTTTTTCCTTTTTCACGAGCAGCAGGAAGTCGAGCATGGGATAGACGAGCATGCCGGTATGTACGCCGAAGACCGCGCGTCCGCGTTTCGCGTATTTGTCGCTGCTCCATGCGGTGGAAGTTTCGCCGGTGAAAAGTTGCGTGCCTTTTTTGTCGTCGCGCACGGAGAGTACGGCCTCGGAACTGCGGAGGTTGGCTTCGAGGTATTTCGGATCTCCGGTATTGCGATACATGATGTTGTAGGCCGTCATCCAATACGCGATACCCCAGGCGAGGTTGCCGTCGTTGTTGGCTTTTGATTTGACGATATCGAGAGAGGCGTCGAGTCTTTCGCCGAGAAAACGTTCGTCGAATTTTGCGGGTGTGGCATATTCGGCGAGCGTGGGGGCGGGAGTGACCTTTGGGTAGTGCTCTTGAAATTTTTTGATGTATTCGGCGTCTTCGGGGGTCGTTTGTGCGAGGGCGGCAAATGTTACAGCAAATAGCAAGGTGATTATCCGTGAGATTGCCGCAACCCCGTTGGGGTTGAAGTAATGTGGGGGCTGGCGTCTCCCCAGGGTAGCGCCGCGAAGCGCGTCGCAACCCTGGGCTGCGCGCAATAACCCCTTCGGGGTAAATTCCGAATTTGAACAAGAAGAACCCGATTGTGAAACGATCACGTTTTTTCCCTCTGAAAGTGTGACAAGATCCCGAAGCAAAATTGTTGCGTCACTTGGCGCGCAATATTTTGTGTCGCAAAAGAATCGTTCACGTTCGACTTTCTACTAACCCTTCGCAATAGCGGCGACTTCTTGCAGTGACAGCGCGGTGTTGTAGATGCGCAAATCTTTCATCGCGCCGCTGAAATAATCGTGCATGCCGAAGCCGATGGTCATGGGTTTGTCGTTGCTGAGATTGTAGGGGGCCTGATCGAATTCGTCGGATTGGCCGACGAGTTGGCCATCGACGAACAGATTTAGTTGGCCGCCGTCTTTTACCGCTGCGACATGGTGCCAGCCGGGTGATAGCGAACGATCCACCGACGCACATTTGCCTGCGTCGAGACTGAATACATGGCCTGACGGCAGCGTGCCGCAAAAGAGTTGTCCGCGGAAGATCGCCATGGACCACGCGCGGCGGTAGACGACGTCCGGGGTCTTGTCGAGTTGGCCGGTGTTGAACCAAGCGCCGTCGCCGTCGTAGCGATAGACCTGTGCGAGGGGGAGCGTGCCGCCGTAGAGCTTGCCGTTGTATGCGGCCATCGCCATGACTTCTTTTTCTTCGCCGAGTCGCCCCGCGTTTTCCCAGCCCATCTGACCGTCCCAGCGATAGACCGCGCCGCTGGGCCATGCGCCGATGTAGAGCTCGCCTTGATACGGCATGAACGAATAGGTCTGCGTGATCTCCGGCGGCTTGCCCATATCGTCCCACTGTTCGCCACCGGCGTAACGGTAGATGTTGTAATCGCCGTCGTAGCTGCCGCCCCATATGTTTCCGCGCCACACGCTCATCGGTACGATACGCCCGCCGGGGTTTGTTCCGGGGTGTCCGCAGAAGGTCCATTTGTTATCGCCGTCGTAGCGGTAGACTCCCGGCGGCGCGTAGAGAGAAGATGCATAGAGTTTGCCGCGATAAACGGTGAGGCTGTGGATCGCTTCGTGGCCTTCGAGCGCGCCGACTTCGATCCATTTTTGATCGCCGTCGTAACGAAAAATTTTTCCGCCAGGTGTCTCGTTTTCGGATTCGGCGAGTGAAGAACCGCGAGAGCGATAATGCGATGCCGCCGCGTAGAGTTTGCCGTCGAATTCCGCTAGCGCGGTGACGGCGTTGGAGGCGTAAGGCGCGCCGCAGTCTTCCCACTTCGTTTCGCCCGCGTAGCGATAGACGTGCCCGCGCTCTTCTTTGCCAGCCTCGAAGGTGCCTGCGTAGATGGCATTGTCAAAGGTGCAGAGCGCGAAGATGCACACGGCATTCCCGGGACGGCCGCGATCCTGCCACTCCTCGATTATGCCGTTGTCGATGCCAAAGAAAAGATTGCGGCAGTTCGGCGTGGAGGACGTTACGCCGGAGTAATTCAGTAATCCGAAGTTGAAGCCTTTGCGCGCAGCGGGGTCGAACTTGCAGACGAGGTCGCCCAACACTGAATCGAGAATCTTGTCAGTATGGATGTGCGCCGCGATGGAGAAACTCTTGTCACCAAAACGCAGCGCCTCGTGGTCCGGTACCTCGATGTACGCGCCGCGTCCGTCGAACCACGCTGCTCCGTCGCGAAAGACTACGCCACGCGGATCGCCACGAAGTCCAAACTGTGAGGTATCATTAGAGTCGGTCTTCAGCGGAAAATGGATCGTCGGTGCAGTACTGGCTGGCATGGCAATATTCCCCACCCGGAAATTGGATGCGACAGAGTATCATGGAACGCTGGACGCAATACCAGCGTGAACAGTTCGGCGAACATGTTGAAATTGGCATGATTGCAAATCGATTTAATTGAAATGCTGATAAATATGGAAAAATTGTGCGTGTTAAATGGGATATATTAGGTATTCGACGGTAAATTATTTGACTTATTGACATCTTTACCGGTAGAATCCACCCGGGATCAAAAAGGGTTGTAGACTTTTCGAGTGCGCTGGGCTGCGTGCCTGATCCTCAGAAAGGGACAATTTCTTTTGGGATAGATCCCGGCGGGGGGATTCGCCCGGGGTCAGGAAGGGGTGCCATGTTGCGTACTCGTTTTTGGGGGATTCTCCTCACCGTTGCCGGAGCGGCGACGGCCTTGGCCGGCCAGCTCCAATTCACAAACACACCGCTCTATACGGCTTCGCTCCCGAGGATCACAGAGTCCGAGGTCGGCCAGAAGTCGAATGATGCCGAGCCGGTAACCTTGATCGTCCAGTTTTCCCGGCCAATACGCCCGGGGGACGTGGAAGGGTTGGAGCGCGCTGGTGCTACTGTTCACAACTACATCCCGGACTATGCGTACCTTGTAAGTGCGCCAGCGGGAGTCGCGGTCCAATTGGGCAGTTTGCCGGGTGTCGTCTGGGCGGGTTTGCTTCCCGACTATGTGAAAATCAGCAAACCGCTCGCAGACCGTCTGTCGAAGACTGACGCATCGAAGGCGGCAGCGTCTATCGTTCAATACAACGTACTAAGTTCGGACGCGACGGGCGCCAAGGAACTCGAGGGCCGGGGGTTCCGTATTCTCGATGCGCGCAAGACGCAGATGGGCTGGTTCCAGATGCGGGTAGATGCGTCGCTGGCGAAGGCGACGGACATCGCGTCGGTAAACGCTGTGTTTCGCGTCGAAGCTGCGCCCGAATACGAGTTGCACGGCGAACGCGGCGCACAAACGATGGCAGGCAATTTGAATGCGGGCGGTACCGCGCCGACCGGTCCGGGTTATACCACCTGGCTGAGTGCGAATGGCTTGAGCGGCGGCAATGACGTCATAGTTCAGGTGCAAGACGACGGTCTCGACAAAGGCATCGCGACGAACGCAGCAGGTACCGCACACCCGGATATCCTTGGGCGAATCGCGGGGATTTTTAACGCGACATCTAATCCTCTTGGCGACAGCAAAGACGGCCACGGACAAATCAACGCGGGTATCATAATCGGTAATGCCAGTATCGGCACCACCGATGGCGCTGGATTCAAGTTGGGCCAGGGTGTCGCGCCGCAAGCGCGAGTCTACGCCACGAAAATATTCCAGAACGATTTTGGACCTTTCGACATTGGTTCTAACACGCTGACCGACCTCGCGCGCAATGCGCAAAACGCGGGCGCCACATTTTCGAACAATTCCTGGGGTGCTTCGGTCGACGGCGAGTACACGACGGATTCCGCGCTGTACGACGCATTGACGCGCGACGCAGACCCCAACGAAGCGGGCAATCAGCCCATGGTGTATTTCTTCTCGACGGGCAATGACGGTCCCGCGACGCAAACCATCGGGTCACCGGCGACCGCGAAAAACGTCATCGCGGTGGGCGCTGCCGAAAACAGCGACAACAACGGCACGGACGGGTGCCTGGTGTCGGCATCGTCATCGAACAGCAACAAGGACATCGTGGACTTTTCGAGTCGCGGCCCGACTGAAGACAGCCGTTTTGGCGTCACGGTCGTGGCTACGGGAACGCACGTGAACGGCCCCGCCTCGACCGCGACGGGATATAACGGTCTTGGCGTGTGCGATCAGTACTTCCCAAACGGCCAGACGGATTACGCGCGTTCATCCGGCACGAGTCACTCGACGCCGATAGCGACGGGCGCGGGCATCATCATCGATGAATTGTTCACGGAGCAGTTGTCGGCAAAGGCGATTCCCGCGCATCCGAGCCCCGCGATGGTGCGCGCAGTGCTTGCGAACACTGCCAAGAGCCTGCAGGGCGGCAACGATGGCGATGGCGGCACGATCGGCCATGTGCCGAATGCCGTGCAGGGCTGGGGGTCGGTGAATCTCGGAACCCTGCTTACCTTTAAGAATTCGCTTTACATTTCGGATCAGGAAACGGTCTTTACCGCGACAAACCAAATTCATGAGCTGTTGTTGACCCGCAAGGACAACACGAAACCGATCAAGATTACGCTGGCGTGGACTGACGCGCCGGGCACGCCGGGCACCGTTGCTCTGGTCAACAATTTGAACCTGGAAGTGGAAGACAACGGCACCGTATACAAAGGCAACGTGTTTTCGAACGGCGCTTCGACGACGGGTGGCACGGCCGACAGCCGCAACACGATCGAAGCGGTTTATCTCAACAATCCCAGCCAGAATGCGTTAATCGTCCGCGTGAAGGCGGCAAACATCGCGGGCAACGGGATACCGAACTTTGGGGGCAGCCTCGATCAGGATTTCGCACTGTTCGCGACGAACGCCACGTCGCAGACCTTCGCGGGGCAAATCCATATGGCGCCGGAAGTGGTTTCGTGCGATGACGCCGTGACGGTAACCGTGAGTGACACGGACCTTCAAGGGTTTGGCACAATTGAAGTCGATCTCAGCACCTCTACGGGCGATGCAGAAACGATGACCTTGACGGAGACTGCCGCGGACTCCGGCATTTTCGATGGAACAATTGACACGTCTACTGGCACACCGGCGGCGAATGGTGTTCTGCAAGTCAGCAACGGCGCGACGATCACGGCGACTTACGAGGACGCGGACAATGGCACAGGCTCGCCCGCGCAGGTGCAAGACACTTCGACGGCCGATTGCGCCGCGCCCCAGATCACCAATGTGCAGTCCGGCAATATTTTCAGCAATCAGGTGACGATTACGTTTGATACAAACGAAGCGGCAACGTCACGTGTGCGTTATGGCACATCGTGCGGCGCCTTGAATCTGTCGGTGCAAAACAGCGCGGCAAGCACCGAGC
Organism: Candidatus Hydrogenedentota bacterium; assembly: GCA_020848835.1. GTDB lineage: Bacteria > Hydrogenedentota > Hydrogenedentia > Hydrogenedentales > SLHB01 > JABWCD01. The sequence continues at coordinate 16,938 of JADLHJ010000109.1, forward strand.
ACGAATTGATCGTGCCCGGGCTTACGGCGCACACACAGTACTTTTTCGTAGTGGACGCGACGGACACGGCAGGCAATTCCGCGACCGCAAACGGCGGCAGTTGTTTCTCGTTCACCACGACCGACCGTCCGGACTTTTTCACGGAATTGTTCTCAGATGGATCCAATGACATCGATCGTCAGACCTTGACCTTCACGCCCGATGCCGCGTCCATAAGCAAGTATTCCGTGTGTAGGCTCGGCGCGACTTTGTTCCCGACCGACCCGAACGGCGGGACGGTTGTGAATGTAACTGACGACGCGTTTACGCAAATCACCCTCACCGGGGGCAAGACGATTCCGTTCTACGGCGTGAGTTACTCCTCGTTCTTCATCAATAGCAACGGTTTCGTATCGTTCGCGGAGGGATCGCAAGAATACGCGGAGACCTTTGATCTGCACTTCGCGCAGCCGCGTATTTCCGGGTTGTTCGACGATCTTGTGCCCAGCCAGACGAAGCCGATTCGTTATCAGCAGCTCACAGACCGCGCGGTTGTGACCTGGGTCAACGTGCCGGAGTTTGGGTTGGCCAATGCGAACAGCTTCCAGATCGAGATGTATTTCAACGGTGTCATCAAGATCACGCATCTGGACATTGCCGCGCAGGACGGGCTAGTTGGATTGTCGAAGGGCAACGGCACTTCGCCGGACCTTGTCGAAAGCGATATGTCCGCTTATGCGTCGTGCGCCCAGACCTTCACGCTCTCCGGTACCGTTACGGAAGCGGCAGGCGGCGCCGCGATCGCGGGCGTGACGATCACCGGGTTGCCCGGTTCACCCATCACGAATGCGAGCGGGTTCTATTCGGTTGTCGTGCCCGGCGGCTTCACCGGGACTGCGCAGCCGTAGAAGACCGGCTATTTCTTCAGTCCGTCATCACGCTCGTACACCAACGTGAGCGCGAACGCAACCGGCCAGAACTTCGCCGGTTCGCAGGCGGTGTTAAGCGTCACCCCGCTCTCGCAGGACATCGGTGCCGGTGCTGCAGACGTTGACTTCAACGTTCAGAACCTTGGTCAGGGCACGATGAATTGGACCGCTTTGGTTGTGCTGGGCACCAATTGGGCAACACTTTCGGGCTCGCCCGGTACAAACAACGGCACATTCCGCGTGTCACTTCAAGCGAACAACACCGGCAATTCGCGCGAAACCACAGTGCGCGTTTCTTCCACTGCCGCGGGAGGAAGCCCGATCGATGTTTCCATCACACAAGCGCCGGCATCGAACCTGTCGGTCACTCCTCCGACACGCAGCGTTTCGTTTGGCGCCGGCAACACGACATTTAGCGTAGCCAATTCCGGCGGCGGCACGATGAATTGGAATGCGACCGTGCTCAGCGGCGGCGATTGGCTCGAAATCACGTCGGGCGACTCCGGCACCGATTCCGGCACGATCAACCTGTCGTTCGACAAGAACACGGGCGCGCAAAGGACCGGTACGGTGCGCGTCACCAGTAATGCGACCGCGACCTCGCAGGTCGATGTGACCGTTGTGCAATCTCCCGCGCCGGACCTGCTGGTTACGCCTTCGCACCGCGATCTGACGGCCGGTTCCGGGACCACGACTTTTGACGTGTCCTTCTCCGGCGGGACAGGCAATCAATGGAGCGCGGAAGTGATCTCAGGCAACTGGCTAGGAATCACTTCAGCGGAAAGCGGAACAGACGCAGGGCAAATTGAAGTATCTTATGGGTCCAATTCGAGCGATACGCCGCGCAACGCGACGATTCGCTTCACCTCGCCCGATGTGAAGAACGCGCCGGTGGATGTGACGCTGACGCAGAACGGCTTCACGAGTCTCAAAGTTGTGACGCCCAATGGCGGCGAGATCGTGCAGATCGGAAAACAATTGCGCATCAAATGGCAGTCGCAAGGATTGACCGGGACCATCCGCGTTGAGCTGTTCAAGAATGGATCGTTTAAGAAGACTATTCTTCAAGGGCAACTCAATGACGGCAAGCAGCGCTGGAGAGTTGATGGCGTGAAGAAGGGCACTGGGTATCAGGTACGCGTTGTGTCGGAAAGCAACGGTGTAATCTCGGATCTTAGTGACAGCTCCTTCGAAATTGTGAAGTAAAGTAAGAACGATTGTGGAGGGCGGACTGTTCAATCCGCCCTCCACTTTTTTAGTTTGGACGTTCTTTTGTCACCAGCCATTTTTCATCGAAGGTGACGTGCTTGATGCTGAAGCGGCGGTAGGTGTAGGTCAAATGGATCATGCCGTCGGACGATTGGATGATACAGGGATATGAGAATTCGCCCCAATCCTGTTCGATCACTTTCGTGTCATCCCAGGTTTTCCCGTCGTCTGTCGATTGAATGATATTGAACGGTGTGCGGTCCCATTCGGGCGTGTTGTTGTACGCGAGCAGCACGCGGCCACTTTTCAGTTTCGTTGCAGCGATGCCCGAATCAGGGCAATTCAACTCCGTGTCGCGCGGCGTGGTCCACGTGACGCCGCCATCGCTCGATACGCTTTCCTTCACCTTAGGATGGCCGCGCATGAGGCTGAGCAGTTCGCCGTTGTCGCGCTGAATTACGGTGGGCTGTTCGCCGCCGGGCATGAGGCCGATGCGTTTCCAATTCGTGTTGTCAGGTTCGAGCACCATCAAAAAGCCGGCGTAGACGCTGTCCACATGCCCGCTAATCGGCAATGCGAAGCGACCGTCCTTCATCGTGAATGGTGCGTTGCGCGGCAACCACGCCAGGCTGTTCGCAATCTCTTCGTCCTTCGTCCAGGTTTTGCCATTGTCTTTGGACGTGCGCACCATCAAGCGGCAACTGGACCAACCGGAGCCGCGGCGTGTGGGCCTACTGCCTTCCATGCGGCCCCACATGATCCACACGCGTTTGTCCGGAGCGGTAAAGATCACAGCATTTCCCGGAGGCGCTTCGGGATTCCACACGATACGCTCGGGCGTGGTCCAGATGCGTTGGCCCTTCGGCAAACGTGCGAGATAGAGCGCCTGATCGTCCGCGGATTCGTAGGTGCCCGCATACCACAGGCAGAGGATGTCGCCATTGGGTGCTTCGGTAATCGTCGAACAATGGTGCACCGCGACACCTGGGATCTTGTTAAAGATTAGTTCCGAAGAGAATGCGAAACTGCCGTAGGGATCGGGGATGTCTTTCTTCACGCCGGGCTTGTCGATAGGCGTGCCCTGCAGTGGTGTGCTCGCGGTTTTGATTGTCTCTTTGGCCAGCAGCGATACAATCGCGGGCTGCAATCCTTCCGCTTCCGTGCCCACCGCGCCGTGATAAATGACTTTGCCTGTTTCATCGAGCAGGAAGAATTCGGGTGTTACCGTTGCGCCGAATTGCTTCGCGACGCGCTTGGACGGGTCGCGGTAGATCGGAAAACGACAACCTTTGTTCTGAGAGAAGGTGCGCAACTCTTCGCCATTTTCCTGCGGGTTTGAAACAACACCGACGAAAAGAATTTCATCTTCGCGGTATTTCTCGTGCAGCGCGTTGAAAGTGTCGTACGCCGCAAACGTTGCGTCGCAGCGCGCGGAAAGAAACACGACGACCGTGCCGCGCCGATCGGCGTAGTTCTCCATCGTGCGTTGAAAACCATCGAGTGTTTCAAACGACACCGGGCCTGCCGTGTCGCCAATGTTTGGCGCACCCATAGCTTGCAGGCAAGCAAACATAAGAACCGACATCAAGTAACACAATCGCATGGACTCCGCTCCCAAGTTTTGTCTCAATGCCGCATTCTATCCGCGAGCCGAGACGTTTTGCTATTGTGAATGCGTAAACCCATCAGGACGAGGTGCGCGATGTCATCTATTTCACGCAGGGAATTTGTGGGTATTGCGACAGCCGGTGTTGCCGCGGCTGCCGCGCGCGCGGGGGACAGTCCTGCCAGCTCGGCTCCTGCCTTGCGCGCTAAACCGGGCGACAATCCCATCATTGAACGTAACACCGTCATCACGCTTTCGGTTACCGCCGCAGGTACATACCAAGACCCATACAACGACGTAGACGTGGATTTCATTGTCACGGCGCCGAATGGAGAACAGCAGGTTGTTCCCGGATACTACGATTCTGGCCAGACCTGGAGCTGCAATTTCTGCGGTACGGATGTTGGCACCAATGTCATCAAGACGCGCTGCAGCGTTGCGTCCGATTCAGGGCTGCACGGCCGCCCGTTTACGGTCGATGTAAAGGCATATCAAGGCACCAATCCCTTATACGGCAGTGGTCGTTTGCGCAGTGCGGCCGACAAGCATCACCTCGAACATATGGATGGCACACCGTTCCTGTGGATCGGCGATACATGGTGGATGGGGCTCTGCGCGCGGCTTAACGACGATAACTTCGCCGCGCTGCTACGAGACCGAGCCGCCAAAGGTTTTTCGCTTGTCCAAATCATCGCTGGGCCCTATCCCGACATGGACGCGTGGGACCCGCGCGGCGCTGGGCCGAGTGGCTTCCCCTTCGAGCAAGACTTTGCGCGCGTGAACGCTTCATACTTCGCAGACGCGACGCGGCGTATTCAGGCCATCGTCGATGCGGGCCTCGTGCCCTGTATCGTGGGCATGTGGGGCTATTACCTGCCACAGATCGGGCTCGATAAAGTGAAGCGCTTCTGGCGAAATCTCGTCGCGCGCTTCGCGGCGTATCCCGTCGTATGGTGCATCTGCGGCGAAGCGACGATGCCGTATTACCTATCGGAAAAGAAAGAAGAAGACGCCGCGGCGCAGAAAGCGGGGTGGACGGAAGTGATGCGCTATGTGCGGGAGATCGACGGATACCACAATCCCATCACGATCCACCCGACGCAATACGGCCATGAACAGGTGGATGACCCGTCATTGATGGATGTCGATATGTTGCAGACCGGCCACAGCGATATTGAAACCATCCCAAACGTGATCAAATCCGTCCGCACCGCCCTCGCGCACGAGCCGAAGTTGCCTATCGTGAATGGTGAGGTAAATTATGAAGGGATCATGGGACGCTGCTGGCAAAACATCATCCGCTTGTCGTTCTATCATTCGATGCTGAATGGCGTATCAGGCTTTACGTATGGCGCGAATGGCATCTGGCAGGTGAACGAACAAGGAAAGCCTTATGGACCGTCGCCTCACGGGCGCGCCTGGGGCAACACGCCGTGGGACGAAGCGATGAATCTGCCGGGCTCGCGGCAGGTGGGTCTCGGCGGAAAATTCTTTGCGCGTTTTGCATGGTGGGAATTGCAGCGCCAGCCCGATTGGTACGACGAGTCGAAAAAAGAGAATGATGCTTACGGCGTAGTTGTCGCGGGCATCCCGCGCAAGCTGCGCATCGCATATGCGCCCATGTGCTGGAATCCACCGACTATAAAAGCGATTGAAACTGACCTCCAATATTCGGCGTATTATTTCGATCCGATTACCGGCAATGAAATTGCACTCGGACCCATTAAGCCCGACGAAAATGGAAATTGGACTCCGCCGTTCCCACCCGAAGTGCATGATTGGGTAATTTTCCTACAGGCGTAAATTAGGCGTTGCTGGCGAGCCCCAAATTTTCCGCGATGCGGCGGAAGAAGCTGGGCTTGGTGTCGTCAGCGTGAGTGCGGTGTTGGAGTAGGCGCGCGGCGATGTCTTGCACGCATTTTGTGGCGGGGGCATTGGGGAAGCGCAGCGAGAAGGGTTGCGATTGCATGACCGCTTGCTGCACGTGGGGATCGCGGGGCACGTGGCCCATGTACGCGAGGCTGCGGCCAAGGAATTGTTGCGCGACATGCGCAATTTTCTGCGCGACGGCTTGGCCTTGTTGTTCGTTCAAGGCTTGATTGATGATGAGGCGGAACAAGGCGTCGTCGCGCTGCTGGAAAATCGTTTTAATCATTGCGTACGCATCAACAATGGATGATGGCTCCGGCGTAGTGACCAATAACACTTCATCCGCTGCCGCTGCGAATGCGGTGACGTTTTGGCCGATACCCGCCATCGTGTCGATGATAATGAAATCGGAATATTGTTGAAGCTCTTCGAGACCGGCGAGCACATTCTGGCGCGCGGTGGGACCGAGGTCTGCGAAACGCGCGATTCCGGAACTGCCGGGGACGACCTGCACGCCGCCGGGACCGGTGACGAGAATGTCGAGCATTTTCTTTTCCCCGGTGACGACGTGTTGCAGGTTGTAGAGTGAGTTGAGGCCGAGCAACACTTCGACATTCGCGAGCCCGAGGTCCGCATCGAGTACCGTTACGCGTGCGCCGCGTTGCGCGAGGGCTATGGCGAGGTTAACGCTCGTATTTGTCTTGCCGACGCCGCCCTTGCCGCTGGTGACGGCGAGCACACGCCCGTTGCGCTGGTTCTGCCGCACGAAATCCCGCAAGTGGTTTGCCTGATTCGCCACGTTACTACTCACTTTCCCGCAAGGTTTGCCGCCGCGCCGCCGGACAACAATTGTGCCACGGTTGCGGGCTGCGCCAAAAGCAAATCGTCGGGCACGTTCTGGCCCGTGCTGAAGTAACTGAGGGGTAGCCCGCATTCGAGTGCGAGGCTGTAGAAATGTCCGAAGCGCCGCGTCTCGTCGAGTTTGGTGAAGTAGAGCGCGGTCGGTTTGACGATGGAGAAATTCTCGACGATGCAGCGCGCGTCTTCGAGCGGCGTGCTCGCGCCGAGCACGAGAATTGTCTCGTGCGGATCGGCGGCGGTGAGAATTTCGCGCAGATCGCGAAGCTGGCCTTTGTTAAATTGGCTCCCGCCTGCCGTGTCGATCAATACAAGATCACAATCGCGTGTGGCGTCTAGCGCTTTTTTCATTTCTGCCGCGTCATTGGCGACATAGAGCGGAATCCCGATGATGTTCGCATAGACGCGCAACTGCTCCGGCGCTGCGACGCGATAGGTGTCTGCTGTGATCAATGCTACGCGCGCGCGATTCGTCACTGCATAAGTTGCCGCGAGCTTTGCGAGATTGGTCGTTTTGCCGACGCCCGTGGCACCCGCTAAGGCGACACGTTTGCAGGTACCTGCGCTAAGGCCGATGCCACCAGTTACATGAACCGTCTTGCGAATTTCGATGTCGAGGCGTTGTTGGAACACGCGCGGATCACGCAACAGCTCTGCATCGCAGGTGCGAACGACGGCGGATAACAATCCGGCGGCGATCTTGCGCGACACGCCGATATCGATCAGGCGCTTGTAATGCGGCGCGCATTCCGTTGGTACTGCCGCGCCCGGTGCTTCGGCGACGAGTACCTGCACGAGTTCTCGCAGTTCGCGCACTTCGCGGTGCAACGGATCGATTGGCGCAGCCTGTTCTTTCGCGCGCTTAAACGGCAGGACGGGACTCGCTTCGGCCTGCGCGGGTTGCGCGCGGCGTTGCGCGACACGTTGCTGTGCGTCACTCACAATCTTTTGGAAGTACGCAACCGATTCCGCAACGTTTTCGTCCGATGCCACGCGCGTACTCTGCGCGGTTTCCGCATAACTGCGCACCGCCGTTTGTGCAGGTTGCAACACAGTGCGATTGGCTTTGGGCGCGGCCGCAGCGGTTACCTCAATCACTTTCTTGCCAAAGAATCCCAAGATCCCCTCCTCGCGTACTTGCGCCGTGCGCAGCACGATGGCGTCGCTTCCCAATTTCTCGCGCATGCGGTGATACGCTTCATTCAGCGACGCGCCGCGAAATCTGTGGAATTCTTGCGACACGTTACGCTGTCACCTGTCCTTCGCTTTCCAAACGGATCGCGGGATCGATTTCGTTGTACGACAGCACAACCAGTTTCGGCATGTGCCGTTCGACAATGCGACGGAAGTAGCGGCGCACCTGCGCGGAAGTCAGCACGACCGGTTCTTGCCCTGACAGTACGAGGGGCTGCACTGCTTGCACGGTCGCCTTCGCAACATCCTCGGCGCGACGCGGATCGATAGGCACGTATTCGCCCGCATCGGCCTGGCGAATTGCGTCGAGCAGTTCTCGTTCCAATTCTGGCGAAAGCGTGACGACGCGAAGCTGGCCCTCTTCATCCGCATACGATGCGCAGATCTGCCGCGCCAACGCGTGGCGTACGTATTCGGTCAAGACTTCGGTGTCGCGCGTGCGCGGCGCGTAATCTGCGAGAGTCTGCAGAATGATTTCCAGGTTGCGTACGGACACACGCTCACGCAGCAAGGCCTGCAACACTTTTTGCACTTCGCCAATGGTAAGCGCATTCGGTACGAGTTCTTCCACAACGGCCTTTGCCGATTGCTTCACATGGTCGATCAGGTTCTGTGTGTCCTGGCGACTGACGATCTCCGGTGCATACATCATCAGTAGTTCGGTCAGGTGCGTTGCAAGCACCGCCGTCGGCTCGACAATCGTGTAGCCAAGGCGCTCCGCACGATCACGCTGCGATTGCGGCACCCAGATTGCACTCAGGCCGAAGGCCGGTTCCTTCGTTGGAATGCCGCTGATCTCTTCTTCGACGAGCCCTGTGTTCATCGCGAGGTAGTGATCGGGGATCAATTCGTAACGCGCGATCTCACTCTCGCGTAGTTTCACGCGGTATTCGTTTGGGCGCAAGCGCATATTATCGACGATGCGCACGACAGGAACGATAAAGCCCATCTTTGTCGCCATCTGCTGACGAATGATCTGCACGCGTTGCAATAGGTCGCCGCCCTGCTTGCCATCCGCGAGACCGATGAGGCCATATCCAAGTTCGATCTTAAGCGTATCGACGTTGAGCAGGTCTTCCGTGCGTGTAGGTTCTGCTTTCGTTTCGCTTTCGACTTTTGCTCGTTCGCGCGCGATTTCCGCCTCTTCCTCGCGTTGAAGCGTCTGACCGGACTGCGCCGCAGCGACGCCGAGCACTGCGGCGACCAAAAGGAACGGTATCGTCGGCATGCCTGGAACCACTGCGAATAGCGCAAGCAGCGCCGCGCTGATGCCGAGCGCGCGCGGGTAGCGCGTGAGTTGTTTCGTCAGGTCCGCGCCGAGATTGTCCTCGGAGGCAGTGCGCGTCACGAGCATGCCCGCGCCGGTGGACACGATGAGCGCGGGGATCTGCGACACGAGACCATCGCCGATGGTCAGCCGTGTGTAGATCTGCAACGCGTCCATGATGCCCATGCCATGCATGGCGACGCCGATGATCAACCCGCCGACGATATTGACGATCGTGATGATTAATCCCGCGATAGCGTCGCCGCGCACGAATTTGGTTGCGCCGTCCATCGCGCCGTAGAAGTCCGCTTCGCGCTCAATACCGCGACGCCGCGTACGCGCCTGTTCTTCGGTTATGAGGCCTGCATTGAGATCGGCATCCACGCCCATCTGTTTACCGGGCATCGCGTCCAAAGTGAATCGCGCGGCGACTTCGGAGATACGCGTTGCGCCGCGCGTGATCACGACGAATTGAATGATGACGAGAATTGAAAAGATCACCGTGCCGACGATGTAGCTGCCGCTGGTGACAAAACCGCCAAACGCATCTACGACAGAACCGGCATTGGCCTGTGAAAGAACCAGTCGCGTTGTGGCGACGTTCAAGCTAAGACGGAATAACGTCAGCATTAGTAGCAATGAGGGGAACACGGCGAATTCAACGGGCCGCTGCAAGTAGATGGTGGCCATCAACACGACAACGGAGAGCGAAATATTCACCGTCAGCAGGATATCGAGCAGCCAGGTTGGGATCGGGATGACGAGCACACCCAAAATCAATATGACGCAGACCGCGAGAATGACGTCCTGGTTGCCCAGGCCGCCCATGCGCTGTTCGCGTATTTCGGTATGTGCTGCTGCCATTGTTCTAGCTCAAATCCAAAGCGGCGTCTACCCGCCGCCGCACTCCAAAGCGCTTCGCGCGCGCCTTCGCCGTCCATTGGCCGCGCTTTGCACTGTCATTTCGCAAACTATCCAGCATTAAAACGTCTGTCCTGCCGACGCGAAGGCCGCGCGTTCGCGCAGTTTTTCTTCGCGGCGATCGATCTTATATACGAAGGCCAACACTTCGGCGACGGCCTTGAACAAGTTTTCCGGGACTGGTTGCCCGACTTCGATGTTCTTAAACAACGCCCGCGCGAGTTCCGGTTTCTCGACTATCGGTACGTTGTTTTCAAATGCGATTTCACGAATACGTTTTGCGAGCAGGCGTGCGCCTTTCGCGACGACCACGGGGGATTGCATGTTCGCGACGTCGTACCGCAGCGCAACGGCAAAGCGGATCGGGTTTGTGATGATCACGTCCGCTTTGGGCACTTCCGCCATCATTCTTTTCATCGCCATCTGGCGTTGAATCTGGCGGATGCGCTGTTTGATGCGCGGGTCGCCTTCAAACTGCCGCGCTTCTTCTTTCGCTTCCTGCGTAGTCATCATCAAATCGCGTCCGTACTGCCAGCGCTGGAAGCCAAAATCAAGAATGCCGAGTATCAGCATGGCGACCACGATGCGAAACCAAACGGCCAGCACAAGCTTGGTTACGGCATATCCCGCGCCAACCGGCGTGAGGTACGCAGCGCCGACCACTTCGGCCCAGCGATCGCGCAATGCCCAGTACACCACTGCGCTGACGAGCACGAGCTTTAGTATTGCCTTGACAAGTTCGACGGCGGAGCGCGTGGAGAAGAACTTTTTGAAGCCCGACAGCGGATTCAACCGATTGAGTTTCGGAGCAATCGATTTTGGTGCAAACAAGAATCCTACTTGTATCAGGTTCATTGTCAATCCCGATACGAGCAGCAGTAGTATTAATGGCCACACGGCCTTTGTCGTCATCCACAACGTGCCAATCGTAAAGCTTGTGAAGGAGCTCGGTGTGATATCGAGACTCGAAATATTCGAGAAGTAGTAGTGGGTCGCTTCGAGCATCGCTTTCATGGAGATTGGGCCCAAATACCAAATCCCCGCAAGCGCGATAGTTAGCGAGAATGCGGCCGTCAGGTCCTGGCTCTTGGCGATATTCCCTTCCTCGCGCGCTTTCTGAATCTTGTACTGCGACGCGGGTAAGGTCTTCTCGCCGCCGGTATCTTCCGCCATGCTACGCGAGTCCTCGGATCAGGTTATCGACGTCCTTGAACATTCGATAGAACATGCCATCCAGCAGTTGAATGTATACCGACAGCGACAACGCCACGACCAACAGGCCGAGTGCGATCGTGATTGGAAATCCGATCACGAAGAGATGAATCTGCGGAATCAAGCGGCCCAGCAGTCCCATCGTCATGTAGGCGAGCATCAGTGCGCCGGCCACGGGTGCTGCGATAAGGAAGCCATCTATAAACATCACCCTTCCCCAGGTGCTCACTTCGAAGAGCAGTTTGGGGTTTGCGACAAACCCACCGAGCGGAATGTCCGCATAAGTGGACGCCAGCGCGCGAATCATCATCGCGTGCCCGTCGGTGATGAGGAGGTACAGCGCCGCGATCAGAAACAGAAAGAAACCAAAGATGGGCACCTGCGTTTCCATCGCAGGATTAAAGATGTTCATCAAGCCGAAGCCAGTCTGCATGTCGAGCACTTGGCCGCCCACCTGTATCGCGGCAAATGCAATCGTCATCACGAAGCCGATCATCATCCCGATCAACAATTCGCCTGCCGCAAGGCCGGCGAGTTGGAAGAGATCATCTGGAAGAGGCGCGTCGAGCGCGGGCACGGTGGGCGTGATCAAAATAGCGGTAAGCCCGGACAAGCCGATCTTCGCCATGATCGGTACGTTGTTCGAGCTCAGGACCGGCGCGGTCACGATGAGCCCCGTGAACCGGACCAGTACCAGTAAAAATACTTTAAAGACTTCGATTTCGAACATGCGCGGACGGAACACGCAGTGTCCCAAAACTCCTTTAGTGGATCAGGTTGGTGAATCCCCCGAACAATGGCTTCGCATAGGTCAACATCACCGCAATCATCCAAGGCAGAAACAAGACGAACGCCACCATGACCACCAGGATTTTGGGTACAAAGGTGAGCGTAATTTCCTGAATCTGCGTAACGGACTGGAAGACGCTAATGATTAGACCGATCAGCATTCCCGAGAGTAGCATGGGGGCGGAAAGCAAGAGCGTGATCAGAAGGGCATTACGGCCCAACTCCAAAATGGTGTCCGCGTTCACGGCGATCCGCCTTTTAGCGCATGACGTATGCGCTATGTCTTTCCACCCCTTAGACTTGAACGTGCGCCGGTGACGACGCTTCTACCCATAGTGTCCAAGTCTGCCGGCACGCAAAGTACCACAATATATAGACAAAGTCAATTATCATTTTCCTTTATATTGGGGTTGCTCGCGTGACTGCGGACAAGAATTGTGCATAAATGATTGCCAAAAGTAGAGAAACTGAACGCGTGAACCGCAAGGTAGGGGCGTGATTCGAATAACGTCTTCGGAACCCGGGGCGGACTAAAAGCTATTTGCGGCGTTTTGCCGCTATTAGGCCGAGTGCGAGGGCCGCGACCAGGGTTGGCACGCCACCTGCCCAGTTTGAGGGATTCGGGGGTGCGGCTACGTTTGCATAGCCCAGTTGGACAAGGCCGCCAAAGTTTGCGTCGAAAGTGACACAGGGGACGCCGTTTACGGTTTCGACAGCCACCGTACCGGGCACGATCCAGCCCTCGGCCAATTGTCCGGGTACCCAGCCTGCGCCGTCCACGTAGAGATGGGGAAGCATCTCGCTTGGCTCGACGCCATCCGGTACCGGAATCGCCACGTGTTGCGGCGCATCGAATTGCTGTGCGGGATAAATCTCGTAGCGCGGCCCCATGGACTCGATGAAATCGGGGATATTGGAAACCGTCGCTTCCACGACGGAAACCAACGAGTATGCCTTGGAGCCCGCGGGTGTGGGAGAGACTTCGTTCAACGGCGCGGCGACGAAGCTGTGCGTGACCGGGCCGACGCTTGCGCACGCGACAGTCCACGCCGATGCGCTAACCGTGACCGACTCGCCGACGTTGAGCGGCCGCGCAAATTGCACGACAACCCAACCGTCATTACCCGATTCTGAAATCGGCTTCCATTCTACATTCACGATTTCGACTTCAGCGTCTTCGGCTTTCGCGGTGACAGATGTTGGCACAATCGCCGTCTCCGCGCTCAACCGCAGCGCAACTTCAGAAGTGGTTTCGTCCGCGAGTGCGGGTAAAGCGTTGATATTCGTACTCGATTTGACCGAGGTATCGCTCTTACCGCGCCATCCCATTTCCGCCGCGGTATAACCGCTCTGACCGCAAATATTCTGCGCACGCACCCAGTAGTAATACTCGGTATAGCTCAGGCTTTGCCCCGAACCACCGCTGCATCCACCGCCTCCGGCTGCCGTATAGCTTGCGCCGCGGGCCGAAAAATCCGAGTAGAACGGTAGAATTGTCGTAGCAAGAAAAGAGGCGGTAGCCGGGTCGTTGACCGTATTGCGCATGACGACGTACGACTGCGCACCGAATACCGGCAGCCACGTCAGTTGCACGTGATCGCCAAAAATACCGTCGGTCGCGACAAAGCTTGTTGGCGCGGCAGGATCGAAGCATTGCAGGATTTCGATCTCGCCATCGTCAATTTCCGTGGGGATAGTTGATGCATCCGGTTCAGTCGCGGAGGCGTTCAAACCGTGTATCTCGAAATCCTCACCCTCCTCCGCGTTGTCGTCAATATCAAAGGTGAGCGTGAGGATTCGTCCGGAAGAGACGCGGGTGTCGTTCAGCCCAAAGATTAGGAACGAGGCGCGGCCAGGGGCTGGGAAGTCCCATGACACGTCTTTACCTGCCAAGGTGACGACGAGTCCGGGTATGGCATCGGTAAGGGTCAAGCGCGTGTGGTCGTATTCGATCCAAAATCCGATTGCGCTTGGCTTCGGATCGGCCTCCATGGTGATATCGACCGCGACGCCGCCGCCCGCGAAGCCTTCGGCATCGTCAATGGATAACTTCACTCTCTCAGAGGCAAAGGCGGAAATTTGTGATGATGCGATGGCGAGAAGCGCGGCAAGCGCATAGACGCACGCCCGCGCCGCGAGGCGGAAGCCATGACTCCGCTTCATACCACGATACTCCTCACTTCAGGCCCCGCACCCGTATCATTCCCGCCAGACCGGGTATTATACCTACAACTGTACGAGCCTGTCATTACGCTGGGCAACACCTAACACCTAATTAACGTCACGACTGCGCGAGTCGGTTGACCGCCAAGCGACCGCACTATATGGGGGCACCCTGAAGCTTTGCTGCAAGAAGGCGCAAGGGGTGGAAAACGCAGCGTGGTGAAAATATGAGCGTGAGGACCAAAATTGGTCGAAGTCAGAGTACGGCGGGTTAACTGGGCTGGCTGAGTACTTCGCCCTCTACGAAGCCAGGCGCGTGGTCTGCCCTTCAGCGGCTACGGGAGCGGGGGATTCGATCGCGGGGACCAGCTCTTCCGCTGCACTGAATTCGGGTAAGGAGTTGCGCGCAGCTTCGCGCACATAGACCCGGCTCATGAATGCGCAGACCACGCCGCAAAGCGCGGTGAGAATGAAACACGCGTAGAACCCGGAGCGGTGGAAATGATCGATGAGGTATCCCGCGGCGATTGGCGTTAAGCCAATCGCAAGTGACGTCCCGATACTCCACAAATTTGTGTACACGACCCGCCGATGCGAACAGACATAGCCGAGCATCGCACGGTTCGCTGCGACGTTAAATGCCGCGTTGAACACGCTCGCCACTACAAACACGCCCCATAGCGCGTAGTTGGTCGCCTGCGCACCCGGTATCAGCGCGATACACGCCAGCGCACAGACCGCGTGCCCGATCATGGACCAGAACATTGCGTTCGCGCTGCCTGCGTAGTCCGCGTAACGGCCCCACGACGCGATGGTCAGGAAGATACCCAAGCTCCCAGCGGCGGTAATACTCATGATCACACCCGGGGGCAGCGTGAGCGCGTCGCGCATGTAGAGCAGGAGCGCAGAACCAAGCAACCACGTCAAACTCGAGTAACCGAGCGATGCTGTAATCACAAATGCCATGAACGCGCGGTCGCGAAACACGAGCCGATAATCCGCAAAGCGCACATGAGGTGCTTCAGTCTTTCGCGTGGACTGTCCTCCGGGGATCAGCGCCATCCAAACCAGGCTGATCAATCCGGCCGCGATGCCGATGCCGTACACCATGAGAAAACGCCAGTCGTTCGCGGGGCCGGTCAACAAAACCGCCTGTATCAACGCGGTGCCGACGCTCGTCAATTGCGTGACGGCAGCTTCCATGCTGAAGTAAGTGCCGCGCTGCGTGTCGGGCACCAGCTCGTGCAGCCACGGTAACCATCCGCCGGCACCCATCGCGCGCAACACGCAAAACGCCAGGACACTCCCCATCAAAATGTATTGCGGATATTGCAGGCCCCACCCGCGCACGAACGGTATGAAGAATACCGCGCCAACGAGGACATTGCGCAGGAGCCAGCCCGTGAGCATCACGCGCTTCGGCCCGTAGTGGTTCACAAGCGGAACCGTGAAGCCGACCAGGAGCATCGACAGCGGCATGAACGAAATGAGAAAGCCCACGAACGATGGTTTCATATCCAGCGAACGCGCAAAAAGAATCAATGCCGGGCCTACGATGCATTGCCAGGACACGACGTTGAATACGATGAAAAACAAAAAGCGGCGCGAACCGGCATTTAACCGGCCTAAATCCGCTATGAGGGGGATGCCCACAAACTGTTCCTTTTGCCAAAACCGCCCGGACGGGCGACCCCGTATGCTGTACGCAGGGGTATGCGTATCCGGCCCCGGCGCTCTAAGCAATCCTTTTGCGGGCCATTTTGTTCCCAAAGGGCTTGGGAACCTAAACGCATAGTTTACAGAAATTCCGGCGCGGAACGAAATGATGCCGAATTTGGCTACTTTCCGTCTTTTGCGATCCGCGAAATGATGGACGTGGTGGACCGCCCTTCGACCACAGGCAAAATTGCGATTTTGCCGCCGTAAGACTCGACCGCTTTTCGTTCCGGCTGAACGATGGTGTCGATCGTATAGTCGCCGCCTTTGGCGTAGATATCCGGTTTGAGCTGCTTGATCACTTCGAGTGGCGACTCGTCGTCGAAGATCGTGACGAGGCCAATACATTCAAGCGCCGACAACACAAACGCGCGTTCCATCTCATCGATGATGGGACGATCGGGGCCTTTGAGTTTGCGGACCGAGGCGTCGCTGTTAAGGCCAACCACGAGCAAATCGCCAAGCGCGGCGGCGCGCTGCAAATACGAGATATGACCGACGTGCAAGATGTCGAAGCAGCCATTGGTCCACACGATGCGCTTGCCTTCACCGCGCAAGCGTTCGAGTTCGATTTGCAGGTCGTCAAGCGATTTCAATTTTGCCGGGCCTGAGGCGCTGAACATCGCGCGTTCAAGTTGCGCGATCGGCACCGTGACCACGCCACGCTGTGCAACTGCGACACCGGCAGCGTAATTTCCGACGACTGCGGCATCGTGCAGCGTACCGCCCGCGACCAATGAAACCGTAACGGCAGCAGTGACCGTATCGCCCGCGCCTGTGACATCTACGACCGCAGCAGGATCAACCTGCGTCGGAAAATCGGCGATGCTACCATCGGCCGAGAATACGCGAATTCCATGCTGCCCGCGGGTGACGGCCGCATTTTTGCAAACCTTTAGCAAAGCCTTGCCTGCCGCATTGAGCGATTCTTCATCCACTACGTCGATGTCCGTGCCGATTCCCGCTTCGCGATCGTTTGGCACCATCACATCGAACCCGTGAAACTCGCCCGCGCGCCCGCGCGAATCGCCTACGGTGATGAGCTTGTGTTGCTTGGCGCATTCGACGACCGCATCGAGCACGCGCCGGGTGGCGACCGACTTCACCTGATCGGTCACGATAATTGCATCGACGTCCTTAGCGCGCGCGCGGATGTTTGCGATTATTTGGTCTTCAACTTGTCCTTCGACAAATACGGGAGTGGGCGTATCCGTGCGCAAGATTTCTTGCGTGGGAATGTTGAAACCGCCGGCGCGCAATTTGCCATAGGTATTAGTCGCGCGGGTGGGGTGAACCACAAGGCCGCTAGTATCGACATTGCGCACTGCAAATTCTTTGCGCACGATGTCCGCGTTCACGTCGTTCCCAACATAGCCGACCATGTACGTCTTCGCACCCAGCGCCGCGACGTTGCAGGCAGCGTTGCCCGCCGCGCCGGGATTGTGTTTGCGCTCATGTACTTCATAGATGGGAATCGGCGCTTCCAGGCTTACCCCCGTCACGACGCCATACACGTTCTCATCAAGATAGATGTCGCCAACAACCAACACGCGCGCCTTCGAAAAGCGCGCCAGCAACTCACGGTAATGCGCGGTATCCATGAACCAATTTGCTCCGAAATGTTCCCCGGGAAAGAAGCGAAATTGTAGCGGCTGAAGGTGTGCAGTTGCCAGTTATCGGCTGGCTGCATCTATGTGTCGTGAACGACGGCGATCGCCGCACGACCGTTCTCGACAAATTCATGCACGGAGTTTTTTGAAAGGGGTGTGGGGAAAACCTTCCTGGAAGAAAGTTTTCCCCACATTAATTCTATTCACACAACTCAAATACGCCCGCCGCGCCCATGCCGCCGCCGATGCACATGGTGACGACGCCGTACTTCACGCCGCGTTTGCGCATTTCGTCGAGGATTTGGACGGAGAGTTTCGCGCCGCTGCAACCGAGTGGGTGGCCCAGCGCGATGGCGCCGCCGTTCACGTTGACCTTCTCGGGATCGAGTTTAAGTTCGCGCACCACGAGCTTCACGACGGACGCGAAAGCTTCGTTGACTTCGAAGAGGTCGACATCGCTGAGCTTGATACCCGCGATCTCAATCGCCTTCGGAATCGCGATCAACTGTGCGGGGCCGAGGTATTTCGGCGAACCGGCGGCGACGTTGTAGCCGATTAATTTCGCGAGTGGTTTCGCGCCGGTTTCTTTCAGGCCTTTCTCGCTCATCAATACGCATGCCGCCGCGCCGTCGCTCATCTGGCTCGAGTTACCCGCCGTGTGGAAACCGTTAGACGGTAATGCCGCGAAGGCGGGCTTCAGCGCGAGCAGGCCTTCGAGCGTCGTTTCGCGGCGCGGACCCTCATCGACATCGAATGTAATCGTCTTGCCGTTGCCGTTCAGCGGCACTTGCAGCGGCACGATCTGATCTTTGAACTTGCCGAGATCATTCGCGGCGACCGCGCGCTGGTTGCTCATCAGCGCCCATTCGTCGAGTTCCTGCCGCGAGAATTTGTAATCGCGCGCGACGTTGTCGCCTGCGTTGCCCATCGCGATGTACGTCTCCGGAAGATTCACCGTCAGCCAGGGATTCGGCGCAGGTCGCGCACCGGGACCGTGTACCAGGCTCATGCTCTCGGCACCGCCGCCGATGGCGATATCGAACAGCCCGCTGCTGATCTTCGCGGCGGCAATCACCATCGCCTCGAGACCCGACGAACAGAATCGGTTAATGGTCAACGCGCTCACGGAATCCGGCATGCCCGCGCGAAGCGCCGCAATGCGCGCCATGTTCATGCCCTGCGACTGCTCGGGAATCGCGCAGCCCAGCACGACGTCCTGCACTTGCTCGGCCTTGATGCCCGCGCGATCCACCGCAGCTTTCATCACCTCCGCGGCCATGTCGTCCGCGCGGTAATTCACCAGAGTCCCGCGGTTCGCCTTGCCCACCGCCGTCCGCGCACCGGAAACTACGTATACGTTGTTCATTCGGCCTACCCTCCGATTCTTACGAAGTGTTTTGCATTTTTATCTGTGTACATCTGTGAAATCTGTGGACAGTGTATTAATTTCTTAAAGGCTTGCCCGTAGTCAGCATCGCCTGGATGCGTTGCTGCGTCTTTTCCGTCGCGACCAGGCTCAGGAACGCTTCTCGTTCGAGATCCAGAACATCCTGTTCGGTAATTTTCGTCCCGGGTGCGCGATCGCCGCCGGTGAGGATGTGACCGATCTTCTCCGCAATGAGCACGTCGTGGTCGCTCGCGAAACCGCCGAGTTTGAAGCCGTACAGCGCCACGCGGAACGCCGCACGCAGGGGTTCGCCGAAAGCGACGAGCGACGCGGGCTTGGGTGCGCGATAGCCCATTTTGTTTAGTCCGAGGCACACATCCTTCGCGCGCTTGATCTGCTGATCTAAACTCGCGGTGATGATGTTGTCGTCGGCGAGATAGCCGAGTTCGATATATTCGCCACCGCTCGTGCTGACCTTCGCGAGCGCGATGTTCTCAAACGCGCGCCGCAAATAGGGGAGTGGATCCGTGTCTTCCACGCTGCTGGGCAGATACGCGAGCGCGCGGCGCAGCATTTCCTTCACACCGCCGCCGCCGGGCACAAGGCCGACGCCGACTTCAACCAAACCGCCGTAGGTCTCGCCCGCGATCACTGCCTTCGCCGTGTGCTGGCAGATTTCCGTGCCGCCGCCGAGCGTGTAATGGTGCGGCGCGGACACGACGGGCTTGCGGCAGAAGCGCATGGCCTGGTTGATTTGCTGGAACGCGTTGACCGCTTCGTCGATCGCCTTCCAGTTTTCTTGCATTGCTTCACCGAGCACTACGAAGATGTTCGCGCCCGCGCAGAAGTGTTGACCCTGGTTGCCGACGACCATACCTTCGAACTTGCCGTCGTTCAGCAGGTTCACTCCTTCTTGCAGGATCATGCCGAGGTCGGTGTCGATCGCGTTCATCTTCGTGTGGAACTCTGCGCAGAGGATGCCGTCGCCTAGATCGATGAGCGTGGCGCTTTCGTTGGTTTTCACGACGCCACCGGAAGCCTTTACACTCGCTAGCGAAATTTCATTCGGATTTTTCGGAACGGGTTTGTACGACTTCGACGCGAGATCGAAGTAGAGCTGTTTACCGTTCTCGGATTTGTAAAACGACTTCGCGCCCGCGGCCTTCATCGCTACCGCGATTGGCGGCAGCTTCAGCCCATCCGCCTCCATGCGCGCGCACACGTCATCGAAGCCAAGCGCGTCCCACGTTTCGAAGATGCCGATTTCCCACGCGAAGCCCCACTTCACCGCGTTGTCAATGTTCACAATGTCGTCCGCGATTTCAGGAATGCGGTTCGCCGCGTAGATGGCGGAATTGGCAAACATCTTCCACGCAAACACAGCGCCCTTGTCCGTGCCCGTGTGCATAATTTTGATTTTCTCTTCAATCGTCTCTGCATTGCGCACAGCGCCTGTGCACTCGAAGCGCGGCTTGATTGGCGCGCGATATTCGAGCGTGTTCAGATCGAGTCCGAGAATGATTCGTTTACCCTTCTCGTCTTTTTCTTTGGTGGCCTTGTAGAAACCGCTGCCCGATTTCGCGCCGAGCAACCCCTTCGAAACCATCTGCTTCAGGAAATCCGGCGCGACCATGAGGTCGAGGCGTTCGTCGTTCGGGCAGTTGTTGGCAACGTTGCCGAGCACGTTCACGTAGGTGTCGAGGCCGACTAGGTCGAATGTGCGGAACGTCGCGGACGACGCATGACCAACGGCAGGTCCGGTGACAGCGTCCACTTCCTCGATCGACAACCCGTCTTTCATCATCTCGTGCATGATGAACTGGCAGCCAAACGTAAGAATGCGGTTTGCTATGAAATTCGGCGTGTCCTTCGCATACACCACGCCCTTGCCGAGCACGTTCTCGAAGAAGTTCGCCATGAACGCGATGATCGATTTGTCCGTGCCGGGGTGCGGGATGATCTCAAGGAGTTTTAAGTAACGCGGCGGATTGAAGAAGTGCGTGCCGAAGAAATGTTTTTTGAAATCATCGTCCATCACGTCGAGCATCGACCCGATTGGAATGCCGCTTGTGTTCGATGTGGTGATCGTGCCGGGCTTGCGGTGTTTCTTCACCTGCTCGAAGACCTTCTTCTTCACCCCAAGGTCTTCCTTCACCACTTCGATGATCCAATCGACGTCCGCGATGCGGTGCATGTCGTCCTCGAAGTTGCCCGTCTCAATCAGATCGAGCACACCCTTCGAATAGATCGGCGAAGGTTTAATCTTCAGCAGGTTCGCCTTCGAGCCGTCCGCGAAGGCATTGCGCTTCTTTGGATTCGCCTTATCTTTCTCATCCAAGTTCGGCGGCACGATATCGAGCATGATGCTCGGAATCCCGCAGTTCGCAAGGTGCGCCGCAATCGCGCCCCCCATCACCCCCGACCCAAGCACCGCAACCCGACGAATATCACGCATGTGAACCTCCAGCCGCTAATACGCGGTCGCGCAACGCGCGAACACGCCAAACGCACACAATTATCCCTGACACATAAATGTACCCGATCGCCCGGTCTCGCAGACCTACCGATAGGTATATCGTATCTTTATCGCGAATTCAATGTGCATGGAGGAGTGTATTATTTGGTGGAAATGCAAGGGTGCAAGGCCGAAATGAGATGAGAAAACGAGCACATACCAGGAATCGTAAGAAAGCGGTTAAGAGGAAGGGCCCTGATGAGTCCTTTACATACGGTCCGTTACGATTAGCACGATTCGGACGAAACGTAATCTTGACCGCGAATTGGACAAATGACTCCCACCGAAAGTTTCTGGAACGAGTTCGGACAAATCGTCCAAAAGTAAGGTCGGAAATCGAGGAGCACATCGCCGAAGCTCTCGCACTCCTCGACAACTACAAAGTATTCGAGCTGCTGGCATATGTCTTTATGAATAACGGACTGGCCGACGAAGGTAGCTATTCGGAGGCACACCAAGAAGGTTGTTTCGGTTTCGTTGAATACGCGATAAGCCTCGCATTAGCCAAGCCACACAATCCATCAGCGCAGGAGCGTCCAACCAAAGATAAACTTGAAAGATTTCTCTATCTCGTTGAGCACATTTACAAATCGGCTTGGCACTATCACTCAAGTGAAATCGTCGAAGGTAAATACGCTCATGGCGAACAATACCTACGCACTTCGACAATGATGCGACATATGTTCCTGCGCGGGGATTCTTATCCAACGCATCACAAAGAGCTCTTCATCTCTCTATTCGAGCCTCATAACGAATTTCTGCTGAAGTCTTTCGGATTTGACGCCCTCTCATTCTTAAAGAATTCGGAGGAGATCGAGCTGCAGGTTCAAGCTGCTCTACATCGGTGCGTCGAAGCGCATAAGCTTCTGATCAAACTACACCAGAAGTTCGTGGAATTTGCTGACTCTCACGATCTGGGTGATCTCGACTTGGAGGATGTTTTCGCAACGTTCAATAACTTGCCTGAAGTCGAACTGCTTAATTCCGAACTGCAAAATTTTTCGACTCATCAAGATATCGGTATATTTGAGGTCGCCCCAAATGCCAACACACCCATGCCCTTACTGGATTTATTAAGCGCCCACTTTGGAGATAACGCTCAATATATTGACCAGACGCCGTCCGGCTGGCCTCTGAACCCGTCCGTATTTAAGACACGACCTCTTATCAAAGACAACGGGAAATATTATTGCTTTGCCCCGCAGTCTTTACATTATAACCTGCCCGATATTCTCGAAGATTTAATCAAACAGGCAAGTAGTGTTTATTTCAACGAAACATTTCAAAAAAGACGCGGCAAAGTCCTAGAGGATTTAAGCGCGAATTATCTAAGAGCCTCTAACAAAAGTCATTCACGAAATTGAAGCAGATACAGACACAGCCCAAGGCAAGAAAGGCTTCGTGGATGTCCACGCGGCGTTCGTATCGCACGCGGAGTCTTCGGAATTGATGAAG
>JADLHJ010000110.1 GCA_020848835.1 Candidatus Hydrogenedentota bacterium
CTGTTCGCGCAACAACGACATGAGCGCACGCGTCGCCGTGTAGCCAAAGACCGCGGGCGCAAGGAACCGGGCGATATCCAGCGCCGGAGGGACCGAATGGTCTAGCGCGCCGGACTGAAGGACATAACGCTGGATCGTGCGGCAGACCAGTTCCAATACGGAAAAGCTCTCGCCCTGCGCGCGGTAATACTGCGCAAACCCCACATACCCGCTCGCAAACGACGCCACCGCCAGCGCCCAAATAACCGGCCACCCCCACACGCGCCAAAACGCGCGGACGGATTTCCATCGCGGGCCTATGTGCGATGTGTTGGCCATGACTCTCCTGAAATTGTGGGGAGATACCCCCTACTCTCGCAACAGACACCTTGGCAGCGTATCCGACTCGTATCGCGCGATGGCAATTTGGCGGCGGCACACAAGTTCCTCGTTGCTAACGTGGCGATAGCTGAGGAATACGGGCGGCAACGCGACAGAACGCCCCGGCGCAAGTGTCCGTGTTCCGCGCACAACCAGAACTTGCCAAGCAATGTCGGCGCACGACCGCATCGCTGGCATTTCATTAGACACTCCAGCATGATCCAGCCGCGAGTTCTTGAACGCAGAAGCGAGCCTGACTCTGATGGTTACGCCAGTTCTCATTTACCAATCAAAACGGTCACAATCCCTCAATCCGTAGCATAGAAAGGTGATTCCCCTTGAACCCGGCCCAGAAATCGCCATGACGGTTTCTAACCATACGTTCAAACCTGATAGGGACAAATCCTACAACCCGAAGGCTAGTCGTCGACACAAACATCGTCTCTCCGCTATCGTTAAAAAGAGCAACCACGTTGCAGGAGAGGTGGTCCGTAAGTTGGCGACGGGTCAGCCAGCTACAGATTCTTGAGCCATCCGAACGTGAGTCGGCCAATAATTGATTGGTCCGCGTTGAGAAGGCAGGATCCATGCATTCCCCCGGAAAAACGGCGCACAAATTCAGCGTCGCGACGTCCCAAATACGCATCTCGCTTGGAAACGAGTGAAACGTTACGACGTGGTGAGAGTCATCCGTAAATCCTATGGACTCTAGCATTCCGCAATTACTCTCAGTTTGGGCAATCTCCGTCCCACTATCTAGGGTCACGACCCGGAATCTATGACGGGCGATCCTCCGAGAGCTTGTGCTTGCCCCAATCGCTATAAACTTCTTGCATTTAGACACAGCTACTTGACGAACAGTCCGGGCGGGTTCAAACACGTGAATGACGTCGGAGTTCGCGGCAAAGGCCCGGACGGTCAGAAGAGAACCGCCCTCGATAGTCGCAACCGCGACAACATGCGTATCCCCGGGCAACGGGAAAGCGGCGTACACATTTGCCCCTTCATAACGGAATTCGTTCAACCGGACATTCGAGCGAAGGTCATGAACGGCGACCCCACCATCAAGAAGCACCATGTACAGCACGAAGCCATCATCAGAAAAGAGTGCGTCACTAACTTTGTCGTCAAGAATTGTCGACAGACCGACCGTTGCACTCCAAACTTCGCAGTCTCCGTCTTGGTAGATCACAAATGCAAATGCACCACTTTGACTCAATCGCGCGATTTCGATTTGAACATCTGTCCGGCGAAACTGTGCAAGTTCCTCGCCCCCATCGGTCGAGAGCACTTTAGCGAGGTTTCGGTTATAGGACCATAGGAAGGTCGAGCCATCACTTGAAACTTCAAGTATTCTGGCCAAGTTGTCCGGGTCTGGCCACTCCACGTCAAGCGTAGATTCAAACTTCTCGGTGTCCCAAGCCCAGAGCCGAGAGGACTTGGAACCATAGGACAAATCCCTAAGTCCAAAGACCCTTTTCCCCGACCGTGCCGCTACGAGTGAGTCGAGATTGCCAAATGAGGAGGGCCATGCAAAGCGAAAGGCAGTGGGCTTTATTAGGCCCGTGTGAACGTCCCAAAGCAGAACCGCGTTATCACCCGAGGTTGCGAGAGTTCGCTCATCCCTAAATAGGATCAGTCGCTCGCACGAGACGACATAGTTGCGCAAGTTCAGTACTGGAGGGTCTGAGACCAGATTATGGACGTAGACACAGTCATCGGTGGCCACATAGAGTCGGTACTCTTGTTCGTTAGATACTGCCATTGCTCTAATGCGTGATGGGTAGTTGGCGAACGTCCGAATCTCGCCAGTGCGTAAATCCCATACCACTCCGCACGAAGGGATGTCTCCGCCGATGACTAGAAGCGAGCCGCATGGTGCGAACGTCAACGCCTCAATGTAAGTTAAGCCGATTTGCCCACTGTCGCCCATCATCGTACCGTCCGACAACTTCCAGATGCGTACCCTGCCATCGTACGATCCCGTAGCGAGAATGTCATAAGTCGGGGATAACGCTACGGTTGTTACATTTGGCCCGCCGCACCGCCCGGTTTTTTCGTGTGCCTGCAATTCTATTCGCATAGAATTGGTAGTCGAATCCCATACCCGTACGCAGCCGTTCCAGCCAGATGATGCCATTAGGCTGTCCGTTGAGCGCCGGACGATAGAACCAAGGCTGGCCGAATGGTGCTTTTCGATTTGCAGCGGCTGAGGATGACCAAGAATCCAGGTGCGCACTAGACCGCTTTGGTGACCCGTTACGAGTTTATTATCGTTCGTAAACTCTAGGGCAGTGACGCTGTCTATATCACCTCTTTCTCCCAATGGCTCAAACTTCTGCCTAATTTTCCGGGTACCAATATCCCAGACGACGACTCCAAGAGCGCCGCCAGCAACAACGAGTCGCTCATCCTTATCGAAGGCGACCCCCGCAATACTCGTAAAACATCCCTCAAACTCAGTGAATTCGGCCAACACTTGGCCATCAACGCGATCATAAACAGTGACGCGGAAATCTCCTCCTCCGCCTCCGACTGCAACATACTTTCCCGCGGGCGAAAGCGAAAGCGCGCGCAATGCGTCACCGCCCCACGGGTTGCGAAGACACGCTTCGACACCAACCCGCAAAGGAATTGGGTGCGGCCGGAGAGAACGAATCCACGGAGCGGTTGAGCATTCTCCCATCCGTTGAGATTGCCATTTTTCGAGAATATCCGAGAGTTTCTCGTCCATCTGATTCCACGGGTACCCAATCTCACCATCGGTAGGTTGCTCCAAGACGTAATGATTCGCCGCGTCTGGGCAGTCGTACCACCAACAAGAGTTCCACAGGCATTGGAACAGCGCTTGGGGATAGTCCTTGCTGTGACGCGCAATGAAGTGGATATCCCGGCGGATAGCCTCGTCAATCAGATTCAGGAATCTGTGACGCTCGTTTTCCTTGGATACTGCTCCGATCGCGTCACGAAAGTCGTCCAAAAGTCCGAACAGGAGACCGGCCTCGTTCTTCGCCTCGAGCCAACGTATGTCGAGCAGGTTCGCGAGCAACTCGTCCTCCTGCCGCGCCGCGATGAAGTGGCCGCAAAGGTTCTGCAGAAAATAGCCGTCATTCGGGCCGCTGGGCCACCCGCTCGGACTCTTCTTCCCATACGCATCCAGCAGCTTCCGGTGAAGTGCCGGCCGGTCGCCCGCGATGCGCGCTGCATAGTCGTAGAGCAGGTCGTGGAGCCGGAACTGCCGCTGGACCTTACCGTCTTCACCGTTGTGCTGGTCCAGTTGGATCAATGACCGCTCGTACAGGTTGATGATCAGGTCCTCGGCGTCCAAATCGTCGAGACCCGCCGTGTGCGACCACAGCGTGGCGACAGCGGCCTCGGGCACATTCTGGTCCGTGGCGAACACGCACAGTTCGGCGAACCGTTCCTGTTCGTCCGCTGCCAACGATTCGACGCTGGCCTGCATGGCGCGCCAGATGTCCCGGTGCTGCTCGTTAATAGATGCCCGGTCGGCGATCTTCTCCAAGTCAGCCCGGCGCAACCGTTCGAGCACGGAGCGGAAGTCGCCGTTGCGTTTCATCGCCATGCCACCGCAGAGCGCCAGCGCCAGCGGCAGAAATCCACATTCCCTCGCTACTTCATGCGCCTCCGGCGACAAATCCCCGGGCGCGACCTTCACGGCGTCGGCCAGGAGTTGCAGCGCCTCCCGTTCCGTGAATAGCGATACCGGCACCAGCTCACCGTGAAGGGTCTCAAGTATGCCGCGGTCACGCGTTGTGACCAGCATCCGGCAGCTCGGTCCGAGCACATCGAAGGGCCGTGTGTCCTTTGCCTGCCAGACATCGTCTAGCACCAGCAACACCGCCTTTGAGGCTAGCAGTTCGCGTAATACGCCTTTGCCCTGCTCTGTCGACAGAAACGTGTCGTCACCGCCAAGGTGCCGGGCCAGGTCCCGCTGGCGTTGGAGGAGGTCACTGTCGGTGAGTTTCTGGCCGCAGGCAATCCAGGCCACGCCGTCCTGGTAGGCTTGGCGGACCTGCCTGTTGCGGGCGAGCGCCGCGGCCAG
The DNA here is from genome assembly GCA_020848835.1 of Candidatus Hydrogenedentota bacterium. Classification (GTDB taxonomy): domain Bacteria; phylum Hydrogenedentota; class Hydrogenedentia; order Hydrogenedentales; family SLHB01; genus JABWCD01. The sequence continues at coordinate 4,424 of JADLHJ010000110.1, forward strand.
GACCGATTTGCCGATGCCGCCCATGCCCTGCATGCCCACGTGCGCATCGGCCCCCGTGATGACTTGGGGCTTTTGAAGGTCTACAAGGAGCGCGTCCCGTACCCGGCACATGAGCTCGGGCCGTCCGAGAAAATTCCCGGGCAGGTTGGGCACGGCAAAGAGCGCGCCGAGTTTCGGGTTGGGCTCGCGCAGGTTGGCAATCAGTTTGCGAAGAGCGTCCGGGTACTTCGAGTCGTCGCGAAAATCCTCGCAATGCAGCAAGTTCAATTCGCCGGGCAGATCGGGAAAGTCGCCAAGCCGCAAGATAGGCGTCACGACGACATGGTCGCACTCCAGGGCAAATTGCCATTCCTCACGCACGTAGGCAGACTGCGCTGCGTTCGGTCCGCCAATATAGACGACACGGTCCACCTCCGTTCGAATCGCGTCCTTGATTTCCTGGTGAAAGGATCGGCCCCGCGACATGAGCGATTCGCGGTCGAACCAGACGGTAAAACCCTCGCGCGCGAGGTCGGCGTACAATCGCCGTACAAACGCCTCGTCATCGCTACGAGCATATGACAAAAAGACCGACGTCATGCGTTGAACCTCCATCCAGTTACACCGCGCTCATGGCCCGTCCCTGGCGATTGCTTTGGATTGCAGTTTTAATTTGAACCTGAAAGCAGTGCGCGGATTCCCTTGCCGAATCAGCGGCGTAATGCCGACGTTGTCTTCCCAGAAGTCTTGGGCGTGGTTGGTGTCGTATTGCGCTCCGAAGGTGAGGCCGGCATCAAGGTCGCGCGAGGTGAGGGTGACCTTCAGCGAGGGTTTGTACGCGGCTTCAATGGGGTCATGACCTTGTGCCTCGGTATCGACGTTGTTGTAATCGCCTTTGACGTCGATGGAGAGGCGGTCGGTGTTATCCGAGGGGTAGTGTGCAGGTTGGACCGGCGGTACCCAATCAAATGCGAAGTCCTGTTGTTGTCCGGTGCGCCCGACAACTTTCGCAAGAGTCATGTCGCCGGTGTCTCCCGTGCCGCCGCCGAGCAACGGCACATCGTCAAGATAATTGCTCGCGAACTTGTAGAGATTGAGGTCACCCGTTTGCGCCGTGACGGCGCCATCCAGCGTGATATCGAACTTGCCTTTGCCGATGATTTGTTTTCGATTGGGTTTGTAGACGACATCCATCGTGAAGGTCCACGTGCCGAACGATTCCGACGTGCCCTTCGACACCAAGCCACTGAGTTTGATGCGAACGCCATCGTCAATGACCTTAACTGCGTCCACGACACCGTGCGCGATATCACCGGGTGGTAAAAATGGATGCGGATACAGCGTAGACCCCCAGCCGTCTGGGTCCTCGCCGGGATGCGGACGCAGCGCCACTGCCCCGGAGTCTTCATCGATGACGGTCATGAAATGGTGCGTGTGATGAAACAGCCGGTACTCTGTTCCGCCAGTCACATCGACCTGATCAATGGAGTACGGGGTAACTCCAGCGAAGGCGGGGGCAAATGTGCAGATTAGAGCTGCGAAACAGCGGACAAGCTGAGCAAGAAATCTGCAGTCCATCGAAGTACCTCCTTTCAGCCAAACCGGCGTCGCGCGCCGGTTAGGTCATGCGCGGTTCCCTCAACTTCGTGTTGCGTTCAGCAGTTCTGTGGCGTGGTTCTCGATACGCTCGCTTATGGTCTCAATAGCGAGTAACAGTTCGCGGCAATATACGGGACCGGTGAGTGCGTCAGCGTTTTCATCGATCGCAAACAGAAATTGGCCCAAGTCGCCGATGAATTCGTGGACCGCTCTGAAAACCTTGTCCGAGCCGAACGCGAGGGGCGATTCGCACAGTGCTGCGAGGTCGCGGTGCGCATTCAATATTTGCCGCGGCAGCCCGGCCCGAACGGCGGCCCCCGCATCGCCACACGACTGAGCTTGTTCGAGCAACAGTCGCGCAGCGATAAGCGCTTCCTGAGTCTTCCGCGTGTGTTTTAGTTGCGCCGCAGCACGTGCCGCCTTTGTCAGGACGCGATCGGTGCGGTAGAAGCGATCCACCGGTTGGCCAACCAGCGCCATGATGAATTCGACCTGCGATCGCGACTCGATCGGCACGCCCACGTACCACTGGTGCATCTTGGCGAGTACATTCCGAAGTTCACGTACATTTCCGGGCCAAGGGTATTCGGCGAGGCACTCCGTCGCATCGGTGGGGAGCGTGGCGCCTTCCTTGTTGCAAATTAGTGCCCAAAGGTGGTTGGCCAGCAACGGGATGTCCTCGGGATGTTGCCGCAGCGGGGGCGTCGGGATTTGATTATCGCGTATGCGGAAGTACAGATCCTCCCGAAAGGTGCCGCGCCGGGTCATCGCGAATAAATCCTGATTGGTCGCCATCACCAGGTGCGCTGCAACGGATTCTTCGGCGTCGGCGCCCACACGTTTTATTCTTTTTGTCTCGATAGCGCGCAGGATTTTTGCCTGGCTTTCGAGCGGAAGTTCGCCGACTTCATCAAGAAACAGGGTACCGTCTTTTGCCGCAGCCCACAGGCCTTCACGGTTTTCATGCGCGCCAGTGAAAGCGCCTTTCATGTGTCCGAAAAGTTCTGATTCGAACAGCGTCCCGGGGATCGACGAGCAATTGACGGCGACGAAGGCTGCTCGTGTGCCGCCGAAGCGGCAACGATGAACCATATTCGCCACGATCTCTTTGCCGGTGCCGGTGTCACCGAGGATCAGCACCGGGTCGGCCTGTCTCGCCGCCAGCACTATCATGCGGCGTACAAACTTTACCGAATCAGAATTGCCAACGTATTCCTTCTCAAGGAACGCGGGGACCGTTACCGGAGGAAGAATGTTTAGGTATTGCGAAACAGGGGAACCAAGGCCTTCCCTAAAGGCAGAGGCAAGTTTGGCAGGCGTTTGCGCGTCAGGCGTGAGCGTTGCGTACATTTCATCAGGGACTTCTATGAAGCACACGATTCGGCGCTGCGCGTCGATTAGTTTCCCTAACTGGTGGCTCGCGCTGCGTTCCATCTGGCCCTTGGACGAATACGCGTAGCGAACGTAACCGCAGCCCCCGTCGCGCACTTTGGCGAACGCACGATCGA
>JADLHJ010000111.1 GCA_020848835.1 Candidatus Hydrogenedentota bacterium
CCATCTTTCCAACCCTGGCGTTACCGTCAGAGTCCCCGAATAGATCGACGATCCGTCCGTCGAATTGCTGCAATTGAATCTGTACTGTTTTTGAGAGTTCCATGTTCCGAGTCCCGAGCATCGCCTTGTTACTGCCTGCTTCACCAATTAAGACACCTCGAACGGGCGATTCGTTTATGAGGTGTTCTTCGCGGTATTAAACACTTGTTTTTAGAACGTTGTTCCTAGCGAAGTGATGACGCCTAATATAATCAACGATCATATGCGCATTGCGTCCAAAAGGTTTCACACTTTTCTTAACTCCTTGTGCATCAAGCACAAACTGGTTTAATCCCTGGGGTGGCGGGAAAGTTTCACTAGGCAGTATTGGCCTAGTACGGCAGAAAAATAACGAGATTTACTCGAATAACCGGCCTTGCGGCTCGCGGGGCGGGGTCAGGCTGAAATGTTTATACGCAAGTGGTGTAGCGACACGGCCTTGCGGGGTACGCTTCATAAAACCGATTTGAATGAGGTAGGGTTCGTGTACCTCTTCGAGGGTTTGCGATTCTTCGCCGACGGCTACCGCGAGGGATGACAATCCGACTGGCCCGCCACCGAATTTTTCGATGATGGTATGCACAATGGTCTTGTCCATGTCGTCCAAACCCAGCTCATCGATGCGCAGCATTTTCAATGCGGCATCCGCGATTGATTTCGTGATCGTGCCGTCGCCTTTTACTTCCGCATAGTCGCGCACGCGGCGTAACAAGCGATTCCCGATGCGCGCGGTACCGCGTGAACGCGATGCAATTTCAAGCGCGCCATCGAAATCGATCGCGACATTCAAGATGCGCGCAGAGCGTTGCACGATCGCTTCGAGTTCTTCGGGGTTGTAAAACTCGAAGCGGCAAGTGTCGCCGAAGCGGGCGCGCAGTGGCGGTGTGAGCAAGCCCGCACGCGTGGTCGCGCCGATCAACGTGAAGGGTTTCAAACCAATCTTGAGCGAACGCGCGGTCGGCCCTTTACCGAGCATAATGTCCACTTCATAGTCTTCCATCGCGGAGTAGAGCGTTTCTTCGACCGCGGAATTGAGGCGGTGGCATTCGTCGATGAAGAGCACATCGAACTCTTCGAGACCGGTGAGAATCGCGCTGAGATCGGCCTGGCGTTCGACGACGGGGCCGGAGGTCGCTTTGAAATCTACGCCCATCTCGTTTGCGATAATGCGCGCGAGGGTCGTCTTGCCGAGACCGGGCGGGCCGGATAGTAACAAGTGATCGAGTGGCTCCTTGCGGTTCTTTGCAGCCTGAATCGCGATGCGCAGTTTTTCCTTGATCGGTTCCTGACCGGGGAAATCGTCGAGGCGTTGCGGGCGGATGCGGTCGTCGAACTCACGATCGTCGAGGGTGGGTTGGCCGCTGAGGACTTCGTCGTTAGCCATGCGCTACACCTTCGCCATCGACCGCAGGGCGGCCTTCACAAGTTCTTCGACGGGCGCCGTGTCCCCCACGCTCTTTCGCGCCGCCGCCGCCGCCCGCTTTGCTTCACCCAAGGTGCAGCCGAGCGCGCAGAGTGCGGCGATAACATCGTCCGAATCGGCGGATGCCTCCTCCTTCTCGCCGAGTATCGCGCTGAGTTCCGCGTCCTGGCCCAGCTTTGTTTTCATTTCGAGAATGATGCGTTGCGCGCCTTTCTTGCCGATTCCGCTGATGCGCGTGAAGGCGGTCACATCATTTTCTAACACGGCGCGTCCGAAATCTTGAACGGACATGCCCGACAGTACGGTCAGGGCAACCTTTGGCCCGACACCGGAGATTGATAGCAGCGATGTAAAGAGGGCTTTCTCCTCCTCGCGCAGGAAGCCGAATATCTGAAATGCGTCCTCACGGATGTGGCAATACGTGAGTAGGGTCGTTTCTATGCCGATGGCCGCACGGCGATGCACGGAGTCCGGCACGTGGAGCAGATAGCCCACACCGTTGACGTCGAGTTCGATGGTGCCCGTGGCCTTGCGCGCGACGGTCCCCCTGAGAAAGGCAAACATGGCGCATATGGTATTGGCCGCGCGCGGATTATTCCACTTGACACGCATTGCACAGAAGCTGGCGCGCTGTTCGTCAATGATACAGACGAGGAGAAGCGGCCCGTGAATGGTATTCGGAAGCGTTGGAACGACGAATTGCAGGCGTGGTGGCCCAGGGCAACGAACAACCCGCCATCGCTGATAATCGTATCGCGCGCGATCGATGGACTATTTATCGCGAACCCTTTTTCCGGTGTGACGATAAGCACCGATCAGGCGGAGGGAATCGCGCTGTTCGCGAGCATTCCGCCTGTTCAGTACTTGCGCGTGTGCGCTGCGCTTGGGCTGGTCCAATGGCGCGCGCTCGAACAGAACGACATCCTCGTTGCCGAAGATTTTGCGCATTCGGCGCCGAGCGATTGCCTTTTTGTGGGGCGCGCTCGAAAATGCGAGTACGCTCTGGCCTTCGAACAGCCCTGTATTTGCTACGGCTGCTTTGAGTTCTACCACTGCCTCGGCGCGGAACGTGAAATCGTTTTCGCCGCGCAATTGCTTCACTCGCTGCGCATCTCTACGCTTGGTAATCCTCGTGCGCAGGCGCTTCGCTGATGGAATAGCCGCCACCGGTGACTTGGTCGTAGGCGAGGGCAAGCGCTGTGAGACTCAATGGCACAGTGACTAAGAGACCTATCCCGCAAGGAATTGCGCCAACAAAATTCATCGCAAACACAATAATGAAAAGAATAACCCATGGACCGATCCCTTCCACGACTGTTTTCTGACTGGAAAGCAGGGCGGGCACGACATCTATTTTCTTGTCACTTAGGAAGTAATAGCTCAAAAAGAAAAGGAACATAAAAGCCAGACTGGCTATCGTCATCACAATGTTGATTAGCGAATTACCCGCGGCGGTTGCAATGATGCTGGGTATTCCAATGATCAGTGCCGTCAAGAATGCTGGTAAGAAGCGTTTGAATCCATCGAACAAATTGGGAATCTGTGGGGAGCCTCCGCGCGCGGCGGATAATGCGATTCCGCAAAAGCCGACCATGAGCGGTCCTTGCACTACGGGTAGCGCGATGCCGGCGAGTCGCCCCAGTATCAATCGCGCAATAAATGCGGTGGCGACAATGACCACGCAGAAGATAATTAGCGAGACAATAAACGTCGCGACATTTTTCAAGTAGATCTGCCAGCTTTTCTGAAGAATTGCACCAAAATCAAAGTTTGGCTGCGCCATAGTACGATCTCCTCCCAAATTTTCTGCCGGACCCCACCGCGCAAGTATTTCAGTTTTGGCGTGGCCCCGCAACTCACGAGTTTTTTATACTGTCGCGCGTAATAACGGTTTGGGAGGTTCGCATGCTATTGCAGGGAAAAACGGCATTGATTACCGGTGCAGGGCGCGGGATCGGACGCGGAATCGCGCTGGCGTTTGCGGAGCAGGGGTGCGACATTGCCGCGGCGGCGCGTAGCGCCGATGAAGTTAACGCGACGGTGGACGCGGTGAAGCGGTGTGGACGCCGGGCATTGGCCCTTATTGCCGACGTCTCTAACGAACACGACGTGCGCGCGATGGCGGATGAAACGCTGAATGCATTCGGTCACATCGACATTCTCGTGAATAATGCGGGCTATGCAAGCTTTAAGCCTTTTACAGAACTGTCGGTAGACGAATGGCGCAAGACGATTGACGTGAACCTGTCCGGCGTGTTTCTCTGCACGAAGGCGGTGTTGCCCTCAATGATCAAACGCGGAAGCGGGCGCATCATTAACATATCGAGCGTGGCCGGATTGAAACCGCTTATAGATCAGAGTGCATATTGCGCGTCCAAGCACGGCCTCAACGGGCTCACGAAAGTACTTGCAATGGAGCTGCGCCAATACGGTATAGGCGTGCATAGCATCTGCCCCGGCGGCGTGGATACGCGCCTTGCGCAGGAAGCCATGCCCGACCGCGATAAATCGGACTGGATGACGCCGGAGGACATCGCGCATGCGTGCCTCTATCTCGCGTCACTAAGTCCCCGCGCGACGACAGACGAAATCGTAGTAAGGAGGTTCAGCAGCGTACCGATTGGAGGATAGGGTCAGGTTCTCCGGGCATTCGCTATGGGCGGGGAACTATCTTATAAATCTCACCATCGCTGTTATCGACGATATATAACTCGCCGTCGGCGTCTTCACCGAAAGATGAAATCAAGTTGATCGTATTCGGGCCACTGGGCTCCAGCTCTTTGGTGTGATCTCTGAGGTTTGTCACACTTGCGCCGTTGTGCTTCAATGACCAAATCGTCGAAAAGCTATGATCGGCAAAGAAGTAACGGCCTTGCATTTTAGGTATGGCGTTGCCGCGGTAGACGTAGCCGCCGATCACCGCGGTGCCGCCGGGGTTATGCACATATTGGTGAATCGGCGCGGTGAATCCGGCATTACTCCCGCAGGTGCCGCCGCCGCCGAGGCACTCGAACCCTTCCGCGATGTTCCATCCGTAATTCTCGCCGCCCGAGCTAGATGCGGGCTGAAAGCTGATTTCTTCGATTGTGTCTTGTCCAACGTCTCCAATGTAGATGTCTCCCGATAGACGATCGAAGCTGAAGCGCCACGGATTGCGTAACCCGTAGGCCCAGATTTCAGGCTTTTTATTAATCTGATTGATGAAGGGATTTGTAGGCGGGATCTTGTAGGGTTTGTCCTTGTTGACGTCGATGCGTAGCAACTTGCCGAGCAGCAAGTTTAGATCCTGGCCATGACCAAATGGATCTTCTTGGGGACCGCTGTCGCCACGGCTTGCATAGAGGTAGCCGTCCGGCCCGAAGGCAATCATGCCCCCATAATGAAAGTGCTCCGGAAAATCGGCACTGAGGATCAGCTTGCCGCTATCATTTTTTGCTCGGTCCGGATTCGCGCCGACCTTGTACGCTTCAATGACCCATGAGCAGTTGAACGCGGAATAGCAGACATAAAAGAATTTATTGTCCGGCCCGAAGTTTGGTGGGAAAGCCATGGAAAACAGACCCACTTCTTCGCCCGGCTCGGGACACAATTTGCCTTCGAGCGACAGAAACGGTTTTGCTTGGACAACGCCGTTCTTGATTAGTTTAATCTTGCCGGTGTTTCGCTCCAGCACAAAGAGGCGCGTAGCGTCATTCGGGTCACTGCATACGAAGGTCGGCTCTTCAAATCCTGAAGCGACGAGTTCTACTGTCATTACTTTGGCCGCATGCGCGACGCCAATCCATGCAAATGCAACAAGCACGGCAAACAAATGGACAACTCTCATCCTCGGACTACTCCATACTACGCGTCAATACATAAAAGCAGGACGAGTTATGCTAACGCACAATTCACTTCGAAAACCATGATCGCATAACGAAGCTTATGTCGACTTAAGATTAGCTGCACATGTCTACGTGCCGTTACCTCCAGATGTCCTCACTATATTGCCCAGCGCGTTGCACCCTCAGTCGCTTTTAGAGCAACGGAAGACGTAACACTGAGGGGTGTAGCGAATTTTTTTTTGACGATTCAAGGGGGGGTGCGCGGGTCAGAATGCGTTGTAACTTCAGTGTTTTCACAGAGGTCTCTGATTTTGACGGGGGTACAGGGGGTGGGGTGCTGAGGGGTGTGTGAGGGGGTGTGAGGGGGGTGGAGTGCTTTCACCCGCTGATAATTTGAAAACGGAGCTTTGCGACTGTCGAGGGGAGGCGAGGAAGTTTGGAAGCGAGGACATGAGTTAGCGTTCCTGTATGTGGCGCGATCCTTTCTTATCTATTCGCCCACGGTGTTGCATTCTCCTTCAATGATCCCAAGGAGGACAGGTCGCCGCACCATCTAAAGGATGTAAATGGATGGGGCCAACCGTACTCCCACGAATTTCCCCGCGTGGAAAAGCGAGCGATAAAACAACAGCGCGCACCGCAAAGCGCGGTGCGCGCTGTAGATAGAATACTATTTGAAACTAGCGCTTGGAGAACTGGAAGCGCTTGCGGGCGCCGGGGCGGCCGTACTTCTTGCGTTCGACCTCGCGGGCGTCGCGCGTGAGCAGATTGTAGCGGCGCAACACGCTGATGTACTTCGAGTCCACCTTCGCGAGTGCGCGCGCGATACCGAGGCGAAGTGCACCCGCCTGGCCTGCGACTCCGCCACCAGCACAGTTTGCACGGACGTCCCACTTGCCGGAATTGTCCGTCGTGTCAAAGGGCTGGTTTGCCATCATGACGAGAATTTCGCGGGCCATATAATCGGCCACGGGCTTGCCGTTCACAGTGATGACGCCGGTGCCGGGTTTAATGCGGACGCGCGCGGTAGCCGATTTGCGCCGGCCTACGGCGATGATTTCGTTCGAAGGTGCCACGTGTGAATATCCTCTCCGTTAGAAGGTGTAAGGTTCAGGTTTCTGGGCAGTGTGCTCGTGGTCGGTACCGACATACACGCGCACGTGGGTCGCGAGCTTGCGGCCAAGGCGGTTGTGCGGGAGCATACCCTTCACCGCGAGAAACATCGCGCGGGTCGGGTGCTTGGCCATGAGCCGGTTATACGAGTATTCCGTCAAGCCGCCGGGGTATCCGGAGTGACGGTAGTACATTTTCTGATCGCCTTTGGCACCGGTCACACGGGCCTTATCGGCATTGATGATGATCACATGATCGCCGCAATCGAGATAGGGCGTGTACTGCGGCTTGTGCTTGCCACGCAACAACTTGGCCGCCTCGGCTGCTACGCGCCCGAGCACCTTGCCCTCGGCGTCAATCACGAACCACTTCTTTTTCACTTCCCCGTCTTTGGGGACATACGTGCTCACAGTCAAATTCCTCCGGGTCTCACCCCGTTGTTCAGGCATAATTC
>JADLHJ010000112.1 GCA_020848835.1 Candidatus Hydrogenedentota bacterium
ACGAAGAATAGAAGAACTATTTCTTCTTCGCGGCTTTCTTCTTCGCGGGCTTCTTTGCCGCTTTCTTCGGGGCCGCCTTCTTCTTCGCTGCTTTCTTCTTCGCTGCCATTCTTAGCTCTCCTTTTTTTGAGCTCTTCCACCAACGCCGGCTTGGCGTCACAAGCCACCACGGGTGGCTAAACCAACATCCGGCGCGTACCCGCGCAGGTGCCTGCGCGGATATGACCAACGGGCGTTTCGGCCCGGTATGGTTCAACTGGTATATGTTCTCAATCCCCGGGTGCAACGGGAACTGGGAAACGCACGTCTTGGGAAATTGCCCCACCTCTGGGATGCCGCGAGTGCGCGGCCTGTTCCGGCTACCACGGACGCCGCGCTCGCGCGTCGCCCCCCCTTGCTTGCCGGAATGTGCGATACATCATTCTCTCTCGCCGCGCGACTGATGATGAAGAACGCTGCGGATGATTTCCGCGTGATATGAAAAGTATTGGTTCGCGTGGCGGTTGGTCGATTTTGTTCGCTTCGTTTGCGTCAGGCGCTGCATTTTGCGTCGCGCTTGTGACGGTCTCACGAACTCATCAACCATTGATTCAACTGTGCTGCGCTACGCTCGATTCGCTCTCGCGCCGCGCTATCTCTTCCGTCCAACTGTTTGTTTGAGCGCCGAATTTTTCGTGCGCTTCGTACAACTAACCTAGTTTTTATCACGATCGTGAAAAAAAAACAAGTATTTTTTCTGGAAAAATTTCTTTTCATGGGGTAACGGGATTCATCGGCATCGCGGATCGTATCGCCGTTCGACAACTTTTCATCTGCAAAATGAAGCGAGGCAAACAACAATTCGCTTCGCGCGAATGACGCGATGATAAATCTCCAGCTACGCGTCACCGATTCAATAAACAGGCAGATCGACCCTATAAATACTGGGTGAAATGAATATCGCAGTATGTTAAGAGTTTACCTGGGCGCGCGCAGCTATGCCGTTGCGGAGATGAAAATGTTCGCGCGGAGATGAGACATGCTTCTGCCAAATTGGTGCGCGCGACGCCTCGTTAGCCGTCCCAACGCGCACGCCGCGCAGGCAAAAAAAATTTATGGCCAAGGTCGAAATCGCGGGATCCAACACCGCACGTGATGACAATACATCTCAAATTCGTCGCCAAACCGCGCGCGTAGATCGTCCTCTTCCAGCGGCCGCGCGATGTAGTTCCAAGCGAAAAATCCGCACACGACGTACACCAGCGTCGGCCACGATCCGATGTACACCCCCACAAAAAATCCCTGCGCGAGCCCTGCGCACGCCATCGGATTCCGAACGTAGCGGTACGGACCGCTCACCACCAGCTTGCGCGGACAATGCGTCGGCAGCGGCGTGCCTTCACCGCGCCACGACATCGTGATTCCACTCCAAAGCCCGATACTGCTCGCCAGTACGAAACCCACCACTGCGACCGCGCGCTGCCCGGTGAAATGAAACTGTTCCAATCCAATCCGCTGCTCAATATTGAAGATAATGGCCGGAAAAACAGCCAAAAACGTGGACCAGAAGACGACAATCTGACCCAAAGTGACCAGCAAATGCTTGGAAGGCGGCCCTTCTTTCGCCACTTTGAATCCAAACATCATACCCTCTTCGCGATGGTCAAAATCGCTATCGCGGTGCCTGCCAGTGCCAGAAACATTAGAACGGCGGACAGCAGGAGTCCGTCATTAATAGCCCAGATTACGCATTGCACAGTCGGTGAAGTAAGTCCACCAAACACCGCGGTTCCTGCGACAACCGCGACACGTGGTTTAGCACGCGCAAACCCCACGGCAAGAATGGAAAGAATTACCAACACCAAGTCCGCTGCAAACCAGCCAATCAATCCCCCTTGGATCGCATGTTGCGGAAAAAACTGTGCGCGCATGTCTGGATAAAGAAACAAGCCGAGCCACCAAAGCAGAATCGCCGCAGCTTGAAGCACCAGGTAAATTAGACCATACGCTTTCACGACTTCGTCACGTCCGTGTTTCAGCCGAAACAGTTCTGATGCACGCGTCCAATATGTCGAACGCGCTATCCAATTCCGCGCGCGTAATTGTTAACGGCGGCGTCAACGTCAGGATATTTCCCATAGTCAATTTAAAGCTCAGGCCCTTGCTCAGCGCCGCGTACATCACGCGCTCCGCTTCCGCCGTCGCACGCAGTTTCCGATTGCCTTCGCGAACCAACTCGATACCGAGTAATAAGCCAATGCCGCGCACGTCGCCGATGATCGCGTGCTTTTCTTTTAACGCTTTCATGCGTACAAGCGCATACGCTCCCAGCTCCCGCGTATGTTCCAGCAGATTCCCCTCTTCGATATATTCGAGAGTCGCCATTCCCGCAGCGCACGCAACCGGGTTCTTTTCGTGTGTGTAATGACCCAGCGCGCGGTCTTTCGCAATGTTGAGTCCTTCGCGCGCGATCACCGCCGCCAACGGCATCACCGCGCCACCGAGTCCTTTTCCAATTACCAGAATGTCCGGCACAACGTCGTAGTGCTCGCACGCAAACATCCGCCCCGTGCGGCCAAGACAAGTCGGTATCTCATCCAAAACTAAAAGCGCCCCGTGCCGATCACACGCCGCCCGCACTCGCGTCCAGTAATCGTTCGGAGGGATGAAAGGCGTGCTCCGCACCGTCTCCGCCACTACCGCGGCAACATCACCTTCTTTTTCCAGCACATATTCGATGTAGTCCGCGCAGTGCAGCTTGCAGGTGTCAGTGCATCCCCATGGACAATGCGCGGGATCCGGCGGCGGCACGTGCTCCGTTCCCGGCAGCAGTGGTCCGATCCCATTCCTAAAGATTGTCTCGCCGCCAACCGAGATTGCGTCCAGCGAGGCGCCGTGAAACGACTCCCACATCGAAATTGTCTTGAAGCGACCCGTCGCCACACGCGCCAGTTTCAGCGCAATCCCAATCGCGCTCGTGCCGCCCGGCGCAAACAACACCTTGTTCAGATCGCGCGGTGCGAGTTCCGCCAACTCTTTCGCCAGCGCAATCGCCGGATTATTGGTATACCGGCGCGGACAAAACGGCAACGTCTCCAACTGCGCGCGCACCGCATCCATCACCCGCGGATTGCGATACCCCACCTGGTGCACGTTGTTCCCGTGAAAATCCATGATGCGCCGCCCCTGCGCATCGACCAAATAGATTCCTTCACACGCCGTGATCGCATTTAAACACGGCGTAGACAAAGACTGATGCAAAAAATACCGCGCATCCTCAACCAGCACTGCCCGCGTCTCCGCATCAACATGAGCGCCCGCCCACTCCACCCGCCCCGGCGAGATGTTGAGATCCCCCTCCGAACGCAAATTATCCATGTGCTTTCCCAAGCCCTATTTAATCGACGCTGCAGTCATATCTCTCTTGCGTGCTCGAAAACTCGTATTGCCCACGTCCGTGATCGTCCGCATCCATCCCCAATTCCCAATCCGCGCGATCCGCAGTAAAAAACCTAGCGCTCGCCAACTTTCGCACGAACGTACTCCCCCACCTTTCGCAGTCCGTCTTCCCCCTCCGGAATCAACGCCGCAAAAAAATGCCAAACATGCACCAATTCCGCCTCAAGCAAAAACGTCACCGCCACACCCGCATCCCGCGCCCGTTGCGCCAACCGCGTCGAATCGTCGCGCAAAATTTCTGCATCACCCACATGAATCAGCAAAGGCGGAAAACCGCGATAGTCGGCATACAAAGGCGACGCCAACGAATTCCGTGCGTCAGCGCCGTTTAGATAATGCCGCGCAAACGCATGCAGTTCCCAGGGCGCCAGCATTGGGTCCTCCGGCGCTTTCGAATCGATCGACGCCCCCGCCATCGCAAGGTCCGTCCAAGGCGACAAACAAACACCCGCCACCGGCAATGCATCCCCCGAATCGCGCAACGCCGCGATTGCCGCCAGCGTCAACCCACCGCCTGCGCTATCGCCCGCGATCACAATCCGCTTCGCAGTATGTCCCTCGCGCCGCAACGCACGATACGCCGCCATCGCATCGTCCACCGCCCCAGGAAACCGATGCTCCGGCGCAAGCCGGTAATCGAACGCAATCCACGTAACGCCGCTAGCTTCCGCCAACCGCGCCACAAAACTCCGGTGCGTATTCAATGAACCAATGCAATACCCACCCCCATGAAAAAACAAAACAACCGCATCGTTCGGCGCACCAACCGGAGTGTAACGTTCCGCATTTCTGCCCGCCAAAATCTCTTGCGTTATTCTCACCCCACTCGGCGGCGCACCCAACAACGGCGTCATCCGCTCAAACCGATCCCGCAATTCGGCAATCGTCGCATCGCGCACCACCGGCCGCGCCCGCATCATCGACACAAGAGAATTAAAAGCAGTACTAAGCACTATCTAATACTTCCTTACAATTTTTCGCCATCCGAAAACGGCGCCAACCGAATCATCGGACGGAACAATAAATATCGAATTAAGAATGCCGCACGACACTTCGGACGCCGCCGCCCCTGCGCCGAAAATATTTCAATCAACGCGCCCTTGAACTTCTCACGCGGAAACCGGCCCACCACCGCATCGCGTGAAGCCCGCTCAATCTCCCACGCGCGCAACCCCAAACAATCCAATCCCGCCGCCGCGTGCAGCAAATGCGCCTCAGCCCCCTGCTCGACACCAACCATCACGTTCATGTGCAGCAAGATCGCCTCTGCCAACGCATCCTGCCGCCGCGTATCCCACCCCGCATCCTTCGCCCACGCGCTCGCGCCCTCAACGCTATCCAGCGTGAAACACTCCCCATGCCGCGCGCAATCGTTGTACGCAGACGTCAATCCCAGATCGTGCAACATGCACGCCGCATATAAGAGTTCATCATCAAACTTAATCCCCGCACCCTGCGCAAAAATCCTCCCCCACAAATACGCCCGGCAACAATGACGATAAAGCTGCTCCCCCGAAACTGACGCGCACAAATCGGAAGCTTTCTTCGCAATCGCGGAATCCGGCGCCTCTATCTCCGCAACATCCACACGGATCGAATTCCTGCGAAATAACAAACTCCCCGCAAGCTGCCCCTGCAACCGCACCGCCTGCCCCGCAAGCGTTAGTTTGTCCCGCCCCCGCAAAGCCCCAAGCGTCTCCCGCGCCCAAGGCAGAGTGCCTACCCTCGATGCAGCCATCACACCCCCAATTCGATTTCGTGTTCGCAGTCGTAATCGTCCTCGTAATCCTAATCGATCCTCCGCACTTGTATTTAATCCCCGTCCATTCCGTCCATCCGGTCGATCTCGTCCATTTGAATCAACTCCGAATGAAGTTCTGCTTTATTACGACCACCGCGGCAAATGAAACTGACAATTTCCCAACCCATTCCTCTCCTACTTCCCATGATTCCCATCCCCGTCAACGTTTCTCCGCCACCAACCGTCATTTCAATGCAGAGGTGTATGAAACCGGGGCATCCCTGTATACTTACCCCGTCCCGCTCCGGCAATCTGCCACCTATATATAAGGAGTCGCCCGTGCGCCAGTTGACCTACGCCGTGGCCGCGGCTTTCATCTTGTTTGGATTCTCCACCCTCTTCTCCGCCTGCCACGATGACGGCGGCATAAAACTCAACACGCCCATCGCCGGCGACGACACCCCCGACACCCCAGACACCCCAGACGATGGAGATGGCGATGGTGACGGCGATGGAGATGGGGATGGCGGCGGTGGCGGCGGTGGGAACACCGACTCACGCTTCGTAGGCACATGGATCACCAGCTACGGCGACGACCTCCCGGTGGGCGGTGGACGCCGCCAGTATGCACTGCGCATCGCCATCACCCGCAGCGGCGACGCCCTCACCGGCAACGGCACCATGCTGCGTTACTTCAACAACGGTCCAGACGCTGTCGATGATCCCGCGCGTACCATCAGCGCCACAGGCACCGCAACCGCCAACGAAGCAACGCTAACCATCACCGGTACCAGCGGCACTTTCACCAACAATCCGATTTGGTACCTGCGCATTGCCGATTCGCGTCTCGTCGGCATGTACGCCGAACGCGACAACAGCCTCGTCGTCCAACGCTCTGGCCACGCGATCTGGCACCCCGCCGGTTCCGTCGATCTCAACGCATCCTGGGTCGCGACATTTGACGACAAGTTCGGCACAGGCTCAGGCTTCGCACCGCGCGACCGCACCGCCGTCGCCACGCTCATCCTCAGCAACAATGACATCACCGGCCTCGGCTCCTACGTCGAACAACGCGCCAACGGCGCATCCGAAATATTCGATTTTAACGTCGGCCCCGGCACCCTCGATGGCACGCAAGTCCGCTTTTCCTTCACCGACTTCACACCCGAGAACGGCGAAGTCGATTGGTTCGGCTACCACAGCGGCAGCGTGATTGTCGCCGCATATGGCCAGTTCAACGGCAGCAGCGAACTCTCGCGCTTCGGCCACGCGACATGGTACGAAGCAGGCGACACCACACCCGCGCAATTTGATCGCGACTGGACAACCTCCTTTGGCGACTCCGCCGCCGCCGGCAACCTCTTCGCCGATTACGTCATGGCGATGTCCGGTATCTCAGTCGTCGGCAACACCGTCACCGGCAGCGTCCGCGTGCTGCAGGAAACCGATTCCGACCCAAGCTTCGTCACCTACACCATCGACAACGGCAGCATCGTCGGCAATCAAATGAACATGGACATCGTCCGCAACGGCGACCGCTTCTCCTGGAACTTCCGCCTCGCAGGCGGCGTGCTCGTCGGCGCCTATACGCACTTCGACAGTAATGACGATTTCGTCAGCCGCGGCCACGCAGAATGGCGCTCCGGCAACGCATCCAGTCTCGACGGCAACTACGTCGCCTCGTTCACCGACACCTCCACAACCAACGCCACCGAAAACCGCGCCAGCCAATTGGCGCTCGTCACCATCGGCGACGTAGATTCGAACGGCGCCTTTACCGGCACGGGCGCGTTGCGCCTCGGCGGCGAAACCAACCGCCGCCAGTTCTCGATCAACGGCACCGTCTCCGATTCCAATCACATCGTCATGACCTGGCAAAACGGCGTGGACCTCTTCGGTAACACCGTCTGGAACCTCCGCAAGGCCGGGAACACCCTATACGGCACTTACACAAACTACGCATCCGACAACACCAGCATCGAATTCCAGGGACACGCTACCTTCGTCCGCGCTTCCGGGAACTAATCGCGCGGCGTGGTGTTTTTGAAAATGACATAGGTACAGGTGCACTCTTTTTGCGAAACGGGCAATCAACGCTGCGGATGACTGCGATTCATCCCGCGGCGCGTTCCATCTAATCTTAACGGGAGAACAATCATGCATTTGAAACGAGTTGTTGCATCGGCGGCCTTCGCGTTCGCCGCAGGCCTCACGGCCGTATCCGCATGGGCACAACCTCCAGGCGGCTTGCCCGCCCCGGGCGGCCCGGGTGGACCCGGCGGCGGTCGCCCTGGTATTGCACCTATCGCACAGTTGAGTCCGGAGGACGCAGCGAAAGTCACTGCGGCGCAGGTCAAGTACGTCGCCTCCAGCCTGACACTCAACGAGGATCAATCCAAGAAAGTCGCCGAAGCCTACACCGCTTACCGCGATGGACTCCGCAAGCGTTTTGAAGGCGGCGGTATCAGCGGCGACTCCCTCCGTACGGCCATGACCGAAGAACGCGGTAAACTCGAAACCGCGCTCAAAGGTTTCCTTACGCCCGAGCAGAGTGCGACGGTAGCCGGCTTACTCAGCTCCAGTCTCCGTTGGGACGGAATGGTCATCGGCTTAAACAGCCTCGGCTTGGAAGAAGCGAAGTACAACGAGGCGATGAAAGCCGTCGCAAACTTCCTTACCGAATCAAACAAAGCCCGCGAAGCAGGCGGCGATCGCGAAGCCATGCGCGCAAAAAGCCAGGAACTGCGCGAAGCGCTCACAACGGAACTCGGCAAAATCCTTACGCCCGAGCAGTTGGCCAAACTGCAAGAAGCCCCCGGCTTCCGTCAACGCGGCCCCGGTGGCGGTGGCGGCGGAGCAGGCCGCCGCGAACGCAACAACCAGGAGGCCCCAGCTCCAGCGCCGACAACGCCTGCCGCTGAAGGCGAGAAGAAAAACTAGTGTTTAACAAATGAAGGGGGCGCCGAACGAAGAGTCCGGCGCCCTTTCTTGTTTTTATCGCACGAGGTTTCGTGCTGTATCTCATTTACGGTTAGAAATTAAGCGGCAGCATATCGTCCCATAATTCCCAATCCCTCATACATCCCATCATTTCCCTCCGAATCGCACTACGCCTGCCCAAAAGGCGCCACCGCAATCCGGTACGCCTCGTGCAAGTCTTCCTGCCGCGAAACATTCAACCCCAAATCGTTAATCAACCCATCCTGAATCCCGTAGATCCAGCCATGCACCTGCAAGGGCTGCCCGCGCCGCCACGCCTTCTGCACAATATTCGTGCAACACACATTCCGCGCCTGCTCGATCACATTCAATTCGCAAAGACGATTCACCCGCTTATCTTTGTCCGGTATCTCGGCAAGCTCTTTCAAGTACTGCGCGCGAATGTCGCGAATATGTCGCAGCCAACTGTCGATCAAACCCAACTCCTGATCGCCCATCGCCGCCGCAACGCCGCCGCACCCATAATGCCCGCACACGATCACGTGCTCCACCTTCAAAACCTCGACCGCAAACTGCAGCACCGACAGACAATTCAGATCGGTGTGCACCACTAAATTCGCCACGTTGCGATGCACAAACAACTCGCCCGGCAACAATCCCACGATCTGGTTCGCCGGCACGCGGCTGTCCGCGCAGCCAATCCACAAATAGTCCGGCTGCTGCTGCCGCGCAAGCGTCGGGAAAAAATCCGGACGCGCCTGCTGCACTTCCTGCGCCCAGGACCGATTCTTATCAAGCAGATGTTGTAATGAACTCATCGCGCTCACGTCAGTCCAAACAACTGTTTTGCGAAATCTTCTGAAAATGGCTTCCCCGGTTCATACCCGCGCACCCATTCACCATCGATAATCAAATACGGAACTCCCAATTTGCCCGTCTTGGCCTCGAGCTCTATTCCAAACTCCGGGTGCTCGCGAATGTCCCGGTTCTCAAATTCAATTCCATGCTCCGCCATAAACGCCTTCAGCAATTGGCAGTCCCCGCACAGCTTCCCCGAATACATGACAACGTTCCTGCTCATACAATACAGCTTTCCACAGTTCGCCCAATTTTCTCGCGCATCAAGCACACACACTGTTCGAGCAATTGCGCATCAATATCTGCGACCGCATTCTGCGCTGAAAGCGCTTCGCAACCCTAGCCCGGGGGCACTCGCCCCTGGAACAGTCCAACGCCCAAGTGCCAGCGCGCTGAAAGCGCACCGCAAGCTCTTCCGGAACACCGCCTCAGCATCACACATGCTCGAATACTGTCCCGGAGTATAAACAAAAACCGGGACCGCGTGACACGCACGCAGTCCCGGTTGAATTCAAAGCACGAAAAGCTTAGTCGGACGTCAGGTGAAAGCTTTTTCCACCTTTCTTCGTCTTCTTACCAACGGTGTCGTGAAACACATCAACAAGCTGGCAGTTCGTCCCGCCATTGTTCTTACATTCCCTCTTGGCCTTCTTCTTGGCCTTCTTCTTCGTGCTGTACGATAGCGCCCCGCCGATCGTCCACGCGCCGCCACCATCGTCCGAAAACGACGACGCGCCCCAACCCGGTCCCTGGTGCCAGAACCAGAACTTCGCGTTCGTCGCGCCGTTGCTCTCGCAATCGTCAATGGCCGCCGCTTTCGATGTCGCCTTGTCCGTACCGATTCCGTAACCCAAAGTTCCATCATCGGTGTCATACGCAAGCGCAGCCGCCGCCCACGTCTCCGCGCAAACAAATGCCGCACACGCAACACACGCCGCCGCCTTGATCCACAGCTTCGACGTCACCGGACGCGACGCCTCAATATTCGGTTCCATATGAATTCTCCTTCATAGACTAACCCACCGTTCAAAAACAACCGCAGCAATGCCCCGCCATTTTGCACAAAAATTCACAATTTGTCGAGCGTAGCGCCGAATTGGAATTTGGCTCATCTTCGACTTTGCACGACAGCACATGGCCAAGAAAACATACCGAAACCCAGATCGCCCAAAAAGATCTGTACTTGCCCCTTAGATATGAAATTCCAAATCGAAAATTGCAGTCGGCGTACAAGCCCGCATGATCTGCGCCCATCCGTCAAATCCGTGTAGCCCGCGTTCCGTTCCCTTCCCGTCCTCCCCCGCCAAGTTCCCCCTTCCCTACCCCCGCTGCTATACTCCCACCTCCCACGTATCCATCAGTCAGGAGTAGTGCATGCAGGTATTGGTCACGGGCGGCGCCGGTTACCTCGGCAATCATCTATCACGTCTTTTAGTCGAGCGCGGGCACACCGTCCGCATCTTCGACCGCTTCTGCTTCGGCGATGCCCCCATCGCCGATCTACAAAAGGCAGGCTGTGAAATCGTCAAAGGCGACATCCGCAAACTAGCCGATTTCCCGCGTCTCCTCGACGGCATA
This sequence comes from Candidatus Hydrogenedentota bacterium, assembly GCA_020848835.1. GTDB lineage: Bacteria > Hydrogenedentota > Hydrogenedentia > Hydrogenedentales > SLHB01 > JABWCD01. The sequence continues at coordinate 10,556 of JADLHJ010000112.1, forward strand.
GAAGGCGTGATCCACATCGCCGGCCTCGCAAACGACCCTTCTTGCGATCTTGACCCGCTCATGGCCCTCGACGTCAATCTCGAAGCCACAAAAACGCTAGCGCAGCGCGCCATCGACGCCGGTGCGCGCCGCTTCGTCTTCGCCTCTTCCTGCAGCGTTTACGGCAAAGGCATGTTCGAAATGCTCGACGAACAAAGCCCCACCAACCCGGTCTCCGTATACGCGCAAAGCAAACTCGAATCCGAACACGCCCTCTTCGCGCTCGCGAGCAAGACCTTCGAGCCCGTATTCGCACGCCCCGCAACACTCTTCGGCTGGTCGCCGCGCATGCGTTTCGATCTTGCAATCAACCTCATGGTCGCTACTGCCTTACGCAACCGCGAAATAAAAGTCTACGGCGGCGGCAGCCAATGGCGGCCCTTCGTCCACGTGCGCGACGCCGCGCGCGCCTTCACCGATATGCTCGAAGCGCCCGCCGCAAAAGTCGCGAATAAAGTCTTCAACGTCGGCAGCGACAAGAACAACTATCGCATCATCGATCTCGCGCATTTGATCTCCGGCCTCGTGGACAACGTCGAGATTGAAGTCGTCAAGGACAACGAAGACCCGCGGAGCTATAACGTCCAGTTCGGCAAGATCGAATCCGTCCTCGGCTTCCAGCCCGAGTGGAGCGCCGAACGCGGCGCGCTCGAAATCCGCGACTGGTTGAAAAAAGACCCCGTCGATCCGTTTTCGACTATCCATTTCAATGTGCGCCGCATGAAAGAACTCCTCGCGACACCCGTCGCCCTCGGCGGCGAACCCGTCTCCCCGCGCTTCATCGCGCTCTCTCCGCCATCCATCGGCGAAGAAGAAGAACGCGCAGCGATCGACGTACTCCGCAGCGGCTGGCTCACCACCGGCGCAAAGGTCACCGAGTTTGAACAGCGCTTCGCCGAACACGTCGGCGCGCCGCACGCCGTCGCCGTCTCGTCCTGCACAGCAGCGTTGCACCTCTGCCTGATCGATGCGGGCGTCACACCCGGTGACGAAGTCATCACCGCACCCATCACATGGGTCTCAACGGCAAATACCGTCGTCAACATGGGCGCGAAACTATCCTTCGCAGACATCGATCCAACCACGCTCAACATCGATCCAGCAGCCATCGAGCGCGCCATCACCCCGCGCACAAAAGCAATCATGCCCGTGCATCTCGCAGGCCAACCCTGCGATCTCGACGCGATCTACGCGATCGGCAGGAAGCACAACATCCCCGTAATCGAAGATGCCGCCCATGCGCTCGGCGCGTCTTACAAAGGTAACGCCATCGGCAACTGCGGCGGCCCAACCTGCTTTAGCTTCTACCCCGTAAAAAACATCACGACGATCGAAGGTGGAATAGTTTCGCTGCGCGACGAAGGCAGCGCGCAAACCCTCCGCCTGCTCGCGCACAACGGACTCAGCACGCTCGCATGGAACCGCTACAGCGGCGATGCCCCGCCCGCGTCCCCCGAAGTCGTGCGCCCCGGCTTCAAATACAATATGACCAACGTCGGCGCCGCGATCGGCATCGAACAACTCAAGAAACTCGAAGGCTTCATCGCCGCGCGACGCCGCCTTGCACGCACCTATCTCTCCGTACTCGCCGACATAGACGAAATCGAACTCCCGCGCATCATCGACGGCGCCGAACACGCCTGGCACCTCTTCATCATCAAGCTGCGCCTAGACAAACTCACCAAGACGCGCGACGAAATCATGCACCTGCTACGCCAGGAAAACATCGGCACCGGTATCCACTTCATAGCCGTCCACAAACATAAGTACTACCGCGAAACCCTCGGCTACCGCGAAACCGATCTCCCCCACGCCACCGCCGCATCCGACAGCATTCTCTCCCTGCCGTTGCATCCGCGCCTAACCGACAAAAACCTCCGCGACGTAGTAGACGCCCTGAAAAAGGTACTGCACTACGCAAAGAAATAGCGCAAGAACACCATGCGCTATATGGAGTGCGGCGGCGGGCAGACGCCGCCTTGGCTGCTAACGCGCTAGTCCGTTACAAGATCCGTGCGCGTTGCTCGTAATGGTAATCGTAATCTGCGAAATTGTACTCGGTGATAACCGCACTACCCATTACGTCCACCGTGTCCACAACGTCCTTGCCTCTCTTCTATCCCCGCGCCGCCCGCGCTCTACTCCGCGGCGCCGCCAACTTAATCACCAACAACTCCAACGCCAACGCCCGATCCACCCCCGTCGAACGCAGCATTACTTCCGCGTTCATGCACAACCCAAACGCGTCGCGCATTTTCTCCAACCCCAACTTGTCCACCAAGGGCCGCACCTTATTCGCGAGAAACGGTTTCACCCGAGCCGTATTATGCGTCGCTGCAAAATACGCCGTCTTGATCAACCACGTGATTGTCCCCAATACCTCAAACTCGCTCGTATTCAAATCCAGAATCGCGCGCAAGGTCTGCAACGCCTTGTTCGTATCCGACGCCGCGATCGCGTCGGTCAGCGTCCACACTTCTTCTTCCGCCACATCCGCGCACGCCGCGTACACATCGATCTCTTGCACATTCGTCTCTTCGCCCACGTAGTTGCAGACCAATGTCACCGCGTTCAGCACATCCGACAACTTGTTTCCACTCCGGCTAACAAGTAACTCCGACGCGCTCGTGCTCAACTTCTTCCCACGCAACTGCGCCTCACTTCGCGCCCACGCCGCCGCTTCGCGGTCTCCCATCTCCGGACACTCGACAACCGTCGCGTGCTTCTCGCAAAGTTTGTATAACTTCAATCTCTTGTCGATCCGCGGCGCAACCAACATTAGGATCGTCGTATCCGAAGGCGATTCAAGGTACGCGTGCAGCGCCCCGCCCGCGTTCTCCGATTCGTATTTCTCCGCGCCGTTCACCACCACCACGCGATACTCGGTAAGAAACGGCAGCGTCCGCGCCGCATCGATCACTTCGGTATCTTTCGTTTCGTCCGCGTAGTAATGGTGATAACTCAGGTCTTTCATCGAAGGCTCGATGAAACGCTCGACAAGCATATCGACAGCGCGGTGCGCCAGCAGCGGTTCAAAAGAAGCTTCACGCGCCTTCGGCGCTCGGTGAGGACAAAACAGGTAGACGTTCGACGGCTTGGCCTTGGCGGCCGTCTTCAGAAACTCGGCGATCTCCACGGCCTACCAGGGCTCGACGGTGCGATACAGAATATCGGAGGCAAGTTGTTCCAACGCTTCGGACGCGCCGCGGTTTTCTTCTTCAGTGGTAAACGAACGCACGCTCGGCAAAAACGCTTCCGCATTCCCGCGCAAACGATCCGACGACTGGCCCGACGCGCGCGTATAGAAACTCGTCTCACCCGCCATCGTCTTCTCTTCCCACACGATCTTGCCCGTGGCGCGCTCCGTCAACCGCGCGCTCGCAAGCACGACGCACAAAAACTGCGTGGTCTCATCGTCTTTGTCGGTGGTGATTTCTTTTAGACGATAATCGCGGATGACACCTTCCAGAATCAGATCGGCCTCATCACGCCCGACCACGCGCAGCCGCGAATCGTTAATAAACTTGCGCGTGATCGCATTAGTAAGCGGCGCCTGAAAATCGTACTGCCGGCTCGCGTTTTGAAACGCAGACACAAAGATCGTCTGGTACTGCTCGTCCAGCGAACTCTTCGTCGTGTACCCGCAGCCCGCCGAAAGCATCACGCCAACGGCAAGCAGCGCCCACTGCAATTTACGCATTAGGACGGCGCCTGCCAACGCTTGCTGTGACCGTGTGCGGCCAACCATTCCTGGGCCTCCGCAGCCGAAGTCGTATTCGGGAACTGCTCGACTACGACTTCATAGTAGATCGCCGCCGAATCGAACTTGCGGCGCTTCTCGTAAAACTTCGCGGTGCGCAGGCGCTGTTCGGCGACGCGGTTCAGCATCTCCGTCTTCACACCATCCAGCTCCGCTACGCGCGTATCGCTCGGGAATTTGCGTTTGAAATTGTCCACTGCCTCAACCGCCAGCAAACTTGGCGACTGATCATACGCAGGCGGATGCGAATCTTTATAATGGCACATCGCGAGACCGTAGCTCGCCTCGTCCACAAAGTCCGATGCAGCGTAATCGTCGATCACACGCTGATACTCAAACGCCGCCTCGCGATACTCTTCTAACGTGTAGTGGCACAGACCAACTTTATACTGCGCCTGTGCAGCCGAATCGGTGAAGGGCTGATTGTCAATCACCATCGCATACACAGTGATCGCACGGCGGAACGGACGCTTCCGGAACGGATGCCACCACCCCTTCGCCAGGTTTGCCGTACCGCGATCGTAGAAGTGATCGCCAATCTCATACTGCTTCGCAATCACCTGATCGAACAGATCGCTGTCGGGATATACCGCGACGACCTGCTGGAACTCTTTCGCCGCCGGTAACAAGTCCCCCTGCGCCAACATAATCTCGCCGCGCAGAAACTGATTGTCGTCCGCCCATTCCGTGTCGCTGTAGAAGTCCTTGAACTTCTCGGTCTCACGGATGGCTTTTTTGTAATCCCCCTGCACCATCAAGCTGCGCGCATACTCCACCTGCAGCTCGGGCGTTTCCTTGGGAAGGCGCTTGACGTTGATCCACCGGCCCGTCTGCGGACTCCACGTCCACTGGGCTTCGGCCACACCATGAACAAAAACTGTCAGCGCGAAAGCCGCGCCAACCCACCGCAACATGCTGCGCATGTACAGGTCTCCTGGCTCCACTAATTGTGCCGCACGAATCAACACGAGGAGACTTCACCCCCGCAAAGACCCACCATCGGCGTAGTCAACATTCTAACAACACCCCCACTCACAAGCAAGGGCCGTCTAAAGGAGCACAGGCAAAGGGGCACGGGCGTCCCGCCCGTGATTGGAACCATGAACCCAAGATCATTCGCAAGAAGTCCGCTCCTTATCCCCACCCGCTACGATCACCAAGGAGAAAACCGTCCCTCCGCGAACGAGCCAGCCGCTCGAGCACATCGCTCCAATGCAAAGGCGGCGGCGGTACCGCTTCCGGCCCCCGCGCCAATTCGTCCCTGCCATCGCCTGCTGCAACAATTTGATCGTTACCGCCAAAAGTCCAAGTTCGTCACCCAATTACAAGTTTTTTAGCATGCGCATTCATGCACCAAGTGCAACGCCGTGGGCAATAGGATAGACAGGACACGCAGCCATCACCCAGCCGACCTCCCCTCCCGGCTCTGTGCGCTACGTGTTCTCTCGCGCCCACATTTGAATCTGCTTTCATCTGCGCCATCTGCGGACAGACCGTGTTGCACGTGCATATTCCTTGACGGCCCCGCGCAAAGCGAGTAGTATCTCGCAGAACCGCTGCGGAGCGGGGGTTGGGTGCAAATTACGTCCTGATTACGGGTTGAGCATGCCCGTGTGTGGATGGTTGCCCGGCCTTGGCGGCGGTTTTCGAGGGCATCAACGCTGGGAAGGGCCCCAGCGGCAAGGTGTGTTCCCAGGCCGGAGCTTGGGAACGAGTGGAGTAGAGTTAGCAGAGGGAAGGGGAAAGCATGAGTGCGCACGCCGCCACCGGTCAGTCGGAAGCCGACAAGCGTTTATTCTGGGCATGTTTCATGTCGCTCATCGCGACCGCGTTCGGGTTTGTTGTCCGAAGCATGATCATCAGCGACCTTGGGAAGCAGTTCGATTTGTCTGCGACCCAGCAGGGTGAGATCTTTGGCGCGGGCCTGTGGCCCTTCGCCATCAGCATCGTGTTGTTCAGCCTTATCGTGGACAAAATCGGCTATGGCCGCGCGATGGCCTTTGCGTTTGTGTGCCACGTGGTCTCGTGCGTGATGACAATCTTCGCCACAGGCTACTGGTCGCTGTATATCGCGACATTCATCATGACGCTGGGCAACGGTTCGGTGGAAGCGGTGATCAATCCAGTCGTGGCCACGATGTTCTCGAAAGAGAAGACGAAGTGGCTCAACATTCTGCACGCGGGCTGGCCCGGCGGTCTGGTCATCGGCGGTATCATGGCGATTGCGCTGGGCGCGGTCGGCATCGAAAGCTGGAAATGGAAAGTGGCATTGGTGCTGATCCCGACGATCGCCTACGGCATCATGATGATCGGCCACAAGTTCCCAATTCACGAACGCGTCGCCGCCGGCGTGTCCTATCTCACGATGCTGAAGGAAGTGGGTATCATCGGCGCGCTGATCATCGTAAGCCTCATGACCTTTGAGGTGGGCCGCGTGTTCGAGTTCGCGAAATTCGGCGTCTTGAACCTAGGCAATACACCGATCCCCTATCTCAATATCGTAATCATCCTCGTGCTCGTAGGCGCATTTGGTGCATACACCAAATCGCTCGGCGCACCGCTCTTCATCTTCCTCCTGTTCATCATGATGCCGCTGGCGACGACCGAGCTCGGCACGGACGGTTGGATTACGCCATTGATGGAAGGTGAAATGGGCAAGCTTGGCCTCAATGCCGGCTGGGTGCTCGTGTACACGTCATTCATCATGATGTTGCTGCGCTTTAGCGCGGGTTCGATCGTACACCGTATCTCGCCGCTCGGCCTGTTGGCCATGAGTGCGGCGATCGCGGCGTTGGGCCTCGTCTCGCTTTCGTATGCGACGGGCGCGATGATTCTGCTCGCGGCTACCTTGTATGCGTTTGGTAAGACCTTCTTCTGGCCGACGATGCTTGGCGTCGTGGCCGAACGTTTCCCGCGCGGTGGCGCAATGACGATCAACACGATCGCGGGCGTCGGTATGTTGAGCGTCGGCATCGTGGGCGCGCCGTTCCTCGGCATGATCCAGGACAGCGCCATCGACAAAAACCTCGCGGCCTACGATCAGGCAAACAGCACGTCGTTTCACTCTAACCTCGTGACCGACAAGAAGACGAGTATCTTCGGCGAGTACATGTCCGTCAATCAGGAAAAGCTGAAAGCCGAAAGCGAAGGCAACCAGGCCGTCGTGAAAGAAGTCAGCATGATCGCCAGCAAAGGCGCGCTGCGCACCGTCGCGATCTTCCCCTGCATCATGCTCGTCTGCTACATCATCCTAATCGTTTACTTCCAGTCCCAGGGCGGATACAAACCCATCCACCTCGACGGTGAAGGCGGGCATTGACACAATCGGTTCCTTTAAGCAAGCAGGGACGGGGCAATGGCCCCGTCCCTGCTTTTTTTGCTTCAGTAGTCTTGACCTGAATCGCCGCGCCCGCGAATTGCGCCGCTCCCGCGCCGTTTGCCAAAATATCTCCTTTCAACTCCGGGGAGGTTTCCATGTCCAAAGGCCGTAAGACAATCCATGTTGTATCCAACTCGCACTGGGACCGCGAGTGGGGCTACCCCTTCGAGGAAACACGCCTACTCCTCATCGACTTCATGGACAACCTTCTCGAACTCCTAGACAACGACAAAGAGTTCCACTCTTTCACCATGGACTCCCAGACGCTCTGCGTCGAGGACTACCTCGAACTCCGCCCTGAGAAACGCGCCACCATTGAGAAACACGTCAAGTCCGGCCGTTTCATCGTTGGCCCATGGTACTCGCTTCCCGAAGAATACCTCGTAAGTGGTGAATCGCTCGTGCGCAACCTCACCGTCGGCCACCGCGTTGCAGAAAGCTATGGTAAAGTCGCGAAAGTCGGCTACACGCCCTTCGGCTACGGCCAGACCTCGCAGATGCCGCAGATCTACCAGGGCTTCGACATCGATACGATCATTTTCTACCGCGGTATCAACGTCGAGAAAAGCGAGTTCATCCTCGAAGGCCCCGACGGCTCGCGCCTCCTTGGCATGCGCTTCGGCACCATGAGCCGCTTCAGCTATTACATCTATGTCTACCGCGTCCTGCGCTACGGTTCAGATGACGTCTTCGCGCGTTACGATTGGGACCGCGGCGCTGCGCCGTTCCGTCTCGCCGGCGTGGATAAACCGCGCGAGCACTACTACGTCCTCGACAAACACATCAAACAGTGGAACGAAAAACCGATCCGCGATCAGTTGCTCAAACTCGTCAAAGACGAATCGGAACACTTCACCACTTCGCAGATCTGCTGCATGCAAGGCTTCGACACCAGCGATCCCGATCCCGAAGAGTCGCGCATCATGAAGCTCTGCCAAAAACTGTTGCCCGAACACGAGATCAAGTTCTCCGATCTCAAAACTTACATGGACGCGATGCGCAAAGAGGTGAAGAACCCCGCCGTGCTCACCGGCGAAAGCCGCGACCCGGGCTCCACCGGCAAATGGACGCACCTCATGGGTGACGTCATCAGCGCGCGCACGCGCCTCAAACGCGCGAACCACAAGGCCGAAATCCAGTTGCAGCGACTCGCGGAGCCGTGGAGCGCGATCGGCAAAATGGCCGGCGGCGAATACCTTAAGACCGCGCTCGACAAGTGTTGGAAACTGCTGCTCCAAAACCATCCGCACGACACCATCACCGGTGGTGGCATCGATCAAATGGAGAAGGACTCCCTCTTCCGCTTTGATCAGATCGGCATCATCAGCGACGGCCTCGCGCGCCGCGGCATGGGCGCGGTGCAAATCGCGATCGACAACTCCGATCTCGACAAGAAGGACACCGTCCTTACCGTCTTCAATCCATGCCCGTTCTCGCGCAGCGGCGTTGTGTCGTGTTATATCGACATGCCCGCGAACATGGGCTACGACGCGTTCAGCATCCGCACGCCCGATGGCAAGAAAGTTGCCCGCATCCAACGCAAAGAACAGTTCGAATGGGGCGCGCTCATCCGCAACCTGCAAGATATCTCGATAGAACTCCCCGCGCAACGCGTGCTATGCCACATTGAAGTCGATGAGATCCCCGCGTTCGGATACAAGACCTATCACGTTGTGCGTGAAGCCAAGTGGCAATACGAACCCGGCTCGCTCGCGACCGAAACCAACGTGATCGAAAACGAATTCCTCCGCGTGAAGTTCAACAGCGACGGCACACTCGACATCACGCACAAGGAGACGAAGCAGACCTACAGCGGCCTGCACTATCTAGAAGACACCGGCGAAACCGGCCACTCCTGGATCCACATGGAGCCGCACGGCAACGAAACAATCACCTCGCACGGTTCGCCCAGCGTCATCGTGCTCGAAGAAGCCGGCCCACTGCTCGCGCGCGTCCGCGTCGAATACCACATGGAAATCCCCATAGGCATCGACGACGAACTCACCGCGCAATTCCGCATGGACGCCAACGATCACACCAATCGCACGAAAGAGCGCCGCACGATGATCGTCACCAGCCGCTTCACGCTCCGCGCGGGACAGCGCCGCCTCGATGTGACGACCTCACTCGACAACCAATGCCGGAACCATCGCCTCCGCGTGATGTTCCCAACAAACCTGAAAGCAAAAGAATCCCACGCCGAGGCCTCCTTCGACGTGATCGCCCGCGACATCACCGTGAGAAAAGGCAACGCCTACTACGGCCGCACGAATCCGCAATATCCGATGTATCGCTTCGTCGATCTCAGCGATGGCAAAAAAGGATTTGCGATCCTCAACACCGGCATCCGCGAATATGAAGCAGCGGACAACGCCGAACGCACCCTCGGCATCACTTTGTTCCGCGCCTACACGTTCCGCAACTGCCCGATCTTCGGACGCTGGGAAGTCCACCCCGAAATGGAACTAGCGCAATGCATCGGCCCCCACGAATGGACCTACAGCATCTACCCCCACAAAGGCGACTGGACCAACGGCGCATTCAAAGAAGCGGAAGAACTCAACCTCCCGCTAGACCCGGCACAATGCGGCCCCCACAAAGGCACGCTCCCGAAATCCCAAAGCTTCCTGACCATCAGCGGCGGCAACGTCCAACTCACCACCTTCAAACAACACGAAGACCGCGAAGACTCCTACACCGTCCGCATCTTCAACCCCGAAGCAAAAACAGTCACCGCAAAACTGACCTTCGCCAAGCCAATAAAAAAAGCCTGGCTAACAAACCTAAACGAAGAACGCCGCAAAGAACTAAAACCAACCGGCAAAACTTTGTCCATCCCTTTAACCAAGAAAAAAATCGCCACGTTAGAACTAAACTTCTAAACGCCGCGATTAACAAGCCAGTCTGTCCATGTAGCGCCCGGCCTCCACGCCGGGCGCATTTGTTCTTATTCGCCTATCAATCCGTTATTCGTGACTACAAAATGCTTCGTTTCCTTCGCTGGCTGGAGTAGACGCCATTGTTCATCCTCATGGCTGGCACTAGACGTGCACGTAAACGCTTCAAATAAATCACCATTTGACAATCTGAGCATAAATCCGCCGCAATGATCCGCAATGGCTTCTTCAACGGTCAGAGGATTGCGCGAATTCGCTGAAATCCAGTCGGTTAGTTTTACATCTGCAACCGAAGCCCCCTGAACATCCCAATCAAAATCTTCGTCGTCAATAAATTGGTCGGACGGTATGTAAATATCCGTCGCCCCTACAATCATTCCATTGCTATTTGACAGGCGCCATGGGCATTGCAAATGGAGCGCATATTCACCAGTGATCCGATTTAAATCGCGGGGAGTCGGCGCAGTAACATGAGCACCGAGCTGCAGCCAAAGCATTTCTGCGGCGCGCCCGGCCGACCAAAGCGGCATACCCAATAATACATTGAGCTGACGTTGTACTTCAGAAGTCAAGAGTAGTCCTTGGTCGTAATTGACGCCCCAGTCATTTCGGCTCATACCGCAGCGCTACCGCCCCCGACGCAAAATCTTTTCTGCCGACAAGTTTCAAATCCACATGCTTCGATAACCCTGCGAATATCGCTGGCCCATGCCCAACGATTCTCGGGTGTACGATGAATTCGAACTCGTCGATCAACCCCAGCTCCGCCAACGCCATCGGCAGCATCACACCGCCGGTGTATAAGCCATTCCCCGGTTCCCGCTTGAGTTGTTCAACGGCCGCTCGCAAATCCCCGCGCAAAAACTCCGCGTTCCAATCCACCCGCTCCAGCGTGCTCGATACAACGTACTTCTTCGCAGCGTCAATCGTCTGCGCGAAGGGATGCATCCACGCCGGATACGCTTCCCACGCCGGCGTCCGAAACGCGACCTCCATCATCTGGTAAATCACCCGCCCAAAGATCAGCGCATCTGCTCGTTCAATAATCTCCGCCGAGTAGCGATGCAATTCTTCATCCGGAATCCCCACACGATGATCGCAACACCCGTCCAACGTCAGATTTATCGAATACCGAAGTGGTCTCATTGCCTAACTGTGCCTCCGATCGCGCAATGCCGCTAATTGTACCAACAGCAGCGAACGATCACGCATTAGGTTTGTAGTTCCGCGTTCACGCGGTCTTAATTCCTTCTCAAGAATTCATCGGTGTGCATGGGTAACTATCGGTGGCAAAGAATTACACAACGATCAACGCAACGTCCCACGCCCCGATCCCCGGCAGCAAGAACCGCGCATAGTCGCCTTCATTGACCGTAGCCGTCACCGCCGTCCGCGCGCAGTGCTTGTCGTAAAACGCAAGCGAACCACGCTCCGTCCGCACCGCAATTTCAACCGATGCAGCCGGATCGAGATAGGCGTTTAACAACGCAATCGCATAACGACCCGGCTCCGTCTCACGCGCCCAAACATTCACGCGATGATACGAAGCAACATACGCAGGCAAGGTATCTTTCGACAACCACCGCATCACCGATTTCAATTGCGACGCCTTACTCAGATTCTGTAATTGCTCCCACGGATAATAGCCCGCCACGCAAACCCGCCCGCCAAGCGTATTTTCAAACACCCCCGTCACGCACGGCGCCGTCTCCGCATACGTGTAGTCCACGCAACGCGAGATCGACTGCGCGCCATCCCGCGTCGCGCGCAACATCTGCGCAGGATTCTTGTAAAACGATTGCCGACCATTGCGACGTCGCCCAGCAAACGCGCCATTGAGTGGATGCTCGATAAATTCCTCGATGCAATCAATCGTAACCGTGTTTTCAACCGCAAAACCCGTCAGTTCGCCGTAACCCATATTATTGAGCCGCGTAAGCGCAGGCCCATCGAGATACACGCCCTTCGCAAACGCCGCGCGAATCTCATCATCGCTAAGAGCAAGCACCGAATCGCCCGCAAACGCAGTCACAGGAGCGTGCGCGGCGGAATACGCAGCAGGCAAACCCGTGGCCCAAATCTCAAAACAGTTCCCCGGGGCACCCGGCCCGCCGAACCACGCACCATCAGGATTCGACGCCGCGTACGTGTCCTCGTTCCAACCGCTGTGAACGCCCGACGGTGCCACGCGCCCGCCGTGCGCCACAAGTAAGTCGAGAAACGGACGCGCGTCCTTCAATCCCGCAACCAGCGGCGCATACTCCCCGAGCGGTTCGTCGTACATCGACAACACATTGAACGCCGCGCCCGTGCACCCCGCGGCGATATACGCAGCCGCCTCCATCTGCGTCGCGTGAATACTCTTCTTCAACCGCTGATACGGAAAGCTCTCCACTTCCGACTGAATGCACGTCACATACTCCGGCAACACCGACACTTGCCGCCCCATTGCATGCGCCTTGTCGGGAAAATCGTCCAGCTTGTCCTCGCGATACGCACCGCCGCCAGGCCGCCACAACAACGGCGCGCGCGAAGGCCCCGCAAGCACCTCCGCCCACGTGTCGAACCCATACCCTTCATAGAAACGATCGCCCGTCATAAACCCAAGCGGCAATCCCGGCGCGATCGCGTGAACGGTAGTTTCAATGAGTTTGAACAGCGTGCTGATCGTGTCGCGATTGTGCTGCAAAAACGCGCGCCGCAGCTTCAAGCGATCCTGCAAAGTGCCGCCGCCAAGCGCATCGCGCAATGCATCGCGCGTAAATGAAGTGCCAATTCGCTCCGAAAACAACGTCACGCAGGTATCGCAAAAACAACACGCGCCAATAGGCATATGCCCAAACAGGCGTACATCGTCATCGATCCAAATATAATCCGGCTTGCTTAGTGCCAGCGCCTCGTAGACCTTCGCAATGTACGCGCGCAGTCGCGCATCGTTCGGACAAAACGATCCCCGGCACACATTCCCGTTCGGATCCGTCATCGGCATGTATTCGCCCGCAAGCGAGTTCGGCAAATTCTCCTCGTGATGCCCAATTGTCGCTAGTGGGTTGACCCCCGAGCGATACCCGCGCGCACGCGCCGCCGCCATGCAGTCACGAAGCACATCAGCGCGACGCAATATCTCGTCCAGTTGAAGTGGGGGATGCGTCTCCGACGTAAACAACGTGACCTCATCCGTCACGCCGCGATTCGCGTCAAACAAATCCAACAGTTCCGTAAAGCGCGCAGCATTCGCCCAAAGAGGCTCACCAATCCGAAAACAGACTGAAGCTTTGTTGAGAGTTGATTCAGCTTTCTGCGTCTGCGGCGCCAATTCATCGGCAGAAGCAACTGCGCGCGACAACAACTGCGCACCCGGAATCCCCGCGATGCCAAGTTGCAGAATGGTTCTACGCGTCGTTCGAGCCATGTATTCGCCCCCTCGTCGTTCCGCGATTTAGGTTCGTAGTTCCGCGTTTACGCGGTGTTGGAGCATTTCTGATTAGAATGAACTTATGCGAATCGGTGGCTAAACCGCATTCGCATAAACCTGCTTCGCAGCCGCCACCGCAACACCACTCTTCACCGGCGCTTTCATCGCACTCAACACCGCATCCATCGCGCCCAAACACGTATACACATTCTTCGGATTCGACGCATGCCCCATCAATCCCACACGCCAAATCTTCCCCGCCATCGCGCCAAGCCCCGCGCCGATCTCCAGCGAATAATCTCTCAATAACGCCGCGCGCACCGCCGCCTCATCCACACCATCCGGTACACTCACGGCATTCAACTGCGGCAGGCGATACGCTTCGCGCACGACAAATTCCAGCCCCATCGCCTCAAACCCCGCGAGCAACGCCTGATGGTTTCGCGCATGCCGCGCCCACGCTGCCTCAAGTCCTTCCTCCTGCAATATAACCAGCGCCTCATGCAACCCATACAACAAATTGATTGGCGCGGTATGGTGATACGCCCGCTTGCCCTCACCGCCCCAATACGACATCACCAACTGCAAATCGAGAAACCAACTCTGCACCTTCGATGTGCGGGCCTTGATTTTCTCAATCGCGCGCTCGCCAAAACTCACCGGTGACAACCCCGGCGAACACGACAGGCACTTCTGCGATCCCGAGTACACCGCATCCACGCCCCACGCATCCATCGTCACCGGAATCCCGCCGAGCGACGTAACTGCATCCATAATCGTCAATGCTCCGTGCTGCTGCGCCAGCGCGACGATCGCCTGCGCATCCGACCGCGCACCAGTAGAAGTCTCCGCATGCACAAACGCAACAATCTTCGTATTTGGATGCGTCCTCAGTGCTGCCGCAACCTTATCCACATCTACCGGCTCGCCCCACGCGTCCTGCACCATCACCGCCGTGCCGCCGCAACGCTCTACGTTCTCCTTCATGCGCCCACCAAACACGCCGTTCTGACAAACAACAACCGTGTCGCCCGGCTCGACGAGGTTCACAAAGCAGCACTCCATCCCCGCGGAACCCGGCGCCGACACGGCAAAGGTCATTTCGTTCTGCGTCTGAAACGCATACTTCAGCAAAGCCTTTACCTCGTCCATCATCCGAATAAACTCTGGATCGAGGTGGCCCAATGTAGGCCGCGCCATCGCCGCCAAGACCCGTGGATTAACGTCCGAGGGCCCAGGCCCCATCAATATACGCTGCGGCGGGTGAAATGAAGTGGTCATGTACACAAGAATCCCTCTGCCAATTTGGTTGAAAAGCTATCAAGTAAGACGTTATCTTACCACTTATGAAAACGTCAATCTCAAGCAAGGGCCAACTCGTCTTGCCTGCGGAAATTCGCCGGCAAGACAACATTCAGCCTGGCCAGGAATTTGATATACGTCGCGTAAAACCCGGTGAATACCGGCTGAAGCGCAAATCTCCACCGCGCAATGCAGGTTTAGTAAAACTCCTGCTGTCCTGTCCCGTCAAAGACTGGTTCAAACCGCAACGCGCTTTGGGTGAGTCTACCGAATCGATCCAACCGTCCAAATTTGAATGATGTATCTTGTCGATACAAATGTCTTGAGCGAACCCACCCGCAAAATACCCAATCAAAACGTTATTGAATGGTTGACTGCGCACGAACGCGAACTACTGGTTGACCCCATCATTCTAGGCGAACTCCAGTTTGGCATCTTCTCATTGCCGAAAAGCGCCAAGCGAACTCGCTTGCAGAACTGGTTTGACTCAGTAGCGGCAACAATCGAATGCGTAGCATGGGACCGCATGGTAAGTAGACACTGGGCGGAACTCATGGCGAATTTGCGGCGCTCGGGACACCCTATGCCCCTTACGGACAGCATGATCGCAGCCACCGCGCGCGCCTACAAACTGACGATCGCAACCCGAGACGTGCGCGACTTCCGGCGTGTGGGTGTCAAGGCGATAGACCCATTCTCTTGAAAACTTTCACAGATTCCGCGTCTCGTAAGTTCCGGAAAACTCCATCGCGCCGTCGTGCACTTTTCCAAGCGCATCAGAATCGCTCGCGAGGTACGCGTCATACAGCGTCGCGCTGATATCGACAATCGCCGCGCGGTTGCGCACAAACTCGTCCCAATGCACATCGTAAAATTGACCGAATAGCGGCACAAGCTTGTCTCCGAAAAAGCCAATCGGCGGATCGACAAACACCATGTGCCCGCAATTGTCCAGCGTGAAGTAACCCGTCGGCGCGTCAAGCATCTTGTAGCGTGACCATGTAACTTCCATGATTCCGGAGGGGTCGTCATACTCTCCGTTCATAAAAAAGGTTGGCGTTGTGATGGTCCTCACGCTCGCCTCATCATGCAGGAACACGGTACCGCCTTTTAAGATTGTGACGCCGATATTGTCCGTCCACGCACGTTGCGGTTCGCCATAGCGCCGCAAAAGCGCCTGCATCACTTCATCCGCGCCAAGCGAATGCGCTTCGAGTCCAATCTTGTTCGTGTCGATGTGACCGAACAACGGCGATTCTGAATCCTCGGCAACGTCGAAGACAGAACACACCGTAGCGTCAAGCGAATAGTCGCGATATGCGAAGAGATTCTTCCGTATCAGATCCGCAACGGCCTGATCTTTGATCTCGCCTTCCCAAAACTTACCCCACACTTCCCACACGAATTGCGCATCGACTTCGTTACCCGTATGTGCCGCAAGGTCCACGATGAGACCTTGAACACATTGAGCGAACTCCGGTGTCGCCGTGTTGACCACCGGATCGCGAAGAAATTCCAAACCAAAGAAGTGCACAAAGTCGCCTTTGTAATCCGGCATAAACACTACGAACCCGCGCTTGGCCAACTCGCACGCGTAACCAAGGTACAAACTCGCACCCGCGCTGAATCCAGGTGCGATCACCACCGGCCGCAGCAACGGCGCCTTCGCATCGCCCTGCGGCGTCGGATAGATCACCGCAATCTTCATCTCCTCGCCACCGCTGTATGCGGGCCGTTCAATAATAAAAGCCTCAATGTTCTGCTGCCGCGCCAACACGCGCGCATGCGCGGCAAAATCAGCTGTGGCACTGGGCGGCGCGAGCAATTGCTGTTGCGTGAAGATTACCCGAGGCCGCGGATGCACTTGCACGGGGCAAGACTGCGCGGTCAGCGTGAGAAGAACAATGAATGGCCACCACTTGCCGCGCCATTTCTTTGCGCCGTGCTGTCGCAACGACAACGACCATTCTCGAATCGCTAGACTGGACCAATTCATACGGCAAACAACTCGCTACACGGAGTACTTCGTCAACCCCAACAATTGTCCGTGAAGGTCGCGCTACGTAGTGTCGTTGTTACACACCATAATGAGGTCATTGGATTCTGAGTTTATCGGTAGGAACCTACCTCAGCCTGGTGCCGGATGATGGCCACTTAAAGTCTGCTCACCTAAAGAATAGAGTCACACCCTTTTTTACGATTAAGACTGGAAATCATTGTAAGGCAGGTTCTTAGCGGCCTTGATGCTCCCAATTATCATTCGCTGTCAAGACAAACAAATAAGGGTCGTTTCGCGTGCGAAATCACACATAAAGTGCAACGCGCTGAGCTATAACTATGGAAGATGTCGCCGCACGCACGCCACTCGCCAAGTGTATGCGTTGTGTCCCTTCGCGCCAGAGCGAATGAAACGCAAACGCCCGGCGCGTGGCCGGGCGTTGCTTCCCCTCGGACTGCAAGACCAGGATGCTGGTCTGTTCGAGATGTAATTAATGGTTGCCGTTGCCGCCGTTCAGAACTCGTTACCAAGATCTGCTTGGAAAAGCGCTCTTGAAAAGCTCTGCTTTGATCTTCGTATTAGTGTTTTCCGTTGCCGCCCTTTTCGAACTGCGCTTCTTCGGTAGATCCATCAAGCGCAGTAACCGACGAAGCACCGCCGGAGATCGCCTCCATGATTCGGTCGAAATAGCCGGTGCCGACAAATTTCTGGTGCGTGGTCGCCATGTAGCCGCTACCTTTTTCGTATTTGAATTCTTTTTCCTGGAAGCGGGAATACGCGGCCATGCCTTCGCTCTGGTAACTGCGCGCGAGGTTGAACATGCCGAGGTTGAGCGAATGAAATCCCGCGAGCGTGACAAACTGGAACTTGTAACCCATCGCGCCGAGTTCACGCTGGAA
The DNA here is from genome assembly GCA_020848835.1 of Candidatus Hydrogenedentota bacterium. Lineage (GTDB taxonomy): Bacteria > Hydrogenedentota > Hydrogenedentia > Hydrogenedentales > SLHB01 > JABWCD01. The sequence continues at coordinate 28,246 of JADLHJ010000112.1, forward strand.
CTTTGCGATGGTCGTTTCGTCAAGGTTTCGTTTCCAGTTGAAAGATGGTGAGCAGTTGTAACTAAGCAGTTTGCCGGGGAACTTGGCGTGAATCCCTTCGGCGAACTTCTTCGCTTCTTCGATGCTCGGCGTGGAGGTCTCGCACCAGATCATGTCCGAGAACGGCGCGTAGGCAAGACCGCGCGCGATCGCCATATCGACGCCTCCTTTGATCGTATAGAAACCTTCCGAGGTCCGATCGCCCGTGAGGAACGGCTGGTCGCGCGGATCAATATCGGACGTGAGCAGTTTCGCGGAGTCCGCATCCGTGCGCGCGATGAGCAGCGTTGGCACGCCGCAGATGTCCGCCGCGAGCCGCGCAGCGATCAGCTTCACGATGAACTCCTGCGTGGGGACGAGTACCTTGCCGCCCATGTGCCCGCACTTCTTCGCGGAGGCAAGTTGGTCCTCGAAGTGTACGCCCGCGGCACCCGCATCGATCATCGACTTCATCAGCTCGTGCGCGTTCAATGGCCCGCCGAAACCGGCCTCCGCGTCCGCGATGATTGGCGCATACCAATACGGCCCGTGCTTGCGTCCGTCGAGCACTTGAATCTGGTCCGCGCGCCGCAGCGCATTGTTTATCTTGCGTACCACCGCCGGCACGCTGTTGCTCGGATACAAACTCTGATCGGGATACATTTGATCCGCGAGGTTCGCGTCGGCCGCAACCTGCCAGCCGCTGAGATAAATCGCTTTCAAACCGGCTTCCACCTGTTGCACCGCTTGGTTGCCCGACATCGCGCCCAGCGCGGGAATGTACGCTTCCGTGTGCAGCAGGTGCCACAGGCGTTCCGCGCCCATCTCCGCGAAGGTGTGACTGATCTTCACCGTGCCACGAAAGCGCAACACATCTTCCGCCGTGTAAGGCCGTACAATCCCACGCCAGCGCTCATCGCCTTCCCACGAGTCGCGCAACGCGCGCGCTTCCTCGCGGTCGATGTCGTGTCGATTTACCCGCTCTTCCAATGCGACGGCCATTTCCTCGACGGTTTGCATGATGATTGCCCTCCTTAATCCAACTGCTCGTATGCCCGCAACGTTAGGAATTCTTCCAGTTGATCGCTCGCAATAATCTCGTCGAACATGCGTGCGGCGAGTTCGTACTTGCCGCTCGTATAGCGCGCGTCGCCGACTTCCTTGCGAATTTTCTCCAACTCTTCTTTTACAATTTGCCGGAAAAGATCCATCGTGACTTTGCGCCCGTCGTTCAAGACGCCGCGCGGGTTGTGCACCCATTGCCACACCTGCGCACGCGAGATCTCCGCCGTCGCAGCGTCTTCCATCAGGTTGTACAACGGTACGCAGCCCGTCCCGCGCAACCACGCTTCCATATATTGAATGCCCACGCTCGCATTCACGCGCAAGCCTTGCTCCGTAATCGCACCCTCGGGAATGGCGAGCAGGTCCGCCGCGCTCACGTTCACATCCTCGCGCAAACGATGGATTTGGTTCGGCGTTTTCATTACCTTGTCGAACTCTTCCATCGCAATGGGCACAAGACCAGGATGCGCGACCCAGGTGCCGTCATGTCCGTCCGTGGCCTCGCGCGTCTTGTCCGCGCGCACCTTAGCAAGCGCGGCATCATTGGCCGCGGGATCGTTCTTGATCGGAATCTGCGCGGCCATGCCGCCGATCGCGTGCGCGCCGCGCTTGTGACAGGTCTTGATCGCGAGCAACGAATACGAATGCATGAAGTGCGTCGTCATCGTGACCTGCGCGCGATCAGGGAACACCCGTTCTGGATGGTTCTTGAAGCGTTTGATGCAGGAGAAGATGTAGTCCCAGCGCCCGCAGTTCAACCCCGCGGAATGCTCGCGCAGTTCGTAAAGGATCTCGTCCATCTCGAATGCAGCGGGAATTGTCTCGATGAGCACCGTCGCTCTGATCGTTCCGCGCGGTAGACCGAGTTCGTCCTGTGCCAGACAGAAGACGTCGTTCCACAAACGCGCTTCGAGATGGCTTTCCATTTTCGGAAGGTAGAAGTACGGACCCGTGCCGCGCGCGATCAGGTTCTTGGCGTTATGAAAGAGGTACAGACCAAAGTCAAAGATGCCGCCCGGCGAGGGCTTTCCATCGACGATGAAATGCTTCTCGTTCAAATGCCAGCCGCGAGGACGCACCAGCAGCGTCGCGGTCTTCTCGTTCAACTTATACGATTTACCTTCGGGGCTCGAGTACGCGATAGTGCGATCAACCGCATCGCGCATATTGATCTGGCCTTCGATGGTGGCCTCCCAAGTGGGGGAGTGCGAATCCTCGAAGTCGGCCATAAACATTTTCGCGCCGCTATTCAGCGCATTAATCACCATCTTCCGATCGACCGGGCCAGTAATCTCGACACGTCGATCTTGCAAGTCGGCCGGAATTGAAGCGATATTCCACTCACTCTCGCGGATGTGTTTGGTTTCAGAAAGGAAATCGGGAAGCTTCCCCGCATCAAACTCGCGCTGTCGTTCCGCGCGCCGTGCCAGTAGCTGCTGTCGCCGCGGTTCAGCAAAACGCGCCAGCTTTGCGACGAATTCGAGCGCTTCGGCGGTAAGTATCTCGGCGAACTCGGGAGTAAGTGGCGCCGTTAATTGTATCCCGCTGTCACGCAAACGCGCAGCGGACTCGACTTGTGCTGCCATAAGAAAAAATAGCCCTTTGCCCTATCCCGCCTACGGCGGGATGCTCTTAACTTACCAGTAGGTATACTATAAGGCAAGCCAATTATTTCAATACTCACTATTGGCTTGGATTATAGTAAGCTATGGGGCAAAGTTACGGCTTTTTCGGTTTGACGCGAAAGTCCGAATCGCTTTGGTCGGTTAGCTCGGCATCGTTAACGGCGCTAACGGTTATCTTGTAGCCGCGACCTGGAGTGATGTCCTTAGGGACCTTCCAGGCGAATTCACCATCATCCGGCGTGGCAGCGTGGATCACAATCGGGTTGCCACTGTTTCTGCGCAGTTCGATTCGCACCGCACCTCCCTTCGCGGAAGGTTCCCAGATTAATGCGTGCTTGCTCCCCTGCTTCCACTTCTCTCCGCCGTTAGGAACGAGGACTTTAAGGCTTGCTGTATTTATCGGCAGGAATGCGCGCGCGACATAAACGCTTGCGAACGGTCCACCGTCCCAACTAAACGAGTCCCACGTGCAAACCCAATTTCCACTACCATCGGCTGCAAGCCTGGGAAAGTAGTCATCTTCGTTGCTCGAATCATCGGATGTATCTATTGGTACGGGTTGCGACCACGTTTCTCCATTGTCCGTGGAAAACGCAGCCTCGATATCTGATTCCAACGCGTCGTCAAGTTGGTCTTCTGATACCCATGCGGCGACCCAATTTCCGTGTTCGTCAGTGGCGAGCGCCATTAGGTAGTCAAAATTGGAGTCGTTTGCGGAATTGGGATTAATTGGTTTGGCGGCCGACCACGTTTGCCCGCCATCGGTCGATCGAGACGCAAGGATGCGGACTTCATTACCGCTGAGATTAATCGCGTTCCAAGCCGCAACCCAATGTCCTTTGCTGTCCGTCGCAGTAAGGAGGGACGCTCCCTCACTGTAATCAAGTGGAGTGGAATTGAGAGCGGACGGACTGCTCCAGGTCACACCGGCGTTTGAGGAGCGCGCAATGTAAATTCTAAAGTCGTCGCCTTGATCAGCATACCAAGATACGATCCAAAGGCCACGCACATCGACCGCAATGCTCGGTTCATAATCGTTGCGATTGTCTGTTGGGGCATTCGTATTCAGCCATCTGGGCGGGGACCATGTCGCCCCGTTGTCCGTAGAGCGCATCACGAGCAGTTCCTGATCGGGGCCGATCTCGTCTCCGAGCGTATCTGTAGTCTCTGACACGACCATCCACACCCCGTTCTTGTCGGTGGCAAGGCTATGGATGAGTTCGCTGCCCGTGTTTTGAGTCACGGGCACAGGGTCGGTCCAAGTGGCCCCGTTATCGGTCGATCGCGCCGACAAAAGGTCGAAGTCTTCACCCTCTGCCTGTGATGTCCAAACTGCGAGCCAATTCCCGGCACAATCCGTTGCAAGATTTACCCATCCATCAAGCGCAGAATCGGTGGCCGCGTTATTGTTCAAGGGGACAGGATCGGTCCAAGTTTCGCCATTGTTCGACGAACGCGAAACCAAGATATCGGTTTCTTCGTTGGGTGCAGGACCGGATGTCCATGCCGCAACCCAATGACCTTTGCCATCGGTTTTTACTGCCGTACTGCTTTCTTCAAGGGTATCGGCATCTTGGTTGAGCGGGGCAGGCGGTGAGAAATCCAATCCTGCTCCTTGCGCACAGAGCGCTGCCCAACAGAGGATTGCTGCTAAAAAAACGCAATGAATACCGCGAGAAAATGCGCCCATGAGATTCTCCCTCCACCCCTCTTCGATAACTATAGCACAGTAAATCCCTGTAGCGCCACAAAATAATGGGGCGGGTTGGCCATTGTGGGGCCAACCCGCCCTGCGTAATTCCTTTGCGTTGCCTCAGTCGGCGGTAATGCTCACATCGTCTACATTAAAATTAGAGTTATCGCTTTGCAGTGGATTGGTTACGGTATCGCCAAAACACTTGTTCTTGAACTGCACTTTATGCTTCTGACCATCAGCAAACTGACTTACGTCCTTCTCAACGAGTACGTAACCTTCGTCATACTTGGTATTGTTTTCCTTGACGCTGAAGACCTTTTCCCCATCGATCAGGACTTTGAGATAGTCTTTGTTGCTGGCGTCCTCTCCCTTGTCCCCAATCCACAAGTAAAAGCGCAGTACCGCAGTACCGCCGGAAGGAAATTTCACCTTTTGCGTGAGGCTGCTGACTTCTTCGTTTTCTGCCGCTCCCCCAAACCAGGCCCAGAAGCTGCCGGTTCGCGCCTCCGCCGTACCTGAGCCGTCGCCGCACACGGCGAAGCTGCAAATCGGAGTGCCAAAGTTCACCGATTTCTCAACCCAGAATCCGCCGTCGCGCCCTGCCTCAAAGCTGCCATCGTCGACTTTGTTGTTTCCGGCCGCTACCTCGTGGTTTGGAGCGGCAAGTAACAGCGCAACGCCAATCCCGGTTAGTAGCAATCGAGCTGCATTCATTTTACGATACATACGAGACTCCTCATCTGGCCCTCGGAGGGCGATACATACTCCAGCCGAGCCGGCCTGATGATGGCCACTCGCGAAATCCTACACGGCAACTATACGCTACCCGTACCCCGAGGGCAATCGGAATTACGCTTACAAGGACTGCGACATGCCAAAGCTTCAAGCCCGCTATAAACACAACCGCCTGTTGCAGTTACGCGGATTCTGCCAGGCAGCCCGCTCCGGTAGTATGTCCAAGGCTGCCGAACGACTATACCTCTCGCAACCCTCGGTATCACTCCAAATTCAAGCGCTGGAACGGGAACTTGGCGTGACGCTGTTTGAACGACGCGGACCGCGCATTGACCTTACGCCCGACGGTCACCTGCTACTCGAACTTGCACGCCCCTTGGTAGAAGGCATCGATTCCATTCATGAGGATTTCCAAGCCCAGCGCAGTTCCGTGAACCGCGGGCGCGTGGACTTCGCGGCCGGCGGCTCCACCATCCTTTATGTGCTGCCCAAGTTTGTCGAAGCGTTTGTGAAGGCTTATCCGCAGATCGAGGTGAAGATTCACAATGTGACGGGCCAAGCGGGGCTCGCGCTGCTGCGCGATGGCGAGGTGGACTTCTGCGTCGGACCCTTACTCGAGATACCCGACGACATCGACTTCCATCCCATCGTGTCCTATGAACCGCTGCTGATCACCGCGCTCGATCATCCGCTCGCCAACCGCAAGCGCGTGACATTGGCAGAAATCAGCAAGCATCCGCTAATTCTTCCACCGCGCGAGTTGAGCACATGGCGCATTGTCGAGACTGAATTCACCAAACATGGCCTCCCGCACAACGTTAAACTCGAAGTCGGTGGCTGGGAAGTGATCAAGACCTACGTCGAACTCGGCCTCGGCATCTCCATTGTCATGAGCATCTGCATCACTGGAGACGAAAAGCTCGCGGTCATCCCCGTAAGCAAGTGGTTCCCGAACCGCACCTACGGCGTCGTCATGCGCAAGGGCCGCACGGTCTCTACCCAAGCGCGCCGTTTCATCGAGATCATGGGACCTCAGGTGTAATACGTCTCTACTGACTTTCGATTCCTTGTGGTCACTTGGCCCGCTGAATACAACATCTGCGTTTGCCATGAGAATACACTCGTTGGCGAGCGCGCCTACCCGGACTATCGATGTTTCATTTATCCGTATTTGCATTAAAATCATTGCTAATTGTGTAGTATTCTTGGTATGTTTACAAACGTCGCGGACGGGTGTGCGAGGTGCAACCGGTTGGGTACCGAGCAGCATCATAATCCGGACGGCTGGCCCCTTGCGGGTGGCGCAGCAGAGAATCCGGAAATTATGTACCGCATCTTCGAGTTTGCGCCGGATGCGATGCTGGTTGTCGATGAGGACGGCCGCATCGCTAAAGCGAACGCGCAGGCAGAGAAGATGTTTGGGTACTCGCGTGCCGAGTTGGTCGGACAACTCATCGAAATTCTCGTGCCGAAACGTCTTTCGGCAGGGCACATCAGTCATCGATCCGGATACATCGCGGCCCCACGCACAAGGACCATGGGCGCTGGTCTTGAGCTGTACGGATTGCGTAAAGACGGGACTGAGTTTCCCGTAGACATCATGCTCAGCCCGATGACCACTTCCGAAGTACACTTGGTCTTGGGCGTGGTGCGCGATGTAACCGAACGTAGACGCATCGAGACCGAGGCGCTCGAAGCGCGCGAAATGTACTTGAAAGAAGTACATCACCGCATCAAGAACAATCTCCAGGTGATCTCCTCCCTGCTGTTTCTGCAATCCACCTATACGGCGGACCAAAACGTAATCAAGCTCTTGCAAGAGAGCCAGGGGCGGGTGAAATCGATCGCGCTGATCCATGAGAAGCTTTATCGCACGCCTGAGCTGGGCAAGATCGATCTGCCGGAGTATATCCGGGACTTGGTTACGGACCTGCAGCATACCTATGGGGTTGGCAAGGATGCCGTGTCTATCGAAGTGACCGTGGACAACGTGAGCATCGAGATCGATACGGCGATTCCGTGCGGGTTGATTGTGAATGAACTGGTGTCGAACGCGTTGAAGTACGCATTTCCAAACGGCGGCCACGGCCGGGTCCTGGTGCACATACAGCAGATCGCACCAAAGAGGTTTGCCCTGACTGTCGAAGACGACGGCGTAGGGATGCCGGCGAGCTTTGACGTGAAGAAGTCGCGATCGCTGGGGTTGAAGCTGGTGAGCGATTTGGCGCGGCAGTTGGATGGACGCGTGGAGACGGTTGCCAATCATGGCACGGCGTTTCGCATTGAATTCAACGAGCTGGTTTATAAAGAGAGGAACTGAGTCGTGAGTGCCGCGAAGATACTGGTCGTGGATGACGAAATCATCATCGCGCGCGAGTTGGAGGCCCGGCTGACAGGATTGGGCTATGCCGTATGCGGCGTAGCGGGGTCTGGCGCAGAGGCAATCGAACTTTGCAGGGCCACGCACCCAGACCTGGTGTTGATGGACATTGTCTTGAAAGGCGCGATGGACGGGATTGAAGCGGCTACGGAGATACGCTCGCAATGTCATACGCCGGTGATCTATGTGACGGCATACACCGACGACAAGACGCTGGAGCGCGCGGCGGTCACGGAGCCGTTTGCGTACATCGTCAAGCCGTTCACCGAGCGAGAAATCCGGGCGAACATCGAGATGGCGTTGTACAAACACCGGATGGAAACGCGGCTGCGGCGTATTGAACATTGGTTTGGCGGAATTACCCACGACGACACCGTCGCAGTAATTGTCTCGGATCTGGAGGGGACAATTCGTTCGTTCAACCGTTGCGCGGAACTGATCACCGCTTGGCCGCGTGAAAAGGCGATTGGCTCGCAGGTTGAGCATGTACTGCAGCTCGTCAACAAAGGGAATGGAAAACGGATTAATTTATACGGAGAGCAAGAGGGGCCAATCGTCAACTTGTCCACGGAGACGGTGCTGATCGACAAGGCGAAAACGGAGGTGCCTGTCGATTGCACAACGACGGTGTTGCGCGATCCGGGGGATCGGCCGATTGGGCGGATATCGGTGTTTCGGGACAACATGTATCAGCGAAATGGGGCGTTGGTGGCGCTCACATCGGACGTGAGTCTCGCTGTGGCGGAATCGTTATCGTTACAGGGAATGCTGCAACTTTGCGCGGAGTCGCTGGTGCGCAACTTGAATGCTGCGTTTGCGCGGATTTGGACACTTGATCCAAGCGGTCGCAGCCTTATCTTGCGAGCGAGCGCAGGATGCTATACGCGGACGGACGGCGAATTCAGCAAAATTGAAATCGGCGCGGGAAAGATAGGGTATATCGCGCAGGAGCGCAAGCCGCACCTGACAAATGATGTGCAGCATGATGCGCGTATACGCGATCCGGAGTGGGCAAGAAAGGAGGGAATGGTCGCGTTCGCGGGGTTTCCGCTGATGGTGGGGAACAAACTCGTCGGCGTAATGGCGATGTTTGGGCGGATGCCGTTCAAGCAGAGCATCTTGGATGCGCTGGATTCGATTGCAAGAACAATCGCAGTGGGGGTCGAGCGAAAACGGCTCGAGGACCAGGTGCGTTATCAGCATAAGATGGAGGCACTTGGCAAACTTGCCGGTGGTGTAGCACACGATTTCAACAATTTGTTGACGTTGATTCTGGGGAACAGTACGAGCTTGATGGAGTCGATTCAGAGTGACACCGAGTCACGCAAACTGGCGATGGAGATCGCGGAGACAGCGGAGCGCGCTGGATCATTGACGCACCAGTTGCTTACGTTCGGCCGAAAGCAATTGCTGGACGAATGCGTGCACGATCTAAACGGAATCGTGAGCGAACTCGAACGCATGTTGAACCGCATTATCGGGGAGGACATTGCACTTCAAATTGAACTCGGAAATGTCCCGGCAAAAGTGTTTGCGGACAGGAGCCAGCTGGAGCAGATGATCGTAAACCTTGTGGTGAACGCCCGGGACGCGATGCCGCGCGGGGGGAAGATTACGGTCGAAGTGCGGGAATCGGACATTGACGCGTCGTTCGTGCATGGGCAATCGGACATAGCGCCAGGGAAGTATATTTTGCTGTGCGTGTCGGACAACGGAGAGGGGATGTCGCGGGAAGTGCAGGCGCGGATCTTTGAGCCTTATTTTACAACCAAGGATTTTGGAAAGGGCACGGGTCTTGGGTTGGCAACGGTGTATGGGATTGTGCGGCAATCGGGAGGGTATGTACACGTGTATAGCGAACTTGGGTTGGGGTCCACCTTCAAGGTGTATCTGCCACAAAGCAATGAAGCGCCAACTGTCGTGCAGAGGCCTGTGCGAAAGGAGCAGCGGCGTGGATCGGAAACGGTGCTCGTTGTCGAGGATGACGAGTACGTGCGAGCGATGTGCAAACGTATCTTGGAGGGTAGCGGATATCACGTGCTCGCGGCATCGAGCGGCGAAGAAGCGTTTATGCTGGCGAAGAACTACGACCCCGAGATCCATATTGTGGTGACGGACGTGGTGCTACCGGGTTTAAACGGCAAGGATCTCCTGGAGCGCATGCTGGTTGGCCGACCTGCGCTGAAGTGCGTGTACATGTCAGGTTACACGGACGAGGCGTTAAGCCGGCACGGTATCAAACACGCCTCGGACGTCTATTTGGCAAAGCCATTTGGCGCATCGGAGCTGACGCGGACAGTGCGTGAGACGTTGGACACCGGGGTTGAGGCTGTATAGCCGATCACGCGCTAATTCTGTTGCTCTCAGTAGCGCGGTGGCAATGAAGATCGTGTAAACGCAGAACCCCGATCCATTAGGTTGGCTTTAAGAGAAACACACGGACGGGGCGGGGGCCTGGGGCGACTCTGTCGTGTTCCAGGACTATTGTGCGGTCCGCGATCGCTTCTTCTATCGGTTGCCACCAGCGCGCGAAATCTTCGTGCAGCGGATCGATGACAACCCATGTGCGCTGGCCCCGCTGCACCTCGCGGATGGCCCGCTTTGTTGGAATGCGCTGCAGTAAACCCGCTTTCTCGATGTTTGGAAAATACACATCAAGGCAGAGCTCGTAGCCCATTCCGCGCGCAATAAGGTGATCGGTTGGTTCGCGATCGAAGCGGATGTAGTCGGCTGCGCTGCGAATGTCGGGTCTCATGGGCCGTTGAATTTGCGACACGCCAAACGTGTAGAGCGCGATAAGCAGCGGGCAGAAAGTATATCGCGCGGGACGGGGCATTGCGGCGAACCCGCATCCTATGAAAATGAATGCAGGGAACGCGGCATAAAGCGCGTAGCGATCGACGTAGCTCGGGACCAGGATGTGCGATGCAAGGAACATCAGCGCGGGCGGGGTGACCATCCAGCAAAGAAGCATAAGTGCAGTGGCCTTTTTTTCCTTGTCCCGCAGCAGCGCGCGGAGCCCCAGTACCGCAGCCGGCACGGCAATCACGGCGCTAAACCACATGGGTACAATCGGCAAGGGATAGTCGTCGGCGTAGGTTGAGCCGGTGTACACGAGAAGAAAAGTGTTGGCAAGCGTGCCGATACCCGGCATGGGAATCCAGCCGAGGCCCCTGTCAAAGCTTTTGTATTGAAGCAACCAGGGCAAGACCGTAAGCGCGATAATCGCGTGTGCCGCACACCATGTGACAATGCGGCGGACGGCACGCCAATCCAGGAGGACGAGAAAGACGAACTGTGCGGCGAGGTTGCACAGGCCCAGCAGGTGCGTCTGCATGAGGAGCAGATTGGCGATGGCGTGGAGTATCCACGCCCAACGCTTATGCTGCAGCGCGGCGTGCAATAAAAACCACGAGACAAGCGCCAGCAGGTACATGAGCGCGTACATGCGAATCTCTTGGCCGTAGAAGATGAAGTGCTTGGAAAGGGCAAAGCACAGCGACGCTATCACTGCTGTCCAGTTCCCCCAGAGCCGCATCGCACCCCAGTACAGAACGGCCGTCGTGATCAGCGAAATCAAGATACTGAGCAGGCGCAGCGAAAATACGGACGCGCCGACCGTGTGCCACCATGCGTATTCGATAAAGAAGTATAGAGGAACTTTGAGTGCGTCGATCTGGCGGCCGGCTGCGAGGAAATCCGTGAGCGACGATTCATCAAGGACACTGACAGAGGCCGCTTCGTCGTACCAGACCGATTCGTTCGCGGCGCCGTAAAGGCGCGTTGCAAGCGTGATGGCGAGTACTGCCGCAAAACCGATCCATTTCCACATCGCGGAAGGGTTGCACAGGGACGCGGCGGGGATCAATTACGCGGCGGCTAACGCGACGCTAATGGATGCAGCGTAGGGTGCGTGGGCGAGATTTTTCAGATAGTCTAGCTGTTTTCAGGGAAGGAAGTACGATGAGGGGATTCATGTTTTTGGCGGTTGCGATTGTGTTTTTTGCGCAGGCTGTGCTGGCGCATGTGGGGTCGCATCCCTCCGTGCACGATACGGTGGCCGGCGTGATCGAGCGATTGAAGGATTCGCTCCCAGTGGAGTCATTGGGGTCGTTGACGCTGGATCAGGTCGAGAGCGCGCTGACATCGGACGAGAAACATATCCTCGCGACGGAGTATTTGTCATTCGACGTGAACGCGGCGATAGATCTGCATGTCGTGCGTGATGTGCGGTTGAACAAGGAGCCTTACTGGTTTGCGCAGGAGGGTTTCACGCAGACGGAATTGCGCATGAAAGTTGGCGAGCGCGCATTTGACGTGTGGAAAAAGTCGTTTGACGCGGGGCATGTCGGACTTGGCGTGAACGGCTTGACGGGGACGGGCGACAACTATTTCGTCATCATCAAACCGCGCGATGCCGCGACGCCGGTTGAGTTGAAGAACATCTATCCGGGGACGCACACGGTGGGCGCGCTGACGAATGGCGCGCAGGTGTACGTGGACCGCGACGATTTGCTTGCGGCGGAGGTGCCCGCGGAATTGGATGGCGCGTTCCTGCTGCGCGGCGACAATAGCCGGCGCAAAGAAGGGCAGCTCGTCAATATCTTCCGCGTCACGCCGCACCCTGCGAGTGCAAAGCCCGATCATGTGGTGTTGACGTGGAGCGGCGATCCGAAGACGACGCAGGCGATCCAGTGGCGCACAAGCACGGCGGTGACGAAGGGCAAGGTGCAATACATCAAGAAGGCGGACTTCAATCGCATCGATCCGAAGAAGCCGAATTTGATCGACGCGGAGACGCGCCTGTTGTCGAACCCGACGCTGGTAAACGATACGTCGATCAGCCGGCATACGGCGTTGCTTACAAATCTGGAACCGGGTACGACGTATCTGTATTCGGTGGGTGATGGTTCGGAAGATGGTTGGACGGAGTTGACCGAGTTTACGACAGCGCCGGAGAAAGTGGTGCCGTTTTCGTTCGTGTATATGGGCGACGCGCAGAATGGATTGGATCGCTGGGGGTCGTTAATTCATACCGCGTATCGGGAACGTCCAGATGCGGCGTTTTACATCATGGCGGGTGATCTCGTGAATCGAGGCGCTGAGCGCGACGATTGGGACAGCTTCTTTCAGAATTCCAAGGGCGTGTTCGATCGCCGCCAACTTGTGCCATGTTTGGGCAACCACGAGTACCAGAACAACGATCCGAGCTTGTATCTAAACCAGTTTGCGTTGCCGACGAATGGCCCCGCGGCAGCAGGACCGGAGCGCGCGTATTCGTTTGAGTACAGCAATGCCTTGTTTGTGGTGCTCGATTCCAACCAGTTGCCGGAGACGCAGGCGGATTGGTTGGATCAACAATTTGCAAACTCGAAGGCGGTTTGGAAATTTGCTGTGTACCACCACCCGGCATATTCGTCGTCGGCAAGACGTGACAATCCCGGCGTGCGCAAGATTTGGGGTTCTATTTTCGATAAGTATCACGTGGACATGGCGCTGCAGGGGCATGACCATGCGTATCTGCGCACGTATCCGATGAAGGGTGAGCAGCGCGTGGGGACGCCTGCGGAAGGCACGGTCTATGTAATCAGCGTGTCCGGCACAAAGTTCTACGATCAGGGCGATCTGGATTACATCGAGCACGGCATGACGAATGTCGCCACGTATCAGGTGCTGGATATTTTTATTGACGGAAACCGGCTGGTGTATCGCGCGTACGATGTGGACGGCAACAAGCGCGATGAGTTGGTGATTGAAAAGTAAATGGGGTTTGTGGCGACGAAGCGCGGACCGGATAACATTGACGATCTGTACGCGCTAATCGTCGCGTGCGGCGAGGACATGTGGCGGCGATTGGGACTGGACCATTGGAAGCCGCCGATACCAATCGAGATGTTTCGCGAGTATGCGCGCGCGAAGGAAGTGTTCGCAGTCGAAGATGATGGCGAACTTGTCGCGACGTTTACTATTGGCTTTGAGGCGCCGGAACCTTATCCGCCGTCGAGTTGGGCGGATGCGGCGCACCAAGCGATTTATTTGAATAAGCTTGCAGTGCGCCCAAATCTACAGCAGATAGGCCTGGGGCGTTGGTGCATGAATGAGATTGAGAGGCTGGCCGCGGCGCGCGGGTGTCAGGCGCTACGGTTTGATGCGTTGACGCGGAATTTGCCCTTGCTTGGATTTTATGATCACCTCGAATACAGGCGCTGCGGAGATATGTACGTTTACGATGAAATCAATCGCGGATGGGATATTTTGTTGTACGAAAAGGTGCTGTGAATTTGCGGTGTTTATCAAATTAAATTTGGGCTGGGGATACTTCGGCAACTTCGCTACGTGCTAATCATGTCAAAGGCATTGACCGGAAACACCTGATCGATCCTGGCGCCTTTTTCAATGACGACTGCAAAAGGACCGGAAACGTTTACTTGCGGATCAGGGCTCATACCCCAGCGAATAAACAAAGTGTGCCGGCCGCGCGGAATATTTTTAAACGCAAAGATGCCGCTGCTGTCGAGGTGTGCGCGCAATAGATGTACAGGGACAGCGAGTGGCAATGTTACTTCGGCGGGTTCAATTCCGGATTTCCTTCCCCACCAGTCATATGGAATGGACGAATCACTCCACCAATCGTCTGGCATTTGTGTATGCCATTTCAGTGCTTCCTCATTTGTTCTGGGATATCCTGCCGGTGGCCCTTTATAACCTAGCGATTCGTAGTGTTCTTCCAACAGCAGGAACGCCGCACCGAAAACATGGCCGCCCGAATAGTCGATCTGGCTGCCAGAATCGAGAATCGTCCATTGAATTTTACCCGCGAGACTGCTTGGCTCTGTTTCAGTGAGGGATTTGCGCTGAGATCCACAGCCAAGAATTACACTGCTTAGTGCAACGCTAAACGCAATAACGAATGTCCTTCGAGGCACAGATTCAGGTAGGGGCATTCGATTCACTCCCTTCCTGCTCAAACCAACAGAGAGAATTGTAATGTTCAGCTATGCGACTTCTTAGGGGAACTGTGTTTACTCGGACATTCGCTGCATCCGCAGCCTGTCGATTTTCCGGCCAGTGCTCGATACCAGCGGCGACCCAAATAAATTACGGCCGCAGAGATGATTGCCGCGACGATGATGGCCTGTCCGGTCATGCGATGTTACCCCAGCCCAAACGGATTGTGATTTGGTAGACAAGCATCGATGCGATGTAGGCGATGGTGGTCATATATGCGAAGGTGAATGCGGGCCACGCGTAGGAGTTGGTTTCGCGTTTGATGACAGCAAGCGTCGCGGCGCATTGGCAGCATAGCGCGAAGAACACCATGATCGATAGTGCGACGGGGATGTTGAAAAGTCGGCCTCCGTCAGCGCGTTGAACGGTGTGCAGCGTTTCCTTCAACGATTCTGATTCTTCGTCCACGTCGCCGCCCAAAGAGAAGATGGTGCCGAGCGTCGCGATGATCACTTCGCGCGCGGGAAAGGATGCTATGGCGGCCATACCGATGCGCCAATCCCATCCGAGCGGGCCGACGGCGGGTTCGATGGCGATGCCTATGCGGCCGAAATAGCTATTGCGGAGGTGCGCGCTGCTTTCCGCGTTGTCCACATCCTGCAGTGCGGCCGCCAGTTCGTCGCCTTGCACTCCGGACTGTTCAATTTGGGCGCGCTCGGCGTCAAACTTTTGTGTGATGGAATCGGCGTGCGGAAAGTAGGCAAGCGCCCACACTACGACGGCGACAGCGAAAATAATCGTACCCGCGCGGACGACGAATTCTTTTCCCTGCCCGTAAACTTTGCGCAACACGACACCCCATTGCGGCACTTTGTAGGTGGGGAGTTCGAGCAGGAATGGCGGGGTGTCGCCTTTCAACAAAGTTTTCTTGAGTATCCATGCGACGGGTATGGCGACAAGAATGCCGGCGGAGTACATCGCGAACAACACAATGCCTTGGAGATTGAGAAATCCGAGGACGGTTTTTGCGGGGATAAATGTGCTGATTAGAAGCGTGTAAACAGGAAGACGCGCAGAGCAACTCATGAGCGGTGCGACAAGAATCGTGGTGATGCGGTCGCGCCGGTTACCGATGGTGCGTGTGGCCATGATGCCGGGAATCGCGCAGGCGAATGACGAGAGCATCGGGATGAACGATTGGCCAGATAGACCGCAGCGGCTGAGCAATTTGTCCATGAGAAACGCTGCGCGCGCCATGTAGCCGCAGTCTTCGAGCAGCGAAATAAAAAGCATGAGGATGACGATCTGCGGGAGGAAGACGAGCACGCCCCCCACGCCGCCGATGATGCCATCGACGACGAGACTTTGCAGCATGCCCTCGGGCAATCTTCCGCCAATCCAATCGCCAAAGCTGCCTATGGATGCATCAATGAGATCCATGAGCGGTCCAGCCCATGAAAAGATCGCCTGAAAGACGACGGCCATAATCAAGATGAAGACGACGGTGCCACCGAGTTTATGGGTGAGAACGCCATCAATTTTGTCGGAAGTTGTGCGCGTGCGTGTAGCAGGTTTGCGCACGCCCGCCGCGACAATCTTTCGGATCCAAGTGTAGCGGCTTTTGGCTTCGATGGCCGCGAGGGATCCGTTGTGCGCGACGCGGTTGCGATAGGCTTCGACAAGCTGGGTAACTTCAGGATAACCACGCGCTAGTCTTTTTTCGATGTATCCGTCGCGATCGAGGAGCAGGCGAAAGGCTTCTTGTTTGGGGACCGCGCGTCCTATCTTATCCCTACGCGCGCCTAATTCAGTTTCGAGCGCGGCGACTTCACGAGTAAGTTCTTCGGGGTACGATGGGCCATGAATGCCGTTAGTGCTCGCGCTTTCGGCGACCTCCGCAATTGCGCCGCGCAATTCGTCGATGCCTGCGCGGCTGCGCGCGCAGATGCGCACGACTTCCGCGCCCAGTTCCTTCGACAGTGTCTCGGTGTCGATTTTGATTTCGCGTTTGTCCGCAAGATCGCACATGTTCAAGGCGATGACGAGCGGCTTGTTAAACTCGCGCAGTTGCGATACGAGATAGAGATTCCGTTCGAGGTTGGTGGCATCAACGACCGCAAGAATGGCGTCAATGGGTTGCTCACCGGCTTGTTGGCCGAGGAGAACATCGACGACGATCATTTCGTCGGGAGAGCGCGCCGCTAAACTGTAAGTGCCGGGAAGATCGACGAGATCGATTGTAGCGCCGTTCACGCGCATGGCGCCGACTTTGCGATCGACAGTCACTCCGGGGTAGTTGCCGGTGGAGTTCGAGAGGCCAGTGAGGGCGTTAAAGAGTGTGGTCTTCCCTACGTTTGGATTGCCGATAACTGCGACAGTCTTGTGCACGACATGCCTCTAGGCGAGCGATACTAACGCGGCTTCAGCCTTCCGGAGGGAGAGGTGGTAGCCTTGAACGATGATTTCCATGGGGTCTCCGAGCGGGGCCATGCGGACGACTTCCACGCCGGCGCCCTCGATAACACCCATTTCGAGCAGGCGCTGATGCACTGCGCCATCGCCCTTGAGCAAGCCAACGACCGCCGAGTCGCCCGGTTTCAATTGGTCTAAGGTTCGCATCTGAGGATGGCTATGCGGGGCTGGCGTCTTGAGCGATCGAATTGGAAGCGCCGAGCCACGCGGAGTCCATGGGCGTCACGCGCACCTGTTCGGCTTCATTGGCGCGCAGGCAGAGGCGGGTTTCGCCCACTTCGATAATCAACGGCGAACCCGCGCGCGCGATGCGCACCGGCACACCCGCCATCACACCGAGTACGCGCAGGCGCGCGCTAATCGGCGAATCGCTGTTCAGTCCCGTGACAAACACCTCGTCCCCTTCGGTGCAGTCCGTCAACGCTACTTCCATTTCGTCCGTCTCCACGTACATCATCGTCCCCCGTTCGCCGCGCCCGCATTCCCCCGCGTGCGCGACATCTATATCAGCAACAGATCGGCTTAGTGCTCAATCTGCAACTTGCGCTTTTCGCTGTGCGCATGAAACTCGCAGGCCTCTCCTTTCGGCGTGAGGCATTCGCCCCCTTCGCAAAGCGGACAGTGCTCGGCGGATTCGCAGCCATTGCGGAAACTCGCCATGACGCTGTGAATCTTTGCCGCGCGGCCTTCGTCGCTGAGGATATAACGCATGAGCCACACCAGACGGCGGCCCGTTTCGAGGCTCATGAGGTGTTCCATTTTGCAGGCGTCGGACATGGCGACTTCGCTCGACATGCCAAGTACTTCTTCAAAGAATTTGGTGAGAATGCGGAAATTTTGCTCGACGAGACGCGCCATAGTCTTGCCTTCGTCAGTGAGCAGCAGAAAGCGGTGCGGGTCTTCGGTGATCCAGCCACGCTTCTTGAGTTGAGAAATGGACATTGAGGCGGCGCCACGCGATACTTCAAGCATCTCGGCGACGTCAGTGACACGGGCGTAGCCGAACTCATCGCGAAGTGCGTCCACAGCCATAAGATAATGGGCGGCGGAATGGGTGATATCGTTCTTTTCGAAATCACGCCAGTGGGTCGAGTCGTTGTGCGCTTTACTCATAGCGTTTCTCTCTGATCAGTATAGCAAACATATGTCACCCGGATTATACTCCGCGCTTCAGGTACTGTCAACGAATTCAATGGGGCTGGCAAACGTCTATGATGACGATTTTCGCATTTTGCTTGACGCGCCTAAACTCTTAGCGTTACGCTGCTTGTATCGATGTGCCAATCGCTAGTGATGGCACTGACCTACCATTAAGCAGGCTTGGGGACGCCGCTATGGATGCCGTGGACGTAAGCGCCGTACTGATTTTCAGGGAATCGTCGCCATATCTTCCCAAAGTGATTGCACATATAGAACAGCAGACTTATCCTGCTGGGCGCTATGAAATTTTGGCGGTGGGCTACGGTTCGTCCGGTGATTTGGCGGAAATCCTCGAGCGGCACGCAGAAGGATCGCCCGTCAAGGTCCGCAGTTTTTTTGCGGGGGCGACCACGCTGGCGGGCGCCCGCAATCGCGCGGTTGCGGAAAGCAAAGGTCAGTACGTGTTGTTTCTGGATGCCGAGCTGCTGGCAAGCCCCCGGCTCATCGAATCACACGTGCGCGCGCAGCAGTTACACGCCGGCAACTGCGTTATCGTGGGTAACATTGGCCGGCACCCGCAGGCGGAGACGGGAACGCGGCTGGCGCATTTTATGCCGTGGGACGTCGAGCCTTTTGTGAACAATCAGCCGTTGCGATTTGTGGACTGGCGCTGCTGGAACTTGTCGGCGCCACGAGCGGCGCTAATCGATGCCAAGGGTTTCGATGAGTCGTTTGCCTTGCCCGGTCTTGAAGATATCGAACTAGCCTGGCGGCTCGAGCAGGCGGGTATTCAAGGATACTACAACGAACAGGCCATGGCCTATGCGTGGCAACCGATGGACGTTGAGGTCGAATGGGCGCGACGATACGCGGAGGGGTTCACGCTGTGGGACGTTCTGGGCAAGACGCGATCAGACATGCTTGCAAACCGCTTTCTCGGACCGGGGTCGCGACCGTGGACGACCTCCGAACTGGTACTCGTGCCAGTTTATCAGCGGTTGTGCCACCGGTTGGCCACACAGGCGCCGTCGTTCGATTGGCTGTGCCGGCGGATGTCGCGTGCGGCGACCATCCAAGGGTATCGCGATGCGAGTCGCGGGAAGGAGCCGCGGATTCTGCAACGATCTTCTTAACACCGTCTTGGTATTGCCTTGATCAAGTTAATTTTTGCAGCAGGTGATAATAGCCGAATCGGAACTCGGCCCCACGCTTGCACACCGCGCAAAATAGTTCTACTGTGTGCGCACCCAAAACCTACCGTATGCGGGTGATTCGTGTTTGTTTCGCCACGGGGACTATAGACAGCCTTGATTCGTTTGGTCCATACCGCCGATGTTCATTTGGATCGGTGCTATTCGAGCGCGCGTTTTCCGGCGGCGTTTGCCAATCGCCGGCGGCAAACGTTGCGCGATGCGTTTCTTTCCATCGTCGCGCGCGCGGGCGAATGGCCCGCTGACGCGCTGCTAGTCGCGGGTGATTTGTTCGAATACGATCGCGTGTCGCGCGATACCATTGCGCTGCTGCGGCGCGCCTTTGAATCGATACCGCATGTGCCGGTGTTTATCGCGCCCGGGAACCACGATCCGTATTTGCCCGACTCGCCTTATGCGTCCCACCGTTGGCCAAAGAATGTTTTCATTTATCAGAAACCCGTGTGGACGGCGCATGCACTGGAACGCGTGCCGATTACCATGCACGGGTTTGGTTTCGATGGGCCGAATGTTTCGACAAATCCCTTTGGTCATTTGACGATACCGAATGATGGACGCGTACATGTCGCCGTTGCGCATGGGTCGGAGATGGGATCGCTGCCAAGCGGGAAGACGGCGTATGCGCCGTTTGATGCGGCAGCGACGACGCCGGAATTATTGCGGTATCTTGCGCTGGGGCATTATCACAGCGCCAAACGGATCGCTGTTAAGGGCGCATGCTGTGTGCAGTATTGCGGATCGCCCGTGGGTCATGATTTTGGCGAGACGGGATTGCATGGATTTGTCGAGGTCGAGATCGATGGAGAAAACACGCGGGTACGCGACGTACCTGCGTCAAATACATTGTTCAGCGTCGATGAAGTGGATTGCAGCGGGATGGAATCTTCACAACAGATTGTCGAAGCCGTGCGCGCGATCGCGAATGGGCACACGGGAAGTCGCATCGCGCGCGTGACCTTACGCGGGGCGGTGCCGCAAGAATTGCGCATGGATCTGCACGGCCTTCAGGACGGTGTGCGGGACGCGTTCGAGTATATCGAAATTATCGACCACCTCGAAGCGGAAGACGATTTCGCCGCGCTCGCCGCGGACCAGACAAGCCTGGGCGCGTTCGTGGCGGAAATGAACTCGCAAATTGCGGACGCCACGGAAGAACGCAAACGGCTAGTTTTGGTGCGCGCGCGTGAATTGGGAATCGCGGCGTATCGCGGACGCACGACGCCGCTGCGCGTTGCGGCCGGAGCATAGCCCGTGCGGTTCACTACGTTGTGGCTCGACGGTTACGGGCGCTTCAGCGATCATCGCATTGAATTAAAGTCCGGTCTGCAAGTTATCCTCGGCCCGAATGAACAGGGCAAATCCACTATTCGCAATTTCATATCCGACATGTTGTATGGGCAGCGGCGCGGCGCGCAGCGCAATTTTGACGATGCGAATGAATTGCGGCGTCCGTGGACCGGCGGCGAACGCTATGCGGGGCGGCTTGTTTACGTGCTTGATGATAAGCGCGAGATCGAAGTGCAGCGTGATTTTGATAAGAAGCGCGGCACGATCGCGGTGTTCGATCGCACGCATATGCGGGACATCACCGCGGAGTTCGAACGGCTTAAGAATAAAGAACCGAACTTCGCGGAACAGCATCTGGGCTTGAGCAAGGCTGTCTACCTAAGCACCGCGACGATTGGTCCAATGACCTTGGATGATCTTGGCGATGACGATGCGCTGGCGCAGATTCGCGAGAAGATTGTGTCACTTGCGGACACGTCGGATGAGTCCGGCACGGCAGATGCCGCGCTGCGCATTCTCAACGATCGCATTGGCGAAATTGGGCGAGCGGTGTCGCATTCGAAGAAGCCGTTGCCGCTGGCGAAACAACGGCTGGATCGGCTGGATCAGGAATTGGCGAAGGCGCGCGCGGCCGGCGCGGAGATAGCCACGCTGGAAGCGAAATGGAACAAAGTCAGCGAGCAGTTGACCGCGGCTAAGCGGCGCAAGACCGCGTTGGACGACGAACTGCACGCGATCGAAAAGCGCGATCGCGCCACGCGCCTGGCGGAAGCGCAAAAGGTGCAGAAGCGCATCGACGAGGTGACGCAAATTTGCTTTGCCAATAGTTCGTTGCGGGAGTTTCCGCTGGAGCAGGCGGCGGATGTGCAACGCGCAGCGAATGCCACGACCACTGCGCGTACACAAGCGGAACGCAGCTCGGCAGAACTCAACGACATTGAAGAGCAATTGCGCGAGGAATCGGACGCGCTTGATTCCGAGGGCGTGCCGCAGTTGGTGGAAATCCCCGAGGCCATCGAACATGAACTCTCCACTCTGGATTCGAAAATCGTGCGATTGCGTGAGCGCGTCGAAGAATTGGAAGCGGAGCTTGCGCGATCGCGCGATCGTTTTGCGCAGGCCCAGCGCGACTTGCAACCGTTACCCGATTTCAGCCGACTGGGTGCGGACCCGGTGGCCTGGTTATCGCAATTGGCGAATTCATTTCGCGTGGCACGGCAGTCGCGCAATAGCGTGATCGAGAAACTCAGTAGATTGCGCAGCGAAATCGCCAAGCGCAAAGCGGCGCGTGAAACGGTTGCCGCGTTGTTCGATGGATTTCCCGATTTTGTCGCAGAATCACGTGAGTATGAAGTTTCCAGCCGGGTAAATGAAGACCGCATCACGCAATTGAAATCCGATATCGAAGCGCTGCGCATAGAAAGTGAAGAACGACACAATGCGGGACCATACGCGATCTGGACGGCTGTGCTGTTTGGCGGTGTGGCGTTTGCGTGCGTGGCGGCGGCGATTGGCGTTCAGAACACCTACGTGTACATTCCCGCGGGAGTTAGCGCGGCCCTGCTCGTCATGTCGTTGGGGCGCTGGTTCTGGTTGCGAAATGCCGTTCGTAAGGCGGAGAGCGAACTGAAACGCACGACCGTTGAGCTCACCCGCGTGGTCGCGGAAAGCGGCGCGAGTGGTGTGCGAATTCATGAAGCGATAGATCGCGCGGGTGTTGCGTCTTTGCGTGAACTCGAAGCGTTGCACGAAAAGCTCGTGCGCGACAACTCCGAGATTGCTTCGCTGGAGGCGACGGAGAAACAGCTTGCTCTCGAAGCCAGCGAAGAGACCGATCGCGTGACGCATTTGTTTGCGCGGTTGCAGGAGACGTTTCAGTCAGTGGGCGAAGCGCTTGGGCACGAATCGGAAATAGATGCGGCGGCTAGCCGCGCGATGTCGCGGTATCAGGAGTATCGCGATGCCAAGCGACGATTGGGTGAGAGCCGCGACAAGCCGGCGCAGTTGCAGCAGCAGATCGATACGGGGAAAGCGGAGCTTGAAGAACTTCAGCGCGTGGAGGTGAATCATGCGCTGGATCTGCGGCGTATATTGCGTGAAGCGCGGTTTCGCGAGGAGGCGCGGTATACCAATGTGCTTGCGGCGTTGCAGGCCTATCACGTACGCACAGCGCAGGTGCGTGACAAGCTGGGACGCGTGGGTGTGTTGCGGGAACGCGTGAATGCGTTGCAGACGCGGCTAGCAGCGGAACAGCACGACGTTGAGAAGCAGGAAGAGGCACTGAATATTCGTTTGCGGCAGGCGGGCGCCGAATCGGTCGATCAATGGAACGAACTTGCGAAGCGCGCAAAGGTGTATCGCGATGCGTGGGACGAACGGGCGCGCTTACAAGAGCGTCTTGATGGCGCGTTGCGCGGTGAGACGATTGCATCGTTGCAGACAGCGGTCGAGAAAGAAGGCAGCGGGATTGGGTCGCTTGCGCGCAATATCGACGAGGTGAAAATCGACCTGCGCAAATGCGCGATGGAGCTGGAAACGCTGACAAATGAGGAGCGCGATCTACAGATTGCAATCACGCAACGATCGGCGGGGCAGCGTTCGTTGAACGAAGTAGAAGAAGAACGCGAGGAAGTTGCGGCGCAAGTGGCAGAGTTGGAGCTGGAACTGGAGGCCACGGCGCATGCGGCGACGTATATCGAGGCGGCTGCCCGGGACCGGCACGCGCGTATAGCGCCGCGCATCGCGAGCGCTGCCGGAAAGTACTTGGAGCGGATCACGCAAGGCGCGTACAGCGAGATCATGATCAGCCGCGATCTGAAGATCACGGTGCGGATACCGCAGACGGCAAAGTTATCGGACGATCCACGACGCGTGTTGAGCAAGGGGACAGTGGATCAGGTTTATCTGGCGATTCGTTTAGCGTTGATTCAGACGATGAGCGCGGGCGCGGAAAGCGTGCCGTTGCTGTTGGACGACCCCTTTGCGAATTATGACGACGGGCGGTTGGCGAATGCGCTGGTCGTACTGGCGGAAGTGGCAAAGTCCCATCAAGTGCTGTTGTTCACGTGTCGTGAAGATGTTGCACGCGCTGCCGTAAAGCAGGGCGTGCCCGTGCACAAGCTGTAGATTATTTTCCGATGCAGAAGCTGGAGAATATCCGATCAAGCACGTCTTCGGGGGTGGTTTCGCCGGTGATTTCACCAATGGCGTCGATGGCGTCGCGGAGATCGATGCTGAGAAATTCCGGGGACGCGCCGTAATTCGCGAGGGTGTGCGCTAAGGCTTCGGCGGCGCGGCGGAGCGAGTCGCGCTGGTGCATTCGCGTGATGATGCCTTGATCGGTTGCGGTTTGTGCGCCCCCTAGTAGTTTCCTGCCAATTGCGGATTCGAGTTCTTTCAATCCTTTTTCAGTTTTTGCAGAAACCTGGCAAGTTTCCCAGTCGTGATTTATCTTTTCCCGGTTGAGCGGTCGTTGTGGTGCGAGGTCGATTTTATTCGTTGCGACGATGGTCGGGCGGCGCAGTTCGTTCACTTCGCGAATCAGCTCGTGATCTTCCGTGGTGAGTTCCTCAGAGACATCGACAACGAGCATGACGATATCGGCGTTTAACAGCGCGGCACGCGCGCGGCCGATTCCAATTTGCTCGACTTCGTCGTCAGTGGCGCGAAGGCCGGCGGTATCGCTGAGGCGAATGGGCACGCCGTCAATCGTGATCACTTCTTCAAGTAAATCGCGCGTTGTGCCGGGGACGGACGTGACAATAGCACGCGCGTCGCGCAGCAGCGCGTTAAAGAGACTGGATTTACCGACGTTGGGCCGGCCCACGATCGCAACGCTGGCGCCTTCGCGGTAAAGCCGGCCGCGCTCCGCCGTGTCGATCAGCTCGCGCATCTTTGCAAGAACTTGATCCAGGCGTGCGCGCAGTGCCGCATCTACCAGTTCGGGTAAGTCGTCGTCAGGGAAATCAATCGCAGATTCTACGCGTGCCAGTGCCTCTATTAGGACTTCGCTGATTTCATGGAGTGATTTCGAAAGCACGCCTTCGGCGGCGGAGGACGCGGCGCGAAGGGCAGCGTCTGTTTGTGCGCGAATGCGATCGATTACGGCTTCGGCTTGGATGAGGTCGATGCGGCCGTTTAAAAAGGCGCGCTTGGTAAATTCCCCTGGCGTCGCGAGGCGTGCGCTGCGCGACAATACCAATTCCAGAACTGCGCGGATTGGCGCGGCCCCGCCGTGGCAATTGATCTCAACGACATCTTCTGCAGTGTAGCTGTGCGGAGCGCGCATGATGTGAACAAGGACTTCATCAATCGTGCCGTGCGCATCGCGGATCTCGCCATGAAAGACGCGTCCCCGCGCGGTGCGAATATCGCGCCCGCGCGAGGACGTAAAAATCGAATGCGCTATCGAGATGGAATCCGGGCCACTCAATCGCAAGATGCCAATACCGCCTTCGCCCGGCGGTGTGGCAATCGCCGCGATGGTGTCCTTAGGACTCCTGCGGTCCACTTTCTACCGCGTCGTTCTGCGCGACGGGCGCGTCAGGACGCGGACCGCGGCCACGTCCGCCACGGCGGCTCCTGCGCCTGCGGCGTGGTGCGCCGTTGCCATTCCCGTTATCCTCACGCGGCTGATCGCCGCCTTCCTGCGCCTCATCGGTTTGGCGCGATCGATCGGTAAACAAACCGCGCGGTTTGTGCGGCTGACGGACATCGCGTTCTTCGCCGCCGCGTCCACGCGGGCCGCGATCGCCGCGGAAACCGCCGCGTCCGCGCTGCGGCCGGTCCTCTCCCCCACGCTCGTCTTTTGGTGCGATGACGACGTGACGATCGCCGGCGTCGCCCACGCTGAAGGTGCGGATCGAGTCGTCGCCTTCGAGCGTCACGTGGATGACGCGGCGTTCTTGAGAGCCCATTGGCTTGGTGCGCTGGCGGCGTCCGCTTTCGCGCGCGCGTTCCGCGAGGCGATGTGCTAGTTCTTCCAAGGCTTCTTGTCGCCGATCGAGGTAACCTTCGATGTCGATGGTGACGCGGTCGCCGTCTTCACCTTCAACCTTTGGTAACATGCGATTGACAAGGTACTGCAGCGACTCAAGCGCGCGTCCCTTACGACCAATGAGAATCGCGGAGTCGGGCGACTCGATCTTGATACTAACTGCGTTCGCTTCGCCGGTTGCGCTGGTTATCGTCGCTTCAATGCCCATGAGTTGGACGACTTCGCGCACGAGCGCTTCGACTTCGGTGTCGGGCGGGCCGTTGTACACTTTCGGTGGCGCGGGCGGTTTGCGTTCGCGCGGTTCAGGGCGCGGCGCGGGCTCGGGACGCGGTTGACGTTCTTGCTGCGGCGCACGCGGTTCGCGCGGCGCACGCGCGTCACGGTTGTCGCGCGGTTCCCGCGGCTGACGGTGGTCACGTTGTTCGCGGTGATCCCGTTGCTCGCGTTGCGGCTGTTGTTGACGCTGGGGGTGCGGGCCGCGCTGCTGTTGCGGCGGGCGCGATTCACGCGGCTCGCGCTGTTGATGCTGCGGACGCGGGGTGTGTTCTTGCCGCGGCGCTTGATCGTGACGCGGGTGTTCGTGGCGTTGCGGGCGCGCGTGATGTTGTTCTCGATGTGCCGGGCGATGGTGTTCCGGTTCGGCTGCGCCGACATCCGTGGATACCCGCAGCTTCACATTGCGCGCACCGAAACCGAACAGGCCCGCGCTGCCTTCGTCGATAATTTCCACATGTACTTCGTCGCGTTCGACGCCAAGTTGTTGAAGGGCGTCTTTTATCGCGAGTTCGCGCGATTTCGCGCTTACTTCAATGGTCCTCATATAACTCAGTCTCCTCGTTCGGAGGGCGGACTCTTGAGCCCGCCATGTTCAAATGTTGTGACGCAACGCAGCGGGTCAGCACACCCGCGCGCGGCAGTTACTCCGCAGGCCTCTGTTTGTCTTTGCGCTTCTTTTCTTTTAGATCGCGCTCGGCCTGCTTCTTTCGTTCGATAGCTGCGTCGTAGAAATGCTTCTTCTTCTTTGCGTTCTGCTGCACTTTCTGCGGCTTCTCGACTTCCTGGAAATGCAGCACGTAGCTCTGCGCGATACCCAGCAGCGTGCTCGTGAGGATGTACAGGTTCAGGCCCGACGCCAGCGGGTAGCAGAATACGCTGAAGAATACGGGCATGATCGTCATCATCATTTTTTGCTGGGGATTTGTGATCGGCGTGGACATCGGCGTGAGCTTCACGCTTGCAACCATCGCCAATGCACTCAGCACGGGCAATACGTTGATGTACTGCAGGTGGTGAAAGAAGAACGGAAGATTCGCCAATTGCGGCAAATGGAGCAATTTGTCGGGTTCCGACAGGTCCTTGATCCACAGCGCGAAGGGCGCGCCGCGCAATTCATAGGCGCTCCAAAGCATGCGGTACAGCGCGATGAAAATGGGCAACTGCAGGAACATCGGCAGGCATCCCGCGAGCGGGTTCATGCCGTATTCCTTGTACAACTCCATCGTTTTTTGCTGCATCACCTGCGGATCGTTGCCGTACTGTTCCTTAATCTTCTCCATTTCCGGCGCGAGCATTTGCATGCGCTTCATCGTCTTCATCTGCTTGAGCGTGAGCGGGAACATGATCGCGCGCACAACGACGGTAAGCAGCACGATGGCGACACCGTAGTTCGGAATGAATCGGTAAAACCAGTTGAGCATCTGCAGCAGTAGTTTCGCGAACCAGTCCAGGAAGTCGGGATACTCGAAGAATTGCAACGAGCTATCCAGCGTGGCCCACGCTTTCTTCAATTGCGGCAGGTGGCTCGGGCCGATGTAGACGTCGAAGGAGCTCGACGCCGTTTGGCCCGGGGCGATTTCGGCCTTCGGCACCATGTAACCGAAGCGAAACTCGTTGTGGTCACCAATAGCCCAGCCGTCGCTCGGCGCCGATGGATGCATGGCGACTATGAAGTACGCGCTGCGTACGCCCAGCCAGTCCGCAACCGGAAACCTGCGGCTGTAAGGCTTGCCTACGTCTTCCGGCTTCATCGAAGCGGTTGAATAAACACTCGTCTCTTCGCCGGTCCTCCACACCAGCGCCTGGGTTACGCCTTTTGCAAGGTCTCCTGAAGTTATGTTTGGCCCCCACGTAAAGGTGTAGGCCGGGTCCTGATCGCGCCCGAGTACACGCGGCGCGGATTCGAGATTGGTGTATTCGACCGTCGCGGTGATCACATGCGCCTTGTCGGTGAAAGTAAAGCGCTTCGTGATCTTCGCTGCGTTGGGCAGCGTCAACGAAAATACGACTTCCGTGTCACTTGCTTTTTCTACCTCGAATTGGCGCCGATCGAGTTCGTCTCGGATCGCGTCGCTCGAGAAGCGGAGGCCGAATGGATAGATCGATTCGGTGTCGGGATTGGCGGATTCGGGAACCAGTTGAATCAACGAATCGCCGTGTTCGCCCAAGAGCAGACTTGCGCGCTTGAGCCTTCCGCCGATGCGCGTGAAGACGAGTTCCATGTCGTCTTTCTTGAGAGTAATTTCGTCGGTGGCGGCGTTGGTTTCCGCAGGGATAGCCGGCAGGTTTGGCCATCCCGTTGCGGCAGTCGCGCCCTCCGCGGCGGCCTGCCCAGGGTCCGGCGCTTCGGCTACTTCAAAGCCCGCAGGCGTGTTCTGCTCGGATTGTGTAATGGTTTCAGTGACGACGGGCGGAGGGGTCTGCGGCTGGGGCTTGGGGCCAAAATACTGGACCCAAATGATTAACATCAGACCCAACGTCAAAAAAACGATGAGTTGGTTCCGCGAATCTTCCTTCTGCTTCTTCTCGTCGTCGTCTTCGTACACTCAG
>JADLHJ010000113.1 GCA_020848835.1 Candidatus Hydrogenedentota bacterium
AGCTCAGTTGGTTAGAGCAGTGGAATCATAATCCACGTGTCCGCGGTTCGAGTCCGTGCACCGGCACCATTTCTTTTTTCCATCCCCGGAGGCCCGCGCCGTGGGCGACGCCGCGCAGCAACTGCTCCATCGGGTCCGCGCGACCATCGCCAAATACCATATGCTCGCGCCGGGGGAGACCGTTCTGGCGGCGGTATCCGGCGGGCCGGACTCCATTTGCCTGCTCCATGCGCTCGCAGAACTCGGGTATCACCTTCACATCGCCCATTTCGACCACCAGACGCGTGGGCACAAGAGCGCGGAAGATGCCGAGTTTGTCCGGGATGTTGCCGTGCGCTTCGGGTCCCCGTTTCATCTGGAGAGCCGTCCGATTGAGGAAGAGGCGGCTGAGGTGGGGGAATCCTTCGAGGCCTACGCGCGGGGCGCGCGCTATTCATTTTTCCGGCGCGTGGCGGATTCGACGGGGTGCACGGCCATCGCTACGGGACATCACGCCGACGATCGCGCGGAGACGGTGCTGATGCGTCTGCTGCGCGGCACATGGCCGGGCGGGCTCGGCGCGATTCCGCCTGTGCGCAACAACGGCGATGGACGGCGCGTGGTGCGGCCCTTGATCGAATGTACGCGCGAAGAAATCATGGCGTTCCTTGCCGATGGCAGTATTGGTTACTGTGAAGACGAGACCAACGCATCGATGCAACATACGCGAAACCGGGTGCGGCACGAACTGATGCCGGAGCTCGTTGAAAAATACAATCCACGTCTGCGCGACGCGCTCTGCCGACTTGCGGAAATGCAGTACGACGCGAACGACGTGATTCGCCAGAGGACGGGGGAACTGATTCTCGCGTGTTATCACGACGCTGCGATCGATCTCGTCGAGTTTGCGCGTGGGCCTATCGCGTGTCAGCGCGAGCTGCTGGCGGATTGCGCGGAACGCAACGGCATCGATATCGAATTCGATCGCATCGAACGCGCGCGCCTGTTTGTTCTGCAGGGACCGCAGCACAAGTATTTCGATTTTGGCAACGGCGTGATGCTGCGCAACGAACGCGGCACAACATATATTCTCGATGCCGCGCGGCAAGCGGATGATGGCGCAACCGAATTGCAGTTGCCGGGGGCGACGCCCGCGATGGGGCTGGTGTTTCATTGCCGCATTCTGGAGCAAGCACCGGCAATGCCGATTCGCGGACTCTGCAACGCGTCGCGACAGATTTTCGATGCGGATCGGGTGAACGGCGCGGTTAGCGTGCGCGCGCGGCGCGATGGCGATCGCTTCACGCCGCTGGGCATGGAGCAGCCGAAGAAAATTCAGGACTATATGGTGGATCGCAAAGTGGACCAGCCGCTGCGCGACGCGGTGCCTCTGGTCTGTGTGGACGATCGGATCGCGTGGGTGGTTGGGCATACGATTGATGCGAGCGTTGCAGTGACGGACGATACAAAACGCTACTTGCTAATCGAGGTCGAAGATGCGCTTGAGTGAACACCCGTTGATTGGCGCCGAGACGATACAGGCGCGCGTGCGCGAGTTGGGTGCGCAAATTACCACCGACTACGCGGGCCGCGAACTGATGGTGATTGTCGTACTCAAAGGCGGATTGCTGTTCGCCGCCGATTTGTTGCGGGCCATTCGCGTGCCGCTGTCGCTCGAATACATCCGCGCCAAAAGTTATGACGGGGACCATTCGCAGGGACATGTGGAGTTGCGTGTGCTGCCTGAACAGCCGCTGCGCGGCAAGCATGTGCTGTTCGTGGAGGATATTTTAGATACGGGCCGCACCACCGCCGCGATCATGGACACAGCGAAAGATTCGGGCGCGGCTTCAATCCAGCTTTGCGTGCTGCTGGACAAACCTTCCCACCGCACGACGCCGGTACACGCGGATTATGTCGGCTTCACGATCGATGACCACTTTGTTGTCGGTTATGGTCTCGACTTCGACGAGCACCACCGGGAATTGCCTGCGATCCATGTGATGGAGAATTCTTTCAAGTAGAGCATCGCAAGATTGAGAAGACTTACAACAGAGAAACGCGCGCAAACTCACATCCCCCTAAATCCCCCTTGAAAGGGGGACTTAGGGATGGCCATTGGACGCCGCAGCTGTTATGTTAAGTCCCCCTTTGAAGGGGGATTTAGGGGGATGTATAGTCATGCGGCAAGGCGCGGCCCCAATTTTCGGAGTGGATTTGCCATGACCCGCCGAATCTATCGTTTGCACGTCGCATGCGTGATTCTTGCGCTTTTATTCTGTCTTCCAACCTTCGGCGACGAACCTGCGCCACGCGCGCCCGCGCCAGTAATGACGTTTCACGGCGCGGAATGGCTGGAGCGGCCTGAGCGCGAACAGGAAGAGATGCCGGCGGAAGTCATCAAGACGATGGGCCTCAAGCCGGGAGACGTCGTCGCGGACATCGGTTGCGGCACGGGGTACTTCACGCGGCGCATGGCGAAAGCTGTCGCGCCGGATGGGAAAGTCTATGCGAACGACATCCAGCCTGAGTTCATCGAGATGTTGAAGGTGAACTGCGCAAAGGAAGGGATCACAAACTTTGAACCAATTCTTGGCGCGGAGGATGATCCGAAGCTGCCAAAAGGTGGCATCGATTGGATCCTATTGACCGACGTGTACCACGAATTTCAGCAGCCGAAGCCGATGCTCGCGCGCATGCTCGAAAGTCTGAAACCGGACGGCAAAGTTGCGCTAATCGAATATCGCCTTCTCGGCGACACCGCGGCGCACATTAAGAAAGAGCACCGTATGTCGGTGAAGCAGGTACTCGCAGAATGGAATGAAGCGGGCTTCGAATTGGTTGACTTGCAGGAGTTTCTGCCGTCGCAGCATTTCTTTATTTTCAAACGGGATCCGGACCGCACTAAATAGCGCATTTATAGAGGGCTAACTGGTTATGAAACGTATTACTTTACTTCTTGCACTATGTCTTCTTTGCACGCCCGCCTTTGCGGGCTTCAAGGTTGTGCATGAACCCGCCAACAACGACCCGATGGCGGTGACGATCTACGAGTTGGATAACGGCCTGACGGTGTATCTCACCGAGAACCACCAGCAGCCGCGGTTCTATTCGGAGATCGTCGTGCGCGCGGGCAGCAAGAACGATCCGGCGGATGCGACGGGGCTCGCACACTACCTCGAGCACTTGCTGTTCAAAGGCACGACGAAGATGGGCACGCTCGATTACGAGAAAGAGAAAGTGCACATCGACGCGATCACCGCATTGTACGAGGAACACTTCAAAGAAGAAGACCCGGCGAAGCGCGCGGAGATCTACGCGAAGATCAACGAGGAGTCGAAGAAGGCCGCTGAGTACGCCGTGCCGAACGAATTCGACAAACTATACAAGGCAATGGGCGCGACGGATCTGAACGCGCACACGTCCACTGAAGAGACGGTATACAAAGTTGAGTTGCCGTCGAACCGCTTGCAGCAATGGGCGATCATCGAGACGGAGCGATTCACCGCGCCTATCTATCGTCTGTTTCAGCCCGAACTTGAAATTGTCTACGAAGAAAAGAACCGCTCCATGGACAATAAAGATCGGCTGATTCACGAGGCGGTCGCGGAAAAGCTGTATAAAGTTCACCCATATGGACAGCAAACGACCCTTGGTACAGTGGACCACTTGAAGAAGCCCTCGCTCGTGCATATCTCAAATTTCTACGAAAAGTACTACGTGCCGAACAATATGGCGATCTGTATTTCCGGCGACATCAAGAAAGACGAAGCGATCAAAATCATCGATGCGAATTTCTCGGCGTGGAAGCCGAAGAAACTGGCAAAGACGGAAGAATGGAAAGAGAAGCCGCTCGAGGGCATCGAGCGCGTGACGGTGAAGTATCCGGGCGAAGAGTATGTGCTGCTAGCATTCCGCACCGCGCCACAAGACGATAGCGATGCGGACGCGTTGCGCCTGCTGGATATGTCGCTGTCGAACGCCGCGGCGGGCCTGATCGACCTCAATCTCGTGCAGACGCAGAAGGTGCGCGGCGCGGGCGCGTTTCCCTATCTGCAAAACGACTACGGCGCGCAACTGCTCTTCGGCATTCCCAAGGACGGACAGACGCTTGAGGAAGTCGAAAAGCTCCTGCTCGAACAGCTTGAGATCGTGAAGGAAGGAAAGCTCGAGGATTGGGTGATCCCCGCGATCATCACCGACTTCAAGAAGCAGCGCAAGGCTGGTTTGGAATCGGACGAAGCGCGCGTGACCGTCATGCGCGATTCGTATATCGCCTACGAAGATTGGAAACGCACCGTCGAGCAGTTGGACCGTATGGAGAAGCTGACGAAGGAAGACATCCAGCGCGTGGCGAAGAAATACTTCGGCGGCGATTTTGTGGCGGGACATCGCTTGGACGGGCAATACGATGTGCCGAAGATCGAGAAGCCAAAGATCGATCTCGTAAAGATCGATCCGGGCCGTCAATCGGACTTCGCGAAGACTATCCTCGCGATGCCGGTCGCGCCGCTGGAGCCTGTGTTCCTCGACCCGGCGAAGGATTACGCGATCACGGAAGATCCGAATGGTGTGCGGTTCTATTACACGCACAACCCACTGAACGATTTGTTTGCACTGTCGTTCTCGATTGATGTAGGGACCGATCATGACAACCGTCTCGCAGCCGCGGCGGAACTGCTCGATCTCGCCGGCGCCGGCACGCTTTCGGCGGAAGATTTGAAAAAGGAATGGTACAAGCTTGGCACCAACTTCACCTTCGGCGCGGGCGATTCGGAGTCTAGCTTCTCAATAGACGGCCTCGACGAGAATTTTGAGAAGTCGCTGCAACTGTTGATGGAAGTCATCAACAATCCCACGACGGATCAACAAACCGTCGAGCAGTTGAAGCAGATCATCATCGAACGCCGCGAAGATGCGAAGAAGGATCCGCAGACCATCTCCGCGGCGCTGGGGCAGTTCCATCGCTATGGCGCCGATTCGTCGTTCCTCCGCCTGCTGCCCAGCGACAAAGTGCGCGCGCTCACGGCGGACGAGTTATTTGGCGCGACGAAGGGTTTGCTTGGGTACAAACACGCGATCTCCTATGTCGGCTCGCTCCCGAAAGAGCGCGTGATCGAGTTGATCAAAAAGTACAGCGCGGCGAAGGAGGCGCTGAAAGATGCGCCGCCGTATCGCATCAAGAAGATGGCCGAGCCCGCGAAGTCGGAGATTTATTTCTTCAACAAAGAGACGGCGCAATCGCAGGTGCAGATTGATTTTCCGGGCATGGTCTACGACGAAGCGCGCGTGCCTGCCGCGAACATGTTCAACAATTATTTTGGTGGCGGCATGGCGGGCCTGGTGTTCCAGGAACTGCGCGAGGCGCGTGCGCTGGCGTATGCGGTGGGCGCGCGTTACGTGACCGGTGCGCGCACCGGCGATCAGAACTATATGGTCGGCATGATGGGCACGCAGGTGGACAAAACGCCGGAGGCCATTGAGGGTTTTGTGCAACTGTTCGATACGATGCCGGTGTCCGAAGATCGGTTCGCGATATCGAAGCAGTCGTTGTTAAATAGCTTTACATCTTCGCGCCTCGGCTTCCGCGAAATCCTCGGCACTGTGCGTTCGTGGGAGCGGTTGGGTTTGCAGCCGGACCCGCGGAAGTCGCGTTACGAACAGGCGTTGAACGCCGACTCGAATCTGATGGTGGATTTCTACAAATCGAACATCGCGGGTAAACCGAAACTGATTTCGATCACGGGCGATAAGAACAAGATCGACATGGAGAAATTGGCGAAGTTTGGCACGATTCGCGAAGTGACGCAGGACGAGATTTTCGTGAAGTAACAATCAATCTGTTCATCGCAAAAAGCGCGTTACCAAACTGGTAACGCGCTTTTTGTTTATGCCCAGAGCAGATTGTTCAGTACGTGCAGCGCGATACAGGCCCACAGCGATTGGCTGCGTTCGAAGACGGCGGCGAGCACGACGCCGATGATTGTGATCGATATTGTTAGCATAACTAGGCCAGGGTGTAGACCTTGCATGTAAAGCCACCCAGGCCAGTGCGCCGCGGCGAAGAGCGCGCCGCTGACGATTGCCGCGCCGAGCCACTCCGAGTGTCCGCGCAAGGCTTGATACACGTAGCCGCGGAATAGGATCTCTTCGAAGATCGGCGCCCAAATCATAGTTACGGCGATGGTGGCCCAATCGGCTAACGTGTGATCTTCTGAGAACGTAAGTGTTCTCTTCTCAACGATCGTTCCGAATAACGTGGTAACGACGAGCCACGCTACGCACAACGCAACCGTGTCGCGCAACGCGCGCCCGCGCGGAACGACATCAAGTTTAAGTGCGTGGATTAGAGGGACGCCATGGACAAATCCCAACATCGCAAAGACAGGAAGTCCCCATAGCGCGATTCTCGCCGACTGACCGACCAGTTGCTTCATCCAAAACGAATCGATGCCCGCCTCGATTGGCATGAGCACAACAACCCGCACGCTCCACGCGGTATAGAACGCGATCAAGAAAAGAGCGAGTATGGGCAAAGAGACGTAGGGAAATGACTTCGGCGCCGGCGATTCCATCAGCGCGGGCGCGGATTGCCGGCGTGTGCGCAGATGGCGTCGAAAAGATCCGAGACGGGTTTGCAGCCGAAATCGTTGAAGTTTTTGGGATTGCCCCAGAATTCCTTTAAGCGCCCGCGGCCTTCTCGTTCATACATCACGATCTTGATCATCATCTGCGCTTTGTCGAGTCCACGCACGAGTTTCGCTTCGGGTGTCTGCGGATCGTCGAGGTCGCGGTTGTAGTCCGCGTACTTGGATGAAAAGCCGTTCATCAGCTTTTCCATGATTTCCTGCTCCGCGCAATTCTTCGCTTCGCGCAGGTAGGCATCGCAGGCGGGCATGGGAATGTCCATGAGCAACGCTTCGGGCAGATCATGGATGAGCGCCATCGTTAACGCGCGCTCGCGATCGAACTGGCCGGGATATTGATCGACGAAGAGCAACGTGAGCACGGCGACGAAATGGCTGTGCGCGGCCACAGTTTCCGGTTCGGTCACGCCGCGCAACACGAACCCTGCGCGCGCGATGCGGTCGAGCGGGTGTATTTCTTCAAATAGCTGCAAGACGCGTTGTTCGAAGGTGTTCATGGCCGCGCAGTATGCCAAATCACGCGCGGACGCCGCGAAAACTCTACCGGCACGGGTAAAATAAGCCCCGTTTGACTGCCCTATTTCGCGTTCGTATACTGCGAAGGCCTTTTTGCATTGCATTTGCGCCGTGCGCTTCGTGGCCTGTATGCATAGGGCCAGGTAGCGATCGGCGCATATCGTTTATGCGGCGGAGTTCGCATGTTTGAAGGTAACGTACTAGTCCTGAACAAGTCCTGGGCCGCGGTGCACATCGCGTCAGCGCGGCGCGCCATGACCCTGCTCTACGTGGGCGCGGCGCGGGCGGTGCATCCCAACCACTACTCCTTGCATGATTTCGAGGACTGGGTCGAACTGTCGCAAAACGGTTTGGGCGGGCGCTATATCCACACGCCGAACCTGCGCATTCGCGTGCCAGAAGTGATCCTGCTCACGCTGTTCAATGGCTTCATTCATCATGAGGTGCGCTTCTCGCGCCAAAGCATTTTCGAGCGCGACAAGATGACCTGCCAATACTGCGGGAAACATTTCTCGCGTTCGCAGCTCACGATCGATCACGTGATGCCGCAGTCGCGCGGCGGTGGCGACACCTGGGAAAACTTGGTGCTCGCGTGCCTACACTGCAACGTGCGCAAGGGCAACCGCACGCCCGACGAGGCGAATATGCCGCTGCTGATCCGGCCGTACAAGCCCGCGTGGATGCCGCATTTCGGCGCGCGCGTGCCCGTGGATCAGTTGCAGGTATGGAAGAAATTCGTGGACACGAGTCATTGGACCGTGCCCGCGCGGGAGCAGGCCGCTTCCTGAGTTCGGCTACGTCGCTGTCGACGCCAATTGCTTCAAGAGCTCTTCCGCGTGTTTGGCGTCGCGCACATCCTTGAAACCCAAATCCTCGCGCCGGCGATCACCGTCCATATCGGTCCAATCTTCGTGGGCTATCACCACGTCGCCGAGACCGTTGCGGCCCTCGCGTCGAAAGACGTTCTTAAGTTTGTCCGGTGTGTACGATCGGACCGTCATGCCCCATAAATAATCAAAGGTGACCGCGCGCCGTTCGGTGATGACGTACGCGCTGTTCCGGGCCATGTAGTGCGACAGCAAGGGGGCCAACAACATGAACACGCCTATCAGCAAGAACGGCGCGCTGAGCAGCAACGCCACATTCGAGATTCCGGTGCGTTCGGGTCCATCGATGCCGGAGACTTCGTAGAGAAAAAAAAGGCAGAAGGCGATCCACGGAATGCCAAACAACATGGTGGCGGTCGCCTTCGGCGTGAAGAACCGCGCCACCGGCATCTCCATCCAAACGATCCGTTCGTCCGGCGCGAGTTCGCGTTCTACCGCCGCGCGCAACCGGCCGGGAAGATGTGTAGTGATCGCCATATCGTTGTTTCCGCGTTGCCCGTGCTCGTTGCGAGGCTACCGCGCTACGGGGACGTACTTCAAGTATATCAGGCCAGCGCGTCCGCGCCTGATTCTGCAATGCGCTCGCATTCGCTTGCGGCGTTCACTGCGCCGTTGGTCGTGCGCACTTGATCGGCGTATTTGCGCGCGGCGTCGCGGTAGCGATCATTCTCGACAATATCGCGGAGAATACGCGCGAAACCTGCTGTGGCCGCGCGTTGTTTCAATATCCATTTGCAGAACCCCGCGCGCGCGGCGATGCGCGAATTGAGCACCTGCTCGACGTGCGTGGGGACCGCAAGCATGGGCACGCCCGCGGCCAAAGCTTGATACATCGAACCGTTGCCGCCGTGGAAGATCATCGCTGAACAATGCAGCAGCAATTCCGCGCCGGGGGCGTACTTCGTGAAGCGAAAGTTTTTGGGCGCGTTGCGCAAGGTCTCGTCGCTGACTTGTCCTGCGGTGGTCACGACGTAGCGATAGGGCAGTGTAGACAACGCGCGATACGAGCGTTTAAGAAATGTATCGAAGCTGCCGGTCGATCCCATCGTGATGTAAACGTTCGGCGTCCCATCGTCGAGTTCGCCAAACCAATCGGGAAGCGGTGCGGGAAAATCAAAGAGAATTGGACCCACTTGTATCGCGTTGTGAAAGTATGCGCAGGTGTCGTAGAGGCCGGGGATGTCGGGCGATAAGAGCGGAGCGCCGCGATACAGATCGATCGCGCGCACAGGCTTCACGCCGTGGCGCTTGTACACTTTGTTGCGTTGCGGGGCGAGAAAATTCCAGTCGTACCAACGCCACCAGTATCGGAAGTAAGGATAGCGCAGCACAAAATCCACCATGTAGGCGTTGTGAATATTGAGCGCGGGCACGCCGGCGACGTATGCGGAATTGCTCATGGTCAGCGCGCCGCTGCCGATCACCGCGTCGGGCTGCTCGTCCTTGATGACGCGTATCTGGCTTTCCATAATCGCATCGAAATCCGCCCACTTGCGCGGACGCGAAAACTCGATGTACATCCCCGCGAAGCCCCACTTCAGGATCGCGTCCCAGATGTATTCGAAGTTCGGCTCTTCCGCGTGTACGACGCGGAAGCCGTTGTCCTCGATCATGTGCATGCGCGAACGGCCCTGATCGGCGAGGCGGCCCGCGAAGACGACATCGTGGCCGCGCGCACGGAGGACCTTTGCGGTTTCGAGTGCGTGCGAAGAATGCGCGATGACGCTGGTCATCGGAAAGAACATGAACTTGCGCTTGCGCGCGGGCGGCGTGGTATTTAAAGCACCCATACTGGACTCTATTACGAAAACGTTTAGAGCGATACTTATAGTAGCGCGGGCGTCTCGCCTGCACCCAATTTCAAAACACAAGAGCAAGAGATAAAAGAACTAAACCAACGCGTGGCCCGCTGGCTTTGCGTCCCGGGCGATGCGCTCAAAGAGGTCGGCAGCGTTGGCAGCGCCGTTTGTGGTCTGCACGGCATTCGAGTAACGCTGTGCGGCTTCGCGGTATTTTGGGTTGTCAATCAACTCACGCAGGTTTTTGATCAATGCATTGGTGCGGAACCAGCGCGCATGCATGCGAATGCAGTAGCCGCGATCGACGGCAAAGTTGGTGATGAGGCCCTGCTCCTGGTGCGACGGCAACGCGAGCATGGGCACGCCCGCGGCAAGCGCCTGATACATCGAACCGTTGCCGCCGTGGAAGATCATCGCGCTGCACTTTTCCAGCAACTTCGATCCCGGCGCGTAGGCGCAAAGACAGAAATTTGCAGGGGCCATGCGCGCAGTTTCTTCGGTGACCTGGTTTGCAGTTGTCACGATGAAGCGGTAGGGCAGTTGAGAAAAGGCATCGTAGGTGCGGCGCAGAAACGCATCGAGAAAGCCCGTAGAGCCCATCGTGATGTATACGTTGGTCTTTTCGTCGTCGAGTTCGCCATACCATTCCGGAAGTGGCGAAGGATGCTCGGCGAAGATCGGGCCGACGGTGTGATAATGCGGGAAGTACGATGGGTTTTCGTAAAGCCCTTCCAGATCGGGCGAAACCAGCGGAATCGATCTCAGCAGTCGCAACGCATTCACCGGTTTCTTAGCGAACGTGTTGAACGCGCGGCGGCGAATGGGTGCGAGATGAATGCCATCATATGCCAACAGTGCGGGATGGTAGAGGCAGCTTGACGTGAGGAAATGGCTCGCGTAACCATTCATGATTCCCGCCGCGGGGATGCCCGCGATGTACGCGGCAGTGCTCGCGCTGACCGACGCATCGCCGATGATAACGTGGGGACGCTCGCGCTCGATAGCACGCACTTGACCTTCAATGATTTCCTGTAGCGGCACCCAATTGCGCAGGCGCAAGAGGTCCCAACCGGAAATCAAAAAGCCGTACTTTTCAAAACGGTCCCAACCGTAGGGTTGATAGGGTTCCTTCGATGGAACGATGCGAAACCCTTCCTCGCGCACAAGCGATAATTTCGAGCGCGGATGATCGGGGTCCTCACCAAGGAAAACAACTTCGTGCCCGCGCGCGCGCAGTTCCTTGGCGATTTCAAGACAACGCGACGTATGCGCGAGGACCCAGGAAAGCGGCGCGAACATGAATTTATAGCGCGGCACAGAATCCACATTCGACGCCGTTGGAATAATCTGCTGCCCCATCGCCGCGCGTGTTCGCCCCGCGATTACTGGGGAAGCGCCCATGAACTGCTGTCTGCCGCGTCGAGGCATTTCGCGAGCGTGGCGGCCACGTCCTTTGCCTGCGGGTCGGCGAGCATGGTGATGTGGTTGCCGGGAATCGGATACACGGCGACGGGCTGCGTGCTGAAGCGTTTCCACCCCAACGATTCGTCCGAGAATATCTTGCGAAATGCACCTGATCGCGCGATGGTCGTGAGGTTGTCGCGCAGCATCTGCGGGAGTACGCGCAGCGTCATGCGCCAATTGCGTAACAGGGTCTTCCCAAGATTCGCGAGCGACTCCTGCAAAATACCCTCGGGAAGCGCAGTGAATAAATCGGCAGTCCGCAGGTAGGCAATCTTGCCGTCGTAGACTTTGGATTGATACTGCATCGTAGATTGCAGCGTGCGCTTGAAGTTTTCGACCATGCCGCGAATCGCGCCGGCGTCC
The DNA here is from genome assembly GCA_020848835.1 of Candidatus Hydrogenedentota bacterium. GTDB lineage: Bacteria > Hydrogenedentota > Hydrogenedentia > Hydrogenedentales > SLHB01 > JABWCD01. The sequence continues at coordinate 11,656 of JADLHJ010000113.1, forward strand.
GCGCTGGGCGCGACAAAGTTAATGCGCTTGAGCGCATCGAGCACGGTCTGCACTTGTTCATCCATTGGCATGGTGCGCAGCATGGCGTAGCTGATGTTGAGTTTCGTCGCGAAGAAATGTTCGACGAGCAGCACTACACTCGCGAGCCAGATCGAATCGTTTGTGACATCGACAATGACGCGGTACAACTCCTCGGAACGCGTGCCGGGAATCGGCGACATGCTGTCGAGCATGACGAGCAGCTTCACTTCCTCGCCCTGCGCGCGAAGTTGCTGCGCCATTTCAAAGGCGATGTTTCCACCGGAGGAATGGCCACCGAGCATGTAGGGACCGTGCGGCCGCACCTGGCGGATTGCTTCCACGTAGATGCGCGCGGCCTCTGGTATCGAATCAATCACCCTGCCGATACCGTCCACCGTCGGCGCTTGTACGCCGTAGAACGGGCGCTCCGGATCGAGGTGCGCGACAATGGGCATGTAGCAAAACACCGTGCCGGGCGCCGGATGTACGCAGAAGAACGGCGTCTTCGTTCCCGTCGGGCGTAAAGGCACGACAATTGGCGCGGGGCCGGAAGTCGCCGCGCGACGGATTAAACCTGCTTGCAATTCAATCGTCGGCGCGTCAAAGAGCGAAGCGGGGGATAGGCGCACGTCAAAATGCTTTTGGATCTGATCCATCAAATGCACGGCGGAAAGCGAGTGACCGCCGACGTCGAAGAAATGATCCGATACACCGACCGGACTCACATCGAGGACGTGCTCCCAAATCTGCTGCAATTCGAGTTCGATGGCGTCGCGCGGGGCCGCGAGTTCGTTGTGCGTCTGCGATTCCCGCTCCGGTTTCGGTAACGCGGCGCGATCGATCTTGCCGTTCGTATTGAGCGGGATTTCATCAAGCGTCACATATGCGGCCGGCAACATGTATTCGGGCAAGAGCAGCCGCAGGTAGCCCTTCAGCTCGCCATCGAACTGTTGTCCTGCGCGTTTGGGCACAACGTACGCCACGAGTTTGGTGTCGCCTGTTGCATCTTGACGCGCATCGACCACGCACTGATCAATTTCCGGATACTGCTTCAAGACCGATTCGATCTCGCCGAGTTCGATGCGATGGCCGCGTACCTTCACCTGATGATCGATGCGGCCAAGAAACTCGATGTTTCCGTCTTCGCGGAAACGCACGCGATCGCCGGATTTGTACAGGCGATCGCCGCTGGCACCGTTGAACGGGTTTGGCACAAAAGATTGCGCAGTGAGTTCAGGACGATTGAGATAACCGCGGCCTACGCCCGCGCCACCGATGTAGAGTTCGCCCGGAACGCCGGGAGGGACCATGCGCATGCGCTCATCGAGGACGTAGAGTCGCGTGTTTGCGATGGGTCTTCCGATTGGCGGCGCTTCAACGGTATCGGGTTCGCAAATAGCCTCGGATACGCACACGGTCGTTTCTGTCGGGCCGTATGCGTTGAAAAAGCGGCGGCCCTTGGCCCAGCGTTTAACCAAATCCTGAGAGCAAACTTCTCCGCCGGACTCGACGATTTTGAGATCGGGAAGATCCGCATGCGGCAATGCACGCAACAACGAAGGCGTCGCCAATGCTGCATTGATGCGCTCGTCCTTCATCAATTGCAGCACATCATTGGGTGACTTCACTTTTTCCTGAGGTAGCAAGTAAAGCGTACTGCCGTTTGTGAGCGTAACAAAAATCTCAAGGACCGAAGGATCGAAGTTTAACGAACAGAACTGCAACACGCGGCTGCCCGGCGCAAGGCCGTATTTGCGCGTCTTATGCGCGATGAGATTGCAGACGTTTCGATGCTCGAGCATGCTGCCTTTGGGCGTGCCCGTAGAACCCGATGTGTAGATCACATACGCAAGGTTTCTCGGATGGACTCCATTAACAGGGTCCTTGTCTTCGCGGGTGGCGATGCTGTCCCAATCGCGATCGAGGCTCACGACCGTTGCGCCGTTGGTCGGTAACGTTTCGCGCCGCGATTCGGTAGTCACGACGAAATGCACTTCGGCGTCTTGCAGCATGAACGCAAGGCGATCGACGGGATACGCGGGATCGAGCGGAACGTATGCGCCGCCGGACTTCAGAATGCCAAGCAGACCAATCACCATTTCTGGCGAACGATCCACGCAGAGGCCGACCAATACTTCGCTTTCGACGCCAACGGATTTCAAATGATGCGCGAGCTGGTTTGCGCGCGTGTTGAGTTCGCGATACGTGAGCGTGCGGCCTTCGTAAGCGACGGCTATCGCGTCGGGCGTGCGCTCTGCCTGCGCTTCGACCAGTTGATGAATCGTCTTGTCGTCGGGGAACGGCGCATCGGTCGCGTTCCATTCGACAAGGAGGCGCTGCTTGTCATCGTCGGACAGTAATTCAATATCGCGAATCGGCGCGTCGGGATTGTCGAGCAGGGCGTGCGCCATGCGCTTGTAGTCGGTGACAAGAAGCCGGCGCATCTCTTCATCGAAAATAGAGCCGTTCACGATGAAGTAGTTGCCGAAATTACCCGTGTTGGGATTCTCGTAGAAATTCAGTACGAGCGGATCAAGCACGTGCTGGAAGTCCGGCCAATGAAAATCGCAGGTGACGCCCGCAAACTGTGGCGCGGGAATGAACAGGCCGTTGAGCAAGACATCATGGCCCTGCGTGTGCGCGAGGTTGTGAATGTAATAGGCGCTATTGCGCAGGTTCGCGGAAACTTCCGCGCCGATCTTTGCGATGAGCGTGTTGAGCGAATCGCGGTCTTCGATCTCAATCGTCAAGGGCAACACGCCCATGAGAATGCCGTTGATCTGTTTGCGGCTGTCGTCGCGGCGGTTGTGGAAAGGCATGCCGAGCGAGGGTCTGCGCACGTCACAAATGCGGTTGAGGTACGCGAAGGTGATCGCGGCGAAGATGTTGAACTGCGCCGCGGGCGCGGACTTCGACGACGCGGAGACGTTCTCGATCATCGTACGAATCTGGCGCGAGATCTTCTCGCCCATATCCACATCCGCGCGGTGGATGGAACCAACGAGGCGTGGGACCGGTTTGCCATAGAACGAAATCGGGTCCGGCTCCTGCGCGAACTTTTCTTCCCAGTACGCGCGCTGTTTCGGATCCGCGAGCACACCTCGTTGCTTCGTTTCCTCTTCAACGTAGGACTGAAAAGACGGGAACGGTTCGAAAGCATCGAGCGAACCGGATAGCGCAGCTTCATAGAGCATCGCCATGTATTGAATGGCGATGAGGAAAGAAAACATGTCACAGATTATGTGATGCTGGCAGAAATACCAGACGTATTTTTCTTCCTCGAGTTTAACAAGTACAACGTCGAACAAGCGCACTTCGAAATTGAATCGTGTATGGCAGCGTTTGTCCGCCCACGACTTGTACGCGGCTAGCGGATCGGACTCTGCCGAGAAATCGTAGAATTCCGGCGTGTAATCGATGTGATCCTGCACGCGCTGCATCGGCGCGCCACCATCGATCGTGATCGCCGTGCGCATGATGTCGCTGCAGTCGAGAAACTTTTGAAAGGCGGCGTTGAACGCTACGCGATCAATATGCGCGGGAATGATGACACCAAGCGCGGAATGATACAGGGGCGTATCCGGGTTGAGTTGTTGACTCAACCACAATGCCAACTGCGTGCGCGTGAGGTTTGACCGATCAAACGCGTCCAACGCTATGACTCCGTTCGTCCCTGATTACGAGGAGGTTGTTATTCGGTAACGGCCACGGCTTCGGAACGCGGCTCGACCGTGCGCCCGGTCGCCGTGTTCGCCGGTGTAAGCGGCACACCCAAACGCCGCAGTACCGGCCGGATTTCGTTTGCGAGCGTCGTGGCGAGTTCGCCGCGCTCCTTCAGATATCCGGGGCCATTGTGCCGGCCGGTGCGCAGCGGTACGAGCTTCACACCGGGAATCGATTTGCAAAGTTCTGCCTGGGCCGCATCGGGCCGGCAGCGCGCACCATAGATAATCGTGCCGCTGGGGCGCGGTTCGGTGTCCCGGTAACGCGGGTAAACATCCCAAAAGGAGCGGATGTCGGAACGCGTGAGCGTATGCGCAATGACATTTGCGGCAAGCGCGACGAGGACCACTTCGATGTAATCGAGCGGGCGCGTGAACAGTAGGCCAAAATCCGCGAGCGCGCGGAGTTGCGGTCCCAAACCTGTCCAAACCGTCTCCGGAAACGCGGGGCTAAACCCGATCACGTGATCGAAGCCGCAACGCGTGCCGAAATAAAACGCGGCGCTGCCGCCACCGGATGCACCCATGCCGATATTGACGCGCGCGCCCAGTTGATTCTTCAATTCGGATACTTTTTTTGTGTAGTACTCGAGGCCATCCTGCGAGCCGCTGGGCGCGGTATGGTATGCGGAGCGGCGCAGTTCGCGGATGAATACGAAGTTCGCGTTGTGGCCGATGCCGTCGAGTTGCTTGCGGAACTCGAAGCGCGGCTCGCCCGCGAAAAGAACATCCATGCCGGAGAACACAAAAATGGTAACGTCCGCGCCATTGTCGTAGATGCGGAAGTATTCGGATTCGTCTGTGATCGCGCTGCTGCCCTCGAAAACCTGGAAAGTCCCTTCCTGTTCCATGTTGCGCGCAAGGCTCGGCAGGAACAGTTTGGTCAGGACGCGAAACGATTTTTCTTTGATTGCAGTGATCACGTGTTTTGACTCTTAGTGGCGCTGATTGCCCAGTACGATTTCATATCCCTCGCGGACTGCGCGCGCCTGCGCGTCCAGCGAGAAGGTGGAGACAGCTTTATCGCGTGCGGCGCGGCCCATTTGCGCGCAACGCGCAGGGTCCACGGCAAGTTGCTGCAGTGCCGTAAACAACCCATTGGGCGAACCGTCGCAAACAAATCCGTCTACACCAGCATTCACAATCTCGGGCAACATGCCGCGATCGGAGACCACCGCCGGTTTGCCCATGGCCATCGCCTCGCGCACCGCGCGGCAGGTGCCGTCGCTGCCCGGAACCAGAAACACCTTCGTGTCGAAGGCCTTTACCATGCCTACGTAATCATCCCCGCTGACGTACCCCGGAAAATGTACGCGCTCTGACAGCCCGAGTGCGCGTGCGGGCGCCTTCCCGACCGATTCCTGGTTGGTGCCACGACCGACTACTATAGCATGTGCGTCCACCCCCTCGTCAGTGAGGAGGCGGATTGCCTGGAAGAAGTCTTCGTATCGCCGGTGCGTCTGCATACGTGCAACAATGCCTATCACAAAAGCTTGCGCCGAAATTCCTAATCGTTCCCGTCCATCGGGGACTTGCCGGGCGGGGTCGAAACGCCGCACATCTATAGCCCCTGGAACTACTTGCATAGACTCAAGGGGGTATCCATAGGTTTCAAGGTCGTGGCGGAGGGCCACTTGGGAGGGCTGGTAAATGCGGGCCGTTCCTTTAATTAGGGGGCGGTGCCTGCGCAGGTTGGTCATGCCAAGCCCTTCGTAGCTGCTGCGCACTACGGGGATTTTCAGCTTTCGCGAGGCGGCCAAGGCGATGCGGTGGTCGTTGTCGAGGTGGCAGTGGATCAGGTCGTAGGGACGCTTAGACAGAAAACTGGAGAGCGCCCGCGCGTCCAGAAAATTCGCGAAGGGGTTCTCGTGCTTGTTCAGGCGGAAGTCGAGGATCGGCTCGATGCCGCGCTCCCGGGCCGTATCGCGCAGGGTGTGCTGCCGGCCTTTGGGTAGATCGGGAAACGCCAAGTCCGCCTCAACGCCGAGCGTGCGCAACGTGACGCAAAGATTCAACGCCAACTCGGCGGGACCGGTGAACTTCGCGTTGCTAAAAAGGTGGAGGACTTTCATGGCTGTAACACAGCCGCGCTATTTCCCGTTAAACTTCACGCTGACCAATTGCGATACGCCTCGTTCCTGCTGGGTCACGCCGTAGAGGGCGTCGGCTTTGGCCATGGTCTGTTTGTTGTGGGTGATGACAACGAACTGGCTTTGGTCGACGAACTCTTCCAATAAGCTGAGGAAACGGCCGATGTTGGCGTCGTCGAGGGGCGCGTCCACTTCGTCCAGCACGCAGAAGGGGCTGGGCTTGGCTTTGAAAATACTGAAGAGCAGCGCGACCGCGGTCATCGCACTCTCACCGCCGGAGAGCAGCGAGATCGACGTAGGCTTCTTACCGGGAGGGCGCGCTTCGATTTCAATGCCGCTTTCGAGCGGATCGTCTTCGCTCACGAGGTAAACGCGCGCCTGGCCGCCGTTGAACAAGCGGCGGAAGAAATGGCCGAAGTTCTCGCCGATCTTGTTGAACGTTTCCATGAACATATCGCGGATGCGCTTGTCGCTGCGTTCGATCACGCCGAGCAATGCTTCACGCGCCTGGTTCAGATCGCGCATCTGCGTGTGTAAGAACGCATGGCGCTTCTCGAGTTCTTCGTACTCTTCGATCGCGGTGAGGTTCACATCGCCCATCTTTTGCAATTTGCCGCGGATGTCCGTGACGAGTTGCGTGCGCGTGTCTTCGTCGTATTCGTCGGTGCCGACCTGCTCCGCGTTGAGCGCCGCGAGGGACACGGCGTATTCGCTGGCGATGCGTTCCTGGAAAAAGCCTACGCGGTCTTCGTCGTGGCGCAACGCCATCTCGATGCGGTGTACGTCCGCCTGCGCGCCACGTGCAATGTCGCGCTGTTCTTTGAGTTCCCTGTCGAGCGCGTCGGTTTCATCGAGCAAGGTCTGCAACTGGTTCTGCGCTTCGACGGCCTTCTTCGACGCTTCTTCGCGCGTCTCCGAAAGACCTGACGAACGCTCTATCAGTTGCGTGACCTCGTGGTCGACGTTTTCCTGCTCTTTGGTCAGCGTTTCGATCAACTGATCGCGCTGCTCCGCCGCGGCGAGGGCCTGATCGCGGTCGCGCGACTCACGCTGGCGATCGCGTTCGATTTCTTCCAAGCGCTGCACGAGCGCGGCTTGGTTTACGCGAAGATCGGCAAGCTCGCTCGCGAGGACCGATAGTGTCTCACGCGCGGACGACGCGGCTTCCTGTGCGTCGGACATTTCGACTTGCAACGCTTCATCGCCGCTCTGGATCGTGTCCGCGCGCAGCATCGCTTCTTTGCGCTGATCCTCGAGTTGGTTGCGGCGCGCGCTGAGTTCGTCGCGCTGGCGATCGATGGCGTGGCCCGCGTCAACGACATTGTCTAGTTCAGTGCTCTGCCGCGCGATGTCCACACCGAGATCGTTGATCTCCTTGCGGAGCGCGTTAAGGTTCGTTTCGAGTTGCGAAATTTCGGATGACGCCGCGGCGATTGCCTGATTGATTCCATTCCGTTGATCGACCAGCGCGCCGAGGTCTTGTTCCATCGTGCGCACGCGGTCTTCGAGTTCGGTAATTTCCGCGCTACGGCCGAGTAGGCCGCGGCTTTCGTGTTTCGTGCGGCCACCCGTCACCGCACCCGCGGACGACACGACATCGCCGTCGAGCGTAACGAGGCGCGGGTGGTGCTGGCGGCTGCGCGTGATGCGGATCGCGTCGTCGAGCGTTTCGACGATGACGGTGCTGTGCAGCAGGTATTCGACGGCGCTTTGCAGGCGCGAATCATAGCGCACGAAATCGATCGCAGGGCCGACGACACCGGCTTGTCCCGCGAGTGCGCTGCTATCGTCGCGCATGCCGCCGCGCATGGTGTCGAGCGGCAGGAAGGTAACGCGGCCCGCTGTATTGCGCTTGAGAAATTCGATCGCTTGCTTCGCGTTGTCGGCATTTTCGGATACAACGTTGTTGATGTTGCCGCCAAGTGCCGCTTCGATCGCGCGCTCGTATTCTTTGTCGGAAGAGAGCAGATCGCCAACAGGGCCGATGATTCCGCGCAGTTCGCCAGCGTCGCGCGCTTTCATCACCGCCTTCACGCCAAACGCGAAACCTTCGTAGGTGTCGCGCAATTCACGCAACGACTTCAGGCGTGCATCGACGCTGCTCTTCTCTTCGCGCATCACGCGCCAGCGTTCGTCTACTTCCTGCAAACTCTTCTGGTGGCCCGTGCGCGCGGAGACGGTTTGTTCGCGGCGCGAATCCTGATCGGCGTAAGACGCCAGCTTTTCCGATTCCGCACGGCGCGCCGTCTCAAGGATTGCAAGCAATTCTTCGCGACGCTTGGTCAGGCGGTCCTGATTCTCGTATAAGCCTGTCAATAACCCATCGACGCTCGCGATACTTTCCGCGAGCGTTTCCAACGCAGACTGCGTGCGCGCGCGATCCGTTACGCGCTCGGTAACCTGCGCGCGAATCTTTTCTAAATTGGCATCCGCCTGCGATACCAATTCAAGCGCCGTGGCGTGCGCGGCATTTTTCTCCGCGATTGCCTGTACACCCGCGTCGATCTCCGCGCGGGCGATGATGGCACGCTCATCGGTCTGCGCAGTCTGCGCCGCGAGTGTTGCGGCGCGCGCGAGCAGTTCATCACGATCGGAGTTGGCTTCCTCGCTGCGGCTTTTTGCGTATTCCATTTGCTGACGGTGCAACGCAATCTGCCGTTCGATCTTGTCCATCTCAGACTCGATCTCGTACACCGCTTGCTGCCGCGTGAGCCGCACACGTTCGACTTCGAGCCGTTGCAATCCGATCTCTTCGTGGCGCGCTTCAAGCGTGGAGATGCGTGCGGATACGCCTTCATATTGATCGCGCGCAACGGCGAACTCGCCGCGCAGCGTTTCGATCTCCGACGTTAAGCGAACAAATTCCATCCACGCCGCGCGGATTTCGATCTCGCGCAGTTGTTCGCTGAGTTCGCGGTAGCGAATCGCCGCATTCACCTGGCGTTTGAGCGAGCGCATCTGCCGCTCGACTTCGTTCACGATATCGCTGAGGCGCAATAGATTCTGCTCGGCGGATTCGAGACGGCGGATCGCGAGCTTTTTGCGCGTCTTGTATTTGATGATCCCCGCGGCTTCCTCGAACAAATAGCGGCGGTCTTCGGGCTTCGAGGACAGGATCATGTCCATCTTGCCCTGGCTCACCATCGAATAGGCCTGAGTGCCGATGCCGGTGTCCATGAACATCTCATGGATGTCCTTGAGGCGGCACGGCGCTTTGTTGATCAGGTATTCGCTTTCACCCGAGCGATACACGCGGCGCGTAATCTGCACTTCGGAGAAATCGACGGGCAATTTGGAATCGGAGTTATCGAAAGTAACCGACACTTCCGCCATGCCTGCGGGGTGGCGGTTTTCGCTGCCGTTGAAGACGACGTCCTGCATGTGCGAACCGCGCAATTCCTTCGCGCGTTGTTCGCCCAGCACCCAGCGCAGCGAATCGAGGATATTGCTCTTACCGCAACCGTTCGGCCCGACGATCGCAGTGATCCCCGGTTCGAGACGGACCATCGTGCGGTCCGCAAAAGATTTGAAACCAATCAGCTCAAGCTGTTTGAAGTACATCTATATCAACCAACCCCGCATCAAAATAGTCGATGCATCGTATTGCCGCGATGCGCGATAAACGTATTGCTTATTGTGGTGCGGGCGTCCTCGCCTGCACGCTTCTGCACCCACTTCAAAAACTGCAGCCCAGACGGCCACACCATAATGGCTTTAAGCACCGAAGCCATTACATCGTTTTTTAACTATCGATTTTCCACGTATACCCGCGTGATTGAATTCGACTTTCCGGTAGCATCGTCGATATCAATCACCACACCATTCAACGCAGGCCGTCCCTCGGCAACGGTATGTTTGCCGGGAAGACCGGTCATAAACTTTCGAATACTCTCCGCAGCGTCGAGACCGATCACCGAATCGTGCGGACCGGTCATACCCACATCCGTGATAAACGCCGTGCCTCTCGGCATGATGCGTTCATCCGCGGTCTGCACGTGTGTGTGCGTGCCCACAATCGCGCTGCACTTGCCATCCAGATGCCACGCCATCGCAGCCTTCTCGGCCGTTGCTTCCGCGTGAAAATCGACAAACACCACCGGGGTCTGCGCGCGCAACTCGCCGCACAAATGCGCGCCCACCACAAACGGATCGTCGAACGCTTCCATGTACACGCGACCGATCAAATTCACGATCGCCGCCTTGCGCCCGTCCGGCAGTGTAAACACCATGCTACCGCGTCCGGGCACCCCTGCGGGATAATTCGCGGGCCGGATCACCTGCGTCATTGAATCGATCTCGGGCAGCAGTTCTTTCTTGCGCCACGTATGGTTGCCCATCGTGATCACCTGCACCCCGGATTGAAGCAACTCGCGAATCAGCGGTGGAGTCGCCCCCAAACCGCCCGCGGCATTTTCCCCGTTTGCGATCGTCAAATCAATGCGATGCTCTTCACGCAACGCAGGCAGCAGACGCTTGACGCAGTCCCGCCCGGCGCCCGCGACGACGTCGCCGATAAACAGAATCCGCAACGGCGGCCCCGGCTACTTCGCCAATTCGGTGGCGCGCGTTTCCCGGACTACCGTGACGCGAATCTGGCCCGGATACGTCATCTCGGCTTCGACGCGCCGCGCAACGTCACGCGCAAGCTGCAAGGCCTCCGCGTCGTTTATGCGCTCCGGCAATACCGCAATGCGGATCTCACGACCCGCCTGCAAGGCGTAGGAACGATCGACACCGGGGAATTCGTTTGCGATCTTTTCAAGCTGTTCGAGACGCTTGATATAAGTCTCGACCGTCTCACGGCGTGCGCCGGGGCGTGCCGCGCTGAGCGCGTCCGCCGCCTGCACGATTAGCGCCATGACGGTCTTCTGTTCCATTTCGTTGTGATGTGCGCCCACCGCGTTGGCGATGGCATCGGTCTCACCAAACTTCTTGCAAAAGTCGTGACCGATGATCGCGTGCGAACCTTCCATCTCGTGGCTCACGGCCTTGCCGATATCGTGGATCAGCGCGCCGCGTTTGCACTCGGCGATGTTCATGCCTAGTTCGGCAGCCATAATTGCGGCTAGGTGCGCGACTTCCATCGAGTGCTTGAGCACGTTCTGGCCGTAAGACGTGCGGTAGCCAAGGCGTCCCAGCAACTTCACGAGTTCCGGGTGAAGACCGTGCACATCGACTTCAAGGCAAGCCTGTTCACCCATTTCCTTGATGGTCTGCGCGAGTTCTTCTTTTACTTTTTCGACCACTTCCTCGATGCGCGCGGGGTGGATGCGCCCATCGGAGATCAGGCGTTCGAGCGAGATACGCGCGACTTCGCGGCGCACCGGGTCGAACCCGGAGAGGATAACCGCCTCGGGCGTGTCGTCGATGATGACGTTGATGCCCGTCGCCGCCTCGAGCGCGCGGATGTTGCGCCCTTCACGGCCGATGATGCGCCCCTTCATTTCGTCGGAGGGCAACGGCACCATCGACACCGTCGATTCGGTCACATGGTCTGCGGCGCAACGCTGGATCGCCTGGCCGATGATCCACTTTGCCTTCTTGTCCGCGTTTTCGACCAGCTCTTCTTCGACGCGTTTCAGGCGTAGGGCCGAGTCGCGGCGTACTTCCGTCTCAAGCTGGTGGAACAGCTCCTTACGGGCATCGTCGGCACTAAGGCCGGAAATGACTTCCAGCTTCTGGGTCTGGTCGGCGATCAGCGCTTCGAGGCGTTCGCTCTTTTTCGTGAGCGACGCATCCCGCTGCTGCAGGTCGCGGTCCTTTTGCTGGATTTCGAGCGCCTTCTTCTCGATTTGCTCGGCGCGCTTGTCAACAGTGTCTTCTTTCGCGACAATGCGCTTTTCTAGCGCGACCAGCTCCTTGCGGAGTTCCCGCGCTTCGCGTTCCGCTTCTTCCCGAAGTTGGATACGCTGTTCTTTGAGGGTTGTGTTGGACTCTTTGAGGATCGAGGCCGCTTCTCGTTCTGCGTCAGAAATGGTCTGGGCCGCCTGGCGGCGCGCCGTACCCATCAGATTCTTGCCCATAATACTGGCGCCAAGCACGGTTGCGATGACGCCAACGAGTATACCGGCCCCAATCCAAACGATAATCATGATCGTTGGATCAGGCATGGAAAAACCTCCGTCCCAATAAGGATGACTAAACTACCCGGTTCGTCCCCGATGACGGACCAGAGGGAGGAGGCCCTGCGGCTCAAAATACTACAACTAGCTGTCAGTTATGACTTTGGAAAGGGATAACCCTTGCTCCGAAAACATTCCCTAACGCTAACAAAACCGCTGCCGCGGTGAGCTACACACATCCGACCGGTTCCCCTGTCACGAGGACTCAACAAATGGGGCGACGCCGCTGGCTCCACCCCGTGTGAAGTATAGGTATCGGTTCGTCTAATGTCAATCTCACGAAAGAGATCGTACCTCCGGATGTCGGGACTTTTGGTCCGTCGGGAGAGAAGAGAAATTACCGGACAAAATTGCCATTTCTAAAAACGCCGGGTGCGTGCTAAGCTATCCAATGGGCAGGGGGATACGTAGTGAAGGCTGAGCTCGTCAATCCGTTCATTGAAAGTATCTTTGAATTGTTCAACACCATGCTTGGCGCGAAAGTCGAACGCACAGGCATGCGCATCTCTGACGGACAGAAGCAGCCCGCCGAAGTCATGGCTTTGATTGGTTTTAGTGGGGTTGTGCAGGGCACGGTCGGTTTGGCTCTGCCCACCGAAACCTGTTCGGCAATGATTGATCGGCTGCTTGGCCACGCCGCCGACTACAGTCCAGACACCATCAGCGACACCATTGGGGAGCTGGTAAACATCGTCGCGGGGTCGGCCAAAGCAAAAATCTCACTTAAAGTCCATGAAACATTAGATTTAAGCCTGCCAATCGTCTTTACCGGCTCCAGCTACGAAGTATATTCCCCGTCTAATGCCACCTGGCTTGAAGTTCCCTTCTCGAGCGAACTAGGCGACCTTTCACTTCGCCTAACTTTCCCTGACTAACACGCTTACAAAGACCCCCGGTTTTACTGCAATTTTTTATGCAACTTTGAGGGTACGGTAGGGTATACTACGCGGTAAGTTGTACAAGGGGTAGGTGTAACTGGTGTAGGCACACTTTTGATTGCCAAGCAAACCGGCAATCTACGCAAGACACGTAAATACCCGGAAAGTTCAAAAGGTTTCCCAAACACCCCGATGCGATCGGGCAGCGCGGTAGGGAATTACCACGGAGGTTGCTGTACCCATGGAACGCTGCGATTCGGTTGGTTGCCAAGGCTACCAAAACACTTTTATGAGTTCGCGCCGTGACTTTCTCAAGGTCGGCTTTATCTCCGGTCTTGGTCTTACCCTTGGCGACTACTTCCGTCTGGCCGACGCACAAGCCGAAGGTACCGCCAAGGCAGAGTCCTGCATCTTCATCTATCTCGCGGGCGGCATGACGCATGTCGATACCTTTGACCCGAAGCCTTACTCGCCGATCGAATACCGCGGTGAACTCGGTTTCGCGAATACGAACACCGGCGAAGTGTTCGGCGCGTCGATGTCGCGCATGGCCGCGATCGCAGACAAGCTCACCGTCATTCGTTCCATGACCCACGGCGAAGCGGCGCACGAGCGCGGCACGCACAATATGCTCACCGGTTTCAAACCCAGCCCGGCGATCGTATATCCGAGCATGGGTTCCGTGGTGTCGCACGAGTTCGGTCCGCGTAACGATCTTCCCGCGTACATCGCCGTGCCAAGCGCCAGCGATCCCTTCATGGGCACGGGATATTTGAGTTCAGCGTTTGGCGCGTTCAGCGTCGGCGGCGAACCCGTGAACCAAGGCTTCCAGGTCCGTGACCTCAACCTCGCAGGCGGTGTATCGCCGGAGCGCATGGAAGCCCGCAAAGGTCTACTCAACGCGGTCGATCACCACTTCGCGTCGATGGAAAAAACCGATGTCCTCGAGGCCATGGACAGCTATTACCAGCGAGCCTACGCACTGATCAGTTCGCAGAACGCGCGCGAAGCGTTCAACGTCGTTGCAGAACCAGACGCGGTGAAAGACGCCTACGGCCGCACGGCAATGGGCCAGCGCCTCTTGCTTGCGCGCCGCCTCGTAGAAGCGGGTGCGCGCTTCGTTACGGTCGTTGACGGCGGCTACGACATGCACGTGAACGTTAAGGCCGGTATGCAAAGCACCGGCGCGCAGATGGATCAGGGCGTGTCCGCATTGATCACAGACCTCGCGCAGCGCGGCTTGCTGGAAAAGACGCTGGTTGTACTCTCGACCGAATTTGGCCGCACGGTGCGCATCAACAAAGATGCCGGCCGCGACCATTGGCCGAAGGCGTTCAGCGTGGTACTGGCGGGCGGCGGCTTGAAGGGCGGCGTGATACACGGCGCAACCGATGCTTACGGTTCCGAGCCGTCAAAAGATCCGGTGGGTCCCGCGGATGTATCGGCGACGATTTTCAACCAGCTCGGTATCGACGTCCACAAGAAGCTGATGAGCGACGGCAACCGTCCGATCGATCTCGTCCGCGATGGAAACGTAATCGCGCCGATCGTCGCGTAAAGTAAGGTAGGCCGTTATGCGAAGCGTAATTCGGGCCGCGGGTGCCGCGGCCACGATGGCAATCTTGTTCTCCACATTGGCGTGGGCCGTTGCGCCCTCGCTTAGCGACATCCTTCCGCGCGGCGGAACCCGGGGCGGCGTCGTGGAAGTGGACTTCCACGGCGGCAACCTCGCCGACGCCGTAGACATCATGTTTCACGATACCGGCATCACCGTTGCCGAAATAGGCGCGGCCGAAGCCGGCAAAGTCCACGTGAAGCTGAACATCGCACCGGACTGCCAACTCGGCACGCACGCAATGCGCGTTCGAACGAAGACCGGGGTCACCAATCTCAAACTCTTCAGCGTTGGCGCGCTTACCGAAGTGGATGAAAACGAAGCCGCCAACAACGATCAAAAAAACCCTGTCGTGCTCGCGCTCGGTACCACGATCAACGGCCAAACAACGAACGAAGACGCAGACTATTTCGCCTTCGATCTAGCCGCAGGCGATCGCCTCAGCGCGGAAGTCGAGGCAATTCGCCTTGGTGGTCCGCTCTTCGATCCGAAATTGCGGCTCTTCGATCCCGCGGGCCGTGAAGTGGTCGCGGAAGACGACACGCCGATGATGGTGCAGGACGCCGCCTTTGTCTATGAAGTGAAGGAAGCGGGCCGTTACACCATTGCAATGAGCGAAGCGGCGTTCGGCGGCGCTGGCGGGTACTACTACCGCTTGCATGTCGGGAAATTCCCGCGCCCAATGGCAGTGACGCCGATGGGTGGCGCGCCGGGTTCTGAAGTAAATGTTACGTGGCTGGGCGATCCGGCGTTGACGGCGCAACCCGTCGCGGCGCCGCAGCCTTCTGTGATGTCCACGGTTGTGTTCGCCTCGAATGACTCGGGAATATCGCCAACCCCCGTTCCGTTCCGTGCAAGCGCATTGCCGGGAACCCTTGAAGTTGAACCAAACAATGATGCCGCAACCGCTACAGTAGGCGCCGCGCCAGGCGCCTTCGATGGCGTGATCAATCAACAAGGCGACATCGACTTTTACAAGTTCGAAGGTACCGCGGGTCAGGTCTACGACATTCGCGTGTTCGCGCGCGAAATGGGATCGCCGCTCGATAGTGTCGCAGTAATTCTGAATCCGTCTGGTAGCGCGCTGGCCAGCAATGATGACGCGGTCGGCCCCGATTCGTACATGCGCGTGACGCTTGCCGAAACCGGCGCGCACACCGTCTACGTGAACGATCACCTCTCGCGCGGCGGTCAAACATTCGCATACCGCATCGAAGTGTCGCCGGTGACGCCCACGCTGAGTTTCAGCACAAACATGGGCGCTGGCAATTTCACCTACGAACCCGCGAACTTGACGGTACATGCGGGCAACCACAATTTCATGCTGGTCAACATCGCGCGCGCAGAATTCGACGGGCCGCTCAGCCTCACATTTGACGGGTTGCCCCAGGGCGTGACAGCAGACTTCGATCCGATAGTCGCGGGACAGACCGTTGTCCCCGTGGTGTTGACTGCAGCCGCGGACGCGCCGGTTGCGGGATCCATGATCGCGTTCAACGGAAAGCTCGAGCAAGAAGGCACGAACGTGACCGGTGGCCTCAAACAGGATGTCGTGCTGATATACGGCGACAACTTGGTGATCTTCCAAACGCGCCGTGTCGAGCGACTTGCGACGGCGGTCGGTGAGGCTGCGCCATTCTCGATTGAAATCGTGCAACCCAAAGTGCCGCTTGTACAAAACGGCACGATGAATCTGAAAGTCGTCGCCAAGCGCAACGAAGGATTTACCGCGCCGATCAATCTGCGTACCTTGTGGATGCCGAGTGGCGTAGCCGCGGGCACCGCGGACATTCCCGAAGGCGGCACCGAGGCAGCACTGTTCATGAACGCCAACGGCGGCGCGGCAGTAGGTACGCACCGCATCGCAGTCATCGGCACCAGCTCGGGCTATACCGTGAGCACCGCGATGACACCAATCATGGTCGCTGCTCCATGGGTGACCTTCGATGTCGCAACGGCGGAAAGCGAACAAGGCAAGCCCGCGCAATTGAAAGTCACGGTGAACCAGCTGGCCGCATTTGATGGCAGCTTCAACGCTGAGTTGCTGGGTCTGCCGAAAGGCTGCACCACGCCGGCACAGACCTTCACCAAAGACACTAAGGAACTTGTGTTCCCGATCGAAGTGGCCGCGGACGCGCCGGTGGGTAAGTTTGGCAATTTGTTTATTCGCGCAGTGATTCAAAAAGACGGTGAAGACGTGTTGCACCAGTGGGGCGGTGGACAGTTGGCCGTGTTCGCGCCATTGCCACCTGCGGCAGCGCCCGCGCCAGAAGCGGCGCCGAAACCGGAAGAAAAGAAACCCGACGAACCCGCGCGCAAAACGCGTTTCCCAGTGGCAGCGGCGGGATAGTTGTAGATCTAGTCTGAAAGTTGGTTGGCAGTAACGGAAGGCCGGAGACCCCTGACGTGAAATTCGCAGTTCGTATTAGCATATGCATCGCGGCGTTGTGCACCTGCGCCGCCGCCGAACCGTTCGCAGCGTATCCCTCCGCGATATCGCTCGAAAACCAGACCGACGTACAGCGCATGGTCGTTGTCGAGTCGCGCGCAGATGGCGTGACGCTCGATCGCACGCCGGAAGCCACAGTAACCTTCGACAAGGAAGGCATCGCAAAGTACGAGAACGGCAGCTTCATCGCCGTCGGTGACGGTGAAGCGGTTGCCACGGTTACACACGGTGACAAGACGTTGACCGTGCCGGTGAAAGTTGCGAACGCGACCGTACACCCGCCCGCGAGCTTCCAAAACGACGTTGAACCCGTGCTGATGAAAGCGGGTTGCAATGCCGGTTCGTGCCACGGCAGCGCGTCGGGCAAGAACGGTTTCCGCGTGTCGCTGTTTGGATTCGATCCCGCAGTCGATTACATCAATCTCACACGCGACAACCGCGCGCGCCGAATGAACGCAGGCAGCCCTGAAGACAGCCTGATGCTCCTGAAGGGCACCGGCGACGTGGTGCACGACGGCGGTTCGCGTTTCCAGAAGAACGACGCGCTCTACAACATGCTGCACAAGTGGATCGCGGAAGGTGCGAAGAACGATCCGGCGCCGCCGCCTTCGCTGACCGGCGTCGAGATTCTGCCGAAGTCCGCCGTGCTCGAAGGCAAAGGCGCACAACAGCGCTTCGTCGTGCGCGGTTTATATTCGGACGGTTCGGATCGTGATGTAACTAACCTCGCGATCCTGAGCTCTAGTGACGACCTGACCTGCCCGCTTGATGTTCCAACGGCGACAACCACCGCGGCGGACCAGGGCGAAGGTTACGTCATGGCGCGCTACGGCAGTTTTGCCGTCGTGTCGAAAGTCATCGTAATTCCGCAGGGCCTCACCATGGCTTGGCCGGAAGACGCGAAGCCCGTGAACTATGTGGATGATTTCATTTTCGACAAATTGAAAAAACTTCGCGTGCTCCCCGCCGCGACCTGTGACGATCAAACGTTTATCCGCCGCGCGTATATGGACATCCTCGGCATCTTGCCGACCGCCGAAGAAACACGCGCGTTTCTCGCCGATACCGCCGCGGACAAACGGACAAAGATGGTAGACACCCTGCTCCAACGCCCGGAGTTTAATGAACTGTGGGCCATGAAGTGGGCCGATCTGCTGCGCGTGCAGACCGTCGCGAACCAGGTCGATCGCAAGGCGCTCAACCGTTACAACGACTGGCTGCGCAGCGCCATCACGACGAACAAACCCATCGACCAACTCGTCCGTGATCTGCTCTCGTCGCAAGGCGGCAACTTCACGTCGCCCGCAGTGAATTTCTACGTCGCCGAACCGAACCCCTTGCAAATGGCGGAAAACGTTGCGCAAGTCTTCATGGGCATCCAGCTAAAGTGCGCGCAGTGCCACAATCATCCCTTCGAACGATGGACGATGGACGACTATTATTCGTTCTCCGCGTTCTTCGCACAGGTTGGACAAAAAGGTTCGAGCGATCCCCGTGAGCGCATCATCTTCGATCGCCGCGGCGGCGAAGTGAACCACATCAAAGACGGTCGCGCGATGGCCCCGAAGTTTCTCGGCGGCGCGACGCCGGACTGTAACGGCAAGGATCGCCGCGCGGTACTCGCCGACTGGCTCACCGCGCCGGACAATCCCTGGTTTGCGAAGTCCATCGGCAACCGCGTGTGGCAACAGTTCTTTGGTAAAGGCATCACCAATCCGCCAGACGACGTGCGCGTGACCAACCCGCCGACGCACCCGGAACTGGAAGACGCCCTCGCGAAGCGCCTGATCGAAGTGAAATACGATCTGCGCGCGATCGTGCGTGACATCTGCACTTCGTACACGTACCAGATGTCCACCCAGCCGCGCGATGCCAGCGTGACCGACAAAAAGAATTTCGCGTATCAGAGCGTCCGCCGCTTGGGCTCTGAACAATTGCTCGACGCGATTGCAAAAGTCACGGACAGCAAAGTGAAGTTCCCCGTGCTGCCGCTTGGCGCAAATGCGGTGCAGGTCGCGGACGGTAATAGCGGGAATTATTTCCTCGGATTGTTTGGCCGCCCCGCGCGCTCAACCGTGTGCACCTGTGAACGCCGCGCAGAACCTACGCTCGCACAGGTCTTGCACCTGATCAATGGAGACACGATGACCGGTGCGCTGAACTATCCCGGCGGACGTTTGGAAAAACTCGCAAGTTCACAACTGACCCCTGCGCAAATGGCGGAGGATGTCTGGCTCGCGGCCTACTCGCGCACGCCGACAACCGATGAATTGTCGTACGTAGAAAACTATCTGAACACCGCGGCCGATAAGAAGACCGCACTCGAAGACGTCATGTGGAGCGTATTGAACTCGAAAGAGTTTGTGTTTAATCACTAGAGATGTACTCGTTGAAAATATGGAGTAGTTGACGATGCGTGCTTTGCTGTTATTTGTTGCCATGTTGATGGTTTGCGCGTCATTCGCGCTGGCGGAAGAGGCCGCGGCTGCGCCTGCAGCGCCCGCGCCGGAAGCGGCCCCTGCCGCGCCACCCGCGGAAGCAGCACCCGCTGCGCCCGCAGCACCGGAAGTGGATGCCGTGCTCGACGAACTGTCGAAGGTCGGCCCCGATGCGTTGAAGGCGCGCGTGGAAGAAATCAAGAAGCAGATCGCTGACCTGCAAGCGCAGGCAAAAACCTTGCGGGATCAGGCCGCCGAAGCCGATGCGAAGGCCGCAACTATTACAGCGCGCGTCGCAGCGATTGAAGCATTTACCGCCGCGGTGACGGCAAAGCCCGCTGAACCCGCGCCAGCTGCTGAGCCTGCGCCCGCGCCTGCCCCTGAAGCGGCTCCGGCACCCGAAGCAGCGAAATAGTAGTAAGAAACCAGAAGCGGAGTGGACGTAATGCGCAGTTTGTGTAACTCGACCTTGCGAATCGCAACAGCGACGGCATTAATGCTCGCGTCTATTGCCGCACCCGCAGAAGATGCGGCGGCACCAGCCGCGCCTGCACCCGAAGCGGTCGATGCGGCCATTGACAAAGTAATCGCCCTCGATCCCGCAGTAGTCGCAGCGAAGTTGGCAGAGTACAAAGCGCAACTCGCGGAACTTCAGAAAACATCCGCCGAACTCAAAAAGCAGGCAGACGAACTCGATGCAAAAGCCGTTGCGGAAACCGCCCGCCTGGATTCAATCAAAGAGCGCGTGAACGCGTTGGTGTTGTCCTTGGGCGAAGCGCCCGCCACAACGGAAATGACCACAGCCGCGGCGCCTGAAATGAAAGAAGAAGCGATGATGGCCGCAGCCCCGGCGCCGACCGAAGCGCCTGCCGCGGAAATGGCCGCGGACGTGAAGCCGACGGTCACCTTTAACGATCATATCCAGCCGCTGCTCAAATCGAAGTGCGTAAAGTGTCACAACCAGGACACGCAGCGCGGCGGTTTCGCGTTGGACAATTTCGCGAGCCTGATGCAGGGCGGTGGTTCGGGCGCGGTGATTGCCGCAGGTAACGCAGACGGCAGCCGCCTGTTTCGCCTCATCAGCGGCGCCGAAGAACCGAAAATGCCGCCCAGCGGCGACGGCTTCAGCCCCGAGGAACTCGCAAAAATTAAAGAGTGGATCACCATCGGCGCACCCGTCGATATGAACGCGAAGATTGCGAAGGCCGAAAGCAAGACGATGGAAGCCACGCAAGCATTCGTTGCGGCTGCAATCGTCGATGGACCGCCGCCCATGCCGGAAGTTGCGCTCGCAGCGCCCGCGCCGGAAAACGCAAAACGCGTCGTTGCGCGCGCGGTCGCCACAAATCCGCGTTCCTCTTTGATGGCGCTCGCCGGATACAAGCAAGTCATCCTCTACGATCTCGATAAACACGCAATCCTCGGCGCGCTTCCCTTCCCCGAAGGCGAGATCTTTTCACTCACGTTTAGCGTCAGTGGCGAATTGCTCGTCGCCGGTGGTGGCGTATCCGGCGATTCCGGATGCGCGGTCGTATGGAACGTTCGCAAAGGCGATCGCGCGGGCAAGTTCGGCGAAGAGTACGACGCCGTGATGGCCGCCGACATCAGCCCCGATCATTCAAAAATAGCCATCGGTATGCCGACGAAAAAAGTAAAAGTATTTAACGTCGCCGACAACACCGAAGCCTACAAGATCGAGGATCATACGGACTGGATCTACTCCGTGAAGTTCAGCCCCGACGGCGAATTGCTCGCGACCGCGGACCGCGCGGGCGGGTTGTTACTTTGGCAAGCGGCAAACGGCCGCCCTGTCGAAGCCTTGCGCGGGCACACGGGCGCAATTCACGACCTGTGCTACAGCGCCGATTCCGCACTGCTCGCATCCGCCAGCGCGGACGGTACGGTGCGCCTCTGGGACACCTGGAAATATACTCAGGCCGCGCAATTCGCTGCGCACGCAGGCGGCGTGTTGGGCGTTGATTTCGCCGACAACAACGAATTGCTAACCACCGGCATCGACGGTCAGACCAAGCGTTGGGACACCGCGGGCAAGAACCTCGCGACCTACGCGGCGCTGCCCGATTGGGGCTACACCGCGCGCTTCGGCGCGAAGGACGCAATCGTCCTCGCAGGCGCATGGAACGGCGTCGTCGAGTTATGGGAAACAGCCTCCGGCAACAAAGTCGGCGAAGTGCTCACCAGCGCCTCGCAGTCGTAATTCACAGGTAAAATAAACGCAAAGGCCCTTCCGGCCAGAACCGGAAGGGCCTTTTTACTTTAGTTCAAATCAGCCTTTTTCTAACTGTCTTCCCCGCTGTCATCATCATCGTCGTCATCTCCGTCTGGATTGCCCGCGAACGCGAAGACCGCGTCCAAAAGCTCGAGAATGAACGCGAAAATTTGGGCAAGAAGTGCGCTGATATCCATCGATCAAACCTCCCATGTTGAGGGCGAGATTGAGTCGCCCCCGCTGTTGATCCCGCGACAATACAACCGAAGGTGGGAGTGTGTTACATAGTAAGCACAGTACGAAAAATTAGTGGCGCGGAACAATTTGCCGCCGAAAATACGGCACTACGCACAATTCACAGCCGCGTGATTTGCACGTCCACACTGATCGTATGTTCCCCGCCGCCCAGCACCACGCCGCGCACGGGCGATACATCGTCATAATCGCGGCCCCACGCGACCGTGATGTGCAGATCGCTGGGAATCATGTTGTTCGTGGGATCGAAGTCGATCCATCCAAAACTGGGACAAAATACCGATAACCACGCATGCGACGCTTGCGCGCCGGTGAGGCTCGGCGCTCCAGTTTGATCGCCCCCGCAAATGTAACCGCTCACGTAACGCGCTGGCACGCCGATCGATCGCAGGCAACCGATCTGCAAATGCGCGAAGTCCTGGCACACGCCGCGCCGGCTTTGCATCACTTCATCCAACGGCGTGGAAACGGTTGTCGCCGCCGGATCGTAGGTGAAGTCGCGATGAATGCGCGCGGTGAGATCGGAGACTGCCGCGAGAAAGGGTCGTCCCGCAGGAAACGACGGCAAAGCATACGCCTTCAGGATCGGCGCGGCCGCCACAAACTTGGAATCGAAAATAAATTGAAATGCATCCACGTTCTCGACAGCGCGCGCGGCGTCCACTGCAAGTTGCCAGTCCGGCGAAAGATTCAAATCGAGATACTCGACGGGCGACACTTCCACTTGCGCACGCAGCGTCACCTCCATGCTGCTGTGCGGTTCCTGCACGGTGAAGTAGGTGACTTCATTGCCAAACGCGTCCGCGCGCGGATCGGAGAAGATCGCGCTCGCCGGCGTCACGTCGATGTGCCGCTCGATACATTTCTGATTGCGATCGTTGCGCGGCGAAAGGTGCGCGCGGTTGTAGCAAATCGGCACGGTCTCGCTGTAATCGTAGCGTGTAGTGTGGCGCACGTCGTAGATCATGCGCGCGCGCCCCGGCGTATCGTGGTGTCCGCGCGCGAGAACTGTGTGTGGCTGAAATAGTGCCAGGCCAACGCATCGGAAACATCGCGCAACGTCTGCGCCCACTCGAAGAGACGCACCTCGAGTGCCGCGCGGCGGCTTTGCGACGCAACGGCGGCAAGCTCGAAGATATCGGCAAGCTGCAAGTCGGCGGAAAGCCGCGTGACAAGCTGTTGCTCGCGACTTGCAAAAGGATATGACTTCTCGCGCGGCAGCGCTTCGATGTGCCGCACGAGGCGAGCCGATTGAAACGCAACCGCGCGCGGGTTCGACTCGTCCGTGATCAACAAATCCAGCACAGCGGGTGTCTGGAGGTTGCCGCCATAACGCGATCGAAAGGTCATCGCGCTGTCGGAGATTTCCAGCGCTGCCTGCAACACCGCCGACTCCGGCTCAATCGGTATGACCAGGCATGATCGCAACAACTCGAATGTGTTCAGCGTACGCTCGACGCGGCGGCCAATATCGAGGAAACGCCAGCCGTGGCCGCGCGTCATGTTTTCCGTCGCGAACCCGCTGAACGCCGCGAGATCGGTTATGATCTGATTGAGCAACGCCAGGGCCTCGCCCGCGCGCGGTGGCCGCGCACCACCATCCGGCAGGTCTTCCATGAGCCGGCCCAGGATGCGCCAGGTATCGAGCGACAAGCGATCGCGCACCACCCACGCAACATTGTTGAGAACGGCAAAGGTCGTGCTGACGCTGTTGTTCCAGGACCGATCGAAAAGCGCGGCGATGACGCGACGTTCGACGCCGCGCAGATCGGCTTCGTCTTCGTAGCCGTTCTTTCCCGGTGCGCAGGGCAACACCAGCGCGAGGCTGCGCACGATTGCCGGCAACTCGCGGCCGGAGGAACTGCTTGCTTCGTCCGTCAAACGCGAGAGCACGCAGCGAATGATGCGCGAAGTGCTTTCGATGCGTTCCAGATAACGTCCCAGCCAAAACAAATTGTCCGCTGCTCGGCTGGGAAGATTGCTCATCGTGCGTTTGATGTCAATGCGTTTGCCCGCGTTGGGCAGGAGTGTATGCGTATCGACAGGCCCGCTCGTGAGCGCCCAGGTGTCTTTGCTGCCGCCGCCTCGCTGCATCGAAATGACGAGCGAATCCGGCGAGTCGCTGAAGCGCGTGAGCCCGCCTGGCATCACCGCATATGCGTCTTGTTCGCCCGCGACCGCGTAGGTGCGCAACATCGCATGGCGCGGCGCGAGCCCCTGCGGTGTCCACATGGGCACCGTCGAAGGCACAATACGTTCCTGCGCGACGTAATCGAAAGGACGCGCGCGAATCGCGTCGATGAGATTGTCGCGTTCCCGCGGGTTCAGCGATTGCACGACCGTCGGGTTCCAGCCGCGCCCCGAAAACGCCGGCGCGACCAGCAGCGAATCGAAACGTTCCAGCGCGGCTTTCATATGTTCAGGATTCGCACACCACCAGGTTGTTACGGATGGCATGGACAGTTCTTGCTTCAACAAGTGGCGACACAAATCCGGCAAGAGCGCGCGCAGCGCTGGTGCCTCCAACACGCCGCAACCGAGCGCGTTCCCAATCGCCACGTTGCCCGCGTACGCCGCCTGGACCAACCCCACGAGACCCGAGGCACTCTCCGTGCCGAAGTCCAGCGGATCGCAGAGCTGATCGTCCACACGCCGGAAGATCACGTCCACGCGCGACAACCCCTCAAGCGTTTTCAGATACACGCAGTTGTCGCGCACGGTCAGGTCGTCGTTTTCCACAAGCGTGAAGTTCAAATACCGCGCAAGGTACGAGTGCTCGAAATACGTCTCATGCGTAGGCCCCGGCGACATGAGGACAATTGTCGGATTGTCGCGGTTCGACAATGCCAGTTCGCGCAGCGTCGTGCGCAGCCGTTCGAAGAACGCCGCCAGCCGTTGCACGCCGCACTCCTGCGTGATGGTGGGAAAAATGCGGGTGGTGACCAGCCGGTTCTCCAGCGCGTAGCCCGCACCCGAGGGGGCCTGTGTGCGGTCCGCGACGACCATCCACGCGCCGTCCGCGCCGCGCGCGATGTCCGCGGCATAAAAATGCAGCCAGCGGTCACGCGGCACCCGCAGACCAAGGCAAGGCAACAAGAATGCCGGGTTTGCATATACAAACTCAGCCGGCACGATCCCGTCCCGCACTAGCGTTTGCGGGCCATAGAGGTCGCGCAGCACCGCGTTCAAGAGCGCCGCGCGCTGGGCAATGCCGCGATCGATTTCTTTCCATTCCCGCTCGGAAATAACCTCCGGCACCAGGTCGATGGTCCAGGGCCGGTGCGACACGCGCGCGTCCCCGTAGACGTTGTACGATACGCCGTCCTCTTCGATGAGGTCCATCGCCTGTTGGTGCCGCCGCTGGAACTCGACCGCGCCAATGCGATCGATGTGTTCGGCATAAGCCTGCCAGTGCGGGCGCAGCGCGCCGTCCGCGTCCGACATCTCGTCAAACGCGCCGGGTTTTGCGCGGTAGCCACGCGCGAGCGACTCGCCCGCTATGTCGGCCTTTTGTGTCGCCATGCATCAATTCCCAAAGGCGCGATAGTGTAGCAAAAGCGGGCATCGCGAGACTCATCGCAACTTTAGTGCGTACAGCGTGCTCGTGCTCCTGCTCGTCATCGTACTCGCACTCGATACTCGAACAGATCGAGAACGATGACGAGCAGGAGCACGAGCACGAAAAGTGGGCGCCGCCAACCATCTTGCAACAATTCTGGCGCGTTTGCGCCGCAATCCCGTATAGTGGCGCGGGCTAACCTGACAGACAAACCACGTGAAGGAGCACCGCGCCATGCCAACGATTTCACGCCGTTCGTTCATACAAGCCAGCAGCGCCGCTGCCGCAGCCTACGCAGTCGCCGGTTCCGCGCACGCGGCTGCGGGTGACCGTGTGCGCCACGCCGTCATCGGCGTCGGCGGACAAGGCGGAAACCACGTGAAGGCATTTGCCTCCATGGAACATTGCGAACTTGTCGCAATCGCCGACGTGGACGCGGAGCGCCGCGAACAGGTCGCAAAATTAATATCAGACAAAGCCACTGTAAAACAGTATGAAGATTTTCGCGAACTGTTGAAGGACGAATCGATCCAAAGTGTCAGCATCGCGACACCCGATCATTGGCACACGCCCGTCGCGTTGGCTGCCCTCAAAGCCGGCAAACACGTTTACGTCGAAAAACCCTGCTGCCACAACATGAAAGAAGGCGTGCTACTCGCCGCCGCGCAGAAGAAAACCGGATTGTGCGTGCAACACGGCACGCAATTTCGCAGCACCCAGGCCGCCCGCGAAGGTATTCAACAACTGCGCGACGGCGTCATTGGCACCGTGCGCATGGCGAAGGCAATCAACCACCAGTTCCGTGGCCCTATCGGACGAAAACCGGATAGTGAACCGCCCGCGGGCCTGAACTACGACATGTGGCTCGGCCCCGCGCCCGTGCGCCCGTTCTCGGAAAACCGTTTCAAGTACAACTGGCATTGGCATTGGGACTACGGCACCGGCGACATCGGCAACGACGGCGTCCACCAGATCGATGTCGCGCGCTGGGGACTCGGCGTCGGATTGCCAAAAGCAGTGGGTGCGTCCGGCGGACAACTTTTCTACAACGACGATCACGAAACGCCCGACACGCAAGTCGTCACCTACGAGTACGACAATTGCTATCTGCTCTACGAAATGCGCCTGTGGACTGATTACCTGCTCGAAGGCCACGACAACGGCGTCGTGTACTACGGCGACAAAGGCACGCTCGAAATCGGGCGCAACGGCACGACAATCAAACTAATCGATAAGGAACCGCAGAAGATCGAAGGTGGCGCAGATCTCGCCGCAAACGTCCGCAACTTCCTCGACGCTGTGAAAGAAAAGGATCCCTCGAAACTCAACGCGCCCATCTCCGAAGGCGTGCTGTCATCGCAGCTCTCACTACTCGGCAACGTCGCCACGCGCGTTGGCCGAAAACTGACTTTGGACATCGACAAAGTCGAGTGCATCAATGACGACGAAGCAAACAAACTCTTCTCGCGCGAATACCGCAAGGGTTATGAATTGGTGGAAGTATGATAAGAGGATTTTCGGCACGCCTATTCTTTCTTTGTGTTCTCCCTGCCGTTGGAGTACTGCACGCCGAATCGGAAAACGTAGTTTTGTCTGGTATGGAGCCAGCTCACATGTTGCTGGTTTCACCCAATGAGCCGAACTCGCTGGAAAACGCTTTAAAGGAGTTACGAGAACGCCGAACGGGCGATCAAGCGAAGGAAAAACAATATTCTATTGCAGTCGCGTTCGAGCCCGGATCTTACGAGATTACGCATCCCATTGAACTTGGTCCTGAAGATGGATTCAGCTCGTCCGACGTGTTTCCTCGGCTTTCATTTTGTGTACGAAATGCTGAGTCAGGCAAATCAGGTGAAGTGCATTTTGTCGGGGGCAAGACCTTAAGGAACTGGAAGCTGGTTAATGACAAAACCGCGCTGGATAGACTGCCAAACGACGATGCGCGCAAGGCCGTCATGCAGTGCGACCTCAAAGCACTCGGCATCACCGACTACGGCACATTAAAGCGCCGAGGCTTTGGTCGTCCTACTGAACCCGCCGCGCTCGAACTTTTTTTTGACGGGCAACCGATGACGCTCGCGCGCTGGCCAAACAACGATTGGGCGCGCATCGCCGATGTGCCGGCAGGCGCTGAAGGTAAGTTCATTTACGAAGGCGATCAGCCCGCGAAATGGAGCAGGCCGGGCGAAGTGTGGATACATGGTTATTGGACATGGGATTGGGCGGACTCGTTTGAACAAGTGGGTTCAATCGACCCGCAAACAAAAGAAATTTCAACCGTCGCGCCGCACGGCGTGTATGGTTACAAGAAAGGCGCGCGATTCTACGCACTCAACATCCTCGAAGAGCTTGATCAACCTGGCGAGTACTACGTCGACCGCGAATCCGGTGTGCTCTATTTCTGGCCGCCAAAACCCATCGACAGCGCGCCCGCGCAGGTTTCCCTGCTTGAAGGCCCAATGTTCATCATCAACGGCGCGCAAAACGTTTCCATCAACGGCATCACCTTCGAGTGTACGCGCGGAGCGGGCGTGCAAGTGACCAACGCGGATCGCGTTACGGTTTCAGACTGCACCTTCCGCAATATCGGTACAAACGCGATCACCATGGACGGTAAGGACAGTTCGATCAGAAACTGTGTCATGTACAACCTCGGCGACGGCGGCATCTCGATCAGCGGCGGCGATCGCATGACCCTAACGCCGGGAAATCTCGTAGCTGACAACAACGAGATTCACGACTACAGCCTCACTGTGCGCACCTACACCTCCGCGATCAACGTTTCAGGCGTCGGCAACACCGTCTCGCACAATCTTATCTACAACGCCCCGCACATGGCCATCGGTCTCGGCGGAAACGACCATATCATCGAGTACAACGAAGTCCACCACGTCTGCATGGAAACGCACGATGCCGGCGCGTTCTACATGGGACGCGACTGGACCCAGCGCGGCAACGTCGTTCGCTACAACTTCATGCACGAAATGGGCAACGGCGACGTGCAGGCGATCTATCTCGACGACTGGACCAGCGGCGTGATGGTCTACGGAAACATCTGCCACGGCGCGCGACGCGGCGTGCTCGTCGGTGGCGGACGCGACAACATCATCGACAACAACATCTTCGTCAACTGCGGCACCGGCGTGCACATCGATCAACGCGGACTCGGTTGGGCCAAGAACTATTTCAACGGTGAAACGCCCACGCTCTTCGACCGCATGAAAGACGTTAAAGGCGATCAACCGCCCTACACCGATAAATACCCGGAATTAAAAACGTTATTGAACGATGAACCCGTCCTGGCCAAAGGCAACAAGGTAATCCACAACATCAACGTCGGCGACAACTTCCTCGACCTCACCGACGGCCTCACGGAAGAAACGCCCTACCTCGAGATCAAAGACAACTTCACCGAAGGAGATCCCGGCTTCCTCGACGCAGCCAAACACGACTACCGCCTCAAACCCAATTCCCCCGCCTTCGGCAAAGGTTTCAAGGAACTGCCCTTTGAAAAAATGGGCCGAAACGGGCCAAGTATCTTGAAATGAGTGATTTACATGGTTGGGTGGCGGTTAAAAATGAACGATAAAGCTTGAAGTATAAAAATCTTCGCGGCCTGTTCGTTATATTTGGTAGTGTGCATCACCGAGGATAATCCACAATGCCAACGCGAGAAATTTCCGAAGGCCGCAAGATCCTTTTTTACATCGGCGGCATTATTGCCGTCGTTGGCTTCTTAACATTTGGATCGGTATTCGTTTCCGGCGCGTTGAACTTCGGCAATTTCGACAACTTTGAAGCGCGTGGACGTAGCATGGGCCTGCGCGCAATCGGCGGCATGGGGCTAATTGTTGCGGGAATGGTCTTGCAAGGGATCGGTCGTGTAGGTCTTGCGGGGTCTGGCGTAGTCCTCGATCCACAGCGAGCACGCAAGGATATCGAGCCATGGTCGCGCATGCAGGGAGGCATACTCAAGGATACGCTAGGCGAAGCCGGACTTGATCTCAGCAAGATTGGTGGCGCGAGCGTTCCAGCGCCAGTAGACTTCGACGAAAAGCTACGAAAACTTCATCAACTCCACCAAGACGGCATTCTCAGCAAGGAAGAATACGAGCGCGAAAAGGCGGAGCTCCTCGCTAACAATTAACCGCCGTTGCGAATACAGGCCAAGCACACGCGAATCTGGATGTACGAAGCGTCACCATTCAACGCGTCGAATATGGATTTGAGCCGCCCGTCCCCGCCTTCATTCACGGCAAAGCGTACACGCTCCAATATCTCAATACCCGCCCAAGGTTCCGGGTCGGATATGTTCGCGGCCTCGATATACTCCGCCAAATACTCCCCTACCGTTGAAGGCGCGCGCTGCAACTGTTCGCAGACTTCTTCAACGCTGAGCCGCGCCGCAAAAAGTTTCGCCGCCGCGTCGCGCATGTCCTGTTTGCTTCGTCGTGCCGGCTTCGTGGGCAGTGCTACTTGAGTGTCGCCTTCGATATCGCGGGCTTCGCAGAACTCTTGAATGACTTGTATAAACTGCGCGCCGAAATCTTCCGCTTTGCGTTCGCCTATACCGTGCACCTGTCGCAGCGCCGCAAGCGTCACGGGTTTCTTTGCGGCCATGTCGTTGAGCGAAACATCGCTGAGAATAACGAAGGCCGGAACGCTACGCTCGTCCGCAATGCTGCGGCGGAGCGCCCGCAGTTTCTCGAATAACTTTAGGTCAACGGGACTTGCAGGCTTCGCGGCCAGCTTTCGCTCCCGCTCGCGCTCCCGCGGCGCGCGCTTAACCACGGCAGAAAAACGAACGCCGCTCAGCTTCGGATCTTCCGTGAGCCGCGGGCCGTCGGCGAGTACGTTGTATTGGCCGCGTTTAACGAGATATTCCTGATCGACAAGTTGATCGATCCACGCGCGAATCGCGGCCTCGTCTTGGTCTTGTAGTGCGCCATACGATGACAACTGCGCCGCGCGACTGGACAAGACGCGATCCTCCCGCGAACCGGCCAACACCTGCATGGTGAATTTTGGCCCGGCGTAATCGCCAATCTGCCGCGCGCAATCGATGATCGTGCGCGCTATCGAAATCGAGTGCTCGTCAGCTTCCGAAACATCGAGACACACATCGCAGGCGCCGCAACGCGGCTTCGCGTAGGTTTCTCCAAAGTAGGCGAGAATCGATTTGTGGCGGCATTGCATGCGCCTCGCGAACTGCAGCATGTCCTCCAACTTCGCAAGTGCGATGGGCGCTGCGTCGCTTTCTTCCTTCTCCAGAATGTTCTTCCACAACATGAAATCTGCATTTGAATAGACCAGCCAACACTCCGATTCAAGCCCGTCACGTCCAGCGCGCCCTGTTTCCTGTTGGTAATGCTCGATAGACTTCGGCAGGCCCGCATGAATCACGTAACGCACGTTTGATTTGTCTATCCCCATGCCAAAAGCGACCGTGGCGACGATAATGTTTGCTTCGTCGCGCGAAAACGCTTCCTGATTGCGTTTGCGGACCTCGTCGCCCATGCCCGCGTGATACCCCAATGCTCGGTACCCTTTGACCTGTAACTTGGCGCAAAGATCCTCGACATTCTTCCGGCTGATGCAATACACCAAACCGGATTCGCCGGAATGATTGCTAATTATCTCGTCGACCTGATCGATCAGACTTCCACGCTGCAACACGCGATAGGTCAAGTTTGGGCGATCAAACGATCCCACGATGACCTTCGGATCGCGCAGCGTCAATTCCGAAACGATATCGTCGCGCACCTGCGGCGTCGCAGTCGCAGTGAACGCATGCAGCGCCACCTCGGGAAACGCATCGCGCAGGGTGCGCAATTGGCGATATTCAGGACGAAAGTCGTGTCCCCAATGGCTGATGCAATGCGCCTCATCAATCGCGACAAACGACACACCCAACCCGCGCACGTACTCGATGAACGCTGGTTGCACCAAACGTTCCGGCGAAACGTACAGCAGCTTTACTTCGCCTGAACGCAACGCGCGATCCACCGCTTGCTTTTCCGCAAGGGTGAGTCCGCTGTGAATCGCTTCGGCCCGCACACCATTGGCCTTCAGCGCATCCACCTGATCTTTCATAAGGGAAATAAGCGGCGACACGACAATAGCGATGCCGTCGCGCATCAGCGCGGGCACCTGAAAACACAGCGATTTACCGCCGCCTGTGGGTAGCACCACGACCGAATCGCGCGAATCGAGTGCACACGCAATCGCGTCGCCCTGCAAGGGACGCAACGCGTCGTAGCCCCAGTATTGTCTTAAGGTGCCGAGAAGGTTTGAATCAGCGGTGGGCACGATGCGCGGACGGCATCAATTCGGCGACGGAGTTGGCGCTTCGAGCAGCTTGGCATGGTGCGCGAGGTCGCGGTAGTACTGATAGGTTTCCATTTGCGCCTGGTGCGAGCCTACGCCGTTGACGATGTATTTGTTCGATTGGAACTCGTCGAGCTCGCGCGCCTTGAAGGTATCGGCGACTTGCAACGCGACGACATCCACGACCTCCTGCATCAGGTGCGGATCGAGAATTGGAAACGCCACTTCCACGCGCCAATCGAGGTTGCGCTCCATCAGGTCCGAAGAACTCATGTACACCTTGCGATCTTCGCCTCGACCGAAAATGAAAATGCGCTGGTGTTCGAGAAAACGATCGAGGATCGAGATCGCACGAATATTCGGGTGCGGCAGCATCGCGTAGGTTGTGCGCACGATGAGGTGCATCTGCACGCCCGCATCCGCCGCCTCGCGGATTTTCGCGATCACTTTTTCATCGGTGAGGTGGTTCACCTTCAGGCAAATATAACCGTCCGGTCCCTTCGCCTTTTCCCGCGCGATCAGTTTCATAATCATCTTGCGCGTGGTGAACGGCGATACCATGAGGTGCTTGAATTTCGGCTCGGTAACCGTATGCATTTTCGATGCGCGATCGAGGAAATCGAATACCTGCGCGGCCTCTTCCGTCAACCGCTTATCCGCGGTGAAAAGCATGCAGTCCACGTACAGACGGCCCGTTCCCTCGTTGAAGTTACCGGTCGAAAAGCCCGCGATGGATCCGCCCTTGCGTTTGATCAGCAGAATTTTCGCA
Organism: Candidatus Hydrogenedentota bacterium; assembly: GCA_020848835.1. GTDB lineage: Bacteria > Hydrogenedentota > Hydrogenedentia > Hydrogenedentales > SLHB01 > JABWCD01. The sequence continues at coordinate 44,131 of JADLHJ010000113.1, forward strand.
TGTGTCTTCATCGGCGGCACGCCATAGGCCACTTGCGCACCCAGCTCGGTCAAGAATTCGGAAATCTTGATGTTGTTTTCTTCGTCGAAGCGCGCCTGCAACTCGATCATCACGAATATTCGTTTGCCGTTGCGCGCAGCGTTCGCCAGCGCATTCACAATCTGCGAACGCCGCGCCACGCGATACATCGTCATCCGGATCTCTTCCACCTTCGGATCGATTGCCGCTTCGCGCAGTAAACGCACCACGTGATCAAAAGACTGATACGGATAGGTAATGAGAATGTCCTGCTTACGAACGATGTCCATCATCGGCGTGCGATCGTTCGCATCGAGAACCGGGTGTGGCATCGGATCGAGCTTGGGATACGCGAGGTCCGGGCGTGAACACGGAAACTTAATAAGGTCTTTCATGTTGTGATAACGCCCGCCGGGGATCAGCGTGTCGTCCTGAATGATGCGCATTTCCTTCTGCAGCATCTTCAGCATGCTCGAAGGCATCGTCGCGTCGTACACCAATCGCGTCGGACGCCCGCCCTTGCGCTGCTTCAGCACGCGCTCCATCTTGCGCACGTAGCCCTCGGAGAAATCGTTGTCGATATCGAGTTCCGCGTCACGCGAAATCTTAAATTCATACGCTTCGATCTTCTCGTAATCGAAAATATAAAACACGCGATCGAGCGAATAACGGATCACATCGTCCACATACATGATGTTGCCGTTCGGCAACTGCACGAAGCGCGGCGCCTCCGGCGGAATTTCGAGTACTGCGTAGCGCGTCTTCTCGCCCCACATCTTGATTGCGAAATATACCGCGCCGTCCTTAAGTGCCGGGAAAGTCTGGCCGTCACGAATCAGAATTGGCACAACGAAGGGCAGCACGTTGTCGCCAAAGAAATCGCAGACCCACTCTTTCAACTGCTCGGACTGGTTGGCGAGATCGGCCTCGGTGATGATCTTGACACCTTCGGCCTCAAGGCCTGAGATGATCTCCGCGTAGGCCGCGCGAAAACGCTCGTCCAATTCGCGGGTCTTGTCGCCGATGATCTCGAGCACCTCCGCCATGCCCTTCTTGCCCATCTCAAGCCGGCGGTGAATACTCGCGACGCGCACCTTGAAGAACTCGTCCATGTTCGACGAGAAAATCCCGAGGAACTTGAGCCGCTCCATCAGCGGGCTGCGGCGGTCCTCCGCCTCCTGCAATACGCGCTCGTTAAACGAAAGCGTGGAGATTTCGCGAATTTGGAAAAGGTTGTTCATGGGCACTTCACTATAAAAAATGCCGGGGAGTCTGCGCAATCATTCAAAAGCCTATGGGAATACGTACCGCTAACACACATTTATGAGGGATCCTGTACCCCAGCCGCTACGGCCCCGTCCCCGAATCCCCAATCTTCGCACGCAGTACCGACGTCGCTGTGCCGAAGAGCCAGGTTCCGCGCTCGCTCTCCGTCACGAACCGCGCATCTACCGCCGCGACACACGGCGTCAACACATTCCCTGGCACCTCCCAACGGTATAACACGCCCTGCGCAAGCCAATAGGGCGACCCATCCTGCCCGTTGCGGACCGCCGCCGGAATTCCCACCGGCGATGCACCTTTGTAAAGCGTCGCGCCCGTGGCGGTATCAATCAACGCGATCTCGTTTCCGCTAGAAACGACCAACACCCCGCCTGAAGTTACACCGTGTACGGTCACCACGTCCGCGCCCGGCCAAACATCCAGCCAGTGCACGACCGTGCGCGCCACAGGATCGAACGCATAAATCAGCGCGCTTGGCTGAGTTGGCGGATGGCTCCGCATCTGACCCCAGCGGTCCGTACCGCCCCACACCAGTTTGGTCTTGACATCGTACGCCAGACTGGGCAAGTTCTGATCCTTGATAAGATGGTGATAGACATCCACCTGCTCTGTTGTGGGATCGATTACCGCGAGCGCACCGCCCAACTTGCTGTACTCGCTGTCGGAACTGATGTACACCAGAGTGCCATCCGTCACCGCTGCGCGCGGCCGCGTCTGCGCATAGCGTTCGCCAAGCGCAAAAAACTCGCGTGGATTGTTGCCAAACCCAAACGGTGCACGCGGATCGTATACGGACAAAATCGACCCCGTGTAAATCCCGAGGTAGCCCTTACCCTGCAACCCCACCGCACACATCGGCTCACCGCCCGTTCGCGCGACAACGGTCTCCGATTCACGCACCGCCCCAGTCGCGGGATCGATCGCGAACAGGTTCTGTTGGCTGTAATTAGCGCCGATGACGCAGTCCCGCGCGATCGCTTCAAGAAACATGATCCCGTTTCCGCCCGGCGCGCGATTGTCGAGTTGGCCCTTCGTGAACCCGCCGGTCGAGATATCGTATCGAAACATTCCGCCAAAGTAACTCACACCGGCGATCCCGTCATCGCACGCTTTCAGCCACCAAGATGGCTCCGACGGAATCCCCGTATCGCCCAGTAGTTTGGGCTTGGTATCGCCAGCGAATTCCCACACACGGCCCGACGGGTTTGTTACGCCATACACCTTTTCACCGTGGCGTATGGAACCAGCCATGGACTTGTCGCCGGTCATGGCAGCAATATCGAATTCGCAGCCGATTGCATCCCCGGTGGGCAATTCGATCTTCGACAAATCGCGCGTGTTGGGATCGAATCGCATCCAAACTTCATCGGGGCCCCACGCCCTGAAACGAATGCACCCGTTTATGTCTTCGCTCAAATTCGTCACATACGTCGTATTCGGCACGAGCTTCTCGCGCACGTCCCATCGATTCGTCGCCGGGTCATACTCACCAAACGCTGCATTCGGATAGGTACCGAAATACACGCGCCCATTCGACGCGCCAAGCGCGTCCCACGTGTAAACCGACTTGTCGGTGTCTGTCTCTATCGTGGAAAAAGTCCGCGTCTGCCAACTGAACCGATATGCCCGCGCGTTGGCATACGGCATGAAATAAACATCGCCGCTCGGCACCATCGCCGCACAATGCGAACCGTTGTCGTTGTTCGGCATGTCGATGCGTTGCACCGAGAGATCGCGGCAATTGATCAGAAACAGCCAGTTCGCTTTCGTGGAATAGCTGAATGAAAACAGCCCCATCGTGTATCCGTCGGGAAAGTGCAGCGGGCGGCGCGTGTACCCCAGCAATACACGCACGGAAGGCGTCGCCAGGTGCTCGGCCTTGGGCAATTGATCGACGGAAATCGCGGCAACGCTGGGCGCGCTGCGAAGCGCATGATTCGCAGGTATTTCCGCGTAAGCCACAGTAGCAGCAAGAGAAACCGCTACAACGGATGCCAGACGTCGCGTCATTCCGCGTATACCGCAAACAGTTTCGCCGAACGCATCCGAAACGCCACGTGCAGCCGTTGGCCATTCAATGCGCTCAAATCGCCGCTTCCCTTCCATGTTACCTCGATCGCTGTATCGTCACCCGTAATCGGATCCGATTCTTCAAACGACCTTCCCGCAATCGGCGCAAACGAAGCATCCCGCAACTCGACCCTCACTTCGCCCGCGCGAGCCGTCTGAACATTCAGGAGAATCTTGTTCCCCTGCAGCGTGACGCGCGGCGTATTGAAATATCCTTCTTCTACCGCTTCAATCGCCGCGATCCGGTCCGCTTTCCACCGCGCGGTCCCCTGGTTTCCTTCCACAAACCCCGCGCGCGGAAACTTGTGCGGATAGTTGTACGCGTTGTACAGCAGCATCAAATCACCATCCGGCGCGCGCACGAACGACGGCGGTGCAATCACAAAATGTGAATCCCAATCGTTCGCTGCACCCGGCAAGAGGATCGCCTCGCGCGAAACAAAGTCCCACAACACACCATCGCGGCTCGACGCGAGCCGAATCGCGCTATTCTCCACGCGCCGATCGTAAGCCGTCACAAACATCAGATGAACTTCATCGCGTCCGGGATAACGCGCCATCGCGTTTGCATAAAAATCGACAACCGCCGATTCGTTCGCCCCCCCACGCAATACCGGACGCGCCAACGGAAAATCCAAAAACGTGTCGCTCTCCGACCGTCCAATCGAACGCCGCCCGAATTCCCACAGCCGCGTATACAAAACATACTTCTTAATGCGTGTATCGTAAAACACAACCGTCTGCGTATCCGCGTCGTGCAAGAAATCTGGTTCCGGGATCACGCGCCATGACACGCCATCCGCGGACACCGCCGGAAACAACACATTCGCGGACACCTCGCTTACGCGCGAACTCAGCGGTTTGCCTTTCGACTCCGCAAACGCCTTCAGTTTCTCCGGCGTCGCACTTGCCAGAATGGTCGTCTTGTATCGCTCCGACGGATCCGTACTCGGATCAACAAACACCGTGCCCGACGCCGCGACCGCCAGCGACTCCGGCCGTTGAAACATCCCGCTCTCACGGCACGCATCGAGATTCGCGATATACACCAGATTCGTGCTCGGCTGATCGCGGAATGCGCTCGCATTCAACAGCGGTTTGCGCCAAGTCTTCAAATCGTCCGATTCCGCATACGCAAGCCCGCCCGCGCAGTCGTACCACACGCGATACACCTTCGCGCTATCGTCAAACAACAACGTATGCGCCTTGCGCTTACCCTCTTCCCACGGAAATTCCGCCGGCAACAAATCGGAAAACACGCCGCGCTTCTCCGCCGGCTGCGCGCGTATCGCCACGCCACTCGGAACACCCATCGGTATCGGATGCGCCTCCTCCGGCGATTTCAATCCATGCGGATCGTTTAGTGGAAGCGTGTTCCCATCCGGCCCCACCCAATCGATCTGTCCGCCATCCACCATCGACCAATCGAGAAAAAGTAGTGGTGTATGGTTTAGAACTATTTCCGCGCCTGCGCTATCGAGATCGAGAAAAGTCTCCTGCGTCTTGTGCTCGCTCTGGAGTAGTGTCGCGTCTTCGCTCAATGCCTGCAGGCATGCGATGAACGTAAGGCCGACGATGTTTCGCAGCACGCACATTTCAGAAATTGCAGGATGTGGGGAGTTTGGCAATGGGTAGGTCGCTTTAAGTAAGTGGCAGTGAATTATTTTGGCGCTAACTGGAGCTTTATCGTTGTCACGTCGTCATTGGGCGTTAACCTTAAACCAATCGTTAATTCCGCCTTTCGCGGACATGGCTTGTAAAACGCGATGTCTAACTTTCCGGTTGTCTTTGAATGGACCGTAAAGTACCTGTCTCGTGCACTTTCCTTCTGACTAACAAAGTGAATAGTCTCGCCATTTTGTATGAACGGTTTGCCCACTTTGCTCTCGTCGCCGGAGTCGCGCGCCAATATATACACCTCGGAAGGATTCACGCGAAATGTCATGAAGCGCGTCGTCTTCTTATTTGCTTCTGACATTTCGAGCGGGTCTTCGAATACCAACGCGATGGATCTCCAATCTATCTTAATCGCCTCATCTTTTTTGTTCGTGATGGCAATGTCCAGGTCAATTCTATCCGCGGCATCCATGAGGTTCTCACCCGAAATGGCGTGCAAGACAGTCACGGAAATATTGTCAAACTGCACCTCCTGAAACTTGGTAGTCAAGGAGGCATAATTTTCAGAGATTGATTGCGATATAGATTGAATTGGTACATCGGCTGGCAGCAGCTTTAAATCGCCCTTACCATTCTGTGAGACGGATGCGCTTTTTATCGCCAGACGCGTATAACCTCCGCACGAGGAAAGCAAAAATAGGAAGACTAGGACAAGAGACGCGCGAGAAATTTCTGGCACACAACACCAAATCAACCGATTTGATAACATGGAGCGCATGCTTTCACTCCGATTGGCCAAGGCCGACGATACCGAGAGTATACGCGAACTCATCGCCGCCTCAGTCCGCGGCCTCAGCAACGGCTTTTACACACCCGCGCAGATCGAAAGCGCCCTCGTCCATATCTTTGGCCCGGACACCGCGCTCATCAACGACGGCACCTACGCCATCATCGAATCGAATGGCGTAATGGCCGCCGCCGGGGGCTGGAGCCGGCTGGGCACGCTCTGCGGAGGCGACCAGTTCAAATCCAAACCCGAATCCCGCCTCGATCCTGCAACAGACCCAGCGCGCATCCGCGCCTTCTTCGTCCACCCCGATTTCGCGCGCCGCGGCCTCGGCCGCATGCTCTACGCCTGGTGCGAAGAGCAGGCCCACCGCGCAGGGTTCAAAGCCTTCGAACTCATCGCCACCCTCCCCGGCGAACCCCTTTACACCGCACTCGGTTTCCAACCCCTCGAGCGCTACACCCTCCCCACACCCGATGGCGTCGGCCTCCCCGTCGTGCGCATGACCCGCAGCATCGCCCCCATCGAGGAGTAGGCGCCACGGCCCACATAGAAATCATGACGCTGGTGATGGAACTCGAAAGCGTCAAATCCGGCCCCAGTGACGATTCCAATAGAAAAACCTAAAATCGGTCGGCGAGAGCATCCTCGCCTGCTACCTTGAAGCCTATCCGCGCTTCAAAGAATGGAAGAGGCGCGACCAGCTGGTGTACCGCTCTTTATCCCGAAGGGATTATTGCGTGCAGCCCAGGGTTGGCCCGCCAGAGTCGCTTCGACGCAGGCGGGCCAACCCTGGGTAAAACGGTATCGAATCGGACTGAACCCTGTAAGGGTTCTGGCAGCACCTGCCAAAAGCTCTCTTGACGATAACATTATAATTTACAATAACTTACGACATATCTTGTCAACTGAATATGGGTCGTTTCGCACACGGATTCTGCGTCAAACGTAAAGCCCGCAAACTAAATATGGCTTAAATCGCAACGCAGTTCTCGACCCAAAGCCGCCGTTACGCGTTTACCCCTTGAATCCCAACGGCCCTTCTTTACGTTCTATGTGATCTTTCGTGGCAACCCGAATGCGCCTTCCCTTCGTGTCCTTCGTGACTTCGTGGTGAATCATCCGAGTGCAACGCCGTGGGCTTAGGTATAGGAGCGGAAGCTCAGGTGCTACAACCCCGCGCGGTAACTTGCCGCCCCCTTGAAATTTGAATACCCTCTCGCCGATGAAAACACGTATCTTCGTTTTGCTCTTGGCGACGGCGCTCGCGGCGGGGTGCGGCGCACCCGAAAACTCGGCGGGCCCGCATTACGTCACGACGATTAATCCCCTCCGCGCGATCCTCGCGGAGGTCGTGGGCAGTCGCGCCGAGGTCAAGGTGTTGCTCGCGCCGGGGGCCTCGCCGCATACCTACGAGCCGCGCCCTTCCGACGCGATGGCCGCGGAATCGGCACTGGCCGTGTTCTACGCATCCGAGGATGTCGATGCCTGGGCCGCGAAGCTTCCCGCGAAAGAGCGCATCGCGATGTTCGCGTTCGTGCCGGAGTCCGCGCATCTTGCTTACGAGGAAATCGAGCACGCGCAGGAGGGCGAACACGATGATCATCACCACGACCACGGAACCGACAACGGCCACTTCTGGTCGGATCCAAGCGTGGTGAAAGCGATCTTACCGGAGTTGGTGAAAAAACTTTCGGCGCTCGATCCCCAAGGCGCGCAGACTTACGCGCAAAACGCCGCCAAGTTCGCCGCAGACCTGGACAAACTGGACACCGAAATGAAAGAAGCATTTATAGGGTTGGACAATCGCCCCGTGTTTATGTTTCATCCGTCGTGGACGTACTTCATGCACCGCTACAACCTCGCCGTCGCGGGCATGATCGAGCCCTCGCCGGGAAAAGAGCCTACGCCGAAGTTCATCTCGGAACTCATCGAAACTGCAAAGGCGAAGAACGTCCGTGCTGTATTCACCGAACCGCAACTGCCACGGCGCCCCGCTGAGGTGATCGCGGAGGCATGCAAACTTCCCGTGTTTGAGATCGATCCTAACGGTGGCGTGGAAGGGCGTCGCACGTATCGCGAGCTGATCGAATACAATGCAGACATGTTGAAGAAAGCCCTGCAATGACCTCGCACGCAATTGAAGCCGAACGCGTCAGCGTGCGCTTCGGCGATCACGATGCGTTGCGTGGCGTAAGTTTCGCGGCGCCGGAGGGTGCGTTCGTCGCGCTCATCGGTCCGAACGGCGCGGGCAAGACCACGCTGCTCAATGTCATTCTGGGTCTGCAATCCGTCAGCAACGGCAGCGTGAAGCTCTACGGCAACCTGCCGCAACAATTGCCCGCGCAATCGCTCGGCTACATACCGCAAGTGAAAACGCTCGATCGGTCCTTCCCGGGCCGCGCAATTGAACTCGTCGTCACCGGCATCCGCCGTTCGTGGCCGTGGCGCATCAGTTCAAGCGAACGCGACGCGGCGCTAAAGGCGATGGAACGCACCGGCGCATCGCGCGTGGCCGATCGGCCCATTGCAAAACTCTCCGGCGGCGAATTGCAGCGCGTGTACCTCGCGCGCGCGCTCGTGCGCAAACCGAAGTTGCTCGTGCTCGACGAACCTGGCGCGGGGATGGACGCCGCCGGCGAAGCGGATATGTACCACATCCTCGAACACTACCGCCGCGATCACGGCGCAACCATACTCATGATCACGCACGACTGGGAAGGCGCGCGCACGCACGCCTCGCATGTATTACTGATGGATCGCGGCCTCGCGGCATTCGGCGCGCCCGCGGAAGTCGCCCGCGAAGATCGCCTGCTGCAAGTCTTCGGCTACGCCGGCCACAAAGCCGCGAGCCACGGAGGCGCGCAGCATGGGTAGCTCGCTGTCGGATCTGGTGCGCAATGCGTTGATTGGCGGCATGCTCGTTGGGTTTGTCGCAAGCTATTTTGGCGTGTTTGTCGTGCAGCGGCGCATGGCGTTTCTCGGCAGCGGTCTCGCGCACGCAGCATTTGGCGGTATCGCGCTCGCACTGTTCGCGAATATCGAGCCGATCTACGTTGCAATTCCGTTCACCGTCGTATTCGCAATCGCGATCGTCTGGATCCGCGAAAACAGCGTGCTTGCGGAAGACACGGCCATCGGCGTCGCGGTCGCGGTCGCTATGGCGTTGGGCATCGTGTTTCTACAGTTCAAAGACAATTTCGCCGACGCGCAGGCGTATCTGTTCGGAAGCATTTTGTTTATCTCCGGGCCGGAGCTTGGCATGGCCGCAGCGATGGCGTGTGTGACGCTCGCGACATTTCCGCTCTGGAGTTCATGGGCATACGCGACGTTCGATCGAAGCCTCGCGCAGACGGACCGATTGAAAGTCCGTACACACGATTACACGCTCGCTGTCGCCCTCGCGGTGGCGATTGTGGTTTCAATCAAGCTGGCTGGCATTTTGCTGATCTCCACGTTCCTCGTTCTGCCCGCCGCCACTGCGCGACTACTGTCCCGATCGTTTCTTCAAATGACGGTCGTCTCGGTTCTTATCGGTACGCTGACGCCGGCAGCGGGCTTCTATCTCTCGTTGATTCCAGATTGGCCGCCCAGCGCGACGATCATTTTTCTTCAATCCGCGTTATTTGTGGTTGCGCTCGGGGTGCGCCGGGTTGCACAGTAATTTGGAAGTAGAGAGAACTGAATAATGAACAAATGCAATCGACACCACGATCATGAACACGACCACGGTCCCGACTGTGGCCACACCGCCGTCGATCACGACGGGCATACCGATTACCTGCGCGACGGTCATCTGCTGCATCCGCATGGCGATCATTACGACGACCACGTAATTGAAATCTCTGCGGCGAATCCCGATCAATGCACCAAAGGCCATGCGTGCAGCGCGCACGACACGAGCCATGTCCACGGCCCGGGCTGTGGTCATGAAGCCGTGCCGCACGGCGATCACGTGGACTACTTGGTTGATGGTCATTTGCACCATCCCCACGGCGATCATTGCGACGACCACGGCCCGGTGCGCATTGTGAACGATTAAGCGAGGCGCTATCTGTGCCATGACCGCAACCGCTACAACGCAATTCGAAAACCACCTCACCGCGGAAAAAGGTTTTTCGATTCACACCGTTCGCGCATACGTGAAGGATCTCGAGCAGTTCTGTGACTACGTTATCGCCGGGCCGCATTCATTCTCGCGCCCCATCGATGAACGCCCCCCTGCATCCATCGAAGCATTGCGCCGCGCAAACAAAACCGATGTCCGCGCATTCCTTGCGCACGTGCAAACCGCGGGCGGCACGTCGCGCACCTCCGCGCGCAAGCTCGCGTCTATCCGCGCGGCATACAAATTCTTCATGCGGACCGGCTCAGTCGAATTGAATCCCGCAGAATCGTTGCGCTCGCCGAAACTCGCCAAGGATTTGCCGGGCGTGCTGAGCATTCCTGAAGTGACGGCGCTGCTCGAAGCGCCCGATGTGAAAGAGCCGCTCGGCTTGCGCGATCGCGCGGTGATGGAAACGTTGTATTCGAGCGGCATTCGTGCGGCGGAATGCGCGGGCATGCGCATGGGCCAAATGGATTTAAGCAGCGGCACGATGACCGTGCTCGGCAAGCGCAACAAGGAGCGCATTGCGTATCTCGGCAGTTGCGCAACGAAAGCGATCGAAGACTACTTGCGCGTGCGGCATGAATTAAACCACCCGGATCACGACCGCGTGTTCGTAAACTTTCGCGGTGGCCCACTTACCACGCGCAGCATACAGCGCATCATCGAACAATACGTGCGCCAAGTCTTGCCGCACCACCGCGACATCTCGCCGCACACCTTGCGCCACACCTTCGCCACGCACATGCTCGACGCCGGCGCCGACTTGCGCGTAGTGCAGGAGTTGCTTGGTCATGAAAGCTTGTCCAGCACGCAAATCTATACACACGTCAGTATCGAGCGCTTAAAAGAAGTCTATAAACAAGCGCACCCGCACGCATGAATACTAATTTCAATACGGCGCCCCTACAAGTAGCGCCGCACCAGGTAGCGCCTCGCTCGCCGAGCGCGGCGCGTCTCGAAGACGTACTCTACGTAAATCTCGCGCAAACTTCCGTATGCCAGCTGCGCTTCCCGTGCCGCGCTCGGCGAGCGAGGCACTACCTGGTGCGCAGCATAAGCGTATAATTACCTAACGTATGACCGCAGCGATCCAACAGATGTTCCCTTGCCGCCAGTGCGGGGCGAAGCTCGAGTATCAGCCAGGCACGAGCGCGCAGCGTTGTCCGTATTGCGGCGCGGAAAATGCAATTGAACATTCCGCGGAAACAATTCACGAACTCGATTACAACGCAGTCCTCGCGGATGCCGCGAATACTGCTGAAACAATCGATGTTATCACGGTGAAATGCACGGCGTGCGGCGCGGAATCCACCAAGCCGCCGAACGTCACGGCGGGGCAATGTCCCTTCTGCGGCGCGGACATCGTTGCGACCGGTTCGTCGGTAAAGCGGATCAAGCCCAAAGCACTCCTGCCTTTCGATATCGATCACAAGCGCGCACGCGATCTGTTCAAAGAATGGATCCGGTCGCTGTGGTTCGCGCCAAACGCGTTGCGGAAACTCGCGCGGCAGGATAGCCCGATCAATGGCTTGTATTGTCCCTATTGGACATACGATACCCACGTGACCACGCACTACACCGGCATGCGCGGCGACGACTATTGGGACACGGAAACCTACACGACGCGCGAGAACGGCCAAACCGTTACGCGCACGCGGCAAGTGCGCAGAACGCATTGGACGCCAGCGAGCGGCATGGTGTTCAACCAGTTCGACGATGTACTCGTCGTCGCTAGCGAATCCCTACCGCGCAAATTCGCGCAAGCGCTGGAGCCGTGGGACTTGGAAAAACTCGTGCCCTATCAGGACGCGTACCTCGCAGGATTTCGCGCGGAGAGCTATCAGGTCGATTTGCCGATCGGTTTCGAGCGCGCAAAAGAAATCATGGCGCCTACGATTCATCAAACGATCTGCAGCGACATCGGCGGCGATCGCCAACAGGTATCGTCGCAAGATTCAAACTACGCAGACATCACGTTCAAACACGTGCTGTTGCCTGTATGGCTCAGCGCGTATCGTTACCGAAACAAGATCTATCGCTTCCTCGTAAACGCACGCACCGGCGAAGTGCAGGGCGAACGACCCTGGAGCTGGGCAAAGATCACGCTGGCGGTGCTTGCGGGATGCGCATTGGCAGGAGGGATTGCGTATTGGATCGCGCAATCGCAATAAGTAGCTGTTTGCTAAATTCTTTCCAATAATCCCTTCAACGCGTCCACCCAAACCGGATGGGCATTCAAGCAGGGGACAAACTGAAACGCTTGGCCGCCGTTGGTGAGGAAGTCGGCCTTTGCGCGCATCGCAATTTCTTCAAGTGTTTCGAGACAGTCCGCAGTAAACGCAGGACAAATTACCGCGAGACGTTTCACGCCCTTCTTTGGCAATTCCGGCACGACGACGTCCGTATGCGGTTTGATCCACGGATCGCGACCTAGCCGAGATTGGAACGACACCGAGTATTGTTCTTGCGAAATGCCGAGCTTCGCGGCAAGCAGGCGGCTGGTGGCGTAACACTGTGCTCGGTAGCAAAATTGGTTGGCATCGACGATCGCGTCGCAGCACGACCCATTCGCCAGGCAATGCGCGCCGGTCTTGTCGCTCTTCTTCACGTGCCGCTCGGGCAGGCCGTGGTAACTCATCAACAACAAATCCGGTTTGAATGCATCGAGATACGGATCGACTACCGCGGCCCACGCATCGATAAAGGTCGGCTCGGCGTAGCACGGCGGCAACACCGAAATCGGCGGCACGTTCCAGCGTTTGCTCGCAATTGCGTAGACGAGTTCTATCGCGGAACCATTCGCGGCCGAGGAGTACTGCGGAAACAACGGCGCAATGATCAAGCGATCAATGCCTGTCGTCATCAGTTGATCGAATCCGGCCTCGATCGACGGATTGCCGTAGCGCATGCCGATCGCGAACTCTACGTTCGGCATCTTTTGTTTCAGCGCATCCTTCAATTCATTCGATATCACCAGCAGGGGCGAACCTTTGTCCGTCCACACCTGGCTATACGCGTGCGCGGATTCCTTCGGGCGCTTCCGGAGAATGACGAGGTTCAGCAATAACCACCGCACGATAGGATTGATGTCGAGCACACGCGGATCGGAGAGAAACTCCTTGAGGTATACGCGCGTCTCCTCCGCGCGCGGCGCATCGGTGGTGCCGGTGTTGATCAGCAGGACGCCTACGCGCTCGTTTGGAGTCATGTGGTCCTCATCCTGTCGCAGGGCATTTGAAGAACGAAAACGACTAACTAAAAGGGTCCCGGTGCAGAATGGTCTGTTCGCGGCCGGGGCCGACGGAGATGATGCTCACCGGCACGCCGATGAGTTCTTCGACGCGATTGAAATAGTTGCGCGCAGTTTCAGGGAGTTCATCCCACGAGCGGCAGGTGGAGATGTCGCGCTGCCAGCCCGGCATCACTTCGTAAACCGGCTTAACTTTCGCGAGCGTCGTAATCTCGGCGGGGAAGATTTCCGTGCGTTTGCCGTCGATTTCGTAAGCGACGCAAATCTCAATTTTATCCAGCACGCCAAGTACGTCCGGCTTGGTGAGTACGATGTTGGTTGCGCCATTGAGTTGCACCGCGCGGCGCAACTGCACAGTATCGATCCAGCCGCAACGACGCGGGCGGCCGGTGGTCGCGCCAAACTCGTGTCCGGTTGTGCGCAGCAGATCGCCCGTGCCATTCAGTAATTCGGTGGGGAAGGGACCTTCGCCAACGCGTGTCGAATAGGCCTTCACGATTCCAATCACGCCGTTGATCGCGCTCGGGCCCACACCCGCGCCTGCGCACACACCGCCCGCAAGCGTCGTAGAGCTGGTGACGTAGGGGAAAGTGCCATGATCGAGGTCGAGCATCGATCCCTGCGCGCCTTCAAACATCACGCGCTTGCCCTGCTTCAACACTTCGTGGACCATCGTCACAGAGTCCGCGACGAATGGGCGCAAGCGATCCGCGTATACCGAATAGCCTTTTAGAATCGTGTCATAATCCAGCGGCTCTTCGCCGAAGGACTGTTGAAGGATCGTGTTCTTGTACGAAAGCGTGTCTTTCAACTTCTGCGCGAAGATGACGGGATCGACGAAATCCGCGAAGCGCATTCCGAAACGGTCGGCCTTGTCCGCGTACGCAGGCCCGATGCCGCGGCCAGTGGTGCCAATTTTCTTGCTGCCGCGAAACTTTTCCTGCGCGCGGTCCATCACGCGGTGGTAAGGCATGATCACATGCGCGCCACTGGAGATGAACAGGCGCTTCTTGTAGTCGCAGTCTGTCGCGTCGAGGTTATCCAGCTCTTTGCAGAGCACCTCAGGATCGAGCACGGTGCCGTTGCCGATGACGCACACCGTCGTGTCGTGCAAGATGCCGCTTGGGATCAGGTGCAGCACGGTCTGCTTGCCGTTCACGACAACCGTGTGGCCGGCGTTGTTGCCCCCCTGGTGGCGCACCACCATGTCGGCCTGGCTGGTCAGAAAGTCGACGACTTTCCCCTTGCCTTCATCGCCCCACTGCATCCCGACGATAACGAAGCCCGGCATTGCAGTACCTCTTACTTCTTGCCGCCGAGATTGCCGAGATCGATCCCGGCTTTCTTCAATTCGGCTTCCTGAACCTGTTGCGCGCGCACGACGTAGACCTGCTGCAGTTCCGCGACCATGTTCGCGAGCAGCCCTTCTTCCTCGGGCGTCAGGTTGCCCTTTGTCTTCGCGCGCAACATCATCAACGTGTCGATGCAATACTTCGCTTCGACGATATCGACCATGACCTGACCCTGATCGCGTTGTGCGATCAGACCCAGCGCATAGGCACACTGCGCGGCAAGGCTTTGGAGCAATCCGGCAAAGGAAGGCTCGCCCGGCTCGGGCATGATTTCGCCTTCACCAGCGCCACCTTCTTCCGGCGCTGATTCCGCTTTTTGTTGCGCCTCTTCCTTCTCGCGCTGGACCTGGGCCTTCCAGTCCTCGTCGATAAAAATTTTCGGTTCGTCCGCCATGGCGGCTACCTCCACGGTTACGGGCGCAAGGCCCGGCCGTTATTTCTTCTTGTGACGGTTCGCGCGACGACGCTTTTTCCGCTTGTGCTTCGCGATTTTTGCGCGGCGCACTTTTCTTCCGCCTGCCATGATGGCCTCCCTTGTTACCTAGACTTCATGCGTATAACAGGAGCACGGGCGTCTCGCCCGTGATTCGACAATCGCGGGCTGGAAGCCCGCGCCCCTTTATCAGTCGTTCTTCATCCACTTCTCGTCCGGCATCACGTGGTCGAACAATTCTTCCGGACGAAAATAAATCGCGATCTCTCGCGTCGCTGTGTCCACAGAATCCGACGCATGCACGAGATTGTTCTGCACAGTCAAACCGTGATCGCCGCGGATTGTGCCGAGGTCGGCTTCCTGGCTATTCGTCGCGCCGTTCATCTTGCGCACCGCCGCCACGGCGTTCTCGCCTTCCCAAACCATCTGCACGGTCGGGCCCGAGGTGATGAAATCGACAAGCGCGGGGTAAAACTTCTTGCCTTTATGCTCGGCATAATGTTGTTCCGCGAGCGTGTTCGACACGATCTGCAACTTCATGCCGACCAGCTTCAGGCCCTTGCGCTCGTAGCGCCCAATAATCTCACCACAAAGCCGCCGCCCAAAAGCATCCGGCTTGATCATCACAAAGGTACGTTCAATCACACTGCTATCCTTGCTCGGTCAACACACGGGAAGTTGCAAGCCCAGACAGGGCACGCCCGTATCAACCCCAAACCAAAAGGGAAAAAACGCGCACAAGCCGCGCGGGCCAATAGCGTAGCAAATACCGGCTTTGTCCCGCAACCGTCAAACGTAAAGCCGATTTGGAATCGGCTCATCTCTTTCTATTACCGCGAGCGCCCATTCGTGACCACAAATAACGAGCCGATTTCCAAATCGGCGCTACACACCCGTTGACAGCCCCACGGTCCCTTGTTACGCTTTGGTTATGCGGTGGTTATGGATTGTTACCGGGTTCCTGGCCTTTGGCGCCAACGCGGAAAACCTTCTCAAAAACGGCAGTTTTGAGGTGGTGTCCAGCGGCGCGCCGTCCGACTGGAGTGTTTTTGTCGAACCGAAAGACGGCGCGGCCTCGTTCTTCGACCAGCGTGTCGCCAAGGAAGGCAGCAGTTCCGTCAAGCTCTCACTCGATTCTCCCTATATTGAGGACCCCGCCAACAACTGGAGCCAAAACGTCCTTGCCGACGTCCGCGGCAAACACCTGCGACTGAAGGGCAACATCAAGACGGACAACGCCTCCGAGGCGGCCATCTGGGTGCAGTGTTATTCCAAGAGTCCCCTCAAACTGTTACTGCAGGAATCCACGTCTTCCCGCGGCCTGCTGACTGGCACGAACGATTGGACGCCGGTCGAGGTGGACTTTACTGCCCCGGCGGATACGGATTTTGTTGTGGCGCGGTGCGTGCTGCGGTTCCGGGGTGTTGCGTGGTTTGACGACATTTCGCTCGAAGCCGAGGCTGCGCCGGCTTCTACGCCCGCGCCTGCACTGCCGAAGCCCGCCGCTGCCAAAGACGCGCCAGTGTTGAAAATGCCAACACCACCCTCCATGCCAGACTTGCCGGACCTACCCGCATCGGCGTCAGCCAAACCGGCCGACCTAAAGGCGGCCGTCTCTGACGAGCTACTCAGAGCGACCGAAGAAATGCGCAAAGTGAACTGGCAGCTCCGCCAGTCTAATGCGGCTATGTCTAAGCAACTGGAAGAGTTACGCGCGCAGGTCGAGAGTCTGAAGCGGCAAGTTGCCGAAACCAATGCCGCTGCCAAGGTATTAAAAGAAGAACAGTCCAAACCCGTCGAACGCGAAAAAGCAGTAGAAGTCCCGCCGCCCCCACTCATACCCGATGAGGACACAGCCGCGCCATGATCAGCATGCTCATGCCCGTCACCATCTCCCTCGTAATGGCAATCGTCGCCGGGGCAGTCGTGTGGCTGGTATGGAGCGTGATTGAGAACCTGTTGGCGAAGCGCGGAAAAAAAGAGCACCACGAAGAAGCGCCGGTTGCACCTTCCGAGAACACGGAAACTGCCGACCAACATTAGCGCGCCACGCCGAAAGTGCGCGGCAGTAGCGCCTCGCTCGCCGGAGCGCGGCGCGTCTAGAACAGTGGCACCGCGTTCAGGCGAACTCTGCGCTACTCAGCAGCGCGCCTGCGTCGCCGGTCCTTCTGCTTTCTCAACTTCGCGATGCGCTTCGCTTCAGGGCTTTCTTCGCCGAGTTGCTGGGTTTCGAGCAGTTCGCACAGGCGCCGCCGCGCGAAGAAACGATTTAAGGTCTGCGACCGTTCCTTGGTCATTTTTACTTCGAGGCCGCTGGGCTTGTGCACTAGGAGCACGCCCGACTGCGTCTTATTGACATGTTGACCGCCAGGCCCGCTGGCTTTGATAAATTGCTCAGTGAGGTCGGCCTCGCGGATGCCGCAGGCTTCCATGCGCCGAAGCAGTTCTATTTCCTTGGATTGGGATACACCAAACTTTGACATGATAGGAAGGCTATCGCAATGGACCCGGACTTGCCAAGGCTGAACCGGCTTATCCGATTCAATATTGACCGATCTTCTTTGCGTGCTCGTGCTCCTGCTCGTCATCGTAGTCGATCCGTTCGAGTATCGAGTCCGAGCACGATGACGAGCAGGAGCACGAGCAGGAAAGAGCGACTCTCCCAAACCCGAACTGAGTTAGACGGGTAGCGCGGATCAGTGAGCTAACGCGTCCGAAAAACAAAAAACGACCCTACCGTTCTTGGCCGGGCCGTTGTCGCCAAGTAATGTGTGTGCGGTGTTACGCGGCTATGTTCAGATTCTGGCCCACATCTGAATTCGCCACAAGGGACTGAATCAGGGTGAGGGCCGCGGTACCTACATCGCGCGCTACCTGCACTTGTTTCTTCAGGGCCGCCGCCTGATACGCGATCGCCAGTTCGGCGCTGCTCGAGGGGGTGACTCCCGAAGTTATTCCAGTTATGCCAGCCATTTGGACCTCCGTATCCGAAGCTGGGCAGCCCGTTATGGGCTTGTCTTCACTCCGTCTATCGGCAGACAAGCGGAAAAACTTTAGGGCCGGACACCATAAACATGTCCGGCCCTGCATTAGTACCGAAATGTCTATACTGTTCTAAGATTTAGCGCCGGTCGGCCGCGGCGATTCTTCCACCAGCTTCAGGCTTTCGTCGATCAAGATTGGCCCAGTTTGTTCGCCCAACGAGGTCCGGCTCACATAGTTGTAGCGCTCGAAGCTCTGGAAGTCCTCCTTGGTCAGGATATAACCGAAGGCGTCGTTCGTCAGCCCGAGCAAGAAGTTCTGTTCGCCGTGCATTTTGCGCTTCAGGTAGAAGCCTATGTTCGGCAAGGCTTCACCGGGAATCGTGAGCATCTGGGCGGTGCCGAAATTCACCAAGTTGACGGTCGTACTGATCGTGCCGTCGGCGTTCAGCGAGGCTTTCATCGGCGAATACGCAACGATGAACTTCATACCTTCGGACTCAATCGGAAACGTCACTTTTTTTGCGCCGCAATACAGCATGGGATCTTTCTGTTCCGGCTTGTCCTTCACAATGCGCAGCGCCTCATCGGCCAAGAGATTGCCGATGCGGATGCACTCCTCCCAGGTCTGGACGTCTTTGCCGTCTTCACCGCGGCAATCGGCGGTGACCATGCCACCTTGCGCGCCATTCATGAAGATGGCCATGCCGCCGCCCTGCTCGGCGATCCGATCGTGAAATGGTCCGATCACATCGGGGCTGAGAATCCCCTGTCCCGGCCCGATGACTTCGGGGTGGATGGCATAGTTCACGAAGGTGGCGACGGCTTTTCCGTCCGTGCCGATGAACTGAATCACGTTACAGCGGCGGTCGTAAAGGGCCGGTGCATAATAGTTGTATGCAATCTTTTCGGCGATTTTATCTTCGGCAATTTTTGCGGACACCGGCACCAGTTTGCCGTTTGCTTCATTGATGCATTTCGCAATCTTTGCGCAGGACGCTTCGATGTACTTCATGTCCGCGAGCGTCTCGCCTTTTTCATTGATCGGAAACGCATACATGTCCGGCGCACTGTGCACGTGCGTGGAGCCGATCATGATGTTTTCCGGCTTGATGCCCTTCACCTGTTCGCGCACTTTATTGCCGACGGTGCTCGAGAAGCCAAGGTATGGCACGCTCACGATGGCGATCTTCGTGCCGCTGTTCTCAATCACCAGCGCGCGCGCTTCGAGCTCACCTTTCTTTTCCTTCGCCGCGGGTGGACGTTCACCCGGATCGGGTACGCCCCCGGAAACCGGCAGCAAGGGATCCGGCGTCACGTTTACCGACGCAATACCAATTTTCAATTCGGCGAGTGCTGGATGACTCGCCGCGATGCACAGCGCGAGCGCCAGCAGCACAAATACAAAACGTTTTGACATGGCCCTAAACCTTACGTTGCGCCCGGATGGGCAAACTCACCGCAGAAGCAAAAAATGGTGTCACGAAGTTTGGCGCGAATACAACCGCGTTGCAACGCACAAACTCTGCGACACATAAATAAGGCACGAAATAAACAATTTCGCCACGCTGATCCTATGGCCAAGTTGCTTAGATGTCCTGAACGACGCCGCCGCCGCGCCAATCATGTTGGCCGTCCGATTCGCGACTGAAGCCGCCACTCACGCTCGAACTCTTGCCACTGGCGGTACAACTTTCGCCGCCACTAACGCTCGCATTCTCATTGTTTGCGATGTTCGACAATCCACCGCTCACGCTCGCATTCACCCCGCTGGCCGTATTCTTATTTCCGCCGCTGACGCTCGCGCCGGTGTTGGTTGCGTCATTTTCGGAGCCACCGCTCACGCTGGATCTGGCGCCACTCGCCGTGTTGCCTTCCCCGCCGCTCACGCTGGAATAGTCACCGCTCGCTTCGTTTGCGGCGCCGCCGCTTACGCTGGAATATTGCGCGACAGCTTCGTTCGAATATCCGCCGCTGACGCTGGCATTTTTGCCCGTGGCTTCATTCGAAGCGCCACCGCTCACACTCGCGTAATCGTTACTGGCCATATTCTCATTGCCGCCGCCTATACTCGAAAACTCTCCGCTTGCGACATTTTCTGCACCGCCGCTCACGCTGGCATAGGCTTCTTTCGCCTCGTTCACCGCGCCGCCACTTACGCTCGACGACGCACTGCTGGCCTTGTTGCTCATGCCACCGCTTACACTCGCGCTTTCCGCGCTGGCGGTATTCGACGCGCCGCCACTGACGGTCGCATACAAACCCGTCGCCGAATTCGCTGCGCCACCGCTTACACTGGAAGTGATGCCGCTGGCCGTGTTTGCCGCGCCTCCACTGATACTCGACTGCAAACCGCTGGCAACGTTTCCGCCGCCGCCGCTCACACTTGTCTGCAACCCAACAGCGGTGTTTCCCGCGCCGCCACTCACGCTTGACTCAAGACCACTCGCCCAATTTCCGGAACCGCCAATCGCGCTGGCAAACGCGCCTGTCGTCTTGTTTTCATGCCCGAACACCGCTCCGCCCACGCTCGTGTAGTTGTGCCCAGGCCCAACCACGAGATTATGCGAACCGTAACGATCGGCAGGAGAAAATTCGGGATTTTCGTTGTACCCGACGATTAGGTTTCCCAAGCCGCGCGGCGTCTCGTTTGGCGCGCCTTCGCCGAGATCAACGGTTCCATCGCTTGTATCACCGCTGCCACTGCGCACGTGAACGTTGCAGCCTTCGAAGATTACATGCGGGCCCGCGAGCCCGTTGATCTCGCCTTCGACGACTGTCATGTATTTCAGCTTTTTGTTGAGCTTATTGTTTTTCTTTTGCAGGTCCTGCACTTGTTGTTCGAGTTCCGAAATACGCTGCAAGATGGTGCCGCCTTTTTCGGCGGCGGCATGGCTTCTCAACGTGAAGCTTCCCAATGCCAGCATCAATCCTCCGGCGATCATGAGCGCGTTTCGAAATATCGAATTCATCAGACATCTCCTAAAGAACGGATTTGCGCGAAGAACAAAAAGGCCGCGTAAAACCTTTACGCAGCCCCCAGGTATATAGAGAGGGTACACGCGCATCGCGAGGCCGTCAATATCATTTTATAGTTAATCTACGGGCGAAATTGCTGCGAAATGGCGAAAAGCAGCGTGTTATCATGCAAGGATTCAAGGCAATGAAGGGGAATGCGGTCAATGATATTTTCAGCAGCACGCTATTTGTTTCTGGTCGGGATTGTTTGTTTCGGGTGCAGTGCAGCAGGGGCCGATAAAGTTTACCCAGGCAAAGAATGGGCGCACCGCGACCCAAGCGAAATGAGCATTGATGCCATTGCCTTGGATCGTGTTGCGGAAGACCTCGGTGGGCGCGGCTGCATGATCAAAGATGGCCACGTCATCAAAACGTGGGGCGACCAAAGCGAAGTGGGAGATTGGGCGTCCTCCGCGAAACCAGTCTTGAGCACGCTGCTATTTTTCGCTATCGAAGAAGGCCTTGTGAAAAACGTCGATCAACCCATCGCAGATTTCGGTTGGCCGCTCTCCGATAAAGATAAGTCGATGACGTTTCGTCATCTCGGCGCGATGACGGGTGGTTACGCGCGGCCCGAAGCCCCCGGCGCGGCATGGGCCTACAACGATTTCGCGATCCAGCTTTATCAAAAGACGTTGTTCGAAAAAGTGTTCAAGTTAGATGCGAAGTCCGTCGCCGATGATCCGAAGCGTCTCGGTCCGCTGCAATTTGAAGATGGATTGAAGTGGAGTGAGAAGGCGCGGCTCGCCGCATCGCCGCGCGATTTCGCGCGTATCGCATGGTTGTGGTTGAACAAGGGCCGTTGGGGCGACAAGCAGTTACTGCCCGCGCGATATTTCAATGAGTACTGCAAACCGCAGGTGCCCAGCGACATCGCATTGTCCGACGCAAACATAGACACCAACGATTATCTGCAAATCGGCAGCTACGGCGGCGGTTCGAATCACTTCAGCGATTCCGGTCCCGGCACATACGGGTTCAATTGGTGGTTCAACGTGCCCGGCGGTAAACACCCGAACGTCCGTATGTGGCCAGATGCGCCCGAAGATACTTTTATGTCGCTTGGCGTGCGCGGCAATTCGAGCGCAATCATTCCGAGTTTGAACGCGGTGCTGGTCTGCGCAGAAGGTAGTTGGCAGGACGACACACCTGGCGATCGCGCATCGAAGAAGAACCAAATCCTTGGACGCTTCGCGCGCGCGGCCGGTTATAAGCCAACTAATTCAGCGGAGCATGCGAAGTGGCAACCGTACACCATTTCGGTGAAGGGGCCCGCATCGAGCGAAAGCGCTACACCGAATCCGTTCACCGATTACCGCATGACGGTTACATTCACGAACGGTGACAAGACGCATGTCGTGCCGGGGTTCTTTGCCGCGGATGGAGACGCCGCGGAATCGAGTGCGGATGCAGGCGATGTATGGCGGGCACATTTCATGCCCGATGCTGAAGGCGAGTGGACGTACACGGTGTCATTTCGTCAAGGCGCGAATATCGCGATCTCCGACGATCCAAATGCAGGCGAAGCCGTCGCGCCGGATGGTGAAACCGATAAGTTCAGCATTGGTCCCGTCGATCCGCTCGCGCCGGGATTCTATAGCGAGGGTATGCTGCAATACGTGGGCAAGCGCTACTTGCGGTTTGCAGAATCGAAACGCTGGTATTTAAAAGGTGGTGCGGACAGTCCGGAGAATTTTCTCGCCTTCGCAGACTTCGATCAAACCAAAGCCACGCACCACTACGAACCGCACGCCAAGGATTTCCGCAACGGCGATCCCACCTGGCAGAACGGTAAAGGCAAAAATATTCTTGGCGCACTCAACTATCTCGCAAGCGAGAAGATGAACGTCGTGTATTTTCTCACGATGAACGTCAAAGGCGACGGCAAAGACGTGTGGCCGTGGACTTCGCAGGATGAAAGATTTCGCTTCGATTGCAGCAAGCTCGATCAATGGGAGATCGTGTTCCGCCACATGGATCGTCTTGGCCTGCTCATGCACGTGGTGTTGCAGGAACAGGAAAACGATCAACTGCTTGACAGCGGCGAACTCGGCCCCGAACGCAAACTCTATCACCGCGAACTCGTGGCACGTTTCGCGCACCATCCCGCAATCGTGTGGAATCTTGGCGAAGAAAATACGAACACGAATGAGCAGCGCAAAGCCTTCGCCGCGCATATGCGCGCACTCGATACCTACCATCACCCAATCGTGATCCATACCTTCCCCAGTAAGCGCGATGAAGTGTATGAAGCGATGGTTGGCGATCCGAACATTGACGGGCCCTCATTGCAGTTGGGACACATGGAAGAAACCTACGGCGAAACGAAGAAGTGGATCGCCGCCTCGCGCGACAAGGGCAAACAATGGTTCGTCTGCAACGACGAGATTGGTCCCGCCCGCGAGGGTGTCGTGCCGGACAGCATCGATCCCGAACACAACGGCGTGCGCAAGCACGCGCTGTGGGGCAATCTCATGGCGGGTGGTTCCGGCGCGGAGTGGCTCTTCGGCGTAGGCAACCCGCACGACGATATCGACTGCGAAGATTGGCGCTCGCGCGATGTGATGTGGGACCAAACGCGCTATGCGTTGGAGTTCTTCAAGCGTCTGCCTTTTTCGCAGATGGAAATAGCGGACGATGTCGTGAGCGGGGGCGAGGCGTGGTGTTTGGCGAAACCTGGTGAGGCCTACGCAATCTACGCGTACCCTGCGACGAACCTCTCGGTGACACTTCCCGAAGGACAGTATCGTGTCCGCTGGTACAACCCGCGCGCAGGCGGAGAACCCGGAAACGCAATCGAGATCAAAGGCGGTTCACCGCAAGCCCTCGGCAACCCGCCCGCGGACGCAGACAAAGATTGGGCGA
The DNA here is from genome assembly GCA_020848835.1 of Candidatus Hydrogenedentota bacterium. Lineage (GTDB taxonomy): Bacteria > Hydrogenedentota > Hydrogenedentia > Hydrogenedentales > SLHB01 > JABWCD01. The sequence goes on from JADLHJ010000113.1 coordinate 67,917, forward strand.
TTATCATTAAGCCGAGTGCAAAATGAAGCCTGGCTGTAGAAAAAAAGTCTCAATTTCGCTTGCGATAATCGTACCTATTCTGGTTTTTCTCATCGTCGCGATTGTTAACATGGTTCGAGAATGGGAGAAGCACCTCGCAGAAAAAATTGGGGGGCCTCACGCTATTCAGATTGCGCAACTCGATCTGAAAGAGGTCGCACCCGAAATTCAAATGGAGAGCCATACCTGCGGGCTGCACACGCTTCGCACGATCTATTCGGCGTTTGGGTTGAATCCTGATTTGGAAAATTTACGCTTTCGGTTAGGGGTGGACAGGCCGGCAAACCCTTTGGATCCGGAGTCTATTGGGACGCTCCAGCCCGATATGTTTCGCGTCCTCCTTCAGGACGGTTTCGAGTTTGAGCGCTTGGTTGTGTCGAAGCCGAATGTGAACGAAGAACTTGTAAAGGCGTTGAAAAACAACAAGCTGGCGGCGGCCTTGATACGGCGGCGCCAGAATGGAAATCTGCATTGGGTAGTGCTGCGCTCTGAGTCCGACTCAAAAGTTACGGTGATTGACTCGTTGGAGGCTAAGCCGTATTCGGAGCCTTTGCCCGGGTTCATTGACGAGTGCCTACTTTCCTGCATCCTTGTGGCGCCGGCTGCTGCGCCTGATACTGAAGTTAGTGAGGGCGATATCGAATGGGCCCATATGGAAGGGTCGTGGGAAATGGTCGAATCCGTAAAGCGATACAAGCTACTAAACGTTCGTAACTGACGCCGCGCGACACCCTGTTGCTCGCTTCGCGCACCTGTGCTAGAATCCGGCGGGTTAGGGAGATACGACCGTTATGAAGCGTCTTGCCCAGTTTGTGATCGTCATGGTTCTGTCCGCGGCTTTCCTTTTGCCGGGCTGTGCCCGCGCCGCCAAGGACACCACCGGATTCACGATGCAGGACTCGATAACCGTGGCAAAGCCACTTGACGAAGCCTGGCAAGACACCAAGGCCGTGCTCCGCGAACTCGAGATGGACATCTACACCCGCGACAAGGCGGGCGAGTTTGTCGCGTTTACCCCCATGAAGCGGCAGTTGTACGTGGGTACCCCTCACCGCACGAAGTTGACCATCGTGCTCACCGAAGCCACGGCCAACTCGACGACAGTCAACATCGAGACCGTGGCGCAGGTCTACGGCGTGACCCTCCTGACCTACCCGGACTGGCACGATCGCAAGGCGGCAAACAACAACGAAGCCGTAGCCATCCTCGAATCGCTTAAGGCGAAAGCCTCCTAACGAAATTTTCGTCCCTCCGCCCCTGTTTCATTAAATGGCTGCGTTAATCAGTCCAAGACCGCTCGGTCGCCGTAGATTAACTCGCAACGAATCTCGTCGCGAATTCTTTGAAATTCACAATTCCTATTGCTAGCACTTACGAATTGTAGTGATTTTTGCGTCAAATTTGGTCATAAAAGCGCATTTCTCGTAACATAAACTCGTAATTCTCTTAATTCGTATAATGCTTGCATCGATGCCCGTCAAGTGATATAATGCCTCTTGGAGATCGTGCTCCGGAAAGAGAGTGACCGATGCTATCAATGGTTGAAGTGAAATGTCCGCACTGCAATGTGCGTGGACAGATTATGCTGCCGCCGCTGGGGGCAATCATTGTCGGGCCATGCCCGAACTGCGACGAGTTGGTCGTGGTGTTCTGCGGGCGCGTCTTGCCGTTGAACAAAGAAACCATGGTGAACGGTTCGTCAACAGAGAAGCATGAGCACCTGAAATCTGTCCTGGTCGATTTTATGGATGACCGTATCCGCAAGGTTGTGGATCAACTCACGCCGGAAGTTACCGAGGGTCTCCACGACTATACGCCGGAAAACGACGATTACACTCCGAACATGGACGAGCAGCCGGCGACTACGGCGATCATCGACGAGAGCAAAGCAATATCAGACAACGAACTCGACAAGTTCCTGCGTTTCGATCTGCCCCGCATTGATAACAAAGATTATTTCCGCGCAGTCTTCGAATAAACTTATCAACACAATGCGAACAAAACGAAGGCCCTCGCTCATAACGAGCGCGGGGCCTTCGTTTAATTAAAACCAAGCTGCACCGCGGCGAATTTAAGCGCTTTCCCTCCTTCGCCGCCCATGCCGCGATTCCACGCGTCCACGGCCTCTATTTCCGTGTAGTAGACGGGACCGCGCGCACCGCAGTTTGTGCATTGCACTTGTACGCCTGGCCGCGATACCGGATCCGCTTTTACCACTGTGCCAACGTTCAATTTACAAAACGGACATGCGATTTGAAGTATCAAGACGCGACACCTCCATCAATCCTCGGAAGCAGGACGAATCAGCCAATCCGACACACCTTTATACAATGGTCACTTGATTGGGCTCGCTGCATAAGAATCGTCCGATCCTGTCGTGAGATTGTGGGAAGCGCGCTTTAACCCTCCAAAGACCATCCGTCGCGGTAAGGACGGCTCAACAATTTATTTGCCTCTTCACTGTTGGTGATGCGACCGGCGGCGCCGTCATAGATGATTTTTTGACCGTGACGATAGGCCACAAGCCCCAGCAACAACTGCTCGATCATGTTGGCGCTGTATTCGAAATCGCACGAAGTTTTCCGATCGCCTTTACAGGCGTCAATCCATTCCTGCTGGAAGTTGCCAATTGCAGGCAAGACGTCATCTTTTGTGCGCGGTTTGTAGTAGGTCAGGTCCGCGGAATCTCCGAAGGGAATGACTAAACGCGTGTCGAAATCGCAAATGAGGTAACCGTTTGTGCCGCGGAACATCGCGCCGTGATCGATCTTGTTGAGGTCCACATATTTTGACGGTGACTCTGGCATGTCGCCGCCTTGGTACCACTTCACCGTGATGGCAGGCCGCCAATCGTTTGCGGGATGTTCGAAGGTCGAGGTCTCGCGGACCGGCGTCACATCCGGATTAAACGGCTCGCCAACACCCTCCGCCGATGTGGGCAGCGTCGCATCGATCACGTTCCACACAATGTCCATGGTGTGGCTGCCCATGTCGCCGATCTGGCCCGCGCCAAAATCCCAATACATATTCCATGACAAACAGTTCATGCCCGGGCCGCCGGCGAAATAGTCGGGGTTGTAGGGGTGGAACGGGGCAGGGCCGAGCCACAGATCGTAGTGCAGCGTTTTGGGCGGATCGCCTGCCGCCGGTGGATACCCTGGCCTCGGAATCTGGCGGTTGCCCCAGGAACTGACTTCCTGCAGTTCACCGATCACACCGTCCTTGATAAGCTCGCGGACGCGATTGAAATTTTCCTTTGCATGTCGTTGCATGCCCACCTGGGTAGCGAGCTTGTCCTTCTTCGGGAGCCATTTCGCGCGCACGAGCCGCGCCTCTTCCACGCTGATGGCCAGCGGTTTTTCGCAATAGATGTGCAGGTCGCGGTTCAACGCCCAATTGGAAATGAAGGCGTGGGTTTGATCAGTCGTGCAGCAGACCACGGCGTCCAGATCCGGGTGATCGAGACATTCACGCCAATCGATGTAGCGCTTTGCATTTGGAAACACGTTGGCTGCGAAATCGAGATGGGTTTCATCGACATCGCAGATAGCCACGACGTTTTCTTTGGCCAGCCCTTCGTAATGCGCGCGCCCGCGGCCGTCGGCTCCGATTAAAGCAATGTTCAATTTATTGCTGGGCGCCGCTGCGCCAAGAAACGTGCCGCTGGGCAACACCAACAACCCTGCCGCAGTCGTCTTTAACATGTCACGACGCGACACTGCGTGCCGTACCGCCGCGGATTTTTGAGAACCTGAACCACCTGTGGATTTCATGTGCGCCACTCCTGTTGATGACCCGTGCCCCGTTGCCAAGAACAAAGTTTCGAAACGCTGTTTGCACAAGATGCTGCTAAACAATTATTTAATCATGGTGCACCGTAGCAAGCAAGTGCCAGTCGGAAAACAGGGAGAAGGAGAAAAAGGCACCACTAACCTGAATCTGGCCTCGTGTGCGGAGAGCCTAACCGATTCTCTAAACCGGCGACGCGCGCCATTGATCACGAGCAACCGTGGATTGCTCGCGGTGCCATCAGCCGAAATTGTTTCGTAAGCGTCTTATGCGCAGAAGAAAGACCACGCCAACCGCAATAACTCCCAGCGTATGACTGACCGGTAGCACCGGGGCGTTTGGATTGGGCAACACACGTACGGTGCGCGTTTTGTGCGCAGCGTTCCCGGCATCATCTATGACATCGTAGGATACCGCATATGAACCCGGTATGGCGGTGTTCACATTGGAGCTTCGGACAATTCGCGCGGTCAGATTGCCCGCAATGGGATCAAACGCAGTGGCGCCTGGATCGGAGTAGGGAGTACTCCAATCAACGTCCAAAGGGTCAGCTCCCATCAGTGTGATGGTGGGCGCGGCGGTATCAGACGTTAGTGAGGCCACATTCGATGCACTGTTAAGGTTGCCGAGATCGTCTTGAACGCCACCCGCTACACTTCTCGACCGCCACAGACAACATTATCACTACCAGCGCGAATCGTTCAAGATAACTATCGCCGCAATACCCAGCAACCTCGCGTGGACCTCGTGCGCGATATTGCAGCTAAAAAAACTAGGCGGAACTGCTGACGAGGACCTCATGAACGATATGTCGTAGAAACTGTGGACCATCGATGAGATCGATACGGTTTCAAGGGAGCAGGACAACAAGAATTCAACAGTGGATGCTATTCAACGGTGAGTTAGCGGTTTCGCGGCGAACTCGACTTGAAACCGCATTTGAACAGCGTCGAATTCGCCTTCATAATCCGCTCGATTGACCAACCCGTGGATGTAATTCCACATGACTCGCGTGTTTTCGTTCAAATACCAATTGAGGCCGACCGTCAGATTGGTTTCACGACCGCCTCTAACAAACTCATCGTTGAGATCGATATGGGATATACGCAGGCCGATTTCCCATGCGCCGGTACCGCGGGATCCCCGTCGAATCGGATTATTCGGGACGACAGGCCCAATCATTCCCTTTGATTTGTCGTACTTTCTGCTTTCTCCGGTCAGCACATAGCCAACTTGCGCGTACGTGCCAAAGAGAAACACGTCGTCGCGGGCCGCGAGATCAAACGGAATTTCCCAGAGAGGATTCTCGTCAGGCCAGGCGCGGTCATTTCTTCCTAGCAGATAGGCGATGAATCGCGGGGCGTACGTCGTTGCATAATCTGCCAAATCATCGAGCGTAAGATCCGTCGCTCGAACAGCACCCGACGTCTGGCCCCAGATGTACTCGCCTTGAAGATAAAGCGGTCCCTGCATGTAGGCAGCTTCTAACCCGAACAGATCGAGTGTCTTTGCGGAGAACTCACCAGTATCCAAATATGCCGCATACAAGCTAGTCTCTGGGCGTGGTTCGAACCGTGCTGGCGTGTATAGCGTCCGGTGTGAAGCCGAAAGACCAACTTGCAACAACTCCTTGTTTTCTTCGCGATACAATGGTAACGCCGTGACTCGTCCTGTGATAGCAAACGCACTACTGTCGCCGATGGCGTCGAGCGTGTGTGTTTCGTAGAAGGCGCCTGCGGTCCATGTTAATCGTTCGCCGAAGGCAGTATTTGAAGCAGACACACCAATGCTCCGTCCGGGCGTTAGCTCGCGCACAAGCGAGCGCTCCATGAACAAGGAATGTCGGATGGGGCCCAAGTTTTCGAGGCCAAACGGCTCTTTGAAGTGGCCTAATTGAAACGAGCCCAGATAGGGGACGCCATTGCGGACGAGGTAGTTGTCTTGTATCTCTAATTCACCATCTTCAATGTCGAGTTGCAGTTTAAACCAGAAATCTCCAATGGCACGTCCCCGCAACTCGACTTTCAGATCACTAAGTTCGGCATCGGATCCGCGGTTGTATACCAAGGCATCAAGCGATTTGTCTTGATTTATGTTCCCCCAGTCGAACAGCGCGAAACCTCCAAGGGTTAGCGAGTGCGTACCGGCAAATGCAGCCCCAAAAGGTTCGTCATCCAAACCAAACGGATAATTTAGGCGAAGCCCTTGTTGCTCGTTTTCATCGGCGAGTGCATCTGCGGTTATTTTTTCAGCCGTATCGGCCGAAGCTGCCACAAGTGCAAACGGCAATGCGGCTAACATTAGAGGTGTGCATATCGTCAAATTGGACGAGACTAAAAGGGGCGGCACATTTCGATGCATAATTGCACCCACAGCCGTGTTGTGTCACTGGGCCCGATTCAGAGACAAACTCAAGTACGTTTGCCTCTGCAAGGCTGCATGTCTATTCCTTTTATTCAGACTTCTTGTCGGGCGCATCTGTCTGCGAAAATTTTGGATAGTCGTTATCCAATGTCCAGAAGCCACCACCTTCCGATCGAAGCGGTCTACCGTTCGCCACACCTGCGGCGCGATGCTCTCTGATATTCGACCGGGACTTGACGGCGGCGGGAATCGCGAAGCGCGACGAACGCTGGCGCACCGTGGACGTTCACGTGCTCCGGCATAGTTTCGGTACTCATTTGAGCAAGGGCGGCGTTACGCTGCGCACGGCGCAAGCGGCAATGCGCCACTCGACGCCGACACTTACCGCGAATATTTACACCGATCCGAAATTGCTCGACGTGGCTGGGGCGCTCGACGCGCTTCCCGATCTGCCTTTAGACGGGGCAAGTTTGGTTGCACCAAATGTTGCACTAGCAGGTTACAATTCGAGTGATTTTGAGTCAATTCCAGACACTTCGACGGGGCGCAACGCTTCGGAGCGTGTGAACACACGGACCTTGAAAAATGCCAATGTTTGCAAGGGTAATCGCACGCTGTCACGCGCTGGCAAGGAAAAGAAAATGGTGGGCGGTACTGGACTTGAACCAGTGACCCCTTGCATGTCAAGCAGATTTGCTCGTGAACATGGAGGAACACAGAGAATCGCACAGACACAAAGAATCGGCTAATGCCCTGTAAATATGGGCATTTTGGCGATATTCGTTTGACTCTGTATGTTTACTGTGATATACTCATGGTGGGCTTAGGGCGGGCTTACATTCCCCGCTGTCTCATAGGGGTAACACATGCAGGGTAAAATCACGAAACAATTTATAAAGGGGCTACAAGTTCGTGCGCAACCCTATGAAGTCGCGGATACAGAACTACCAGGCTTTCTTTTACGCGTGCAGCCAACGGGGGTAATGACCTACTACGCAAGGTATCGGCGCAAAGACGGTACACGTGGACGTGTGAAAATTGGCCCGGCAAGCGTATTGACTCCCGACCAAGCCCGTGACGATGCCAAGAAAAAGCTGGCGTCCGCCGTCCAAGGCGCTGACCCCGCAGCGGAAAAGAAAACCGCGAAGATTCACACACTGAGAACCTTTCTTAGCGAGGTTTACGAGCCATACCTGAATGCGAACTCCAAGACCGGCAAGGCGCGCATAGCCATGATGAAAGCGGCTTTTGCAGATTTCCTTGATAAGCCGCTAGACCAAATCACCGCTTGGAACGTAGAGAAATGGCGCACAGAGAAGATGAAACCCAAGGACGAGGATAGCAAGAGATTCAAACCCGCCACTCCAAACCGAGCCATTTCCGCGCTTAAGGCCGCATACAATCGCGCGGTCGAGTGGAAGCTGCTACGGGAAAACCCGCTCAAGTCAGTGCGGCCACTCAAAGAGGATGTACGATCCAAAGTGCGCTATTTAGAGAAAGACGAATTCAAGCGCCTCATCGCTGCCCTCGATAAGCGTGAACAGAAATTGCGTAAGGGCCGTACTACTGCTAACGAGTGGCGACGTGATCGCAACTATCCCGAGTTTCCAGACCTCAACGCGGTGCGATACGCCGACTACCTGAAGCCTATGGTTCTGCTTTCGCTGAATACCGGGATGCGCAGGGGAGAACTCTTCAACCTACTTTGGACAGACATCGATTTTGCGCGAAAAACGCTCACAGTTCGTGGAGAAGGTGCAAAGACCTCTACCACGAGGCATATACCCCTAAATTCGACGGCGCTGAATGTATTGCATGGCTGGCGGTCACAAAATGCGGTCACCGGCTTAATCTTCACGAATGAACTCACAGGCGGTCGGTTCGACAACGTCAATTCAGCATGGGAACGTATTCTCAAAAAGGCGAAGGTGACCGGATTTCGCTGGCACGATATGCGTCACGATTTCGCCTCGAAATTAGTGATGGCGGGAGTTGACCTAAACACGGTTCGGGAATTACTCGGCCACACCGATATGAAACTCACTCTGCGCTATGCCCACCTTGCCCCGCACATCAAGGCCGAAGCTGTCGAGCGTTTGGTTATTTAATCGCGGCGAAGTCTCAGTTCGGGTCCACACTAACCCGGAGCAGAACCAGCCACCCGAAAAGTGGTACCTTCTACTTGCAAAAGAAGAAGGGATTCGGGAATGGAATATGACTTCGACTCTTCTCCAACGTTGGAAGATGAGGAGGAGAAAGCTTACTTTTTAATCCGGCTATTGGATGACGATACTTATAAGTTCTGGCTAGGCTATATCATATCAATGAGCCTGCATAACGCCGTGTGCATGTCGATGGGCCTTCAGCCTCATATTGTTCAACAATTGCTGGATGGCAAGAGAGAGGACAGATTTCACGACTGCCCGCAGTATCATTTGAGGTTGGCGCGTGCTAGGGGAGCGATCCAAAGTGGGGGTCTCGAAGCAAAACTGATTGACTACATTGATTATGTCAAACCGACTGACTTCTGCAAATGGGCGGTGTCTGACGGTCATACACTACCGTCAGAACTTTATGAGTTGTTGCGTCGCATGGGGGCAATTCCACCAAAAGAGACGCCACGCAGTGTGCCAACAACTCGGCCCCGTCCATCGAAGCAGGACAAGCAAGTCGTAGTTGCCTTCTATCGCGCGTTGATTGACCAGGGTCGCAGCCATAAGCAAGCGATAGCAAAAACGATGTTGCATTTCAGTATCTCGGAAAAGACTGTCTATACCTACCGGAAGGATTGCGAAAGCAACGGTTGCTCACCATAAGCCCCACCTTTGAAAATCTGCGGTAATTACCGCCATTTACCGCAACGACGCGATAAATTTCGGCTGGTCCCAACGACCAGAAAGGAAATTGTCGCAATGAACATCCGACTTCTCACCGAAAAAGAGGCGTGTCAGTACCTAAACGTAAGCCGGTCATTCTTGGCTAGGTCTCGCATGGAAGGTCGCCGAGAAGGACGCACACCTGGCCCACCCTACATCAAAATTAACACGGCAATCCGCTACTCCTTCGAGGACTTATCAAGCTGGTTGAAAGAGCACCGGCAAGAGGTGCGCTAATGTCCACCGAGCCTGTCATTCAAAACGCTGCCCCTCTCGTGCCTCTGGATGCGACACATCCAACGCCCAAGACACGGCCTAGTGAGGCGCACACAGACCTCGCTAATGCGCGGCTATATGCCCGACTAAACCCTGGCCAAGTTTTGCACTCTTCAAAACTGGGCTGGCTGGTCTGGGACAAGAAACGGTGGAAGCGCTCGGATAAGGAAGCTCGGGAACGTGCTCACGGGCTGGGTCGCCACCTAAGGGGCAGTGCTTCCGTGGAGCCTGACGATAAGAAGAAAGAACGGTTGCAAAAGCGTGCGGACTACGTCGAACGCACGAACGGACTTAACAACCTACTTAAGGAAGCGTCTAATTTACAGGGTGTTAACGCCGACGACATGGAGTTCGACACTCATCCGTGGCTTCTCAACTGCGTAAACGGGACGCTAGACCTGAAGACGGGGACTTTGGGTAAACACGACCCGATGCACCGACTCACCAAGCTGTGCCCCACGGCCTACAATCCGGGTGCCGAATGTCCGCGCTTTCGGCAATTCCTCGACGAGATATTTAAAGGCGATGCCGCGCTCATTCTTTACGTGGTGTGGGCAATCGCGTATATGTTGACCGGCTGGACAGGGCACGACATCTTTTTCATCCTGTACGGCGAGGGGCGAAATGGAAAATCGCTACTCCTGCGTGTCATCGCGGCAGTTTTGGGCGATGACTTCTATGTGAATTTGCGCGCTGACGCTCTGTTACGAAAAAGGCATGAACCGCACCTCACATATCTAGCTTCTTTACGTGGAATGCGTGTTGCCGTCGCCACTGAAACCAGCGAAGGGCGAGCTTTCGACGAGAGCCTTATCAAGCAGCTAACCGGCGGCGATCCACTGCGGGCCAACTTCATGCGGTGCGACGAATTTCAGTTCAAACCAGAAGCAAAACTGATTGTCGCCACCAACCACAAGCCGAACATTTACGACGATAGCTTTGCCATTTGGCAGCGCGTAAGGCTCATTCCCTTCACAGAAAGATTTGTGAAGGGTGACGCGAACTACGACCCAAAACTTTTCGAGACGCTCGAAAAAGAACGAGAGGGCATCCTGGCTTGGGCAGTGCAAATGGTTCCTGAGGTGTCGAAAGGCGAGCCAAAGTTGCCAGAGAGCGTGCGGGCCGCTACCGAGCAGTACCGCCTAGAGCAAGATGTTGTGCAGCGGTTCCTCGACCAACAATGCATTACCGATTCCTCTTGTGTGGTCGCAAAAAAGGATATGTACGAGTATTTCTGCCAGTGGAACAAGGGTAAACCACTTTCTCCTAGTGCGTTCGGCAAGCGTATGCAATCGGCGGGATTCGATGAGGTACGTAAAGGCGCAGACGGCACACGGCATTGGTCGGGAATCATGCTCGCTAGAGATTGTACGGATAACTTTGATGTGGCCACTGACACTTCTGACAACACTTCCGTATCTGTTTCATAGAGGGAATTCGCTTATGTGGATAGATATGGCAAACGTGTCAGTCGTGTCAGTCAACCGAATATAGGAGCCAAGACGATGGCAAAAGACACTACCAGCTTGCAGGTCTACGTACCGCAGGTGCTCAACGAGAAACACAAGGAAGCAATGAGACGTATCGCAGTTGGCCAGAGCGCAAAAGATGTGGCACGCGAAATGGGTATTTCCCGGCGCACCATCAGCTATGTCCGCAACTCGCCCGTCGGTCGGCGTTACATTACCGACCTCCTTGCTGGGCGTGATGAGGCTGTGAAGGACATAGCCACACAGTTGCAGGAACTCGCTCCGAAGGCCGTAGCGACGCTAGGAGAGGCGCTGGACGGGCAGCTAGGGACAAGCGCACCAGATCACATGAAACTAAAGGCCGCAGAAAGTGTGCTTGACAGAACAGGCCACGGGCGGAGTACGAAGCAGGAAATGACCGTAGAGAAACACACAACGATTGATTACATCCGCAAGCTGGCGGAGAGCGGGCCGGAAAACGTCAACGTGCGAGCTTACCTTGACGCACAAGAGGCAGAGTTTCGAGTGGTGTCCGGCGATGAGGGCGCAACTGAGGCGCAAACAACAGGCAAACCGCGCGCAATCGAGGCGCAGAAAGGAGCAACCGACACGCAAGACTATGCAATTCGCGTGTGAGAAGCGCAATGTGGCGCAATCAGGCGCAAAACCGGGCCGTGAGGCCCAAAACAGCCAGCATTGCTGGCATAAGGAGAGTGCAATGCCCTCGAAGTTAACAGTAAGTGGTATGACGCGGTTCGACAAGCGATGCGAAACCATTGCAAGAACCGTGGCGCTATCGCCGCCCGACAAATTGGATGGACATTGGGCCTTCTATGGTGACGGCGTTAACCCTGATGACTGCGTTGCGGTAGGCAGTAAATGTCGCGACATCTTTGAAGAGTTTGGAACCTATAGCGCGCCGGAAGTTATGTTGGCTCGATTTGACCCGAACCATGTCTATCCGCCGATACAGCCAACGGACACGACGTTTCTATCCGCAATCAGGCAGTTTGCCGAAACTAGCGGCACAAACACCAAGGTTCTCGACCTGCTTGTAATTGGTAGAACAGGAAACTTTGTTTCAACTGATTACCACGCTGCTTGTGAGTCGTTTCTTCGAGGCTTCGCAAATCCGCTGCCAGACGTTGACCACGAAGAATGGCTTGAGCTTCGAGGCGCATACGTCGAAGAATCGCGAGAACGACAATTGGCAAAGCAACGGGACAAAGCTATGGTTGCTGCGTTCGGCAAATAATCTAGCTTAGGGATTGAGTGTTCGCGCGGTGGCCACCGCTCTTAGCCAAATGGTTCTAATTCCACATTGAAACCAAAACAACGAGACTACACATTAAGCATGTCGCTAAACACGGGATGCCCGAAACCCATTAAGCCCATTGCTTCGTCAACGTGGTTGCGATGAATCTCACGCGCCCCTTCCAGATCAGCTATCGTACGTGCAACAAGTAATAGCTTTATCTCTTGGCGCTTAGTTGGCTCATACCGTCTATATATACCTTGCACATAGTTGCTGACTTCATGCGACAACGTCTCAAATTTTGATCGGTCGGGGATATCGGCATTGCAACGAATATAGGCGTCGCCCTTATAGCGCCTACTCTGAAGAGCTCGTGCACTTTCAATCTGTTTCTGGAGTGTAGAAGAGGCATTCAAAATGGCATCTGTTCCATCTATTTCGTAAGGGCTAACAAAGACTTTGAGGTCGATTCGGTCTAGAAGCGGCACACTCATTTTGCTCAAGTATCGGGAAATGGTTTTCCCGTCGCACTTGCATCTCGGCGGCAATTTATCATTCGGGTGTTTAGGACAACGCGTTTCATGTCCAAAATATGTTTCACCGCATTTTGTACATTTTACGTGACCGTAATACCCACATTTACACGGGTTCATGGCTGCGACAAGAAGAAAGTTACTCGGGTAACTTACTTGTGAACTCAACCGTTGAACGCGGACCTGCCGGTCATTAAGGGGGACGCGGAGCCTCTCTACAAGTTGGCTATCTGAAAGATTTACTTCATCAAAGAAAAGTATTCCAAGGTGGGCTAACGAGGCGACGCCAGGGATTGTGGCCCGTCGAGAACCGCCCCCCACCGCGCCTCCAAACAAAGCAGACTCGGTGATAGTGTTACTTACTTCCTGGAATGGACGGTCAAAAATTAGCTCATCCGCTTCAAGTTCGCCCTTTGCACTGTAAATTTTGTTTAACTCAAACACGCCATCAACATCTAGCGAAGGCAATAACCTGAGAGCTGCCGTCGATACCATTGTCTTACCGCTTCCAGGCGGCCCAACCAAGAGGATGTTATGGCCACCCGCGAGGGCCACAATCATTGCTTTTTTGGCTTTATTTACACCCTTGATATCCTTGAAATCGGGAACGTGGCGTCGCAGCAAAGCTTTTTGTTTGACCTGTTTGGGATTGTAACGGACAGGACGTGGAGGGCAGTTCCCTAATATCAGGTCCCATACTTCCTGCAAAGTACCGGCTTGATATACTTCCAAGCCCGAGTTTGCACGAGCGATTAAAGACGCGTGGACCGCACTTTGGTTGGGAACAATAAGCACGTGACCATTACGGGCCGCACAGATTAAGCTGAACATTCCGAATTGCGGAGAGGTGAGCGAGCCATCGCTAATGTCTAGCTTCCCGATAAGGACATACTTGGTTCGATTACTTGATAAGCGTTGCCGATACTTTAGAGCACGATCCTTTTGACGAACGAGGTTGTCCAGCCTAGCCAATATTCTCTTACGTACCGGTTCCTTTGATTTGACGTTATCTTTTTGGTCCTCCAAACGCTTGATGCTTCGTTCGATGACTTCAATACTCTGCATTATACTGGCTTGTAGCAACATTATTGCGATTGGCAAATCGAGCCCTTCCGATGATTTCGGCATCTCGGCGGGCGTCAGGTCGATTGTGTATTTGCTGTCCGCGAGGATTTTCCAATCACCCTTGAGCGTGTGAATTGCCTCGGCTGCCCGTGTAATCCCTTCCCTTACTACTTTTCCTGCGTTTCCAAGCAGTGCGACGCCTTGTCCGTCGTCGGCTTTTACAACACTGAATTTTATGAGTTGTCCTTCGATTCCATCGACATCCGCACCATACACTTCCATGCTATCTCCTCATGTGCTCGTGTTTAAGCGAGTGATGGTAATAACAGAGAGTAACTAGGTTCTGTTGCGCGTTGTTGCCTCCGCGCGAAAGAGGGACAATATGGTGTATTTGCAAAGGTCCATTACAGCATCCGTCCTCTTCTTGGCATTGATAGCTGTCTCTTTCGAGTATTGCATCGCGTAATACTAGCCAGTCTGCACCGTAATCACATTGCACCTCCACCGGAACATCGGCAAAAGCGAACTCACAGACCCTAACACCACGCAGCACTATTGAATTAAGTTCGACATCCAGAGTGCAATTCCTTGACAGCAATTTCTTGTACGCCGTTAAGTCACAAACACAGTTGTCGACTTGGCGCTGTGCTTCGGTTATACGGGATCGATTCGCAAAAAAACCGAGCGTTACTATGCTCGCTATTTTTCCGATTTTTTGTTCCCAAAGTAGCTTGTCACTCGATTCTTGAATGTCAACCTGAAAATGGTGCAAATCATCATCCATGGTGGCGTTCCAATTTGTCTCTTGTGAGTAGCGCATCTGAAATGAATCTGCGAACCAAGTCGGTAATTTCGTCGGATTTATAACGCTCAACATCGATTTGAGCAAAGTAAACGGCGGCTTCCACTCCGTTATGTCGCACCAGTCCTAGCGCACCGAATGCTCGCATACGGGGCAAATCGTGCAAAAAACGGCTTAGCTCGTGGGGGTCGTAAGGAAACGTTGCTCGATACGTCAAGGTTCTAAAGGTTGTACTGTGCTCGATCTGGACAATGAGTCCGTCGGCTTTTATACGGAGTAGAGTAGTGCTGATGACATCTATCTCGAATTCATCGGTATGTGAAAGTGCTACTTTGAGATCTTTTATGCAGAACGGCACAGCGGTATCACGCATACTCAAGCGCTCATCAGGTTCTGCTAAATTCTTTTGTGAAAGGAGTTCTTCAAATCGCTCATGAGCGCTTTCACAGTATGCAAAATTGCCTGCAAATCTATTCGGTATTGCTTCACTTGAATCCGTTTCGAGGTGGCCATTTTTCTCGTCGGTAGGCTCGTCTAGGTCCGGAACACTAAATATCTCTGTGTCTACGTCGAGCTCAAATTGCTTTGAGTCAGTATGCTCCTCGGACAAGCTCGTTCCTCGTCCTGGTCTTGGGTGTTGGTGTTTGCTCCATCGTTCATAATTATATTCGTGGTTTCTACTGAGACGAACGCGGGGATTTTTTGACGCATACAGTTCGACGATACCAGCCCTGTCGAGTCGGTAGAGCAGCTTAGTCAACCGTCCATCGAATTGTTTTCGTGGCGTGCCCCGTATGACTACCCCAATCACCTCTAAAACATCTTTGGCAAGTGCATCGCGTTTAATGCTGTTATTTGGCCGAAACCTCAATACTCTCACGACAGCTTGTGCCAGTTCCGGGTCCGATACGTCCGTAATGCGGGCGCTTTTACTGTCGCTCTTTGAGAGCAATAATTCTGAAATTCCCACGGGACTGACGACTTCGCCGGGGTACTCAGTTTCGATGCTTGAAGTGGCCGGAGTGCAATTAGGCTTGATGTCCTCCGCTGGTCTTGCCGTTACGGTGCCACCTTCACTATCAGCGGAAGAACATGTCTCGGCTTGCTTAGTGTGCTCCGTACCACAATGTCCGCATTTTCCTTGCCATCCAAGCCTTGACGGCGATAGCCACAGTGCACGGAAACAATTAGGACATTCTATGAGTTGACCGCTCATTTCGTACACCACAGCTTAAGCGAATCACCGGGTTTACTCGCGCGCTCTAATAACAAATCTGGCACGCCGTATATCCCTGCGACATCGCCTCTGACAAACTCAAGCTCTGAGTCGAACGTGCATTGCTCAGCCCGCGACAGCCCGACGTGCGGTGATACTTCTTGCCGCTGTAAGGCGCGATCCACACCGTTGCTCCGCCCGTCGTTGTTTGCGGTTGCGCGTTTGTCCGTGTCACTGCCCGTGTCGAAGGCTGCGTAAACGTCTGCGGCGCACTCGGAGTCGGCGAGTAGGTTCGCTGAATCGACGTTGATGTCGAAACGTAGGGTTGCGAACTCGCGTATGGCCGCGAGCCTTGGCGAGCCATTGGTGGGGATGCCACACCCGGCCCGCCAAGCAATCCCGAAGCAATTTGCTTTTGCCGTGCTTCCTCCCCCGCAGCAATGGCTCGCTGTTGAAGTTCGGCTTGTTGCGCGTTCGCGGCACGCTGGCGTTCGGCCATGCCAAGGTTGTGCTGCCCTCCACGCTCGCGGGCTGCGGCTTGGTTCGCGGCGATTGTTTCCTGCAACGCCGCGTCCGCCTCGGCTTGTGCCGCCTGAGCCGCTTCGATGGGTGCGTAGTAGGCGTCCTCAAGTGCGAGGTAAATATCATCCGCCGCTTGCGCAATGTGCATCCGGCTTGGCAGGTCCTCGCCGGTGGATGATTTCGGGATTTGTGCGGCTAGGCTGTCAAGCACGTAGAGCATGGTCAGTTCGGGATAAAAAGACTTCGCCTTGTAAACAGTCATGCAGGCGTTGCTTATCTCTTGTCCGCTGTGGCCGTTCCATGACCGCTGGATGCGATCCCACACGTAGGTGTAATGGGTAAGTTTGTCCTCGGTAGGCGGTTCGGGGAAGTCGTGCGACGCGATACCTATTACGTCGGGAGAGATTGCTGGCTGCGGTGTGGGCGCTGGTTGTTCAGCGAACTGCTGAGAAGGTTGCTGCGGTGTGCAGGAAAGGAGTAGTAATAGCGCCACACAAGACAATATTTTGGCGCAAATCTTGGTACGACTTTGTTGCCTAGTCCCCAGCCGCATCTGCAACCCCAAGTTGGCCCGCCCAAGGCCATGATTGCTTCAATGGTACAGGCGGGATAGTGCGAATGCAAGACGGCATTGCAGGGCCTATGCTCTTTGTATAACACTTAGTCACTTACTCGTGAATTCAGCAAGGGCCGCGCGAAGGGGATAGAAATGCCGATTCCAGACTACCAGACGATTATGCTTCCGCTTTTAAGATTCGCCAGCGACAAGGCTGAACACTCCCTTCGTGAAGCCATCGAATCGCTTGCAGACGAGTTCAAACTCACGGATGCCGAACGCAGGGAACTTCTCCCTAGCGAACAGCAGGAGATATTCGATAACCGCGTGGGATGGGCACGAACGTATATGAAGAAGGCGGGCCTATTGGCAACCACGCGCCGAGGGTTCTTCCAGATTACAGGGCGTGGCGAGGAAGTCTTAGGGCAAAAGCTATCGCGCATAGATGCGAAGTTCCTCAAGCAGTTCCCCGAGTTTAGGGAGTTCCAATCGCTACGAAAAACGCCGACTACCAATGATGAAGCGGAAGAAGAGCCGACAGGCACACCAGAAGAAGCTTTAGAGCGAGCTTATCAAAACCTCCGTGACGATTTAGCTGCCGAACTGTTGGCGCAAGTCAAGCAAATCCCACCGGCACTATTCGAGAGGTGTGTTGTTGAACTGCTAGTGAAGATGGGCTATGGCGGAAGCCGCAAGGACGCGGGCCAAGCAATAGGTAAAAGTGGCGACGAAGGCATCGACGGAATTATCAAGGAGGACAGGCTTGGCTTGGACATAATTTATATTCAGGCAAAGCGATGGGGGAACACGGTCAGCAGGCCGGAGATTCAGAAATTTGCAGGTGCGTTGCAGGGTCAGCGAGCACGCAAAGGAATCTTCATTACTACTTCGGATTTCACAAGGGAAGCGCAAGAGTTCGCGTCACGCATTGACACCAAGATTGTTCTTATTGACGGGGAACTACTGGCGCAAATGCTGATTGACCACAATATCGGTGTCGCACCGGTTGCCATCTATGAAATTAAGAGGATTGATTCTGACTACTTCACCGGACAGTAGAGCTGGATTGAGGAAGTTAGCCAGCTGGAGGGATGCCCGATGTTGCAGCAGACACCCGAAATTGCCAAAAACATATTTGGGGACGAACTGTACCAAGTGAGGGCGCGTGCGGCGCTACCGTTGTTAGTCCGACAAGCCCAAGCTTGCCAACCGATTTACTACTCTAACCTCGCGAGTGAGTTGAGCATGCCGAACGCACGAAACCTCAATTTTGTGCTAGGGAGCATTGGCGTTACAATCAACGAACTCTCCGATAAATGGGGCGAGAATATTCCACCGATTGAGTGCCTCGTAATCAACAAGGCGACCGGTCTACCCGGCTCCGGTGTTGACCACTTCCTTACCAATAACAAACCGAATGCACCGCTATCTCGTGTGCAAAAGAGAATACTTGTGCAAAATACACTTGCCGAAATCTTTATCTATCCCAAGTGGCCGCATGTCCTTCGCGCCTTATCGCTCAAGCCTGTGAAGCAGTGTTTTGACGAAATCCTTGCGCAAGCATCTAGCTTCGCAGCGCGAGGAGAGGGCGAAGACCACCGAAGGCTTAAGGAATTCATTGCGCGTAACCCGAATATTCTCTTTCTGCCACCTGCTCTTG
This sequence comes from Candidatus Hydrogenedentota bacterium, assembly GCA_020848835.1. GTDB lineage: Bacteria > Hydrogenedentota > Hydrogenedentia > Hydrogenedentales > SLHB01 > JABWCD01. The sequence continues at coordinate 86,339 of JADLHJ010000113.1, forward strand.
TTGGCGAGACAGAATTTCGACTTCCTTCCGGTGATTGTATCGATGTACTTTTCAAACACGGCAAAGAGTGGGTCGTAGCGGAAGTTAAATCACAAAACTCTAGTTTGGCAGACTTGGTTCGGGGCATGTTTCAGTGCGTCAAATACGAGGCTCTGATCGAGGCCCTTCAGGCGTCGAGTTGTCAAGCTAAAAGCGCGCGAGCAGTGCTCGTGTTGGGTGGGCACTTTCCACAATCGCTAATTCCACTCAAACACATACTGCGTACCGAAGTGATTGACGCCATCGAGCCCAAATGAGATGTCGCAAACCAACCGCCAATCATTCCAACGCTGTGATTCGCTCTATGTCTAGCGTTCCCTTCTGTCCCCAACCCTTCACGCCATAGTCCACAACGGGCCGGAACTTCTCGTATAGCCCGAACGCGCGCTGACACAAATCGTCAACCTTGTGCTTGCTCGCAAGTTTGCGCATCGCTTCGGTCACTTCGTCCAAATATTCGCCGAATGCCTTGGCAAGGTATCTCTGCACGGCTGCGGGGTCGGTTTCTTTGTCGCAGTTGAGCGCGCGCAACCCGTTTTTCGTGCGGATAACTGCGATCTGCCGTCCGCATAGCTCTATCAGTTCGTCCGGCTTCCTCGTCGCTGGCTTCTTTTCCGCGTCGGGTTTGTCCTGACGCAGTCCCAACGTTTTGGCTTTGCTGTGAGCAGTTTTTCCCGCGACGCACTGACCGAGTGATAGCGCCTCGTCCCACTTGTAACCCATGCGCTCGGCGACTACGGCGGCCCACAGCGTTAGCACTGGCGCGCGATTTATGGCGATGGTTTTGCTCATTTTCACCTGTCGTGGCAAGGACAACGTTGCTGTAACCCTCGTAGTCTGTCATAGTAGTCTGACTGGGTCAAGAGGATGCTTCAATGTGGAATCAACGGCTTATCAAACTACTCGTAACCATAACGCTTTGCGTAATGCTTTCCACTCCTTCTTGGGGAGCGGAATCATGGGTAGGTGTAGTCGTTCGTGTTGTGGACGGGGATACAATTGAAGTTGCGCAAAACGGGAAGAACGTAACAGTTCGACTATTTGGAATAGATGCGCCAGAGAATGACCAACCGTATTCAGGTGTAGTTACCACCGCTATGTCGGAACTTTGCCTCGACAAGAAAGTCCAAGTTCTGCCTGTTGATATCGACAAGTATGGTCGCACCGTCGCCAATGTCGTTTTACTTTCCGACCGTATTAACCTCAGCCAGGAAGCAGTGAAGAATGGTTATGCATGGTGGTATCGAGAGTTCGCCCCAAAAGACATGAAGTTGCAATCGCTTCAACTCGACGCTTTGACGAGCAACAAAGGCCTGTGGGCTGACGCAAGCGCTATTCCACCTTGGGACTGGCGCGCAGGGAAACGTGGCGCGGCATCAGTCCAAAGCGAAGATACTGGCTCCGAAAAAAAGCCTACCAATTCCAAAAAGCAATCGCAGCTTTCAGAAGCAAGTCGGAGAGCCGTATTTCATGCAATTGTTGCTGCCGAAGACCGTGCAATGAAGGAAGCAATGGCTAGCGTGCCAAATAGTGAAATTATGAAGCAGATTGAACTTGAACGAGCATTGCAGACTAAGTACAAACAGGCGGTAGCGCGCGAATATGGGGTTACTGACGAGCAAATGCGCGAGATTGCAGTAGAGGGCGTCAAGAACGGTTGGCTCAGGTAGCGCCGACGCGGTTCTCATCTTCGTAAGTTTCGGTCACGCTAAACACGGCATTAAGGCACTATCAAAAGGTGCGGGGCACACGTTCAGGCATCGGCACACCTCATGCGCCGCGAAGCATCCCGAACGGTCTCAGTGCATTCGTAGACGGTCACGCGGTCATACTCCTCGCGCATAGCTTGATAGAACTCGTCCACGCTGCACTCGAACGAATGAGCCTCGCCGTCGAATTGAAACCGTCCGTTCTCGAACTGAGCTATCCGTACCCCGCTCGCGCCTGCGGGCAGAACGGCGAAGTATCTAGTATCTGGCATGGCATCCATGCTCATTCCTTAGCACAATGCGAGGCGAGAAGTCCTTTGCTTTTTCTTTATCTTGTGTGGAACATAGGTTTCACGGACAGCCACGATGCAAACCCATCTCGACACACTTGATAGTTGGAAGCAAAGGATACTCGATGCTTTTGAAGTGGGCGAAGTGCAGGCCTGCGAAACCATCGACGCTGCAATCACTGCGGGCGTGCCATTGCCAACCGAACACCCCGGCGATTATATGGAATTCGTTGAGAAGTGGTGCGAGCAACCAGCTACCGAGGCGGAGTTCGCCGCGTTCAACGCGCACATTGTTGACCGCATACTTGATGGAGAAGCAGAGGCACGGCGCGCGAACTGGTACAAGGCCATCGACATGGAGGTCACACGGCGCGTAGCTGAGGAAGTTGGCCTAAATTTCGCAGCGTGGCTCACACGGGAGTACGCACGCCATGAGTGCCTAGCGGCTGACCGAGACAAGCAATTCATTCTCGCGGTGTGGTTTCACATCGACGCGCTTTCCGAATCGGAAGATGAAAGAGACATCTCCATAATTGAGTCGCTAAGTGACACCGCGATGAATTGGTACGAGGAAGTTCATACAATATGTGGCGAGAACTATGAGATGGATTACGCGCAGGGCGTGACGGACGACGAAGCGCGTGCGTTGTATCCCGAATTGGACTGGTGATGGTTGCTTCGGTGCAGATGAAGGAGCGCGCAATGGCCCCAGGTCTTGATATGGCACTGTTCGGTGCGTGTGTCCTCGCAATCGTCGTGGTGGACTTCGTCGTGCAGCAATTGGTCGGTGTTGACCGGGACAGCGGGGAGCCGTGGTGAACAAATTAACCGAAGTATTGCGCAGAGTCGTCCGCGTTTTGTCAGAGTCTTTCAGCGCAGCATTTGGCCCGCAGAATGACATTTTTACTGCTTATATTCGGTTGATTGAGCACGCGTTGAATATTTTTATCCGTGAACGAGCGCGTTCGCAGGTATCACAGACCGCGATTGGCGAAACCATTGTAAAAGTTGAATTGGCACAGCAACAGTTATCAGAGGCCGCACTTGCGATCGATGCTGTGAAAAACCAAATACAATCAGAGCGAGTCAAACTGGATTCACTATTGAGTGAAGTCGAGGCCAAGCGAAGTGAATATCAGAAAGCTACCACTGAACTCTGCACAACTCAGGAGCTACTGGAAAAAGACAAGATAGCACTGAGGGCTGCGCTTGGCATTAATGAACGTCGAACTCAAATCATTGGCTTTATTAGCGGCGTTATAGCCTCGATTTGTGCCGCAGCACTTTGGAAAATAGCTACTTGGGGATTGGAGCAATTCGACCTTTAATGTATGTTAATACAAAACCGTCGCAAGTGGCACTGCCGCAGGTACTTATGAGTGCGGTCCATTTTCATACCGGAGATTCTAAGGGTTTTTTTTACACCTTTTTTGAGTACCGTCACGTCGCAAACTCGGTTTTAGGCACGCAGGGTTGAAGGTAGGGAGATTCCACTGCGGCGAGGCCTAAGATCCAATTCCTTCCTGATGGCTGCAACGAAATTAGCGGTGTCCACGTGATAGTTAGGATAAGCCTTGCGCAATTCTTTCAGCTCATCAACCAATACGAGTACGACATCTACGCCTGGGTTAGTGTCGGCTTCCTTTTCGAAGAGTTCATATTCGCTGCGAAACCTTGCTATTTCATTGTTGCGATAAGGTATTACGCGCAATGTTCTTTCGAGCGTGTCTAACCGCATTATGAACCAATTAGCATTGCTGTTGGCATGCTGGGTATGCGTTACCTGTATGGACTTGGTCCATCCTTCAAGAACGGTTAGGGCGTTCAGCCGATTCGACACGAGTCTTAACTCTCTAATCAAAGATTCTCTATCCTCTGGAACGCCCGGCACCGATGGGCATTTTTCTTTCAATGCAAATGCCCCACTCGCAAGCGCAAAGAACCGAATCCAATCAGAATTGGTTGTCTTATATTTCGACTTTAGGGCGTGCCCAGAAAATAATTGCGCGGTTTCTACGGCAGTCGCCCATGCATGTTGTAATTTGGTTCGTATTTGAATCTCAATCCTCTGCCCATTGAAAACTTTAAGTTCGTCAATCGACGAATAGTATCGGATAATAAAATGTATCCCTCTATAGCCATCAGGTTTCGGTTTGTCTATGTAGTCATCACAGCTGTCAACAACCGGACCAAGACTACCCATTTTGCGGCTACTATCGCGGTATCTGCCTGCAAGTCGTACCACTTGACGGATGTTCGTCATAACCGCACGGCACCCGCCAAGGTCTTGCATTTGCGATAATTTCATATTGGGATTGTCTCTGAGTTTTATGTGGATCGATGGCCTACGCTTTAACCGTTGAGCGACAAGTGCGGCTGGACTTACTTTCTTTGCCCTTTTTATTAGAGTCATTTTAACGATTTGCAGAGGCGCAATATGACAAGAACGCCAATTATCTACTATTTCAATTGCTTTGGCGCGCTGGGGATCTTCGGAAGGCAGGGATATGAGCGCAGTGCCAGCCCTATCTATCTGACCTTTTGAAAAGCTTCGAGTGACGCGGGCCATGAGTTCAAGATAGTCCGGTCATACTGGAAGTGGTTTGTGCTTGTTCTTTGTTCATACTATAAGGCGCTTTCAATAAACATAGTACAGTTCGAAAATTCCGCGCAAATTATGGAAGGGGTCAGATACAACCCAGCGAATCCGCTTTACCCCCCGTCCCCATGCCCTGCCGCGCCGATAACTCGCATCGTTTCGCAGTCTGCCACACACAATAGTGCACCTTGCAACAAGGCCAGAATAAGCGCCGAATAGCACCGCAATAGCGCCGAAGTTATCCGCAATTTACCCGCTATTTCCGGGCTATTTGTGCGCTACTCACACGGCGTCCTAGTGGTATAGATATACTGAATAAACATTCCCGATTGACACCGCGCACGCTTCGTGATAAAAGTTGTGTAGCGTGACCGATAATTGAAAGTTATCGGCGCGCAAAAACAAAGCGCCCGCTGAAAGTGTTACTAGCACTCTCAACGGGCTAAACCGAAAGCATGGTTCTAGCATGCCACGGTCTGCGGCCATTCTACCGCATCCCGCCCGCACGCGCACCATGCGATCCACGAAAGGGATCGCGCAATGAAATTCTTCGGCAACGCAGAGCAAACCGCAACCCGCATTATCCGGGCCTTTCAATCCCCGGAACTACTCCCGAAAGCACTAGCACCGCTATTCATTCAACGGAACGATGATTGTCCGTGCCGCAAGTGGTCATGGAGCAATCAACTGCTAGTCGCACTGTCTGGCACTTCGGACGCACGCGGAATCAGGCAATGGAACGCAGTAGACCGCCGCGTGAATGCCGGATGCAAGGCGTTGTATATCCTCGCGCCGATTACGATTAAGAAACGCGCAGAGAATGACGCGGACGAAGCGTATGTAACCATCGGGTTTAAGACTGTCCCTGTATTTCGTTTCGAGGATACGCACGGCGCACCGCTTGCCAGTGGTTCCGATGAAAATAAGGCGTTTGTCGATTCTCTGCCTTTGCTAGACGTAGCGCGCGCATGGGGTATTTCGGTTGATTGCTTCAACGGTCAACACGGTGGCGCGCTTGGAAGGTTTAGCTATGGCGGATTCACTGGCACGCAGTCTATCGCGCTTGGCGTTAGAAACCTTTCCACTTGGGCGCATGAAATGATTCATGCCGCAGACCATCGTTTAGTAGACCTATCGCGGCAATCGAAGCTAGACAAGGAAATTGTCGCGGAACTTGGCGGCGCGACCTTGCTGCAATGCCTAGGCTTGGATACTGACGCAGACCTAGGCGGTGCGTATGAGTATTGCAAAGCCTACGCAGACGCGGAAAAGAAACAACTTCTGAGCGTGTGTTCGGGATTGCTTGACCGTGTGTGCAACGCGGTAAGCCTGATTCTGGAAACTTCGGAAAAGACGCACGCGGGCGCGGCGCAACTGTGCGAGGTTGCCTAGCATGACAATCTCATACACTTGGCGTATCCAAGCCTTTGAGAATTCCTACCTAGACAATTGCGCGCGGTACTGCGGTACTGACTTGCGCGAGTTCGGTTTCCCGTATGCACCCGGTGAATACGTGCCGGTAGACGCGCGCTATTCCGCTGTCTTGTCACATGCCGCAGCGTGCAAGGCGATCCAACTTCACGAAAGGGCTAAGTCATGATGTCACTTTATGAGCATTACCGCCCGAAAAACTGGGCAGACGTAGTGGGCCAAAATAAAGTTGTGCAAGCCTTGCAAGCGTTGAACGACCGCATAGGCTTTGGCGCACATGCGATATGGCTAACGGGATTGTCTGGCACTGGCAAAACTACGCTGGCCCGCTTGATTGCGGGCGAAGTGGCAGACGCGGAATACGTGACGGAGTTGGACGCGGAAACGCTAACCCCGTCAATGGTGCAAGAGATTGAGGCGGAATCCCGCTATGGTGCATTTGGCAAAGGCGGACGCGTCTACATAGTAAACGAAGCGCACGGTCTGAAATGGCGCACGGTGCGGCAATTGCTAGTGACGCTGGAGCGTATCCCGGAGCATGTGTGCTGGATATTTACCACTACTTGCGAAGGGCAGCTAACGCTATTTGAGAATTGCGAGGATAGCGGGCCATTGCTCTCGCGGTGCATCGTGTTCCACTTGGCGCGGCGCGGAATTGCAGAGGCTATGGCAACGCGGTTGCAATCGTGCGCGCGTGACAGCGAATTAGACGGTCAACCCTTGGATCGCTACGTCAAGTTGCTCTATGACTGCAAGCTAAACATGCGCGCGGCGTGGCAACGGATTGAGACGGGGGAGTTGCTCGCATGAAAAGCAATATTTCCCCGTTTGGCGTGACGGTGCAATTCCCTGACCGTCCTAGCAGTGACATTCTCGCCATGCTTAAAGCGAACGGGTTTCGATGGAATCCCGCAGACAAGCTCTGGCATCGGCGCAGAGTTACGGGCGCAGCGGATTTTCTCGCCGCACTTGACCGCAAACTAAATCCTGACCGTCCAGACGGCGCGTGCTGGAAGTGTGGCGCACCTGGGCGATTCCGGCAATACGGCGCGGCAACCCCGGTACTTTGCGATTTCTGTGCGAGCCAAGGTGGAGCATGTTCGGCACTCGCGGCGAGGTGCCAACTATGACACATGAATTGCAGCCAGTGGAAAGCGCGGCGCTACCCGCACTAGACGCGGCAATCGTGGCATACGTTGAAGCGAGCAAGGCGAGCAACACGCGCAAAGCCTACGCAAGCGACTGGACGCATTTTGAGCAATGGTGCAAGGCGCGGGGGGAGCCGTTTCTCCCCGCCTTTCCACAGACCGTAGCGGCGTATATCACGGCGCTGGCCGACACACACAAACCGGCGACGTTGCAGCGGCGTCTGGCGTCGATCTCCGTGGCGCACCAAGCGGCAGGCTATCCGAGTCCAGCGGGCGCACCCTTGGTACGCGCGACTATGCAAGGAATTCGGCGGACACACGGCGTAGCGCAGCGGCAAGCCGCACCGTTACTCGTGGAGCAGGTTCGGCAAGCGGTCTGCATTAGCGGTGACACGGCGCGTGATGTGCGCGACAAGGCAATCATCCTGCTAGGACTCGCGGGCGCATTTCGGCGTTCTGAACTCGTGGCGCTCGACGTTTCCGATCTACAGTTCCGCGAGCAAGGCGTTGTAGTGACCCTACGGCGCAGCAAGACGAATCAGGAAGGGCAGGACGAATCCAAAGACATAGGCTACGGTGCGCATGAGCATACTTGCCCTGTGCGGGCGCTAAGGCGCTGGCTGGAAGTGGCGGGAATCGAAAGCGGGCCAGTGTTTCGCCCCTTTACCCCTGACGGGCGCGCGGTGGCAGCGCAGCGATTGAGTGACCGGGCGGTGTCGCGGGCGGTGAAAGCAGCGGCAAAGCGAATCGGACTATCCGCAGACCTATTCAGCGGGCATTCGTTGCGCGCGGGATTCGTGACGCAAGGCTACCGCGCAGGAATCCCCGAAGCGGATATAATGCGCCAGAGCGGGCACAAGAGCCGCGCGGTGCTTGGAAAGTATCGGCGCGAGGGGGAACGGTTTCTGACGAATTTCAGCGCAAAAGTGGGATTGTGACAACGCGGAAAAACTAATTAGAACGACCTAGCGCGAAGCCCATTTTGTTCGCGTTGGGCTTACAGCGGGCTTAGGCCCGGTTCCTGAAACTGCAAGGGTCAGTCGGCAATTACGTAACCGGCTGACCCATATTATTTTAGATGGTGGGCGGTACTGGACTTGAACCAGTGACCCCTTGCATGTCAAGCAAGTACTCTAACCACCTGAGCTAACCGCCCACAAGGGGAAGACGGGAAGTCTAGCAAAGGGCGGGGTAGCGGTCAACTTATAGAGCGGCAGATGCGCAGAAAGGTTCGGAGATGCTTGGAAATGCGGGCTTAGAGCGCGATTTCGGCGATGAACCAGTGGATTAACATATAGGACATAAATTGCAGTACTCCTGCTAGTGCCATCGCGACCGGGAAATTGATGATGTCCTGCGCCTCGAAGCCAAACGAGATAAATATGACCGCCGGAATAAAGACAAGCACGACGATGATGCCGACAAATGGTAGCACTGAGCCGGCAAAGTAAAGCAAGGTAATCACTGCAGCCGCGGGAAGGATTTGAAGTAGGTTCGCAAACACATTCGTATCCGGAAGTCTGCGTCCTATCATCAGGAAGATGTAAATACCCACTAGCGTGTTGAGAAATGAGGAAGCCGTGCTCAATACCGTCATTGCCACCGCGGCCCACATCGGCAATTCTGGCAGTGGCGCCCTATCGGTAAATGTGGAAGTTTGTTTGAGATCTTCCGGTGCGGGGCCGACGACCCACGCGCCGCTGATAAATAAATAAACAGTATAGAGCCCGAACGCGACCGCGCCGCCGATAGCGATGCGCCGCATCATGGCTTCATCAGGCCAGTATTTCTCGCGCCACGATTTCTCGACCTCTTCCACTTCGACCGGGTGTTGCGGCTGCGGATCCAGCACCGGATCGAGTTTCATGGAATCGACGGGGGCGACGTAGCCGGTGGACTGGAGGTCTTGGTTTTGTTGCACGAGGTTCTTGCAGATGTTGCACACCAAGCCGATGGCGGACTGATGCCTATCCCAATCGCCACGAAATTCTCGGCCGCACCGCGCGCAATTGTTATTCAGTGATGTCGTCTGCAGTGGCGTGTAATGAATATCTTGCGCTGGGGACGATGGCGATGCCGCCGGTGTGACCTGCGGCGCCTTCGGTTCGCGCGCGATCGGTTTTGCATTCTCCGGCGACACGGTCAAGGGCTGTCCGCACTTCGGGCATGGCGCAGTCATCCCCGCCGCATATTCTGACACCGTCATTTGATGTCCGCACTTACAGCTAACCAGCAGGTCCATACGCTGCTCCGTGACAACCTATTCTTACTATACTTCGAGAAAACACCGCGTCGCCATTCGGGGATTGGCATTTGACAAGGGTAACCAATGGACAAACCGCGTGGTGAAGTCTTGACTCGGGCGATTTCACAACAGTATCCTCTGTACTATTCTTAGTGTGCGGGTGCCCCTTTGAAGTGTCGGTTCAATTTGGTGATGACCTTGGCTTCGATCGCAATCGTCGGCATTTTTGTCCCATCCCGTTAATTTATCCACAGTAGTTTGCGTTTAAACGACATTGCTAGTGTGCCTTGTATCCAATTGCATGCATGTAGGTCTATTCCTCCGGAGATTGCTTTGAACGCCTTGAAAATCGCAATCAGGCGATGGGGCATAGTTATGTTTGCCGCCGGGCTCGGAGCGACGGTGTTTGCTGCCACGCAGATTAGCTACTGGATTGTTGCGGCAAACACTCCCGAAAAACATGCGCCGGTCGGCCTAGTTTCCTTGGCGATGGACATCTACAGCTATTACTCATTTATCTGGCAGGCTGCAGACGGCCATTGGTTATTCAACAACGCGATGACGTCCGAGCCCTGTGATCGCATCTTCTTCAATCTGCAGTGGTTGCTGCTGGGCAAGTGCATGGCGTGGTTCGAGTGGACACCCCAATTCACATTCACGCTTTGGCGATTTGCAGGCGCGATATCGTTGGTCGTTGCGTTTGCGGTTCTCTCGATTCAGGTCTTGCCCCAAACTTCGCAACGAATCGTGGCGCTACTCATGTGTGCGTTCGGCGGCGGGTTCGGATGGTTCATCGCGCTACTCGGCGACTTGGGCGTTGTGGATACCAGCGACACTATGGGTTTGAAGAACCCGGCGATGGATCTGATCACCGCGGTGCATCCATTTGGGCAAATCTTAAAGAATCCGCACTACAGTCTACCGCACGGAACGTTCCTGCTATTTGCCTGTGCTTTCATTCAGGGCGAGCGCACCCGCAAAATGCGGTGGTACGCCATAGCTGCCATTCTCGCTGTCATACAAGGCCTGTTTAGACCCTACGATGTCATCAGCATCAGCGCATTAATTCCGATCTACATAGTCACAGAGTTTGTACGTAACCGATCTCTTGCTGCGAAAACGACAATGAATCGCGCCCTGCCCTTGGTAGCCTCCCTTCCTTTGCTCGCGTACTTTTACTATATATTCTCAATTCACGATGTGTTTAAGTGGTGGGCCATCCAGGGCAAGCAATTACCCACACCGGCGACATGGCACACGTTAAGTTTGGGTCTCGCCGGCCTGTTGTTCCTCTACCGGCTGTCGCTTTGCAAGAAGCGCCCATTTACAGATCCCGCTGACCGCTTCCTAATCGCACTGGCCACGACGTTGCTCGCCTTGTATCACGCCAACCACATCTCCGACGCCTTTTCGTTTTCGCCGCAGATAGCGATTCCGTTGCTGGCCCCACTGATACTGGTTGGTCTAAGCGCATTGCCCTATATTCGAGAACGGTATTTTAACAATCGGCACAAAATGTGGTTTGCTGTTCTTTGTGCGTTTGTTGTTATCAACTCACTGAGCAGTCCGCTCTATGTCGTGTGGAGTGCGCGAATCGGCCAAGACACGCCACGCAATTACGCACGGCAAACGGATCTAGACGCAATGAATTGGCTCAAGAAAAATGCGCGGGAATCGGATGTCATCCTATCGAACGATGTAATAGGCGGCCGTATTTCCTTCAGTCACGGTGGCCGTGTCGCGCTTGGCCATTGGGCCCTGACGCCCCACGTGAAGAAGTTGAAAAAACAGTTCGCAAGATTCGCGGCCGGTGAATTTTCACCCCGGAAGGCCAAGCGATTCATCGACGAAATTGGGCCTCGGTATATCTATGTCGCCAATATCCCGCGAGAAAAGCGGCCCATCTATTTACGTCGCAACCGCGATCTGCGACGGGTGTACTTCAACCAAGATGTTGCGATATACGAATTGAGCCCGCGACTTGCGTTAGCACGTTGAGCAGGCGGCGATTTGCTACGGTTCTTTCGTTGGAGCCGTGACAGATTTAACATCTTGGGCGTACCCCAACGCGTTCAGCGCCTCGACTTCCTCCGGTGTCAGCGCATCTGCTCGTGTTCCTTCCGCAGGCTCTGCTTCGTGCCAGATAAAGAACGTTGGTCGTTCGACTTCAGCAGGTAATTTCGGTTTCGCTGGAGGTGATGACGGGTCGAGTTCCGCGCCAAATCGTTTTCCTTTGACGGGTTGATTATCGCCGAGGAAAACGTCAAAAGGCTTCGCGGCCCGTATGCGCAACGAGATGGATGCATCCTGCGCGCTCGTGCGAATGAGCGCTTCATCTCGCGGTAGCAGCCCGAACGGCACATTCGCGGTAAGATTGTCCCATTTGACGAGATGGTTATGACTCACCGAACCGCCGACCAGCAGCTTTACGGATTCAAATGAATCAGCGGTGCTGGCAATAACTGTGCCTTCCCATTCGCGATCGGGTCGCATAAATGCGATGTGCCAGCCTTGGAGTTTCTCGGAGTAGAATCTCTCCATAAGTTCAATCAGCTCTGAGAGCTCCGGCGGATTCTCATCCAGGACGTTGACCATCTCCAGCGGATCATTCGCGAGGTGATATAATTCGGCTAGTCCAGTCTCATTGTCCCGGAGATACTTCCAATTGTTGCTCCGCACCGCCACGATCGTTTGGCGGCGGATATATGCCCACGGCGCTGCGTGGCCTTCGCCTTTGATGAGGGGCAATAGGCTGTGTCCGTCGCCTGGGGGAGCATCCACACCTGAAGCCTCGAGAATCGTCGGCATAAGATCGATGAGCTGGACCATATCGCGAATCCGCTGTCCACCGTGCTCGCTGTTCTGAAACTTTATTAGTAGCGGTACCCTTGCCGCGCCTTCGTACACATGTTCGTGCACAAACTGGTTGTGCTCTCCAAACATTTCTCCGTGGTCTGCAGTAATCACGATCAGCGCATCATCGTATATGCCCTTGGCCTTCAGCATGGCGAACAATTCGCCCAGGCCCGCGTCCACGCCGCGAATCGAATCGTCATACATCGCAACCATGTGCGCGATGTCATCCGGCGATAACATACCTTTCTTTCCACACGCCGCAATCAATAGATCGGTCGGGCTCGGATAGCCTCGTGCACGCAGAGTCTCCGGCTCACGCACGTCTTTTGCGAAATGTACGGACGCGTTTGGCGGCGGATAATAAGGCAGGTTGCAGTTTTCGCATTGTGTTTCGCCAAACTTGCTGTGCAAATCATAGTTGTGGAAGAAGAGGAAGAACGGTGCGGCGGCGTGCACTTCAAGCCATGCATCCACTAATCTTTTCGTTTCTACCATATCGCGCACCAACGCAGGCGTCGCGTATGTGTCGAATCCATGCGCAATCCCGCTTGAGGGAGACATCCAGAGCCTATAACCGGTGAATCCGCCCGTGAGATATCCTGAGCGCGCCAGAACTTCCGGGAGCGTCTGTACCGATTCGGCAAGATTTGTACTCGCATTTACGCGATGATGCGCGGGGTACAACCCGGTTAACATGCTCGTGTGCGCGGGCAAGGTCCATGTTTCCGGTGTGACGGCATTCTCGAATAAAACTGCTTCTCGTGCGAAGGCGTCAAGATTGGGCGACGTTTCGCGCCCGTAGCCGTAGCAGGAGAGATGATCTGCGCGCATTGTATCGCATGAAATAAGAATGATGGGCGTACGCGATTTCGTATCCTGGCCAAAGACGATTGGATTGCCCCACACCGCGTAATCACCGCGCGCGGAGCGCCTCGCATCCACCTCGAGCGACAGGCTGACCGTCGCGCCTGCGAACGGCTCTAGCGACGCGCGCAACGCGTGCCAATTACCCCTTTCCTTCGCGTTTATTGATTTTTCGATCAATGTGACGGCTTCTGTTTCGCCTTCCCGTACGCGAACGCGAAAGACCACACCGTCGGTTATTACTTCGGGAGGGTCGAGTAACGCAACGTGGGTTTCAAATTGCGCCTTGGCCGGCACCCTTACTGTCCAGACCGTTGGATGCGCATCCACTGATTCCATAGTAACGTTGTTCAGCGTGATTCGTTCAGGCCCATCGGGCGAGGTATGTGCAAGCGTAATCGATTCAATATCGATCGCGCGTCCCGGGCCAACGACTCCAACAGCGGTTATTGGACCTATCCACCCCGTGGCGTCCTGACCTTCCAGTGCAATCGTATATTCATGAATCTGGTTGTCACCCAGGACCGTGAATGAAAGCCCCGCGTTTTCAGCAATGTGGGGCTCAACCGCATTTTGCCAAATGAATGAGAACTGCCCGGCAATTGGCGACCTGAGTCGTATGCGGCATTCCGTGTAATCGTTCGCCGATACCGGGCTTATGGTTTGCGTTGCGCGGGTGAAAATGCGACCCGGCGGCTTCGTGAACCTGTCGGCGCTAAACCAAAACCTTTTCGCGACAACCGGTGCTGCGTTGTTGGCTTTACGATTGCCCAGGACGAGCGGTGTCAAACGTATTAGCTCTTGCGCATCGTCGCTCGTGTACGCAATGGTTTTATTCTTCAGCGTCGTCACGTCCACACGCTGTGAACATCCAGCCGACAGTATTGCCAGCGCCGCCGCCGTGAGCGCGAGAATTCCTATCGTTTGTAACGTTCGCATGTGCCTTACCGCTAGGGACGCGCTTCGAGGGCAGCGGTAATCAGATTTGCCACGATTTCATGCCCGCGAAAATAGAGGTGAGAGTCGAAGCGTGGAGCGTAGATGAACTCGCGTTGTGCCGCGCCCTCCCGCAGCGCAGCGGTCGCATCCACGAACGAGATTCCTCGCTCCGCGCACAACGCCGCGACGCGCATGGCAAACTCATCCGGTGTGTTCCAATCGCCGCCAGGCACATACTCCGTCAGTGGAGCATCCGCGCTGAACTTCGTACATGGTCCATGCACGCGCAGCGCAATGGGCAGATAAACCACCAGAAGATGAATTCCGTTCGCTGCGCACAAGTCATGGCCGCGCTGCAGCATTTCCGAAGTGACGTTCCATCCCTGGGGACTTGATTCATCGATGTGCGGCGCATATTTGTAATCGAACCCGACATTGGTAATTCCGTGCTCGGCGGAATCAAAAGTACCCGTTAACCCCCAACGCGCACGCAAACGCTCCTGTTGGTGCAGGGCTACGTCCACAAGCTGTGCGAGCTTCAGCCGTTCAATCCCTTGCTTGGGCTTGGGTGGATTTGTCGGGCGGCGCAACACGATGCGTATCTCTCCGCCAGTTGCGGGCGTCGTGAATACGAGATGCACATTCGTCCAGTCAGTTGTGGAGGTCACGCCGGGTGTGAATCGCCGCAGGGTGAACTTGTTATTCACCAATTGCTGCACTTCAAGACGCGCTGGTCCCAACACGTTTTTCGTGCGAATATGTCCGGTAAGCAGGTAACACGTCGAAGGCTTCAAGTTCTTTGCCACCTGCGCGATTCCCACGTTGGCGTATGCGGGGACCTGCACCTCTAACGCATAGCCGCCTTTCCGCGCACGTTTGGTCAGGGGAACGCGTTCGACAGCATCGCGTAGCGCAGGCACGATCTGCCATTGGTTCTCGCGAAGCTCCTTCTCAAAACCCCCATTGCGCAACAGGTCATCGCCGACTACGTGACGCTCGGCAAACCGTTCCGGCAAGTTCAGAAATGGCGCTGCGCGATAGTACCAATCGTTTCCGTCCGGTGGCGCTGCCAATTCGCGCAATTGGACGTTGTCAAACCAAATGGTCCCCGTTTGGAGCCAGTTCGTTGCGGGAGGCAACGTCAGCTCGCGAAATCCACCGTTGTAGTACATCTGCGCGTCTTTGATGTCGTTGCCTTCAAACAAGGTCCACACAACCGTTTTGGGCTTGAGTGGCAGCGCATATTTCCACAACACCGCGGTTTCCTGGGGAGGCCCGTACCCGCCTCGGCCAAGGTTGATAATGCGCGCGCCAAGCTTGTGTTCGACCAGACGCGGAAACGTTTTTTCCAACGGCAAAGTGCCGCCTTCTGTAAATGAGTCGCCGATGAATGCGACGTCCGCTGTTTCCACGCCGGGCGGATTTCGAAAGCCGTTTGCGTCCGTGTTGTAAGTGACGACCGGCGAGAAGCGATCGGGATAGGTCTGGCGTTGCCACGACAAATTGGGCTTGCGCACGTAGCCCAGCAACTGATCGGGCTCGGTCCAAATTGACGACATTACGGCATTGTTCGAATAGTCGGCCGCGCGAAAATGGGTCACGCGTAGATAGACTTCGCCCGCAGTCAGTGTTGCTCCGAGGGCGACCACTGCAAGTGTGCCATTGACCACAAACGTACGAAGCTTCCTACGCCTACTGCTGTGTTCAAGGTGAATCACATTCGAAGGTTCCGTGGCCACGCGGGCTCCATACGACAGTTCGGACATGGGTATTGCGAGACGGATCAGAATGTGCTGCTAAGGCCAAGTATAGGAAAGTATATCTCTGAAGCGGCGGCATTATCCAGCGTGTGCGGACCACAGCTGATTCAAAACCCTTGGGAAAAGCGTCAATTCGAAACCGGATAAGATAGCCGGAAACGCACCATCTACGGAGATGGCCACTGCTTCAATTCGCCCTCATAAAACACATCGTAAATCCACTGAAAGGTCGTGTCTTGATTCGGCAGCAGCTCGCGCGCGATCGCGTGACAAAGGCGAAGTCCGTGACGTCCATTGGTGAAGATAACGACGCCGTTGCCAGTGCTCCGCTGCAATGCCGCGTAGCTCATAAAGCCGCGGCTGTCGCCGAAATGCCAATGGATGTCGCCGTCGTCCGCGAGGTGCAACGCCCAGCCCAGGCCCCACGCGAGCGGACCGGACAGTTTTACTTGTGGACTTAACATCATGCGCGCTGACGCATAGTCGAGATGCGCGGGGTCTTGTGGCGCATCAACAATCGACGCGATCATGAACTTTGCATAGTCGCGTGCTGTCGTGTGCAACGACGATGCCGCCATTGCTTCAGTCGGTTTACTGCGCGATGCCACCGGCGATCCGTCCCACTCGTAACCGATCGCCGCCGTCGACTCGAATGCGTCCATCCACAGAAATGCGCTTTCCTTCAACCCGAACGGTTGCACAATCATTTCCGCGAGCAGCGCGTTTAGCATTCTTCCGCTTTGATTTTCGATAACCTCCTGTAACACGTTGAACGCCTCACCCGAATATCCGAAATGCGCGCCCGGAGAGAAGTCCATTCGCATCGGACGTTTTCCGCTCGCCCAATTGGGAAGTCCGCTCATGTGCGCGAGGACCATGCGTGGCGTAATCGTGTGTGCGCGCGGATCGCGCGAGATGCGTGCATGCGCGATGTATTCGATCAGCGGGGTATCGAGGCCGATCTGTCCGGACTCAATCAATTTCATCACCACAAACGCGAATACCGGCTTCGTGAGCGAGGCCGCCTGAAAAATAGTCGCCGGTGTCATTGGTTTATTGGATTCCACATTTGCGAGGCCGTAGGCTTTTTCAAACGCGACCGCGTGGTCCTTGATCACTGCGATGGAAACGCCCGGCACGCGCGATTGTGCGCGCAGTTTCGGCATAAGCGTGTCTACGCGCAGAACGGGGTCTTTTGGCGCAAATGGGTTTTCTCCGTTGCCAGACGCAGCAACGATCCCCGCAACGGCCCCTTCTAACACCTGGCGTCTCGACAAATCGTGGGGCATCGGTGGTGAAATTATTACGCGCCGTCGCGCGCCGCGTAGAGATTTGCGGACAGATCTTCTTCCGGAGATATGCGATCAAGCAGTTCCTCGATCGTGATTCGTTTCGCCGGTTCACTCGAGAAGTGCAGTACAAAGTCGTGCGAATCGAGGAAAGTAAGCAGTTCGCGAGGTTCAACGCCAGCGCGCCGCAAGCCAAAAGGCCAGTACTCGATCAACATGTCCACACGCGAACTTCGCTCCAACAAGCTGTTCATCCCTTGCAGCACGCTCAACTCCGCGCCTTTGACGTCGATTTTGATAAAGTCTATGCGCGCCACACTACTCAGGTAATCGTCAACGCGCAACGCGCGTACATTGATGGTTTCACGATCTTCCTGGCCGGGCGCAACGCGGTGGTCCGCGGCATTGTCATTTGCCAAATACAAAGTAACCGAGCCATTCGCCGAGTGCGCAGCAGCCTGCACACATGTCACACTGCCGTAACCATTCTCGCCCACGTTGCGCACCAGCAGCTTGTAATTGTGCGGTTCCGGTTCAAACGCATACACGTGCCCCGCAGGCCCCACGCGACGCGCAAACAGCAGCGAGAAATAGCCAATGTGCGCGCCGATGTCGAGGACTGTTGCGCCGGGTTGCACGCGTTGTGCGATTAGATCGGTTTCTGCCGGTTTAAAGGCACCCATCACGGAGAGAGACAAGGAGTCGGTGGGATCGAGATGGAATTGGTGACCATCAATTTCGACGACGGAACCGCGCAAGTGCTCAAGAAAAAGTGCGTTCAATGCGCGAACTCCGGGCAATGAACCAAAGCCCGTACCGCCGAGGACGCGTGCCGCGCCGCGGTACATGGAGCGGCCCATATGCTGCAACAGCGGTATCGATTTTCCTCCCTATGCGGGCCTGAAAATTCGGTCCGCGTTACTCCTCCGGCTGCTCCGGTTTCTTCTCAAGGGTAACCGTCTGCGCGAGCGCGGCGCGCGTTTCCGCCAATTTTGAATTCATGTCACGAATGCGCCGCGCCATTACGCCGATGATATTTAAGAGAATACGGATTGCCGCGCGCTTGGTCATCAGTTTCTCGAACACCGTTTCGCTCAACACGAACACGCGGCTCGTTTCGCCCGCAACCGCCGACGCGGATCGCGGTTCGTTCAAAATAACCGCCATTTCGCCAAACAAGTCGCCCGTGCGCATCGAGGTGAGGTGTTTCTTGCCGTCGAACAGATCGATGCGGCCGCCGAGCACGACATACATCTGGTTGCCTGTCGTGCCTTGGTAGAAAAGGATGTTGCCCTTTTCTACTTCCATGGTCATCCCTTTTGAAAAAATCTTCGCGACGTCCTCGGCGTCCAGCCCGTTAAAGAGCGGAACGCGTTTTGCCAGTTCGCCGTATTTGTCGCTGACCATGCGCGGCGCCTTTCTCTGAAGTTATACGACGTAGATAAACCGAGCGCAATTCAAACACGTGTGAATGTGCGCGGGATCCTGGCGCACTTGCTGCACAAACTTCGACGGCAGCCGCATGAAGCAACCCTGGCATGTATCGCCTTCGACAGGCACCAGCGCTGGCGGGCGGCTCTTCGCAAGTTTGTCGTAGTGATTGAGAATGCGCGGCTCCACCAGCGAACGAATGTTGTCGATGCGCTCTTTCACTTCGGCCTTACCGGTGCGCGTGTTTACCAGCATTTCCTGGCAAAGTTGCAGGCGCGCCAGCAGCATCAAGTCCGCGTGACCGTCCGGCGTCTTCTTGATCGCAGGGTCGGCCTTCATCTTCTTTACATTCTGCTCGTGTGTTTCCGTGAAGGTGGACGACGCTGCCTCGAGCAGATCGAACATATCGTCTGCAGATTGCGCGTCGAGCATGGACTTCAATTGCGTCTTGTCGCTCAGCAGTTTCGCAACCGTCGCAACGAAGTTCAGATAAGAAGTCTGTTCAGAGGGCGGGTAACAGATCAGGAAAATGATCTGCACCGGCAGACGGTCGACCGCTTTGAAATCCAGCCCGGTGGGAATGCGACCCACGGCGCAGGCTAGTTGCTTCATCCCAGTCACGCGCGCGTGCGGCACTGCGATGCCGCGTCCAATCCCCGTGCTCTCCGTCGTCTCGCGTGCGAGTATTTGATCCAGTGCGGGACCCACGCCGTCGAACTTCCGCTTGTCGAACAAAAGGTGCGTCAACTCTTTAAGGGCGTCCGCCTTCGACGTCGCGGTCATCGCAGGCAGAATGCAGGACTTCTGAATATACTTCGTGAGAATCATTCGGTCGGTAATCCTTTCCAGGCGGCGCGACATGGGCCGTCCCCCGGTGTTTACTTGAAAATCTAGTGTAGCACCGCCTGCGCGGGCGCTCAACGTGCAGATGCTTGCTGTTGTATCAAACCACCGGGGCCGAGCAGCGCATAGGTCCGCGGTGTCGTGTCCTTGGCAGAGAAGTCGCGCTTCTTTTGATCCACTTTCTGATCCGCCACAGGCACCCAGCCTTCCGTGGAATCGAACGCGTACAGCTTTAACGCCGAAAGACCCGCGTTGGGAAGTCCCTCTGCAGGCGCGCGCAGGTGCACGGTAACATCCACGGGCGCGCCCTCGCTCTGCACTTCCACGCGCACAAACTTCGTGAACGCGCCAAGCCCGCCCGGCAAGGGCTGCTCCGGCTCCGGCAACACGACCAGCCGCGCGCCCACCTGTTTCTCCGCGGAGATCATGACAATGCCTTCCACACCCGGCGGACGCAGTTGCATCTTCTTGCCAAATGCCAAGGCGCCCTGTTTCGCGCCCGCGGCTACCGGCGCGGTCGGAAGTCCCATCTGCATCACCGGCATCGTGCGCTTCGAGTCCTTTGCCGGTTCCGATTTTGCAGGCTCGGCTTGTGGCGGCTCGTTCGATTTCATGTTAGACGCCGTGTCCGCCAGCGGAGCGGGCGACGGCGCGGGTTCACTTGGAGTTTGCTGCGCAGGATCGGTTGCCGCCGGTGGCGAAACGGCATCCGGTGCGGGTGTCGCCGGCGCAGGCGAATCCGGCGTGGTGGTGGTTTGTGGCTGTGGTACCTGAACCGGGGCAGGCGGTTTCCCAACCATATCCGCAGGCGGCGTCACCGGGGCGCTCGCGGGTTGCGGCGGCGGCAGATTCTTTTCCGCCTCCGCAATTAGCGGTTTCGCATCGGGCACCGCCTTCGCGATCATCTGCCGCGCGAAAGGATTCACGGCGATGCGCGCCACCGACGGACCCAGCACCGCGTAGGTGCGCGACCCGCGATCGCGCGCGGAGATTGTGCGCGTATTCGGATCGAGTTCCTGCGCCTGCAGGGGTGCCCAGCCCTGCGTCGCATCGTAACTGTAGATCGCGAGCTGAGGCAGGTTGCCTTGTGTGCACACTTCTTCCGGCACGTAGATTTTCATTTCGACGAGACTGTTCCGATCCGCGGGCTGCTGATCGATCGTCGCGTATACCGTGAACGTCGCGAGGCCATCGGGGATAGGCGTGGCGGGTTTCGTCGTCATTTTGGTGGTGATCGACGCCGGGGTCTCCGCATGTACCGTGAAATCGGATTCCATTCCTGGCGGCGACACATGAACGACGGACCCATAAGCTGAGCGCGCGTTGCGCCGCACATCTTCCGCTTCGAAACGCGTCGGTTTTAAGCGCCGCTCCTGGATCAATTTCATCTGGTCGTCATAGTGCGGCGACACCGGATCCTCGGATGCGCCGAAGGGCACCATCGACGCCGCCTCCGTGCGCGCGCCAAACGACACCGCCATCGCGAACGCATATCCGTAAGTCACGTTCCACGCGCCGTCTTCAAACACGGCGTCTGACGCGACAAATAGCGGTTGCCCCGACACGCTCCCGGGCGCAGGCACCACGCGCGTGCCGCGTTTGTAAACATGCACGTCGCCCCAGGGCTTGTTCAGTCCCTGAAATTCACTGCGCATCATCCGCGCCGCTTCGTCCGCAGCCTGCAACGAGAGGTTCTGAATTTGATCGGTATTCTCTGCGAGCGCCTCCCATACTGTGAATTCGTTCGGCTCTTTGGCAATCGCCAGCAGGGCATTCCACCACACGTTGAATACAGTCATGCCCTCGCTGGTTGGCTCAGCGACGTAATTCCAATTGCGCAATATGTCGAGGCACGGCGCGAGATCGGGATGCGCATTCGCGATTGCATCTTTCTTCGCGTCCGCAGCGGCGATCAATTTCGGCACGGCAAGCATCGCGCCCGGCACGAGCACGTCGTAGACCATCGCCTGCGCGTCTTGATACGACCGTTGCCCCATCGACAACAAACGCCGCACGCGCCGCGCGCGAAACGTGTCCGCATCGTGCACCAGCCACGGCGGATACTTGCTTTGATCGACGCCGGAATTGTCCGTCGCCGTCCAAGGTGGATTTCCGCAGGCCTGAATATACCCTGACTTCGGGTTCTCCACGTTCGGCAGAAGATCGATCGTCGCAATGTCGCCCCACCAGAACCGCGAATCGTTCGCGGGCACCGGCATGTCCCACGAAATGATGTTTAGCGGGTCCTTCGAATTTTGCTGCCGGTTCGCGAGCAACTGTTCCTGCGCAGGCTGCGGCGTATTCTTCGCACCGACTTTCGTGTTGTAGAGGTAATACAAATTGCCGCCGCGATCTGCGTATGTCACGTGAAAGGTCGGCAGTTGCTGTTCGCTCAATGCGGCGCGGAATTGCGTCGCGTCGCCGGCGACTGCCATGCGGAACAATTGCCCAACCGCGCCAAACTCGCGATATCCGCCGATGAAGTAGCTGCAGGTCTTATTGTTATAGCGGCCCACCACCGGCCCGTATTCGGTATCGAGATGCGGCACCTGCCGTTCTTCCATTCCCGCCGCTGTGCGCACAAAGTAGCGTTTGGAGTTCATCACAGTCTGCAAGTAACGAATCGTGTCGGGATCCACCAAGCCACCGCGAGGACCGGTCGGGTTCTTCGGATCGCGCACAGCGCCTTTTCCTTGCGACTCCATGTAGATGTCCGCGTAATCGGAAAGGTTCGGCGTCAACGCCCAGCCCAGTATGCCGTTGTGCCCCTGCAGAATCACCGGCAATCCGAACAACGTCGCGCCGTAGATGTTCAGGTCTTGGCACGTCAGGTGCGCTTCGTACCATTGGAAGGGCCCGCGATAATCCGTATGCGGGTTCATCACCAGAATCGTTTCGCCGTTTGCAGTGCGCGAGGGCGCGATTGCCCACGCATTTCCGCTGTTCGATGCTGCGGGCCGCGCGAATCCGCCCGGCAAATCAAATGGCGCGAAACTCATCAAGTAGCAGTGCATCAGCGCGAGGATGTCCTCGGGCCGCACGCCCTCCGCCCATTCCGGCGCTTGGCCTGGATGCTCGACGATCCACGCGTTCACACCCAGCGCAAATCCGTCGCAGAGATCGCGTGTTACCGCGTCCGCGTAGGGATACGCGGCCATCGCAAGATCGGCGTGGCCCATCTTTAGCGAAAATTCGTCCGACGCCGCGAACTCTTCCCCGTACACTTCCGCTGCGCGCCCGTTCGCCACACGATAGGCCTTCAGCATTCCTTCGATGTGGTCTTCCGCCTGGGCGTAGCCAAACGCAAAACTAGTCGCGATTAGATTGTCGCCCTGGATATGCGGCACGCCCCACTCATCGCGATAGATTGCCGCCTGTGACCAGAGAATCGTGGGATCGGGCGGGACTTGCGCGAAAGCATCAAGCGAAAAAACGATAGAAAAAGACAAGAAAGAAAGAATTGCGAGGCGGCAAGAATGAAGTCTGCGGATTGGAAATGTCATGGTTGAGCAGATCGTCCTACTTCAGTCCCGATTTGTCAACCGTTTTAGATGGCTAGCGTCTAAATAATCGACGATGGTTCGCGATCTCTCCTCCCCCTGTCTCCCATTATTCACATACTTTCCATCATTCCCACATAATCGCTACCGGCGGAACCGAAACGGTTTTCGCCTGGGCCGTGGCGACGGCGTGATTGCCGGAAACAATTCGTCCTGATCCGATTCCATCAACATCTGATCGCCGTTCACCGCGACAGGCTCCATCACCATCGCCATAGGCTTCGGTTGCGCGATCATCTCCGGCCCCGGCAGGTTCTCCGGTACTGCGGCCCAAATCGCGGGCGACTTCTTTTCCTTCTGCGTCGGCACCAGCGAATAGCCCACGATGTCCGCGAGATCCAGCAAGAACGCGAGCGCGAGGATCAGGTATTCGAGCGGACCCGCCGTGCGGAAGTTAAATAGTTTCTGGAACACCGCAAACAACGGCGACTCAAGTTTTACTGCCGCCGGCATCGGCGTGCCCGCGAGCGCGGCAAAGTCTTTGATCTTCACACGCAACTCGTCCTGCAATTTCGTCACATCATCGAGCTTCGCGACGCTGGTCTGCACGAGTACCGCGTCCACTTCCTTCTTCTTTTCCTCCGCCGCGAGGATCTCCTGCAACTCGACCTGTGCCGTTTTCGACAGCAAGGTCAGCTCATATTCTTCCTGCTTCGCTTCGGTCCCATACCCTGCGGGCTTTTTTCGCAGGCCTTTAATCTCCGATTCCAGCTCGCCTTCCTGCTTTGCAACCTGCTTCTCGAGTTCCTGCTTACGCTCGTTCAGCTTTGTTTGCGCGGACGCAAGGTAATCCTCGTAGGTCGTCCGCACTTTCTGCTCTGAGTAGTTGAGGAAGAACTGCTGATCGGCCGTGCGGTATAGCACGTCCATATTGAACGCGATGGAAATCGACGCGACGATAGTAAGCCCGAGAATGCCGAGAATATTGAGTCTTTTGTGCCCGTCGATGATCGACAGTTTCAACGCAAACAGCATCAGCCCGATTGCCACCGACAATGCCAGCGCAAAGACCGACAACTCGTGCACAACCCCCGGCGCAAAGGTCACGGGAATGGTCGGCTTCGGGAGGATCGAGTCGCGCAGGCTGACGTAGGTCGTCCAGATCGAAACGACCGTGAACAGAATCATCGCGATGAAGATGGCAAAGCGGTGGCTGGACTTCATGGGGCAACCCTCGGGTGTTCCGCGCGCGCCATCCCAAGGGTGTTCCGCATACACCCCGCGCCACGCTGCGTATGTTATACACCCGATGCCTTTAGAGTTCCACGGAAGATTTCAAGCGCGCAGCGCATTTTCTCATGCACAAGACCATTGGCGTATTTTCCCGCGCTCACATCAACCCAATCTTCCTATTCCTCCCACCCACCACGTAGAATATATCCATGTCCCTGCACGAACTTATTTGCACCGAAGTCTGGGGCGGCAACGGCAACATCTTCACCGACCTTGTCATCCCCGGTCTCACGGGCGTTATCTACTCCAACGCCTGCGGCGGCGACAAAGGCGGCGACGTCTACTACGCCACCGCCTGTTCCTCAGGATTGATTGGCCGGCTCTGCCTTGCCGACGTCGCGGGCCACGGTGAAGAAGTTGCGCAGATCAGCGGATGGCTGCACGACGTTATGCGCGGTAATATGGAGCGTCGCGATCCCTCGCGCGTGTTCTCGGCGATGAACCGCAAGGTGGATGAATTCGGCTTTCACGCGCTCACGACCGCCGTGTGCATCAACTACCACGCGTTGCGCACAGAGCTCCGTTACTGCAATGCGGGCCACCCGCCCGCGTTGGTTTGGAAGCGCAGCGATCCGAACTGGCAGCCGCTCGCTGTCGAAGCGGTGCCCGCTGCAAAATTTTCCAACTTGCCTTTTGGCGTCACTGCGGACTGCAAGTACGGCTTCTCCTTACTCCCCTTGGGCGAAGGCGCGCGGCTATTCGTATATTCCGACGGCGTCACCGAGACCCCTGCGCCGGAATCGCGCGACCTTTTCGGTGACGAGCAGCTCGTGTCGGTTCTGTCCAACACCACTGGTATGACGCCGCGGGCCGCCTGTGAGCATGTTCTAAACAGACTGCGCGCATTTACCTGCAGCGAAAACCTGACGCACGACGACGTGACCTTTATTCTCCTTGAAGTAAAGGCGCACGACCCGCGTCCATTTATCTTTCATCTGGTCCGCAATCAATTTCGGAGACTGACGACGCGTTTCTTCCATTCCGAGTAGCGTGAGGCATAATATTTCTTGAATTTCAAGTTATAACTTGACAAATACTCCGCAAACCCCTAAGATTGTAGATGTGAGCGTCTCGCGAATGATAGCCCCGGGGGTCGCCACCGTGATCGCAGGGGGATTGATTGCGGGTCTCTTGGCAGTGTACCCAACATTGGCACGAGTAACCCGGGATGCCGGTGTACCTATTGATCAGCCCACAGTTGCAGCCGAGTCCCGGCTGGAACCGATTGATGGGGGTAACGCCCTAGCCTTCGCAAAGGCGCTCCAAGCGAACGATTGCGATGAGGTCATCCGCCTAACTTCGTGGATGTCCGACCGCTTGCGGCGCGTAGCACTTGAATCGTCCGACCCAGCCAAGCTGGAGTCCGCGCGCAAAAAGCTCTGCGAGAAAATCCTCGCGCGACCTTATGAAGACAATATCCTGCGCACGGAGGGAATCGAAGACCAGTTTATTTTCGCTCCCGGCGCGCAGTTTGCTGTGGAGTCGAAAGACGAAGGCCGAACCGATCTGGGCACGGCAGTCGCCGAACGCGTGTGGATACGCGTCACGTATCCGCGCCGGGAGACGGCACCGCTGGCGCCGGTTGCCGAGGGCAGCCCGGACATGAAGCCCGTACGCCAATGGCTGGCCGGCGTGAACTTGTCGAAAGAAAACAGCCTCGTGCTGAAAGCGTCCGTACAGGGGAACATCGAAATCAAACGGGACTCGGCCAAGTTCGACTGGCCACAGGGATAGGAGGGGACCAATGGCGCTCGCTAGTTGCAGCAAATGTAAGAAACTATTTCAAAAAATACGAAAGAGTATCTGCCCGGCCTGCGAAGCCGCGGAAGAAGATAGCTACGAAGTGGTGCGCGCCTACCTCTCTGAACACCCCGGCGTGAACGCGGAACAGGTCGCCGAAGGCACCGGCATTCCCATCGAGACCGTGCTTCGCTTCATCGAAGAGGGACGTGTCGAAGCACAAGGATCCGTTTCAAACGTGCGTTGCGGCCAGTGCGGCAAACCCGCCATCAGCCCCACCAAACGGCTCTGCGAAGCCTGCCTCGCCAAACTCAACGTCCAACTCGCGCAACAACAATCCAAGATCCGACTGCCCGAAAAGAAAGACGTGGACGTCGGCAAAGCCCTTAACACCTTCCGCGTCCCCATGAAAAGCCACGACATCCCCGGCGTCGACTAGCGCTTACTACCGAATTGAAGGAGCAAAGGGGACCGTCACCGTTTCGGTGGCTGTCCCCTGTATTGTGCAAAACTATTTGCTGTTAGCGCCTACTAGAGAACGCCCGATTTGCACACGAGTCGCTTTACGTGTCCAACAGTGCAATCGGCAAACGAGTTCATCAATCTGCGTCGTCTCCGGACAGCCTGTTTATCGTCCCCAGCGCTGCACCAGCGGTTGTTTCAGTTGCGTCGATGCGTTGCTGAACGCCGCGTAACGTTGGTCGCCTTCGCCTAAGTACGCTGGGTAGAACGCCATCTTCTCCACATACGTCGAACCGGGATCAACTTTGATGATCGGTCCGCGCTGATAGTCGCTGAACGGATACACCCAGCCGCGCGTGAAGTACGTGAGCGGAACGTTCCAGAAGTGGTGGTAGTACAAATAAAACGCGGCGCGATGCGTGGTTGCTTCGCCGCTATTCGCGTTAAACGAGATTGACGACTGGATAATCTCGCTCACGCCGTAGTTGTAGTTTTCGTCCGTCATCGCGAGCCAGGGCACATCCTGCTCCACGCGCGTGCCCCATTCGTCCTGCCAGTTCGGACCGTGCGCTGTGCGAATCGTGTGCAACGCACCGTTCTTCTCCTGCCACACGAAGTTCGTGACGAGATGCGAATCGAGCACGAGTTCGCCGTTGCGAATCGCGGATGCATTCAACTCGTCGCGCACTTCCGTTACCGTCGTACATTTCATGTAGGGCACATTCGAGTAGAACGTATACGTCACCGATGCGTAGACCTGCGGTGTGTAGCCGGGCATGCGGCCGCGGTTCGTGATGCGAAACATGATCGGGCCGTTTGCGGTGATCGTCGTGTTGTCAGGCGGGTTCCACGCGAAGGTGTGGCCCCAATAGCCATTGTCCGAAAACGAATCCGGGTTCCAATGCGCGGCGAGCGTAAGCGAGTTCGTCAAAATTGGCGCGGGCGAATCGTCGCGCCCTTTGAGAAGAAACGATTTCACCTGGCCCGAGGCGTCATCGAGATCCGTCGTGAAAAAATTGTTCTCGACCATAAAGCCCGGCAAGTTTCCGCTGATCTTAAGATCTGTATCCGCGGCGGGCGCGGCCGGCGGCGTCGCGTTGCCATACAGCGCGACATAAACCTGCGCGCCGTTCGCCGGCACACTCGCGAGAAACACGGCCTCCACCGACTGCGAAGGATGTTGCAGATAGTTAGGGTTCGAAGTTCCGGGCGGACGTCCTTCAAATCGCTTTGGATTAAACGTCTGCATCGCCACCGGCGTCAGCGCGCCTTCCGCATCGACGGCAAACAAGCGCACTTCACTTTCCAAATCCGCGCAATCTTCCTTCCGTGCGGTGAGCGAAAATTCAACCGGTTCGTTCGTGCGCGCTTGCCCTGCAGGCTCGCTCAGCACCACTGACTGATAGCGCGTCCAACCCGCGGGCACGCCCTTCGACGCAGGCGCTTTCGCCTTGAACGTTTTCACAACAGGCTCTTTCTTGCCCTCTGCGCCGATCTGCACTTCGATCGTCGTGTCTTCATCGTTGTGCCACACCGATCGCGTGACGAGCACGACATTCGGCGCGGACGACGCCTCGCGCGTTATCCAACCCGACTGCACATGCGAGAAGCCATCGATAAAAATATAGAACGAATCGGAATCGACGCCGTTCACCAGCACCTTCGACACCGTCGCGCCTTTGCCTTCGTTCCAATTGCCGAGCGGCATCGCGATCTCGTAATAGGGATACGCAACCGTCGGCGCGATGAAAGTCACATCGCTCACATTCTTCGGATCGTAGGGCGTGTCATAGAGCACGTTGCCGTCGCCGACATCGCGCCCCTTTTCAACGGACACCGGCTGCGCATTCGCAATGATGCAGAAGAGCAGCGTCGTAATGGTTAGCATTCTCATTGCGCTACTCCTTCTTCGGTTCTTCGTTTGCTTTGTGACCGCTCACCGCGCCGGCCACGCCTTCGTCAAACGGCATCGTAAGAATCGGCATCACCCACGTCTCCGGCGTGCGGTGGTTCGTCGCCGCCCACTCGTGAACGCGCAACGGATTGGTGAGTAGTTTTTGTTGCACCTTGATCTCCGCGAATGGATCGTCGCCCTTCGCGAAGCGGAACGGGATCCATGCGTTCTTGTCGTGGTAATACGCGCCCGCGCGCACGGGCATCATACGCGTGAAATTGTTGCCGCCGAAGGGATAGACAAGCGGCCGCGAGATGTAGACCCACGGACCGTTCTGCACGTAGTAATATGGCTGCGCTTCGCTCGGCTCGTGACCGTAACGATTCCCGTTTGCGTATTCGATCGCAATGGTCGCGAAGCCAACTTTTTTTTCGCGGTTCACCAGCGCCATCCACGGCGTGTCCGCGGGAATCTCGAGCGCGTGGATTGGATGTTTGCGCGCGGATTCGACATCGAGTGTTTGCTGCTTGCCGAGCGCATCTTCCCACACGAATTCTTTCAACACTTCGTGGTTGAACACGATCTCCGCGTTGCGCATCGCTTGCACGAACATGTCCTTGCCCACTTCCATAAATGATGACACGATAACGTAGGGTTTGTGCGCATAGAACGAATAGCCCACGCTCGCAACGACGGAATCCATGTGAGGCAAAGGCGCGTAGCGGCGCGTGCGATGGAGCAGTGGACCGTTGATCTGATCGAAGATGGGCGTTTCCCAATCGCTGATGTGCACCCACGGCGTCGGCGGTGAATAGATGTCCGGGCTCCAGTGCACCGCGCCATTGGTTTCAAGTTTGTGCTCGAGCAGGACGGGATCGCCTTCGCCGCGAATGGTAATCGTCTCCACCGATCCGCTGTTCTCGGAAAGATAGAAACTATATTTTTCGTTCTCAACGGTCTGGCTAAGGCGTTCCCCCTTGGTAATCTTCAGATCGCTTTCGAGCGCGATCTTCTCCGCTTTCGGATTGCCGTAGGCGAGGTAGTAGACTTTCTTTTCATACGGCGCGACATCGGCGAAGAAAACCAACTCGAGTGTTGTCGTCGCATCGTAGCGATGCACGAGCGCGCCCGTCTCCGGATCTTTTTCTTCTGAGTTCAGCAGCTTCTCGTCGCGCCAAATCGTGACGTTGGTAATCTGCGATGGCGCAACCACCCAACCGTCCGCGCCAGCTTTTGGATGCGTGGGATCGTATGTGACGATCCGCACTTCGTTCTCCGGCTTCTTGATGTCATCAGCGAACACCGCGACCATCACCTGCACCGGTTCCTGATCGCGGCGCAGGCCTGCCGTTTCCTCAACAACCAGCGACGCCGAGTGCGGCCACTCCGCGCTCCAATAACCGCCGCTTGGGGGCGCTTCGCCTTCGGCGGTGTAGACGGTTTCCTTGCCGGCCTCATCGGCCACGGTGACCTTCATCGAATGCTTCGAACCATTCAGCCAATACAGCGGCGCGGTCACGCTGAAACTGCGCGTGCCTTCGACGATACCCTCGTAGCTTTCGCCCTCCGGCTTCGCGTCCTTCGCTTTCTCCGGCATTGGCTTGCCGGAATTGAAGTAGCGCGCATCGCGCACTTTCGCGCCATCCACTTCAACCGATTTCACCTTGCCGGGCTGCACAATTTCCTTCGGTACGCTCAGCGAGATCTGGTGATACGGCGCTTCCGGCGTAGGCATCGCAAACCCAACACCCGCGCTACCGCGCTTGTTCGGTGCGGTCTTGGAAGTGGCGACCTTTACGTGCTCACCCTTTTCTGTCGTGCCTTCGACCGCCACGGCGTAGTTTTTATTCGGCTCCCAGTTCGCGTAGAGCGACACGGTAAAGTTCTCATCACCGTGTACCACACGATGGCCGTTGAAAATCCCTTGGTTGGCGACGACATACGTCTCGCACGGGGTATCGTTCACCTTCACGCTCTCGACGCGAAACGAAGGCGACCCTTTCGGAAAATGCGCGACGATGTCGTAGGTTACGCCCGTCGTTTCGGATACACCTCCGAAGGTGATGTCCTTCGGTGTCGAAGGCCCATTCGGCTCGGTGAATCCCGAAGGCCGCGGTTGCAGCGCGCTGAAGGGTGCGGTGTCCGCCGCATACACGGCAATCGCCATGAGCAGTGACAAGAAGAACATCAAGTGCCGTCGCTTCGTGTGCATAATCGCCTCCGCATAAATTAGGAATCCGCAACACGTATCGAATCGTATCTAGTGCAGCAATGTCTCCATTGCTTTCGTCAACACACCTTCCACTTCCGGTGCCGTGCGCGACACGTGCGCACCGGTTTCATAGCCGCCCTGCGTGTACGAAATAGCCGTGCCGATGTAACCCATGCCGTAATTGCCGTAAGCCGCCATGCAAACCGGCGCATCGGGTTTCATCGCCTGCGCGGCGAGCTGGTATTCGATGAAAAGTTCGCCGGGCATGTGCAGTATCGAAACGTTGCCCAGCTTCAAATTCACGAGTGTAATCTTGTGACCGGATTTACAGCGTTCGATCCACGCGAGTTCGTTCGCGGACATCTGGCGTTGGCCTTTATCGAGCGATGCATCCGCGAGAATCGCGCGCTCCTTGTCTTCCGGTACATCCGCGCGCAACGGCAGTTCGACATCGAGCGTCTTCCACTGCAGATCGTTCGCCGTGATCGGCTTCTTTTCCGTCGCAGCCCACGCCTTTTTCATGCCATCCGCAAGACGCCCCGCCAGCGCAGGACGATTCACCGGATTGCCGTCGTTGTATTTCCCCGCGGTCACATTGCCGCTCGCGCCATTGAAATGTATCCACGCGACGCCGGGAAATTCGTCTTCACACATCTTGCGCGCAATACCCGGAAAATCCCAAGTCACTTGCCCGAAGCCGTAGTAACTCTGAGGATGCGTCGCGTAATACGTGATCACAGCGACGGGTTTATCGCCATTCCAAAAGCTCACCGCGCGTACGAGCGGATCGATCGTGCCCACAGGTTGCGCGCGTGCTTCGGGGTCTTTTGTTGCCGACCAACGGATCCATTTCACCTTACCGTCTGGCCCCAGCACGCGGCGGTTCGACGCTACATCGATCACCTCTGCTTTACCAAAGCCAACCTGTGTGATCGGTTGTGGACTCTTAATCGTTTCGGCGATGGCAGCGCTTGTTTTCTCTAGAGCTTCCTGCGCGTGCGCGACGTTGAACCCCGAGCCACTCATCCCATTCGCCGCGAGAATTTCTTCTGTGCTCGCATCAAACTCCGGCGCGTCGTGCTGGTGCAGGCAATGCACCGCGACACGATCTGGGGTTGTGTTTGCGGTTTTCGCGAGCGTCTCGCGCCAAATGTCATGGGATGCATTCGCAATACCGACAACATCCAGCGCGCACAACACGATGGGCTGTTGCCCCTCCGGAAGAATGATCACCCCGCGCGCTGTCAGCGGATCGTCAACCCCACGCACCGGCACGACCGCGCCACCGCACAAAGGCGAACCCTTGGGCGGCGTAATCTCGGTCTTAAACGTGCAAATCGAAATGCCCTGGGCAAACGATTGCAGCGGAAAAGTCAGAATGGATAAGAAAACAAAAACGCGCCCAAAAACCCGCATGCGATTCCTCACACCATTTTCGAAACGAGCCGAAGTTCCGGCAGCCGCCGGTAGTTGCGTCCCAAGCGCAACCCACGCCAGCCAGCATAGTGCAGAAAGGCGCGATTCCAATTCAACGCGCCGGATTTCGGGAAAATTCATGCAGTACAAATAACCACGGAGACACGGAGAGCACGGAGCGGGTTAAATTCAATTTCTCCCTCCGTAAACTCCGTGTCTCCGTGGTTAAAAATCTTCGCGTTAAGTTGTTAGAATAGTCGGAATTGCTTGCCGCAGCGAAAAGAGGGTCTCAGTCAAATGCTTTCCTACCTACTCTTGTTTTCTGTTCTCTGCGCGGACAAACCGATGATGATCATCAACGAAGACAACAGCCACTTCTTCGGGTCCCGCGCTGCCAACGACATGACCATCGACGGCCTGAACGCCTTCGTCGATCAATACGCGAACACCGCCGTCACGCACCTCTTCCTCAACCCCAATGCGATGACCGCCAGCTTCGATTCAAAAACACGCGACGCAATTTGGGAAACCAGAAACCAGGTCATTCCCCCAGACATCCCTTTCGCGAAGGCTTGGGTGGACAACGCGCGCTTGCTGAAAGAACGGGGACTCGATCCCTACGCCGTGTGGATCGCGCGCAGTCGCGAGAAAAATATTTCGCCGTGGCTGACTATGCGCATGAACGACATTCACGACGTCGATAACACGACCAACTACATGCACAGCACCTACTGGCTCACGCATCCCGAATACTGGCGCGTGCCGTACGAGAGCAAAAAGAGCTGGACCGATCGCGCGCTGAACTACGCAATGCCCGCCGTACGCGAACACAACATGGCCTTTCTTGCCGAACTGCTCGAACGTTACGACCCCGACGGCATCGAACTCGATTGGATGCGTTTTGGCTATCACTTCCGTTTGGGACAGGAGCGCGCGGGCGCGGAAATCCTCACGCAGTTCATGCGAGACGCACGCACACTCACCGATGCGTGGTCGAAGAAACGCGGCCACCCGATCCAACTCGGCGCGCGCGTGCCCGCCGATCCCGATGCGGCCGTTGGTCTCGGTATGGACGGTGTGCGCTGGGCGCGCGAAGGCTTAATCGATCTGCTCGTACCCACGCCATTCTGGGCCACCGCCGATTTCGATATCCCCGTGGAAGAATGGAAAAAACGCATCGACGACGCCACCGCGCACGTGAAGATCGCCCCCGGCACCGAAGTCCTCCTGCGCGCATACCCCGGCGGCGAAGCAATCACAAACGATCTCGCATCTGTCTACGGCTTTGCATCCGGCGCATGGGCCCGCGGCGCAGATGCCATCTACCTCTTCAACTACATGGACCCCGCGCCCATCCTCGGCGGCACCGAAGCCTACCGCACACTTCTCGAAAAAGGATTATCTCCCGATTTCGTCAACACACAACCGCGCCGCTACGTCATCACCTATCGCGATACAGTACCTGCAGGTGTGTCGAACAACGCGCAGTTGCCATTTGATTTGAATCAAAACTTCGCGGAGCTTCGCTTCTACGTTCCGGCGGTATCTGATGAGTCGAAGATAAGCTTATTCATCGGATTTGCGGATATGGCCCCTGCGGACATCTCCGCATCATTGAATGGAAGCAAAGACGCGGAGCGGATCAGTCAAGAAGTACCGGAATCCGTCATTGATGTAAAGTCCGCTCTACGGTTCGTATTGCCCGCGAATGCGCTCGAGACGGGACAGAACGTTGTTCGCATTGCGCCGATAGTAACTACCGCAACAGGCCGAATCACATGGGCCGAGTTACACGCTGAGTAATT
Organism: Candidatus Hydrogenedentota bacterium; assembly: GCA_020848835.1. Classification (GTDB taxonomy): domain Bacteria; phylum Hydrogenedentota; class Hydrogenedentia; order Hydrogenedentales; family SLHB01; genus JABWCD01. The sequence continues at coordinate 120,104 of JADLHJ010000113.1, forward strand.
AAAGCCAAATCAATCTGAGGAATTACATCCGCGCAATGGATAAGAAAGCTGCTCAAGACAATCGCTCCGTCAAAGACTACATCGCGTCGCTTGACGACGCACAACTCGTAAAAGACAGCCACGCGCTCATTAAGATGATGCAGGGTATCAGCGGTAGCAAGCCCAAGCTGTGGAACGCCGGCACCGTCGGGTTTGACACCTACCACTACAAATACGACAGCGGACGCGAAGGCGACTGCCAAATCCTTGGTTTCTATCCAAGAAAAGGAAAGATCACCGCTTATCTCATGGATGGCACCGCGCATTACGCTGACTCGCTGGCACGCCTCGGCAAACACACTGCAACCAGGGTCTGCGTGTACATCAAGCGCCTCAGCGACATTGAACTACCAATCCTTGAACAAATCCTGCAACAGTCCTATGAATATTTGAAGTCCCAAGACGGTCACATGCACCGCGTGTGACGGATCACGGATTCATCGGACCGCGTCATTTTCGTACCGCAAAGCCCACAAAGGTAGGGCGTTCTCAGGGTAGGGCGCTTTCGCCGAAAGCGCCGGAATTGGTGATACGGCTAAGTTCTGCTGGCGACTCGATCGGTTCAGCGAACCGTCCCTGGCGATCTGACATACTTTTCGCAACGGCCGGAATACAAAAGTGGCAGGTGGCGTAGAGCCGGATTGGAATCCGGCTCAAACCGATTGGGACAAGAACCATGTCACGCACACGAATCGAGTCAGCCGGATGAGCGCGGTGGTTACGCGCGAGGCCGCGCAGGAGTTCATGGGCCAGGTCGAGCGGTATCGTGACGAGTTTTACCGCTATGTCGTCCGCACGCTCTGGGACGCGAACATGGCCGAGGACGTCTTCCAATCCGCCGTCCTGTCCGCGCTCGAAAACTATCATAAGTTCACGCCCGGCACGAACTTTCGCGCATGGGTCTACCGCATCATCACGAATAAATGTTACGTCGCCAACCGCGAGACGGGACGCACCATGGCCCCGCTGGAAACAGCCGAGGCGGGCATGGTTGCGCTGCAGGAACAGCCCGGCTACGCGGACGTGCTCAAGGACCCTACGGAGTTTCTGGAGCAGTGCGGCGACGAGATCGTGACGGCGTTTCGCCGGTTATCAACGGCGGAGCGCGCCTGTATCTTGTTACGCTCGGTAGAGCGATTCTCCTATCAGGAAATCGCAGAAATATTGGAAATGCCCGTCGGAACGGTGATGACCCACCTGTCGCGCGGGCGGGCGAAACTGCGCAAGGAACTGCTCGAATACGCCGTAGAGGCGGGAGTGGTCCGGTCGTTTCCACGGTTGGTCCCTCGGCAAGCACCGGGAGCGACGCAGCAATCTGAAAGAGGGACGATGTAATGGCAACGAATCATGAAAAACTGGTGACGGC
>JADLHJ010000114.1 GCA_020848835.1 Candidatus Hydrogenedentota bacterium
ATTTCTTGGCGTCCTTCTTATTCATCCTTCAACCGACTCCCAGTTGTTTAGCGCATTCCGCACAGATTTGTTGATGGCCGGAAATAGTACCAACCGACTCGCGCACATGCCAGCACCGGATGCACTTTTCGCCCGGCGCCGGCGCCACTGTCACGAGCACTTTTTCTTCCGTGGCGCGCGCCTCATCCGAGGCCGGCGCGATCACGATATGTGAAACGATCATGAGATCGTAAAGTTGACCCTCGTATTTCTTCAGCACGCTCGCCGTCGCATCATCGCCCGGCGTAATCGTCAGCGACGCCTGCAACGACGAACCGATCATCTCCGCGCGGCGGGCTTCCTCGAGTTGTTTCGACGCCACCGCGCGTACCCGCAACAACGTGTCCCACTCCGCAGCCACCGCCAGCGAAAGTTTGTATTCCGATCTAACAGATGGAAACTCCGCGAGGTGTATGCTTTGTTCCCGGCGCAGATGTTCGGGCAAGTAGCCCCACGCCTCGTCAGCCGTATAGACAAGCACGGGTGCGAGAAGTTTCAAAAGGTCTGTCAGAATTTCTGCGAGCGCCGTCTGCGCTGCACGGCGATCTTTCGAGTCTTTCGCGAACGTGTACAAACGGTCTTTCAATACATCGAGATACAGCGAGCTGATGTCCACCGCGCAGAAGTTGTGCAGCGCGTGGTAGACGATGTGGAATTCGTAATCGTTGTACGCTTTCAGCACACGCTCTTTTAGCTGCTGCGTGCGGTGCAGCGCCCACTTGTCGATGTCCCAAAGATCGTCATACGCCACCGCATCGTTCGGACCAAAGTCCGCGATATTGCCGAGCATGTGGCGCATTGTGTTGCGGAACTTGCGGTAACTGTCCTGCTGGCGGTTGAGAATCTCGTCGGAGATGCGCACGTCCTGCCGGTAGTTTTCGCTTGCAACCCAAAGGCGCACGATGTCCGCGCCGTACTTCTTCAGCAGATCCGGCAACGTGATGTAGTTGCCGAGCTTCTTTGACATCGCTTTGCCGTCCGCATCGACGACGTAACCGTGGGTGAGAACACCCTTGTAAGGTGCAGCGCCCTTTGCGGCAACGGCGGGGATCAACGACGACTGAAACCAGCCGCGATGTTGATCGCTGCCTTCGAGATATAGATCGGCCGGCCATTGCAAATCCGGGTGCGTTTCACAAACTGCGCGATTGCTCGCGCCGGAATCGAACCACACATCCAGAATATCTTTCTCATGCACGAATTCCGTTTCGCCGGTAACGGGATGCTTCGCACCCACGGGCAACAACTGTTCTGTCGGCGTATCAAACCAGCGATCGATGCCATCCGCGGACGACAGCGCGAGCTCTTCGATTTTCTTGAAAGACTCCGGCGTCGCGTAGACCTCGCCGCTTTCCTTGCCATAGAACACAGGGATTGGGACGCCCCACGCGCGCTGACGGCTCACGCACCAATCCGGGCGCTGCGACACCATTCCGTAGATGCGCTCCTTGCCCCACTCCGGGATCCATTGCACGGTGTCGATCGCCGCGAGCGTCTTTTCGCGCAAGCCATCATGGTCCATCCCGATGAACCATTGCGGCGTGGCGCGGAAGATAACGGGACCGCTGCAACGCCAACAGTGCGGATAGCTGTGCTGATACGGCGCATGCGCGCCAAGCGCGCCGCTGGCCTTCAGGTCTTCGACGATTTGTGCGTTTGCCTTAAAGACAAACTGGCCCGCGTAGGGCCCTGCTTCGTTTGTGAACACGCCGCTCTTGTTCACCGGCGAGAAAGGCGCGATGCCGTATTTCATCCCAACGACATAGTCTTCGTGACCATGCCCCGGCGCGGTATGCACGCAACCGGTACCGGCTTCGAGCGTAACGTGATCGCCGAGAATCACAGGACACACTTTGTCCGGGAAAATCACGTGGCGGTACGTGAGATTTTCCAAATCCTTGCCGGTGAACTTTGCGACGGTCTCGTATTCGGTAACGCCCATCGCTTCCAACGCGGCGGGCGCGAGAAACGACGACATGATGTAGGTCTCGTTGCCCGCCTTGATCGCGCTGTAATCGAAATCGGGATGCACCGACACTGCGAGGTTCGCCGGCAGCGTCCACGGGGTCGTCGTCCAAATCACAAAATACACATCGCCGCTCGTGCCGGGCACGGGCGATTCGGCTTTGAACTTCACGTAGATCGACGGCGACGTCTTGTCCGCATACTCGACTTCCGCTTCCGCAAGCGCTGTTTCACAGTTCGGACACCAATAGATCGGTTTAAGACCACGGTAGATCGCGCCGGTCTGATAAATCTCCGCGAACACGCGGATGATCGTGGAGACATATTGCGGGCTAAGTGTGAGGTATGGGTTCTCCCACTCGCCCGTGATGCCGAGGCGTTTGAAGCCTTCGCGGTGGTTGTCCACATACTTCAACGCGAATGCGCGGCACTTCTGGCGGATTTCCGCCTGCGACATGGTCTTGGCTTTGCTGCCAAGTTCAGTGGAGACTTTGTGCTCAATCGGCAACCCGTGGCAGTCCCAGCCCGGCACATACGGCGCGTCGAAGCCCGCCATCTGCCGCGACTTCACGACGAAGTCTTTCAGCAACTTGTTCAGCGCGTGCCCGGAGTGCAACTCGCCATTCGCATACGGCGGCCCATCGTGCAGGACATACTTCTTTTGCCCGCGGCGCGATTCGCGCAGCAGCTTGTACAGCCCCATCGCCTCCCAACGCTTCAGGATTCCCGGTTCCCGCTGTGTCAGGTTCGCCTTCATCGGAAACGCGGTATTGGGAAGATTTACGGTGTCTTTGTATTCGTTTTCAGTCGTTATTGCCATGTATTTCTCTGTTGGCAATCTACATAAAATATGCGCAGATCGCCCCGAATTAAGGCCGAGAATTTAGCACGCTGGCGCTGGTAAATCAAAAACTCGTGTGAGTGGGACAAGTCGCGGATACTCGACAAAATGCGATTGAACCTATGATGTTTACACAACATCTAGAACAGTTAACCACAATATCTTGCGATTTTCTAGCACTTCGTGCATAATTCCTTCGGGCCATTGTCTGGGGTAGAGGGGTCTGGGATGCTGCTGGAAACGACACGGTTTGGGAAGATCGAGGTTGACCCGAACCAGATCATCACGTTTACGCAGCCCATTCTCGGCTTTCAGGAGTTTCGCCGGTACATCGTGTTGCCGGGGCCGAGCGACCATCTGACCTGGCTTCAGTCCACCGATTCAGGTGACCTGGCCTTCATCTTAATAGACCCGCGTTCGGTAATGCCGGACTATCAGATCGATCTGCGGCCGCCGGAGTTGGCTGAGTTGGCCGTGACGGACCCGGGCGAGCTTTCCGTCTATACGCTCGTGGTGGTGCCGCAAAACCCATCGCAAATCCGCACCAACCTGCGCGCGCCGGTGTTGATTAGTTTGAAACACCGCCTCGGCAAGCAGACCATACTTGAGCGTAGCAACTATCCGATTCAGTTTTATCTTTCGCAGGCGCGCTCGAACGCGGCGCCGGAGGGCACGCATGCTCGTTCTAACGCGTAGAGAAGACGAAAGCATCATGATCGGCGACGATATCGTCGTGAAGGTGCTTGATCTGAAAGAAAATCAGGTAAAGATTGGCATCGTGGCGCCGAAAAATATATCTGTGCACCGGCAGGAGATTTACGAGGCGATCCAGGCGGAAAACGCGCAGGCCGCTGCTGCCGGAAATATGAGCGATATTACGGGCTTATTGAATGCCTAACGAGGGACGATGACATGGACGTCATTGTAGACGGCGCAGCCGCGAACGCGTCCGCAGATGCCGCTGACGTGATGAGCGTACTCGCGGACATCAGCGAGTCGCTGCACAAACAAGGTCGCGCGATACTCTCGGTATCCGCGGATGGTCAGTCCCTCGCGCCGGCGCAAACTGCAGAGATTCTCAGCGGCAAACCGCTCGACGCGGTACGCCGGCTTGAAATTGTGTCGGAGCAGACTTCAAAACTTGTCGCGGACAGTCTCGCCGAGTTGGAGGCGGTCATTCCCGATTTGGCCACGGCCTGCCACGAACTGGCCGCTGTGTTTCATGGCACGCAACCGCGCACCGGTTATGATCCGTTTCACCAACTCGCAAACATCTGGTCCCATGTGAAGGAACGGCAGGAGTTGATCGCGCACACGCTTGGCGTTGCATTGGATTCGCTCACGCTGGACGGCAAGACTGTCGGCGCGTGGCACACGGAACTGAATGGATTCCTGGCCGAGGCGGCGGCGGCCATTGAATCGGGCGATACGATTCTTCTGGGCGACTTGCTTGAATACGAGTTCGCCCCGCGCGCCGAGACCGAGGTGCGCATTACCGGCGTTCTGCGGGAGAAAGCCGGCGGCTGAGTATGGCCAGCCCGCACGTCCTCACATTTAATTTTCACGAACCCTACCTCTGCCTGCTTGCAAAGACGGGATACCGCATCACCGTCGGTCTGTACGACAATCCGCCCTACGCGCGAGATTGGCAAACCAAATTCCGCGCAATTCCCAAGAACATCACCCTCGTGAAAGAATCCGAATGGCGCCGCGATTTGGATGCGAGCGCGTTTGACGTAGCGATTGCGCACAACGAACTGAACGCGATGAATATTTTCGGCGCACCCGTCCCCTGCATTCTCCTCTGTCACAATCGCCGCACGTTTTTGGAGACAACTGTCACCGGCGATCAGGAAAAGGGAAAGGATGCTTACGAGAAACTGCTCACGCGTTTGCAGGAAAAATTCACGTTCGTATTCATTTCCGAATCCAAACGCGCGGACTACCGTCTTGATGGACCAGTCATCCCGCCGGGGATCGATGTCGAAGAATATGGCGGGTACCGCGGCGATGTGCGTGAAGTGTTGCGCGTGGGCAATGCCATGCGTTCGCGCAATCTCATGTTTGACGTCGATTTTCAGGAGCGCGTGTGCGAAGGGTTTCCCAACCGCGTGGCCGGCGAAGACGCCGCCATGCCGAATGCGCGGCCGTCAAAATCGTTCGAGGATTTGCTTTCCTGCTACCGCGGCTTGCGTTGCCTCCTGCATGTTACGCGTGAGGGATATGAGGACGGCTATAACCTCTCCACACTCGAAGCGATGGCCTGTGGAATGCCCATTGTTACTTTGGCAAATCCAACGTCTCCCATCACCGATGGTGTGGACGGCTTCGCATCGTACGACGCCGGTGTATTGCGCGATCGGATCGCACAATTACTCGATGATCAAAGCCTCGCGCAACAAATCGGTGCAAAGGGACGCGAGACAGTCGCTGCAAAATTCCCGATCTCCAAGTTCGTCGATCATTGGCGGGAAGTAATCGAGAAGGTCGCGGAGCAACGCGCCCGCGCTAAACATTCCACGCGAGCCAGCTTTGATCCCGGTTTTCCCAATGTGAAACTCTTGCTCGACTATTGCCAATCGCCATTCACGACCGGTCAGTATTTAGAACGCGCGTTGCGCGCCGACAACGAAGTCGTCTCGACTGGAATCCGCATTCCCGAAGTGATGTTGCGCGAATGGGGTTTCAACGGGCCGATCCCGCCCGCAAGGCCACAGGACGTTCCGCGCCACCTCAGCGACCCGATCGCGCAGACCATCGCACAACTGCCACGCGGATTTAGTCCTGCCGCATATTTGTGGATCGATTCGGGCGTGGCGGATCTCCCAGAAGACATGGAATCGTTGGACGTCCCGCGCATCTGTTATATCATCGACACGCATTGCGCGTTCGATACACGCCTCGAAATGGCGCGGCGATTTAACTTTACTTTCCTCGCCCAGAAGACCCATTTGCCGCACTTCGTGCATGCGGGCATCACAAACGTCGCCTGGATGCCGCTGGCCTGTTCGCCGGAACTCCACGACGTTAGGCCTATGGAACGCACATACGATATTGCATTCGTAGGCGCAGTGCCGGACGATCCTGCGGATCGCCGCAAGAAGCTGATTGACACTGTGAAGGCGCGCTTTCCGAATCATTGCATTGGCCGCGCGTGGCCGGAAGAAATGGCGCGCATTTACGCGCAGGCAAAAATCGTCATCAATATCTCCGCCATGCGCGATATCAACATGCGCGTATTCGAAGGCCTTGCATCCGGCGCACTAATGATTACCGATCCTGCCGACGGGCTGGAAGAACTCTTCAAAGACAAGGAACATCTAGTCGTCTACCAATCCGATTCGGATTTACCCGATTTAATCGAACATTACCTAACAAATAATGCGGAACGCGAGCGTATCGCGGCGGCCGGCTGCTCGCTCGTGTACAGCGAGCATACGTATCGCCACCGCGCGCGTCAGATGATGCTAATGGTGCTGGAAGCGATGGGCGCACTCGGCGGCATCAGCGGCGAATCGCGCTATAACAAAGGCGGCTATTACCGTTCGCCTCGCCCCGAGTTGCAGGCGCACGTCCCATTGCGTGCGCAACGCGTGCTCGACTGCGGATGTGGCGGTGGTGAGTTTGGCCTTGCGCTAAAGCACCGCGGCGCAAAAGAAGTCTGCGGCATCGAGATCGTCGAACGCGCATACGTATTTGCGAAACAGAATTTGGATGAAGCGCTCCTCGGCAGCATCGAACAGATGGAACTGCCTTGGGATGATGAACACTTCGATTGCGTTGTCTTCGGCGACGTACTCGAACACTTGGTCGATCCCGTGGCCGCATTGAAAAAAGTGGCGCGCGTGCTCGCACCCGACGGCGTCATTGTCATCAGCATTCCCAACATCCGTTTTTGGCAACAGGTGATGATGCTCGCGAACGGCCGCTGGAAATACGAAGACGCCGGGATCATGGACCGCACGCACCTGCGCTTCTTCTGCGCGCCCGATCTTGCTGAGATGATCGCGAATGCGGGCCTGGAGCTGATCAAGTTGCAGCCGCTGTCCATGTGGCCAGCCAGCGAATTGCCGCGCGATATGAACAATTGCCTTCGTCTGGGCAAATGTTTGCTCGGCCCGCTCGACGACGCGGAATATCAGGACCTGCTCGTTTACCAGTACCTCGTTGTCGCCGCAAAACCGGGAATGGATCGTCTTGCGGACGCAAAGTTTGCGTTGGAAAACAACGACTATCAATCCGCATACGAACTCGCTGAAGGAGCCACTGGCGTGGCCGAATCCGAGCGCACGCGCACCATGGCGAAAGCAATGGTGCGCTTGGGAAGATTGGATCGCGCCGAGTCGCTCTATCGGCACGCGCTCCGAAAGGATGCCACAGACACCGACACCAACGCCGAACTCGGCCTACTGCTCGTCGCCGCAAATCGTGAAACCGAAGCAGAGCCATTCCTGCGCGATGCGCTTGATCGCGACGCGCAGCACCACCGCGCCCTGAGCGCGCTCGGGTTGATAGAGTTGACGCGGGGTAACTCGTCAGAAGCGATTGCGAATTTTGCCCGCGCGCTAGAAGCCGAAATCGATAACGCGCCAATTGTCGCGCGGATGTTGGACTGCGCCATCGCAGCGAAAGATTTTGCCATCACTTTGCCCATCGCGCGCCGTTTCGTCGATTTCTTTCCGGGCAAAGTCGATATTGCGTTGCAGCTGGCCGAGGCGCTTCATGCAGCCGGCAACACCGATGAGGCCCTCAATAGACTCGACACGATTCTGCTCCTGCACCCAAAACACGATGCCGCGACGGCCTTGCGTGCACGCATACAGGGCAATGCTCCGTGAAAACCGCGCGCGAGTGGGCCACGGAACTCGCGAACGATCCCCTTCGTTCCGGCGTAGAAATCGTAACGACACAAACAGGTGAAGCGGCATTGCGCGTCGATGGCGTGCTGCTGCACAGTCGCTATCGCCCGAGCGAAGAAGCAGCGCGACTTATCGAAAGTGCCGAGCTCGATCCCGATAAGCCGGTCATCGTGATCGGAGCGGGTAGCGGCTATCACATCGAATGCTTACAGCAGCGAAACGCATCCGTCCTTGTGGTTGAACCCGATCGCTCTATTGCCAAGCACGCGCTGAACAACGGCTGCATCGGGCCGGACACGCTGCTGCACGTGGGTGATTTGACCGATCTCGCGGGCGACCCGCAATTCATCTCCGCCGTGCAGCGCGGTGCGCAATTACTCGTGCATCCACCGACAGAACGCTTACACCCACAGTATGTCGCGGCGGCGCGCAACACCATGTCCCGCGCGGCAATTGGGCAAAAAAAACTCGGTATCGCCATCGTCGGGCCTATGTACGGGGGCTCGCTTCCAATCTGCGGTTATCTCGCAAATGCGTTTAAGCGGCTCGGTCATCGCACGCTCTTAGTCGATAACAGCGAAGCGTGGGCCCTTTACCAATCCGTAACGGGCACTGTGAAATCGAAAAATGCTTCCGGACAATTGGGATCGATGCTCGCCAATGTTCTCGAACAGTGGAGCTACGCGCGCGTCGCTGAGTTCGCGCCAAACGTCTGCATCGTCATGGCGCAAGCGCCGGTCAGCCCCGCGTTCCCCTTGCGACTCAAGAAAGAAAAGATCGTATCCGCATTCTGGTTTGTCGAGAACTGGCGGCACATGCCCTACTGGCAACACATTTGCGCGTATTACGATTGCTTCTTTCACATTCAACCGGGTGAGTTTGAGCAGAAACTTTCGGAAGCGGGCTGCTTGCACCATACCTTCGTGCAGACTGCTTGCGATCCCGAAGTCCACAAGCCAGTGCAGCTCACTAGCGACGAACGCGAGGAATTCGCGTGCGATGTTACCTTTGCAGGGGCCGGTTACTACAACCGCAATCAGTTTATTGCCGGCCTTACGGACTACGATCTGAAAATCTGGGGAACCGAATGGAATTCGCGCGATTTGCAGCGATTTCTTTGCCGCCCGGAGCAGCGTTTCACGCCCGAGCTTTTCACCAAGATTGTCGCGGGCGCAGAGATAAATCTGAATCTCCACTCCAGCGCTACACACTCCGGCGTGGATCCGCGTTGCGATGCGCTGAATCCCCGCGTATTCGAAATTGCCGCTTGCGGCGGATTTCAGATTTGCGATCCGTGTAAAGGGCTCGATCAATTTTTCGATCCGGAAAACGAATTACCCGTGTATCGCGACCTGACGGAATGCCGCAAGCTTATCGATTACTATCTCACCAATGACGACGAGCGCAATGCGATGGCGGTGCGCGCGCGCGAACGTGCACTCGCGGACCATACCTACGAACACCGCGCGCAACAAATGCTCGATTTCGTCACGGAACATTTTGCGGCACGCATTGCGGACAAGGGCGTGCGCGCGCAGTGCAGCGTGTCCGAGTTGGCCGAACGGGTAGACACTACGACGCCGCTCGGGAAATACCTCGCATCGCTTCCGGACGACACACCCTTTACGCAAGCCGCGCTAAATGAGCGCATCCCTATGATGGGCACCAAGCTCTCACACGCGGAAGGCGTGTTTGCCTATCTGCGCGAGTTGCGCAATTCCGCCGACCAGTTGCTGGGCATGTTCGATGGCGGGTAAACGCATCCTTGTCGCGCAGATGACACGTATGGGTGATGTCTTGCAGACGTCGCCACTCGTGCGCGCACTACGCCTGCGTCATCCCGACGCGCACATCACAGCCATGATCCGGCGTATGGGCAAGCCGATCGCCGAACGCAACCCCGACATCAATGACGTAATCGAATACGAAGAAGACGAAACTTATCTCGATCTCAAGAGCGAAGATGCCGACCGCCTGTTGAAGGCCTATAACGACGCCGACGCAATCGTGCAAAGGATAAAGGCCGGACATTACGACATTGCGTACAACTGTACACACAGTCTCTGCTCTGCGATGTTGTTCAAGCTTGCCGGAATTCCCGAAGTTATCGGCGCGCACCTCAGCGAGGATTGGCGATACGTTTGGCGCGGGCGCGGCCCGAATTATTTCATCACCAGCGTGCTTCATCGAGACGCGAACGATCTCAACATTTGCGATTCATTTCGTTACTTCATGGAAGCGCCGCCTGCAACGCAAGGTCTTGTCATGGAGATCGACGACAAGGCGCGCGTGGAAGCAAAGGCCATGCTCGCGCAGCATGGTATTGGCGCGCACGATTTCGTGGTGTGCTTTCAGCTCGGTGCAAGCGACCGCGACAAGCGTTGGCCCGAGGAACGGTTTGCACAACTCGCTAAACTGCTCATCGAAAAATACAACGCACGTATTGTTTTGCTGGGTGTAGAATCGGAAGCGCCGCTTGGGAAAAAGTTCGACGAATTTGCCCCAGGCGCCGCAGTGCATCTGTTTGGCAAAACGTCGATTGCACAGGTGGCCGCGATCCTCGAACGTTCCCGCGCGCTCGTAACAAACGACACCGGCACCATGCATATCGCCGCGGCCATGCGCTGCCCCATTGTTTTGCTTTCCGTAGGCTATGTGCATTTCCGCGAAACGGGACCCTACGGCGCCGGCCACTGCGCCATCGAAGTCCGCCGCGACGACGCCGGCCGTTCCGATATGCGAGGCCGCGATACCGCCGGCGCCAGTGGTATCCTCGCAGAGCACGCCCTGCGCGCCGTAGAACTATTAATGAGCGTTACGCCGGGTGGCATTCCCGCGCTCGATGATGACGCCACGTTGTCACATGTCGACATGTTTTGGTCCGGCTTTGCGCCCGATGGCTGCCTGCAGTGGTACCCCGTTATTCGCCGGCCCGCTGCGGATGCGGACATCATCCGAATGGCGTACCGCCCAATGTGGCTCGATTACTTCGATTCCAGGCGCGATCGGCAGAATGAATTGGAGTCCATTCGGCAAATTGCCGCACGATACGATTTATCGGACGACGCAGCTTTCTGGACGAACACGCGGGAGGCCTTGAACGGTTTCGCGGAGATTTGCGGCAGGGGCGCGCGCATGACGCGCGAACTCATGTCCATGCTTTCCGGCAAGGGCTCCATGCGCCACGCACAAACGCGCGCGCGCGAATTGATGGCGCTGGACGAAGATACGCGTGTGTACGCAGAACTAAACCGCGCCTGCAAGCCCCTGGTCGCGATCGCGCGGTTCGAACGTGACAATATGGAAGGCGCTGATCCAGCGTTACTCGCCAAAACAACGCTTACGATCTATGAGAACACGCAAGAACGTGCGCGCGCACTAATCGAGAAACTTCAAATGGTGCAGGACGCGCTCAGCGCCCAAGGCCGCCACTAAAACTCGACCGGCACGCCTTCCTTCTGAATCGCAACATTGCTCTGGCCGGACGATTCCAGCGTGGATTTCAGCGCGGTCATCGCCTCCTCTTCGCCATGTACCAGCAACACGCGCTGCGATTTTTTGAAGCGTTGCGCAAATGCGATCAACTCCGAACGGCCCGCATGCGCACTGAAACCGTTGAGCACGTGCACTTCCGCGTTGAGCGCACGCTTCACTCCAAAAATTTTAATCTCTTTCTCGCGCTCGACAATGCGGCGCCCAAGGGTATTCTTCGCCTGGAACCCGACGATTAGAATCGTATTGCGCGGGTCCTCGCAGTTGTTGCGCAAGTGATGCAGAATGCGTCCCGATTCGCACATACCGGAGGCCGAAATAATAATGGCCGGCTTGTTCAGGTCATTCAGTTTCATCGAGTCTTCCACGCGCCGGACATACTGGATACGCTGGGTCGCGAACGGGTCGCCGTTGGCGGACACGAAATCGCGAATAGAATCGTCGAAACATTCCGGATGCATGCGGAACACTTCGGTAATGTTCACGGTCATCGGGCTATCGACATATACCGGTAAACGCGGCACATTGGGATCTTGTTCAAGACGCCGCAAGGCATAAACAATTTCCTGCGCGCGTTCGAGCGCAAAGCTGGGGATAATGATCTTGCCGCCGCGCTTGGATGTGTCACGAATAATTTGGGCGAGGCGTCCGTCCATAGCCTCAACGGCATCGTGATCGCGATTGCCGTAGGTACTTTCCATCATCACAACGTCGAAGTCGCCAGGCACCCACGGGTCCTTCAAGATTGGCATGTGCACGCGGCCCAGGTCGCCGCCTTCGAGAAAACGCTTTGTCGAACCGTTCTCCTTGCACTCGACCTCCACCATTGCAGAACCGAGCACGTGCCCCGCGTCGCGAAATGTGATCTTAATGCCTGGGAGTATTTCACGCGGGATATCGTAGTGAAACGACTCAAACATCTTCATCGTTTCGTATACGTGGTCGTCTTCGTATAGCGGTGAGACATACGACCGGTGCTTCTTCGAGAGAAACTCCGCATCCTTCTTCTGCAAATGCGCACTGTCCAGAAGCATGATCGTACACAGATCCCGCGTGGCCGGCGTAGCGTAGATGGGGCCTTCGTACCCGTGTTTAATGAGCATGGGCAGCACGCCAATGTGATCGATGTGCGCGTGCGTAATCACAACTGCATCCAACGCCACGGGATCAAACGGTAGTTCGCGGTTACGCTGTTCCGCCTCTTTGCGAATGCCCTGAAACATGCCGCAATCGAACAGGACGCGCTTACCGTTGGATTCGAGTATATGCTTGCTGCCGGTAACGGTTTCGGCCGCTCCATGGGAAGTAATGCGCATTAGATGGCTGCCTCATGTTCGCGAATTATGCTTGGGTTCTGCTTGTATTCTGCCACACAACGCTCAATCAGTTTCCGCGGGTCGCGATCGTAAATGATGCGCGATCCCGTGGGCTTTTGCATGACAGGCAGGAAGTCGTCAACATGATCCGCCACGCCGCCGGAACCCGTGAGCACGCCGATCAAGCGCCCTTCATCGTACGCGATCGCAAACTCACCGAGCGTCCCCGAACGTCCGCCGACAATGATGACAATGTCACAACTGCGCACACCAATCACTTCGCGCCCCATCAAGCCCATTCCGGTAAAGATCAGCACATCGATGTGATCGGTCGGGCTATTGTACTTCGCGATATGTTCGTGAAGACTGAGCGCAGGGCTCACGCCGATTGTCAGTCCGCCATTTTCTTTGCAGCCGATTACGGCGTGATGCGGAAGGCCGGGGCAGCCACCTGTCACGATCGCGCAGCCACAGTCCGCGATGGCGCGTCCCATTTCTCTGCAACGCTCCACGAGCGCAGATTCCATGAGTCCCCCCGCGGAACCCATCACGCCTATTTTGATTCGGGCATAGTCGTTTTCAGGTTTCATGATTCTTCCCGGAGTTATTCTTGGCAGAACGCTATGGTACACAAGCGATGTGCGATTTACGATTGAGGAAAATCGCGCCTACGCGTGACTTGCGCGCAACAATTCTTCCGCGTGTTTGAGGCTGACATCCGATAGCGACCCGTCCAGCAACCGTGCGAGTTCCTTGGCGCGCTCCCCCGGCGCAAGAAATTGGACGCGCGTAGACGTGCGGCCTTTGGTTGTCGCCTTCGCCACAGTGAAGTGCGCTGCCGCCGCCGCGGCAATTTGCGGCAAATGGGTAATGCAGATCGTCTGATGGGTCGCGGCGAGATCGCGCAAACGCTGCGCTACCTTATTAGCCACCGCGCCGCCCACGCCCGCGTCAATTTCGTCGAAGATAAGCGTTGGAATGCGGTCCGCTCCCGCGAGTACGGTCTTGATAGCAAGCATCACGCGCGAGATTTCGCCGCCGGATGCCACTTGCCGCAAGGGTTTGGGCCGCTCCCCCACGTTCGCCGCCAACAAAAACTCCGCGCGGTCGATACCGTTTCTGGACAACGTAGCATCTTCAAACCGCGTTTCGAGCGCACCGCCTTTCATTCCCAATTCTTGCAGGGCCGCCGTAATCTTCTTATCTAATTTCGCGGCCGCTGCACGGCGCTTACCGGAAATACTACGCGCGCGCTCCGTCGCAGTCTTTAGCAGCGCGGCATGTTCTTTCTGCAAATCGACAAGCTGTTGATCGCGCGATTCAAATCGTTGAATCTCCGCGGCGGCTTCTTCGCGGTAATGTAGAATCGCGTCTATGGAGTCTCCAAACTTTCGCTTCAAATCCGCAATTTGCGAAAGGCGCCGGTTGAGGTCGTCCAGCTCCTGCGGGTCGTATTCCACGGCCTCGGTAAAGCCGCGCAGCTCTGTGGATATGTCCTGTGCATTTGCGCGCAGTGCCGCGAGTGCCTCTTGCAGCGCGGCAAAGCGCGGATCAATCGCATGCAACTCGGCGATTGCGGCCAGCGCGGCGTCAATTTTGTCGATCGCCGCATCGCCTTCGCTTTCATACAAATGTTGGTATGCGCGCGCCGCGGTGGTAAAAATCTGTTCGGCGTTCGTAATGAGGCTGCGTCGAGACCGCACCTCGTCTTCCTCGCCCGCTTGCAGGCCCGCGGCATTAATTTCGGCTACTTCAAATTTAAGCAACTCGACGCGGCGCGCCCGTTCGCGATCGTCGGATTCCAGGTCCGCAATCGTCTTCTCTAATTTGCGCAATTCGGAGACATTGTCCGCGAGCGAGGCGACATCTCCCTCGACGCCCGCGAACCCATCCAGCAAATCCAGCTGCCGGTCGGGCAGCAACAAAGACTGATGATCGTGCTGTCCGTGCAAATCGACCAGTTCGTCGCCAATTTGCGACAACGCACTAAGCGGCAGCAGCGTGCCGCCGGCGTGCGCGCGGCTCTTGCCATCGCCTGTGATCGTCCGCGACACGATCAGCTCGCCGCCCTCAAGCGCAACCTCAAATTCATCGAGCAGATTCTTCAGCCGGCGGCTGGGCTTTGGGATACGGAACACTGCCTCAATGCGCGCGCGGTCCGCACCGTCGCGCACCGCTTCACTCGTCGCGCGCGCGCCGAGCACGAGGTTCAACGCACCAATAATGATCGATTTACCTGCACCCGTCTCGCCCGTGATCGCATTCAAGCCAGGTTTGAATTCGACTTCGAGTTCGTCAATGAGCGCGTAGTTTTGTATGCGAATTAGTTCAAGCACGGTCTATTCATTCGTTCAGCGTCAGTTCCGCGAGAAACTCGCGGTTACCGGCAGGCCCCAGCAGCGGCGATGCGACCACCCGGCCCGGAGTAAACTCGAATTCCCGCGCGGATTCTAGCACCTTTGCAATTACCGCGTCGTGGACCTTGGGATCGCGCACGACGCCGCCTTTGCCTACCTGCTCACGCCCCGCCTCGAACTGCGGTTTAATTAGAACCACGCCGGTTGCGCGCGGAGCGAGGATAGAAACAAGCGGTGGCAGCACCAGACTCAGCGATATGAACGAACAATCCGCAGTGAAAAAGGTAGGCTTCTCGACAAAATCTTCGGGCTTTAACGCACGTGCATTGGTCCGCTCCATCACCACTACGCGTGGATCATTGCGCAGCTTCCACGCCAGTTGCCCGTAGCCCACATCGACTGCGTACACCTTCGCAGCGCCGCGTTGAAGCAGGCAATCGGTAAATCCGCCCGTTGACGCGCCCACGTCAATCGCCACATGACCGGCAGGATCAATCTGAAATGCATCCAGCGCAGCCGCGAGCTTCTCTCCGCCCCTGCTCACATAGGGCGAACCATCGCGGATGTCGAGCGTGATCGCATCGTCATACTGAACGCCAGGTTTATCGAGCACTTTACCGTTCTGCGAAAGCACTTTCCCCGTGCGAATCAGGCCTTGCGCCTGCGTCCGCGTCACCCCCGCCAGACGCGCCACAATGCTGTCGAGCCGTGACTTCACGAAGCCGCCGCTTAGTCCGATTCGATCAGCGCGATCGCCTGTGTGCTGATGGCCTCTTCGCGTCCTTCCGGGCCGACGCGCTCATTGGTCTTCGCTTTCACGGAGATGCAGCCTACATCGATTTGCAGACATTCGGAGAGGCGCGCGCGCATCGCATCGAGGTGGGGATTGAGCTTTGGGCGCTGCGCGACGATATTCGAGTCGATATTGACGATGCGGTACCCACGTGCGCGCAACATCTCGGCCGCGTGACTTAGTAACTCAATGCTGTCCGCATCTTTGTAGCGCGGATCGGTATCCGGGAAATGCTGGCCGATGTTGCCCAACGCGGCCGCGCCCAGCAATGCATCGGTGATTGCGTGCGCAAGCGCGTCGGCGTCGGAATGCCCCTCGAGGCCCTTCTCAAAAGGGACCGCAATGCCGCCCAAAATCAACGGACGCCCTTCCACGAGCCGATGCAGATCGTACCCCAATCCAACGCGAATCACGCGAGCCCTCCTTCAATCACACAACGTGCGAGGGCCAAATCCTGCGGTGTCGTCACTTTGAAATTCAAGGGCGATCCCATCACCAGTTTTACTTTGCCGCCTGCGCGCTGCACCAGCGAAGCGTCGTCCGTGCCCGTAAAATGCTCGCGTAACGCTATTTCGTGCGCGTACCGCAACACCTCCACACGAAACGTCTGCGGCGTCTGACAGGCCCAAAGCGTTTTGCGATCCGGCGTGTCCGCAAGAAATGCATCTCCATCCGAAACAAGAATGGTATCGATGGAAGGAATCGCGACCGTGGCCGCGCCAAATTCCGCCGCCGCATCCGCGGAGGCACGAATTGAGTCGGCGGATACAAACGGCCGGGCGGCGTCGTGTATCAGGACGATTTCTGTGGCGGGGTCGAGCGCGGCCAGCCCATTACGCACGGAATCCTGCCGTTCCTTTCCGCCATCTACAAGCTGCGCGCGCATCGCGGGAAAATGCGCCCGCAACACGCCCTCGAATTCCGCACGCGCTTGCGGCGCGATCATGATGATGCAGCCATCGGCGAGGTCAAGGTCTGCGAACCTCCTCAACGTGCGCACCAGCAGCGGAACGCCAGCGAGATCGATTAAGGCCTTGGGACGGTCCGCGCCCAGCCTCGTGCCCATGCCCGCCGCGGGGATGAGCAGTTGCAGTCGATGTGACATCTGCGAAGAGATTACGCGGCGACGGATTGCAGCCGCGTGAATATCATGCGGCCGTTGGAAGTCTGCAGCACGCTCGTCACCGTCGCGACAACGTTGCGCCCGACGTGTTCGCGCCCGCCATCGACGACTACCATTGTGCCATCGTCCAGAAATCCAACGCCCTGTTGCGGCTCCTTGCCCTCGCGCACGATGCGTACGTGCATCTGCTCGTCGGGCAGTACGATGGTCTTTAGCGCGTTGGCGAGATCGTGAATATTCATCACCGAAACGCCTTCAATCTGCGCGACCTTCAATAAATTCTGGTCATTGGTGATGACACGCGCCCCGATTTCCTTCGCGAACGCCACCAGTTTGCCATCCACATTTGGCACGTGCTGCGGATTGTCTTCTACCACTTCTACAACAACACCGCTGTCCGGCGCCTGCAACAATTTCAATACATCCAAACCGCGCCGCCCGCGCGCGCGCCGCAGCGTATCGGTTGAATCCGCAATCCCCTGCAACTCCTGCAGGACAAACCGCGGCACTATTAGCGTACCCTCGACAAATCCCGCCTTGGCGATGTCCGCGATACGTCCGTCAATGATCACGCTCGTATCGAGCAGTTTCGGGTACCGGCCCTCGTAGCTCTTCCGGCTTACGGCCTTTACCATCTTCTCCCAGTTCGACGTGCGCGTAAGGCCCAGGTTTACCCCGATAAAAAAGCAAATAATGACAAGCGACGCCTGAATATAGATTTGGAGCGTCTGGTCTTTTACGCCAAACGTTTGGTTGATATACCACGCTAGAAACCAGCCCGTCGCCATCGCCAGAAGCACCGATACCAAGGCAGGGAAAAACCGCTCAAACGCCTCTTGGGTTACAAATCGCAGCAAAAACGTAATCAGGATGGCCACCGCGAGGCCGCATAACCCGCCGAATGCAACGATTAATGGCACGAGCCGCTGGGGAATTATATGTTGATCGACGTACTTCAGTATTTCGCTTTGGGTACGAGGCAGCGGCGGCTCTTCAAGCTCGGGTGGCTGTTCCCCCTTCGCAACGTCGGCCGTTTCCGTTTCGATGCCCGTCTGACTCGCTTCCGTCGCTTGGATCGCTGCGCGGGCTGCATCCCGCTTGGCCTCGTCTTCCGCTAGTTTGGAGTCACGCGCGGCGATGCGTTGAATTGCATGTTCGGTATATTGATCGACGAGGTAACTCGCCCACATGCCGCCGGTGATTGTGCAAGCCAAAAAGAATAGAGATCGGATAATTTTTGAAAACACTTACTACTCCCAGCACAAGTCCGCGATTATTAAAAAGAGATTGAAGCCGCCTGAATCCGAATGAAATAACTACTTATGAATACGCCCAGTCCGGAACGTGTGCTTTAACTCTGCATATGTATGCCCAAATCTAGGAGTAAAGTTGCATCAGAAGCGCTACAACCTCCCTGAATTGGGAATAATACAAACCGTCAGAAACTTTTAACCTTGCTGCACCGTAGTGTGCACTGGTGGGAGCGGCAAACGCAAGTACTTTCATAGATCGCTGTCTTGCGCACAAAAGTTCCGGCCCAATCCACGTCCCCACTACATTAACCCCAAATCGAAGAAGCTGTTCCCCTAAATCCAAGTCCAATTCCCTGTCTCTAGGAAGTGATGCGTAGACGCAGGGGCCGTGCGCGTAGCGGCCATCGATCATCGCAGTCAGGCGGCGCGAGAAAGGCTCCGACATGTCGGGAAAGCGCAGGTCAGCCGACGAATCATTTGGCCCAATCAGCGGATTGTCGCCCATAAAATTGATATGGTCGGTCACAACGACGATCTGGTCATCCGGTAAATTCGTGCCGATACCATGGCCTTCGGCCAAGATGAAGACCGTGCTTAAACCCCGCTCGGCGCACGCGGCAATGAATGCAGCCCGCTTAATACTGGGCGTGCTGTAGGCAACCGCGAACTGCAGCACAGATACCGTCCCGTAGTCTTCGATGGATAATGTGCTTGCGGATCTGTGAAGAAAACTGTCGCAGACCACGGCCGCGGCCCCCACACGCTCAAGCTGCATTGAATTAAGCACACCGAGTACGGCATCACGTGCGACGCTAAGAGGTGAAGGACGGGCCATACTCACTTCGCAGCCTTGAGACGGGCGGCGATAAGTTCCAGCGCCAAGCCCGAGATAGCCAGAATTTTATCTCGTGATTTCTCGCCGGACACGATGGTTACCGCTCGCCGAGGCAATTGCAGTAGCTCTGACATGTACCGTACCAAAGCGTCATTCGCAGCGCCATCAACCGGCGGGGCAGTCAAGGACACTCGGATGCGCCCGGCTTCATCCACAGCGCACGAATTTCGCGACGCCTTGGGCTGGACGCGGACGGTAATGCGAGATGGCGCGGGAGGTGTCTTGGCGCGAATTTGCTGGCGAGTACGTGCGCTCAGAAAACTTCTTTCCAAATGCCCATGCGCCGGAACTTCTGTTGACGGCGTTCGGGCGACCATTCCTCTGCTTTCGCGGATGCCAGGAATGACTCTATCTCTTTGGACAATGCATCCGCCGCAGCGTCGGCATTGCGGTGCGCGCCTCCTTGCGGTTCGGCGATGACTGCGTCAATAACGCCGAGCCTTTTCAAATCGTGCGCGGTGATCTTTAGCGCCGCTGCCGCGATTTCCTTTTTCGTGGCGTCGCGCCACAGAATCTCCGCGCAGCGTTCCGGCGGGCAAATCACGTAGATCGCGTGCTCAAACATTGCCACCCAATCGCCTACCGCGATACCGAGCGCGCCGCCGCTACCGCCTTCTCCGAGTACAACGGAAAACACGGGTGTCTTCACGCGCATCAGGTAAAGGAGGTTGGCCGCAATCGCCGGCCCCTGGCCATCATTCTCCGAGTCAGGGTGTGGATCCGCCGCAGGCGTGTCAACCAGCGTCACGATAGGAATGTGCAAACGCTCGGCCATTTCAAAGAGGCGTAACGCCTTTCGATAACCCTGCGGACGCGCCATTCCAAACTTCCGCTGGATCTTGTCCTCGGTCGTGGTGCCCTTCTGAGTGCCGACACATACAACCGTCTGGCCCTTGAACCGGGCAATACCACCCACCATCGCGGCGTCATCCCCGGAACAACGATCACCATGCAACTCGATGAAATCCTCAAAAACGCGTGACACATAGTCGAGCATTTTCGGGCGCTGGGCGTGGCGGGCCAACTCGACGCGCTGCCACGGCGTCAGTTCGGACGCCATGCGGCTGCGCTCATTTTCGAGTTCCGAAGCCAAGGACGCACGTTCGGCATCGGTCTCGGCTTTATCGATCAGCCCTTCCAGTTCGACGATTCGCTTCTCGAACTGCATCGGGCTCTGAGTGACTTTGTCGCGTTTCGTTACGGTAGCCAAAATTTAAATGCTCCCTGTGCCTCTGTCCTTGGCTCTAGGAAGGGCATTACTATAGCACGATTTACGCCCCAAGGGGCCAAAAAAGAAAAAACGCCTACAGCGTTTGGGACGCTTTCGGCGTTTTACCCGACGAATCGAGCCGTACTACACCTTCTCGAGAACCTCGCTGAAGTATTCGGCGAAGCAGTCTGCATGCCAGTACTCCCCGTTAATAACTTCGACGCTGCTCACCTCGAAGTCGATCTCGTTAATCGGTTCGTTGCACAATGCACAGCAATCCATGGTGTTAACACCTCCTTTCCAGTATATTCGTGAATTAATTCACGGTTTTAGCCAGAGACTAAACCCGCAACTTATACCAGAACCGTATGTTAAAAAGCAATATTTTATTTGTAAACTGATTAATATTTCTAATATACTGCAAACACGAACGATCAACCCCTTGGTTTAGTTTCATGTCCAATATCGATGCCACCTTCCACGCCTTGGCCGACCCCACGCGAAGGGCCATCCTGCAACGGCTTACGCGGGGTCCTGCCACCGTAGGCCAACTTGGGGATCCATTTGCTATCTCGCTGCAAGCCACCTCCAAACACCTGCGAGTCCTCGAGCGCGCGGGACTAATCACGAAGGCGAAATCTGGCCGCGATCGCATCATTTCCCTGGAATTGAATGCATTGTCGGTAGCGAAGAGCTTTATCGTGAAAATCTGCACAATTTAGATTGCTTCTATGATACAGTAGAGCAAATAGGGGGACCGGCTAAACCGAGGGGGAAACGGCCGGCCGGTCAATTACGTCATTTTCCCATAGGATGTGGCGTTATGAATACCGTCTCATCGTTCGACGAAATTCGCGCGTTGATCCAGTCTGGCAATCCATTTGAGGCGCTGGCTAAAGTTAGAGAACTGGAGGAGTCGGGCGCGAATACACCCGAATTGCATTACATCAAGGGCTGCTGCTTCGCTGCACTAGGGCGAGTTTCCGAAGCACGGGTAATTGTGCGACACCTCAAGGAGATTGGCCAGGTAGCTTTGGCGCAACGCCTCGCCGAATCAATCACCGTTGAGGAATCACCGCAGGGTCTAATCGAAGATGAGCCTCGCAAAGTGGCAGGCGCCCCTGAAGCCCTGATGCGGGGTGCTCCCTCCCTGGCCGTCAAAGTCACCGCCATAACAGTGGTTGCATTGGTGTGCGTCTTCGTTGGGATGCTGCTCAGCGAACCAATGTATGGCGTCGTATTCGCCGCAAAGGGCAAAGGGTCAACTACGTTGATCGCGCCAGTGCACGTCCCGCCAATCGCAAAACCGTCAACTGCCCAGGAACCGGCGATGCAGCAGGATTCGCCAAGCGCTGCAGATCTTACCGGCCACTGGGTCAGCGTCGATTTTGTGCGTGAAGTAACGCAATTTAAGCCCGGCGTTCAGTTGTTTCCCGGCTCAATGTTCCTGAAAGAATTGTCGTGCTTTGCGGATGGCACCTGCTCGCTGCCCGTGCAATGGAAAGAGGGATGGATTACCGACAACGAGAGCCAAATTCGCGCCGAGTACTTCGTGAAGGATTTAGACGGTTCAACATATTTATACCTGCCGTGGATCAGCGGTGACGTGACGATTCGCGGAGAGAAACCGCAGTACTATGTACTACGAAAGACATCCGCGTTGGTTGCCCAAGGCCCAGGAACAGCAGTGGCGCAACAGCGACCTGCGGCCTTGCCAACGTCGCAGCAACTTGCCGCGAAGCCACCAGCGATTCAGTGGACTCAATCCTCCGCAGATATTACTGGTTATTGGCACAGCGTGGACTTTGTTCGTGACCCGTCGCAATTCACACCGGGCTCCCGCGTCTGGCAGGGTGAAATGTTTCTGAAGGACTTACAGTGTGCGGCAGATGGCTCGTCGTCCATACAGATAACTTGGGGCGGGGGCTGGATTACGGACCTCAACAGTCAATTTAGGGCGCAGTACGAGGTTTGGACAGCCAACGGAAATACGTACCTTTTCCTACCCTGGATCAGCGGCGATGTGACCATCCGTGGGCAGAAACCGCAGTACTACGTGATGCAACGCATGTAGTTGCAGCCAGTCGCCACAGAACGGCGCCAATCTAGCGAAAATTAGTAGCGGCCCGATTACCTGATAATCGGGCCGCTTTGTTATCATGGAAAGCGAGTTTGTGTCTGGCTGATTTGGAGTTGTCATGCATTACAAACGTGTATTTTTTTTATTCGCGCTTTTAGCTCCGTTTGCTGCGCTGGCACAAGGCGGGATCGCCCTGCCAGAACCAGCGAAAAAGACCATCGACTTCGCGCAGGATATTCACACGATTCTTGCCGAGCGGTGTGCAAGCTGCCATATGAAGGGTCAGGCCAAGGGCGGCTTTTCCATGGACTCGCGCGAATCCGTGTTTCACGGCAGCGAGAATGGTCCAGTGCTGGTCGAGGGCAAAAGCGCTGAGAGCCGGCTTATTGCCGTCGTCGCGGGGCAGGATCCGGATATGGTGATGCCCCCGAAGGGCGATCCACTGACCGAAGAGCAAGTCGCTCTCTTGCGCGCGTGGATCGATCAAGGCGTCAAGTGGTACGACGTAGCGGCGGCGAATGCCGCGTACAAACCGTCACTTGCCTTGGCGAATGTCGAGCTGCCCGCCGCGAACGAAGCCGCGGGCGTTACGAATCCCGTCGATCGCTTCGTCAATGCTTATTTCGAGCAAAAAACAATCCCGTGGCCTGATGCAGTTTCGGATGCTAATTTTGCGCGACGCGTTTACTTGGACACCATTGGACTCCTCCCCACACCCGCGCAACTTGATGAATTTGTCGCAGACGCCGCGCCAGACAAGCATCAAAAGCTCGTTGCAAAACTACTCAGCGATGATCTCGGTTATGCCGAAAACTGGATGACGTTCTGGAACGATCATCTCCGCAATGATTTCTCTGGCACTGGTTACATCGATGGTGGCCGCAAACAGATCACGCAGTGGCTATTCGATGCGCTGTATCAGAATATGCCCTACGACCAGTTCACGAACCAGCTTGTGAATCCCACGCCGGAGAGCGAAGGCTTCGTGAATGGCATTGTTTGGCGCGGCGTTACCGCGGCGGCGATGCGTCCCTCGATTCAAGCGGCGAACACCGTGTCGCAAGTGTTCATGGGGGTGAACCTCAAGTGTGCCTCGTGCCACGACAGCTTCATCGATCACTGGAAACTCACCGACGCCTATGGTATGGCATCCGTCTTTTCCGACGAGCCGCTCGAACTTGTGCGCTGTGATGTGGCCCAAGGCAAGCAGGCGCAGATTAAATTTCTGTGGGAAGACGCCGGCGCGATCGATGCATCGAGATCTAGAGCGGGCCGCCAAGCGCAACTCGCGCGCATCATCACTAGCGAAGGCAACGGATTCTTCACGCGTGCGATCGTCAATCGCATCTGGGCGAAATTCATGGGGCACGGTTTTATCGAGCCGTTGGACAAGATCGAGAATGAACCGTGGAACACGGCGATGCTAGACTGGCTCTCGCGCGATCTGATCAACAACGGTTACAACCTCAAGCACACAATGACGCTAATCCTCACGTCGCGCGCATATCGACTGCCATCGGTCAGCACGCCGGAGGATGCAAAGGAGTATATCTTCCGCGGGCCTGAAGTACGCCGTATGAATGCCGAACAGTTCCTCGATGCTATTGCGATGGTCACCGGCACCTGGCAGGAGAACCCGCAATTCAACGTACCCGAACGCCCGCATAAAAAGGACGAACCCGCACCACCACCACAAATCCGCGCCTGGCGCGTGCCCTCGGATCCG
Source organism: Candidatus Hydrogenedentota bacterium (assembly GCA_020848835.1). Taxonomy (GTDB): domain Bacteria; phylum Hydrogenedentota; class Hydrogenedentia; order Hydrogenedentales; family SLHB01; genus JABWCD01. Next base: position 23,950 of record JADLHJ010000114.1, read on the forward strand.
CTAACCCGCGCGATGGGACGTCCCAACCGCGAGCAAGTCACCTCGCGCCGCCTCTCGGTCGCAACGGCGCTGGAAGCGGTCGAATTAACCAACGGGCAAACCCTGGCTGCATATCTCGACCGCGGAGCCGCGGGCCTCGTCGCCACGCCGCCTGCGTCTGCAGATGAATTTGTTAACGCGCTCTACAAACAAGCAGTGCAGCGAAACGCTACGGACAAGGAAAAAACGATCGCCACGGAGATTTTGGGCAATCCGCCCACACCAAACGGCGTCGCCGATTTCCTTTGGGCGTTGACAATGCTTCCGGAATTTCAACTGATATACTAAAGCTATGCTTAGAATTCTTGATAGATTTGCCATGTTGTTGGCGTTCGCAAGTATGACGATGCTGTTAGGCGCGCTTTATTACGGTGCTCGACTGTTTTGGATTTATGTACAGGCGTATTGGGGCTTATTGAATTGAGGATCGACTCATGCGAACGAATCTGAACCGCCGCGACTTCATTAAATCTGCCAGCGCCGCCACGCTAGGCGCATTGGCAGCAGGCGCGCCACGGCAAGTCTTCGCCGAAGAATTCGGCAAACCTTTCCAAGGCACAGCGGACACGATGATTGTCTTGTGGATGGGCGGCGGTATGGCGAGTACGGAGACCTTCGATCCAAAACGCTACACGCCATACGAGAAAGATCTAAATCCCGATCGCGTGCTCAGCACCTTCCCGGCGATCGATACCGCCGTCGATAACATTAAAATCTCAGAAGGCCTCGAAAAAATCGCGAGCGTTCTCAATCGCGGCACATTGATACGTACTTACAAGGCCGCCGATCTCGGCTTTATTCTCCATTCGCGCCACCAATATCACTGGCACACTGGCTACGAGCCACCCCTTTCAGTCGCCGCGCCGCACATCGGCGCGATGATTTCGAAGACGCTCGGCCCGCGCAATCCCGATATGCCCGCGTTTATCGACATTGGTCAAGGTTTCGATAACGGCGAAGGCGAAGAGTTGAAAGCCTTCCACACCGCCGGCTTCCTTGGCAGCGACTACGGGCCATTCTTCGTGCCCAACCCGGAAGAAGCGCAGGCCAGCGTGCAACCGCCGAAAGGGATGACGCAGGAACGTTTTCAGGCACGTCACAAAGCCTATAAACAACTGATGAAAGAAAGCCCGTTCGGCGATATCGCTAGCGGGTACCAAAAAGAATCGATGCTGCGCTCGATCGAAAATGCGCACCGCCTGCTCACCTCGCCCGCGGCAAAGGCATTCGACCTCTCGCTCGAACCCAAAGAAATCTACGACAAATACAACACAGGCAAATTCGGCCTCGGCTGTCTGCTGGCGAGGCGCCTCACCGAATCCGGCGCGCGCTTCATTGAAGTCACGTCCGAGTACATCCCCTTCAAGTATTGGGACACGCACGAAGACGGCCACACGCGCATGGTTGAACTGAAAAAGATGATTGATGCGCCGGTCACGCAACTCGTGCTCGATCTCGAAGAGCGCGGACTGCTCGATCGCACGCTCATCGTGATCGCCACCGAATTCAGCCGCGACATGCTCACCGAAGGCAAACCCGGTGCGCCCGTGCAGAACCAAGTCGAAGTGCCGCCCATCATCACCGAGATGAAGCATTACGGCATGCACCGTCACTTCACCGATGCCGGCTCCGTTGTGCTCTTCGGCGGCGGTATCAAGAAGGGGTACCTCTACGGCACGACCGCTGACGAACGCCCGTGCAGCACGATCGACAAACCGGTCAACACGACAGATCTCCACGCGACGATGTATCACGCAATGGGCATCCCGCCAAACCTCGGCTACACCATCGAAGACCGCCCCTTCTACGTAACAAAGGATGCGAAGGGCGTGCCTATTACGGATTTGTTTGCATAACGGAGTATTGAAATGACGTACCGCGGTCACATAGAAAACGGCGTAGTGATTCTGGACGAACCGTTAAGTCTGCCAGACGGCACAACGGTGTCAGTCGAACCAGTTAGCGCGGAATTGGAAGCGCAATACGCTGCACTTCGTGAAGGGTTATTGCGCCTGGCGGGCACAATCGATGACATGCCTCCTGACATGTCGGAAAATCTCGACCATTACCTGTATGGGTGTCCAAGGAAATGAAGGGTTGGTTTGCGGACACTTCGTTCTTCGTCGCACTACTTTCCCCAAAAGACAATATACACTCTGTTGCAATGCGACACGTGGGTGAACTGCGTAATCGTCGGTTGGTGACTTCAACTTGGGTGCTCATGGAATTGGGCAATGCATGTAGCCCACCCCGCCGTAGACATGGCTTCCGCCAGATATTGCACTTCCTGAAAAGCCAGCCTGTTGCAACCATCTTCGACGCCAACCCTTTGGACTACGCACGGGGCGTTGATCTGTATCTGGATCGAATGGATAAGAGTTGGTCGCTAACCGACTGTATCTCGTTTGTAATAATGTCTGACCATGGCCTGACCGAAGCGCTCACGTCTGACCGTCATTTCGAGCAAGCTGGTTTTACGGCGCTGCTAGCAAGTAATTGATTTGCTGACATGTTCTCCATGATCGATCCTGATGTCGCGCTGCAACTCATTCTACAGCACTCTGTAATCAGTCCCCCTATTCATTCCGTAATTTACGATTGCGTCGGGCTTTGCCTCGCGACAACTGTAGTTTCAGATGTGGATTATCCGCCCTTTGATCGATCGATGATGGACGGCTATGCGGTACGCCTGCTAGACGCAAGAAACACAGTGAATATCATAGGCGAAGTTGCTGCAGGAGGCTCTGGCGAAAACTCGGTTGATGCAGGTACCGCAATCGAGATCATGACCGGCGCGCCCTGCCCAGAAGGGGCCGAGGCAGTCGTGCCGAAAGAAGATGTAACGCGCGAAGGCAATCGCGTCACCCTGCCCGCCGAGATCAGGCCCGGCCAAAATATCACGCGGCGCGGCGCCGAATGCGCAAAAGGCGCAACCGTTCTGAATGCTGGCGATGCAATTACGCCGTTGGCTTTAGCGACAATAGTGACTTTCGGGATCGAACAAGTTTCTGTCTTTCCGAAACCAACGCTCGCGATCATCACAACCGGCGACGAGCTCGTTGCGCCGCACGAAACGCCCGGCCCATCGCAGATCAGAAACTCAAACGGCCCCATGCTCGTCGCGATGGCGCAATCCCTCGGCGTCTCCCCCACACTCGTCACGCACGCGCGCGACACTATGGACGAATTGCGCGCCGCGCTTGCGCAAGCACGCACCTGCGACTTCATCATCCTCACCGGCGCAGTCTCCGCGGGAAAATACGACAGCGTGCCAGACGCCTTGCGTGAATTTGGCGCGACGCCCATTTTCCACAAAGTTACGCAACGCCCCGGAAAACCGATCTTCTTTGCCACACGCGATCGCCAACTCATTTTCGGCCTGCCGGGGAACCCGCTGTCCTGTCATCTCGGGTTCCACCGCTACGTTGCGTCAGCCATGCGCAAGTTCATGCATCGCGAACCTTTTCCCGCAGGAGCCACGGGCACGCTCGCAGTTCCTTACGTCATGAAAGGTCCGCGCACCGTTTTCCAACTCGCGCGCGCCGAAATGCGCGATGGCGCATGGTCCGTCACGCCGCTGCTCGGCAAAGGCTCCGCAGACATCTATGCGGGCGCCATCGCAAACGCGATGCTTCGCATTGAACCCGGCTCCGGTACCCTGGCCGTAGGAACGCCAATCCAATTCGATTGGCTCCTCGGCGCAATCTAAACGTCCATCATCAATGTCCGCTGCACGTCACACACAATGGTCACTGCGCGCCGCTGTCGCCCTGGCGCTCGCATCGATAGGCTGGTCACTCGCACCAATCTTTATTCGCATGTGCAGCGCCGAATTCGATCCGGTCACGCAATCTTTCCTGCGCTACGTGAGCGGCAGCGCGCTACTCTCCGCGATTTGCCTGGTCCGCTGGCGCGACGAATTCCTGCGCGCACTGCGAAGTCCCGGGCAACTTGTCGGTATCTCCGCGCTCAATGTGTTCATGCAATACATCTGGACCGTCGGCTGCTACGGCACGCCTGCGACGACGGCGCAACTCATCATTAAACTCAGCACCGTCTTTGTCATCGTTCTCGCATACCTGTTGTATCACGAAGAACGCGCGGTCATTCGCGATCCGCGCTACCTCGGTGGCACCGCCGTGAGCCTTATCGGTCTCGTCTTTGTGCTCATGCAGGATGCGCACTCGCTGATACCCGTGCTCAACACGGCCGCGTTGCTCCTCATGCTCATGTCAATCTGCTGGGCCATCTACGCCGTGTGGGGCAAGCACCTCGCGTGGAAAATTCATCCGGTGCCGATGTTCGGCGTGTTAAGTCTCCACACAATGGTGGGCCTTGGAATGCTGACGCTAATACTGGGCAATCACGCACAAACTGCGGCAGCATCAAGCCGGGTAGTTATGATAGCGATGTTCTCCGGGTTCATATCCATCGGAATTGCGCACCCGGCGTTTCAATACGCGCAACGCGAACTGGGCTCTGCATTTTGCACGTCGGCAAATTTGATCAACCCGCTCTTTACATTTCTGTTCGCGCTTGCGCTGCTCCCCGGAGAACACATGCAACCGGTGCAGTGGCTTGGCGCGGCACTGCTAATGGCGGGAATGGGGCTGGTCATGCTCGCGTCCCAGCGGCACCAGACAAAAGACGCGCAAGTACAAGCTACCGAGTAGCGCAGACTACATCACAACGGCCTGCGGCGCGTTCAAATCAACTGGTTTATCGCGCCGTACGCACTTTCAAGTTGAGAGGGAAGCAATGCGAACACTCGATCAAAGCGTTCTTTATAAGCGGCATTACGCTCCATGCTCGGGGCGATAGGTTCGGTTGAAAAATGTATCTGACGCAAAGCTTCGTCTATAGATTCGTAAACACCGGCGCCAACGCCCGCCAGTAGTGCGACACCAAGCAATGTAACTTCTGGATTGGTTGTGATCTCGATCGGAAGGCCTGTAATGTCCGCCTTCAATTGCAGCCACAGCGAATTCTTCTGCCCACCGCCGACCACGCGGAGTCGTTTTGGCGCGCGGCCAACGGCATTACCAATCGCACCAATTTGTTTGCGCAATTGATAGCACAGACCTTCCAGCGCAGCGCGCACGATCTGCCCGCGCGAGGTCATCGTTTGCAAGCCGAGGATGGTCCCCAGCGCATGTTTGCTCGCGTCGGGCCCCATGCCACGCATAAACGCAGGCAGCACGTACAAACCATTCGATGGCGTCTCCGCCTCCGAGAACATCGTTTTGTATACATGTTCATCGGGCACGTCGCGATAAAAATTCGCGCGCACCCATTCCGTGACCGCTCCCGCGATCATCAGGCTCTGGCAAATCCACTGCCCGGGCCGCGCGTGACACTCGAAGTCCAGGCCGCTTGCGTGGTGCTCCGGGGTCGGCGCGAAGTGGTCCATCGTCGCGATCAATATCTCCCAGGTCCCCGTAATGTCGATCCACGTGTCCGCATCGCTTGCGCCGGCGCCCAGCACAGCGACTTCGCAGTCGTGCCCTCCCGTAACCACTGGCGTGCCGGCCTTCAGTCCGGTTTCGCTCGCGGCCTTTGCCGTCACCGCGCCGATCTGCGTTCCCGCCTCGCTGATGCTTGGCAATATCGCCGGGTCCACCGCGCAAGCACCCAGCATGCGCGATGACCACGTCCGCTTGCCCATGTCTAGAAGCATTGCAGTCGAAGCAATGGTGCATTCCGTGGAGAATTCGCCGGACAATTTATGTGCAATGAAATCTTGGACCCAAAGCCAACGATACGCCTTATCGAGCACATCTGGGCGATGCTCTCGAAACCACAAAAACCGGTTCGCGGTATTGATGTGGTAGTTGTGGTAGCCCGTAATCTGAAACGCTTCCAGGTCGCTGACCCGTAGCGCCATCTTTTCCCGTTGCGGGACCGTGCGTCCACAATGCCAGCTTATGAAGGGATACAGCGGCGTGCCGGAATTCTCGAGCGGCAATCCATCGGTCCCGAAACCGGTGCAGGCCACCGCTTGCACCTGGCTGGCGTCCCCAGCTTTGCTCAAAACTTCTCGAATGCACGTGCACACATTCAACCAAAGTATGTCAGGATTCCAGATCATCCAACCGGGCGAACCATCGGGATCCGGCTCCGGCGTGTTACGCCTGCTTGCAAGTGCAACCAAGCGTCCGTCAATGCTGAACAGCCCAGCTTTTATGCTCGTCGCACCAACATCAACCCCTAGTAGCAATTGGTTCATAATCGTTTCAAAGTCGTTCTTTACGGTTATTTATTCGCCTGAGACTCGATCTTGGTCTCCTCAATCGGAACTTCCTCCGGCAAGGCTTCCGGGAGCTCATCGGACACCGCCAGGTTCAGCTTCAGGATGCGCGTATCCCCCAGTTTCATCGGAATCGGAATGTATAATTTATTTAACCACCCAATTTCCGGCTCCAGCACATCCTCGGCGTCGACTGCCTCGCTAAAGTAGACAGGATGCTCTCCGTCCACAGAGGCGTGAATTGCAAACAAGTTTGGCCCGAAGTAGGCAATGTCCCGGTGCTCCGTGTTCCCGCGCCGGAATGCCACATAGTTCTCAAGGATTAGCAGAATCTCGCGCAACAGTTCGCCCGAGACGGATGGTTCGGCAACAAAGATGGATGCCCACCCATCGTCAAAAAACTCCACCGCCACGCTCGCCTTGCCAGATTCCCGGTATTTCGCCAGAACCTTCGATTCGGCGGCGTTTACATAAAACAGCGGCGCCCACTGCTCCGTCTTGCCAAACTCGTCCCCTTTCTTCATCCAGCGCCCGCCCGTGAGTTGATATGCCGACCCCGCAGCCGCAGGCTTATCGAACATCTCGACCTGCATGCCCGTCGTTTCGGACACGTTCGCCACATCCGCCTTCTCAGACAGATAACCCGGCGCGTAAAGCCAAATCGCGGCGGAGCCATTCGCGATCATAATGTTGCGAAGTTGCTGCCGGTCCTCGGCGTGCAAGTGAAAGGCGTTCACAAATAGATACGCCGCCGCAGGGGCCGCATGACCGTCCAACACGTCCTGAAGTAGGCAAAATTGCACGGGTGCCCCAACGCGGAGCGCGGCATCACGAGCGCGCAGCAACAACAGCTCGTTTAACTTCGTGTCGCATCGCTGGTAGAAACGGCTCGCCTCATCGACAACCACCATCAGCGTCGTGCGTTTCTGTGGCGTCGGATACTCGACAAACTCCCCGGTCCGCGGCGCTTTCTCGCCGTTCCAGGTTGCATCGTAGGCTTCGCGCATGCGATTGAACATTTCCCACATGCGCGGTTCGTAGAGCGCGCCAATGCCCTGGTCGTCTGCCCAAGCCAGCGCAAGGCCATGTGTCAATACCGACGCATAATTCCGCTTCTGCACGCGCATGACATCCTCAGGCCGCAGGCCCTCAATGCGATCGACCGCGCCCGTCTGGGAATTGCGCGAAATGCCTGTGCGTGTATCGTCCACGACGATCCACTGCCGCGCGTGGAATGCTGCACTGTTCACAGGCCCCATGAATCCGCCAGCGCCACCAAGGCCACGATCCTGATACGAAACTGGACTCACGAACCCGTCAATTTCACCGTCGAGCAAAAGACCCAGCGCAAAGTGCCCGCTTGCGTTAGACGTAAGTTCGAATGTTTGGCCATACGGAACGTATAACTTCAGATAATTCTGCGCAGTCTGGTGTACGTGACCCGCCAAATTCGAGATAAAATCCGCCGTCGTCTCGGAGACAAACCGCAAATAATCGATCTGGTTTTGTTCCGATGGATACGCAAAGAACACGTTGCTTTGATCGTTGTTGTCTGGAAGCGGCGGTATCTCCGCCGATTCAAGCGTGATCGTGTCAGTTCCCCACGCCGCGCGCAGGGCTGCATCGTCGGGATACGTCACGCGCAGCCAATCGCGAAACGCCGCCAGATTAGGTGCCGACCGATCGTAGTCTCCCGTCCGCATCCAGCGATCTTCTTCAAGCCCGCCCAACAAGAATCCGCTCACACGCGCACCACGGCCCGAGTTCTCGATTTGGCCGATGAGGTCCGACAACGCACCCTTGCACGCCGCGAGCCACTCCTTCGATGCAATCGACGCATATCGCTTCGCGCCTTCTGTACTTGTCGCAATGGCTTCCGGGTGTGCATCGAGCCAAGCATCCGGCGGGTTCAACGAAATGCCGAGTATGATCGACGCGCCGGGATCTTCCTGTTCAATACGATCCAGCGGATACAGCGCAGCGTTCACGTCCTGCCCCAACTCCGGCCACGGGAATTGCATCCGCAATATGTGATCGTGAATTCCCGCCGCCGCCGCGAGCTTCACTTCCCCGGCCACGGCCTCGACGTCGGAGCCCGGCTGTATCGAACCATAAAAAAACAATGGCGGCGTTGGCTTTGGGCGCTCGACAGGCTCAGGCGCCGGCGTACCCGGCGCTATGGGCGCAACGGCTGGTTTTGGCTTGGGTGTTTCACCCGGCGGCTCAGGACGCCGCCCCCCGAGAAACGCGCCCAACACTCCCGCGAGTACCACGATACCAATCGCGAAAGCGATACGCGTGAATATGCCCTGCGAGTCAGACCGTGCGCGACGCGACATATTCCGCCAAACCGCGCAGCGGTACGCCGCGCTCCCCAAACTGATCCAAAGCTGCAAGCGCGGTATCGGCCAAATTAATGGCCTTTCGCCGCGCGCCGTCTTCACCCGCGAATGTCACGAAAGTCACCTTCTGTTCGCCATCGGAATGCAAGTGATGCGCATCGATGATATCGTCCGTAATTTGAAACGCGATGCCCACGTTTGTCGCGTACACTTCCAAGGCTTCGCACTGTCGTTTGCTTAGCTGCGCGAGCGATGCGGGAATTGCGACTGCCGCGTGAAACAAGACAGCGGCCTTCGTCCGGTAAATGGATTCCAGCGCTTCAAGCGTATGCGCTTCACGCGCCAAAGTGAGATCGATATGCTGACCTTGAATTAATCCGGCAGTACCGATCGTATTCGAGAGGATTGCCACCACCGACGAAACCCCATTGCCATCAAGTCGCACGGAAGCATTCTTGGATAACAGCGCATAGGCATCGCTAATCAGCGCCAACGCAGCGAGAATCGCTGTGGCCTCATCATATTTGCGGTGTGTCGCAGGTTGATCTCGGCGCATATCCGAATTGTCCATAGCCGGCAAATCGTCGAGGATCAACGATGCCGCATGTACAAACTCAATCGCGCACGCGGCGTCCAAAATCTGTTCGGGCTTCAAGCCGCCGATTTCCGCAATCGCCAAAGCTAGCACAGGCCGCAATCTCTTGCCGCCGCTCAACACGGCGTAGCGCATCGCCGCATGCACGTTGCGCGGCTCCACGTCCTCCGATGGCAGACGCTCCGCCAGCGCCGCATCAACCAGCGCCTTGCGTTCCATAAGATATCCAGCGAGTTCCGCTGCAACCATCACCTTGGTTCCATTAAAGTTTTGCGGGCGAATCTATGACGATCCATCCGCCCGCATCGTATGCCGCACCCGTGGACTCCGCTTCGAAGACGCGCTTGGCGACAAAGGTGAGCGTTCCCGGTTCCACAGATATACGTTCAGTCTGCGGCGCGCGTTCTGCATGAAGCGTGGCGACCTCGCAATCATTCGCCCACAACGCTACCTGCGCCGCGCCCAAGTCAGGATAACAATTCACGAGCGTGACCGACAATTCACCGGCCTTGACGTCCATTGACGCACGCACGGAAATCGGCGTAACGCGGACCCCGTCGTGTTCGATCGGCGTGTAGAATCCCCGCGCGGGCAGTTCAATTCCTGCAAAGAAATACCGGTCCCGGCGAACAAATTGCCAGAAGCTGCCAATTGCATGGCCGCGCGACTTCATGGTACTGCGTTGTTGCAGTGCCGCTGAGATATACGTAGTCGCGGCGAACCACGACCGCACATGCGCGCCCACTTTCCAAATTTCGCCATTCAACACCGCGCGGCCAATGGATCGAATTTCCGATACTGCATAGTGAAGGAATACACCTGCGAGTTCGCGCGCGGGAAAGTTCCGCAATATCAATCGCAACCGATTTCTGGTATTGAGATAGTACTTCCGTCTCGCGCGCGCCCCCTCCCCCATCGTCGCGCTGAACTTGTGCCGCACCGTGGCGCCTGGGCACGACCAGCACTCATATCCCACGTCCCAAATGCGCAAGCACAGGTCAAGATCGTCTAAATAGATTTCAAACTCCTGCGGCAATAATCCCGCCTTGCGCACAGCTTCTGCGCGCAAGAGCATCGCGCCGCCGCAAACGCCTAGGACCTTCTTCGGTTCACTCCAGCGCGCGCCATTAATGCGACCAAGCCCTTCGTCCCACGCGCTACCGACGATTGTGCCCGCAATGCCAACCGAGTTAATGAGCCAGGGTTGGTCGAACAGCAGCATTTTCGGCGCAACTGCACCTGCATTCGGGTTTGCTTCCGCGAACTCCACGAGACGCTCAATCGCATCCGGCGCGCTCGCCGTGTCGTTGTTTAGTAGAAAGATGTAATCCGCGCCCGCTGCCAGACTCCGCTCGATCCCGGCATTATTCCCGCCAGACCATCCGAGATTCGCGCCGCATTCAAGCAACTCCACGCGTGGATCGCCGGCGTAGCGCGCGCGAACAAATGCCACGGATCCGTCACTGCTCGCGTTATCTACAAGCACAATGCGCAGATTGGAATAAGTCTGCGCAAGCAGCGAATCGAAACAGACTTCGAGATGTTCTTTCCCGTTCCAGTTGATGACGAGCACGTATACAAGCGATTGCGGCATAGATGCCGCGAGTATAGCAACGACGCGCGTCGCGTCGCACTGGAGCTCAATCTGATGTATGCTTTTGGCAATTACGGAGGCTGCAATGCGTAATCCTGAAATCCGACTGTCCCGGCGCAACTGGATTCAGACCACGATCGCCGCGAGCGCAATACTCGCCACGGCACGCGCCGACGATCGGCCACCTGTTTCTAAGCCCCGCGCTACTTCCGGCGACACCGCAATCGAGCCCGACTGGGAACAGCGGCTCACGGTCACGGTTGGCCAGAATAACGCAGACATCGCAGGTACGAACGACAAAGCCCTTCAAGCAGCGGTCGATTATGTCACCCGCCTGGGTGGTGGCACCGTAAAAATTCAGCCCGGCACGTATCGCCTGCGCAATTCCGTGTTCCTTACTTCGAATGTTCGCATCGTCGGCGCGGGTGATGACACCATTCTTCAGAAAGATCCGTCCATTGAAACAACACTCGCGCTGGACTCCGACTGGTACGATCAGGAAATCACACTCGCGGATCCCGCTGGCTTTGAAATCGGTGACGGCGTGTGCCTGCGCGTGAAGGACGCGGACACCGGTGCTTCACAAGTATTGAAACGCACGCTCGTGGCGCGCAGCAGCAACCGCTTCAAACTCGACAAGGCCCTCCGTCAGAACTTCTGGACGGCGAGTACGCCCAGCGTCGCCAGCGTGTTCCCCTTGCTGACCGCCGAGTTCATGAACGATATCACTATCGAAAACATCGCGCTCGATGGAAACAAAGACAACAACGCGTACCTCGACGGCAACTACGGTGGCTGCATCTGGTTCCAGGATTGCAGCCGCATCAACATGCGAGGCGTCACCGCGCGCAACAACAATGGTGACGGCATCAGTTGGCAAATCTGCCATGACGTGGTCGTCGAGAATTGCCACAGCCACGACAACAAGGACCTCGGCCTGCACCCCGGTTCCGGATCGCAACGCCCGCTCATCCGCAACAATCGCCTCGAACGCAATGGCATCGGCATCTTCTTTTGCTGGGGCGTGAAGTACGGCCTCGCCGAAAAAAACCATATCGAGGACAACCGGGACTACGGCATCTCCATCGGCCATCGCGACAATGAAAACCTCGTGCGCGACAATGACGTGTTGCGCAGCGGCAAAGCGGGTATCCTTTTTCGCCCCGAGCGCGGCGAAGGTTTCACCGCCCAGGGCAACCGCTTCGAAAACAACCGCATCGTCGACAGCGGCGCGGATGATGGCGTCGGCATCGATGTGCAGGGCGTCACTTCCTCGAACATCATCGCGCGAAACACCGTCCAGGAAACACGCGGTCCAGCCTCACGTGTCGGTATCCGCCTCGGCGAGGAATCCGGGGCAAACGAATTGACAGAAAACAGCATCGAAGGCTACAACACGCCGCTACAAGACTTGCGAAAGGCATAGAAACATGGGTTGCCTACGCGCGATTATATGCTTAATCTTCCCGCCGCTCGCCGTCACTCGACTATGGGTGCGGCCCGGTGCTGCTTGTGACTATACTATGGGTATTCGGTTGGCTGCCGGGCGTCGTCGCCGTGCTCATTATCTGCACACGCGCGGAGAATTGACTCAGCCAACTGTGGAGTCGCGCCATGCTCACCACTATTGCAGCAACGCTCATCAACCTCGCTGGGGTCGGTCCTGACGACGTAAAGCCTGCAATCGAGCGCGGCTTGCGCTTCATAGAAGCCGACGGCAAGAAATGGAAAGACGAGCGCGACTGCGCATCCTGCCATCACACGCCGATGATGCTGTGGACCCTCAGCGCCGCGAAAACGCATGGTTACGCGATCAACGAATCGCTTTTCGCGGAAATGACCGAGTGGACGTTGCGCGAAGACAATGCGGCAAAGATTTTGTACAACGCAGACGTGCCCGCTGAAAAGCAGGTCTACTTCGTCGCGTCGACCTACGTGATGCTCGCATTTCCGAATGCGCCGCCCTTCGGCGAAAAAGAAGCAACAAACATTACGCGCCTGACCACGTTCCTCCAGGAAAAACAAAGCGCCGACGGCTCATGGCCCGCCAGCGGACGCCAACCCGTAAACGCCACTGTCGAATCGGTGACGATTCTCAATCGTATCGCGCTTGCCGCACCTTGGGCCGCAAGTGCGCAGCCAAATGCCGAAAAAGCGAACGCATGGTTGAAAGCGCAGCCACCGTCCGACGAATTTCAAACGCGCAACTTGCAGTTGGTGCTGGCCGTTCTTGAAAAAGCCCCCGGCGCTACGTTGTTGCCACTGATAGATCGCATATGCGAAAAGCAAAACGCAGACGGAGGCTGGAGCCAAATCCCCGAAATGCCCAGTGATGCCTACGCGACGGGCCAGACCCTCTACGCGCTTGCCCGCGCGCGATGCGGCCATGATTTTCCCGCGACATCGCGGGGCATCGCATTTCTGAAATCTACACAAAAAGACGACGGGTCCTGGCACATGGAATCCCGCAAGATCGAAGGCGTTTCCGAAGTAAAAAACCTTGTACCGATTATCTACGCGGGATCTGCGTGGGCCATGCTAGGCTTGATGGAAGCCGCTTCAAGACCGTAGCCTGTGCGAAACAGCAAGTCGGCGATTTACGATTGGACCTATAGGCCGCATACGACATATAGGTCCACATTGATTTAAAGTAGGTGCCATGAACGACGAACTCATCATTGCAAAAAACGCGACCCGTGAAATCGGTCTACGTCCCGCGATGGCCAATCGCCACGGCCTGATCACCGGCGCAACCGGCACGGGTAAAACCGTCACGTTGCAGACACTCGCGGAACACTTCTCCGTTATCGGCGTGCCTTGCTTCATGTCGGATGTAAAAGGCGACCTCTCCGGCATTGCGGTTCCGGGCGGGAAGAATCCGAAAGTTACCGAGCGCCTCGCCTTGTTGGCCGTCGAGAATCATGCATACCAAGGATTCCCTGTCACGTTTTGGGATGTGTTCGGCGAATCCGGGCATCCCGTGCGTGCCACCGTTTCCGACATGGGCCCCTTGCTCCTCGCGCGCATGCTCGAACTGAACGAAGTGCAGAGCGGCGTGCTGAATATCGTATTCAAGGTCGCGGACGACAATGGCATGCTCCTGCTTGACCTCAAGGATCTGCGCGCCATGCTTGCGTACGTGGGCGAGAACGCAAAGGATTTCGCCACGGATTATGGCAACGTCTCCTCCGCAAGTGTTGGCGCAATCCAACGCGGTCTCCTTGCCCTCGAATCGCAGGGCGGCGACCAATTGTTTGGTGAACCGATGCTGAATATCGAAGACTTGATTCAAACCGACCGTGGCAAAGGAGTGGTTAATATCCTTTCCGCCGATCGACTCATGCAATCGCCCAAAATGTATGCCACGCTCCTGCTGTGGCTGATTTCGGAACTGTTCGAAAACTTGCCCGAGTCAGGCGATCTGGATAAACCGAAACTCGTCTTCTTTTTTGACGAAGCACACCTTCTCTTCGAGGATGCGCCCGAAGCCTTACTCGACAAAATTGAGCAGGTCGTGCGCCTCATACGCTCCAAAGGCGTCGGCGTCTACTTCGTCACGCAGAACCCTGCGGACGTCCCCGATACAGTCCTGAGCCAACTCGGCAACCGCGTACAACACGCGCTGCGCTCCTTCTCAGCGAAAGACCAGAAAGCCGTCCGCGCGGCGGCAGAGACGATGCGGGACAACCCCGAACTCGACGAAGCAAGCACCATCACCGATCTCGCAGTCGGCGAAGCGATGGTGTCCTTTCTGGATGAAACCGGCAAACCATCCGTCGTTGAACGCGCGTATATCATTCCGCCTCTTGGGCAAATCGGTCCGCTGGAACCCAAGCGGCGCAAGGAATTCATGCAGGCATCTTTGGTTGCGGGCACCTACGACGCGCCCGTGGACCGGGAGTCCGCCTACGAAATACTGAAGCAGCGCACCGAATCGAAACCCGAAACGGCACCCCAGCCCAAATCCAGACCACGCGCCGCAAGTACCACCGAATCTTCCGGCGGAATCCTCGGCGATCTCCTCGGTGGCGCGATGGGTTCGCGTGGCCGCCGCCGCGAAGGTATGGTCGAAGCAATGGCAAAGAGCGCGGCCCGTAGCGTGGGAAGTCAGATGGGCCGCGCCATCGTGCGCGGTATTCTCGGCTCGATGCTTGGCGGACGCCGCTAATTTTAATGAAAGTTGTTGCATGATTGACCTCGTAATCTTCGATTTTGACGGACTAATTCTCGATACCGAAACACCCGAGTACGATGCATGGCAAGAAATTTACGGTGAGTTCGGCGTGAGTATGTCGCTCGAAGTCTGGGGCGAAAGCATCGGGCAACGCGCCGGCACCTTCGATCCGCTCGCCCACCTCGAAGCCACCGCCGGCTGCGAAATACCCCGTCTCGAAATCAAAGAGCGACACCAGTTGCGATTCCACAATCTATTGCAGAAAGAAGCTTTGCGCCCCGGCATCGCATCCTATCTCGATGACGCCGATCGCCTTGGCGTGAAACTCGCCGTCGCGTCCAGCGCAACACGCGACTGGGTGGAAGGCCATCTGATTCGCCACAACATCGCACACCGCTTCGGTTGCATTGTTACGGTGGAAAACGTCACCCATGCGAAACCCGATCCGGAGTTGTTCAACCTCGCGCTAACAAGAATGAACGCACACGCCGATCGTGCGGTTGTTCTGGAAGACTCACCAAACGGCCTACTCGCCGCAAACCGGGCCGGCATCTTCGCAGTCGCCGTCCCGAACCCCGTCACTGCAGGATTGGCCCTGGGTCACGCGGACCTCACCATCAGCTCGCTCGCGGATTGGCCCCTCGAACGATTGATGGAAGCAATGGCCAAACATCGACGTGCCCGCGCCCAGTAGCGCCTCAATCGCCTGAACGCGGCGCAGCTCATTTCGGCGCGGCAACGTCCTCCGGAGCATGTGTTGGCCCGCGCCCAACTTTGCCCATCAGCGTAGCCTTACGTTCGACAATCATCCGATCCGCGATGCGCAACACCTGATTGTTCAGCCAACGATAGGTATGTGTTCCTTCGCGATAATCTGCGGGCGCGCAAAACGCCACGCGCCCGTTCTCCTGTAACGACAGCGCCTGACGAAACTCTCGCTCGACGTCAGGTGCATATACTGCGCAGGTCTGACCGCCAAACTTCTTCACTACTGAGAACGACGGAATATCGCTGGGACCGTCGGCGATATAAATCATGTTTTTGAACGGAACGCGCCGCTCATCTTCCGGAATGAAATCATTTACGCTGATGCCCGCCTCTTTGTTCACTCCCTTGTTAATCTCAAAAAGCGCGCGCGTCTTCGTCGTGTTATCGAGAAACCCCGCAATCTGACTCACAAGCCCATGCTTTGGCGGAACTGCACGATCGTAACCTGGCGCCGCAGGTTCTTCGATAAATTCAGAACCATAAATCCCATCAAGATAATCTGCAATCCGCGATCCGTGGATCATCTCAACCAACCCCGTGCTCACAACATAATGCTCGAGACGGATGTCATGCTCTTCATAACGTGGTAATGCAATTGACGCCCGTAACGCGCCAAACAGTTCCGGTATCCCCGCAAAAAAATCTATGCCCGCACCCAACTCGCGCAGCCGGGCATTCGTCAACCCCGGCATCCGTCCCGCGCGCACGTAAGACAGCAAATGCCCAAGATAGCAGGTGTCTTTCTGCACACTGATTCCCGCGCGCTTGTAGTAATCCGGCAGCGCGTTCACCTCCGACCAGAATATGTCCTCGTCAATGTCGTATGCATCGAAAAGCGGCTTTTGCATGTAATTCGGCGAAAGCGTCTTGTCGAAGTCCCAAATCACCGCCACGACGTTCTGTAAAAACAGGCCTTTCTCCGGCACCGAATTCCCCTCCCAAGTGGACCGCCATTATCGTAGCTCGACGTAGCCGCGCACAACCCGCGAATCAGTTCGATTCCGCGCACGCCGCTGTTATACTCGCACACAACCGGGTGGGGGCATCTAGACTTGGCTGGCGGAAAAATAGTGCAGGCGAATGCGCGCGACGTATCACACGTGTTTCATCGCTTCCGTTTGACATACGCCGTTTTCTTCGCCCTCCTGATTTTTGTATGCGCAGGGTTTACCGCGTCGGCCTCGTGGGTATTGTTGCTCTTCCAGTCCGGAGGCGAGAACATCGGAGGTCCAAACACCCAGCGTCTCCTCATTAAGGCGATCTTTTTTTCCGCGCTGTTCGTTTCCAGCGTTGCCACGCTGCTATTACTTAGACGGCGGATGCCGACGTTGCCGAGTCTCCGCCCCGCGCGAAAAGCCGCATGGAACCAGCAGATGCTTTTACCCATCAGTATCGTGATCGCACTTGTCACGCTGTCGAGCACCCTGCGGCTCCCAATGTACCCCCACATAGAACCGGATGAAACCCACCACCTCATCGTCGCACGCAATGTCGCCATGCACGGCGTCTACGGCTCTGGAATGCCCGCCACCGGGTTCCGCCCCTTCGACGATTACGACAGCGTCGGCCCGACAGTCCTCCTGCCGGTTGCCGCATCCATACTCTGTTTAGGCAATCCATTTCACGCGGGCCGTCTCGCCATGGCCGTGTTCTATCTCGCGCTCACATTCATCGCATTCAGCTTCCTTGCGCAAACGGTCAGTGCAAACGCTGCCGCGCTTGGCGCCGCATTTATGCTCTTCGCGCCTGGTTCACTCTATTTGGCGCGCACACTCTACGGCGAAGCACCCGCGCTAATGTACTTGCTCGCTGCAATGATCGTTTGGGGCCGCGCGCTCGACTCCGCAAAGCCGCTTCTGCTCTGCTCCATCGCAGGACTACTTTTCGGCTGCGCCCTCGTCACAAAGTATGTCCTCGTGCTCGCCGCATGGCCCGGTCTCGGCATGTGGTACTACGATTTTCTTACGCATCGTCGCATCCGTATGGTTCACGCCCTAACACCCGCAGGCGTCGCGCTCTGCGTCCTCGCGTCTTGGGTCACAATCACGAGTGTATTCGGACCGCAGGGAAGCGAAACCGCCGAAGGCCATCTCGCCATGTATCAGCACAACCTGCTTTTCGGACTTGACCCGCTAAGCGACACACTCGCCTGGCTCGCAGAACATTGGATCGCAGCAGTCCTCTTTTTGTGTCTTGGCCTTATCTCCGCATCAATAATGGCCATGCTAACCACATATAACCCTGCATGGCTGTTCCTCGCGCTCTTTGGCCTGTTCAACACCTACTGGTGGGTGTTCTTCACCACAGCGAATCACCCGCGCTACCTCTGGTATAGCTTTGCAATTGGCGCATTGTTTGCCGGAACGATATGCGCGAACGGTTTTCGCATGCTTAAGGTCGTGCCCGGCAATGGCCGATGGATTGGCCTGGCCCTATCCTTGCTAATGATCACACTGGCAGCGTGGAATTCTTTTCCGCGTTTCCGCGCCATGCTGACAACTGACAAAATGCGCGATGAACGAAAACTCCTCTACACGCTGGCGCACGATTATCCCGGCAAGAAGCTCGCCACTACCTTCTACCCCGCCGAACGCATCGTAAACCTGTTCGCGGAACTTTCAATATCGCGCGTAACCGTAAAGGACGATTGGACCGTTTTCGATGTGGTCATATTGGATCAAACCAGCCAGTCAGGCTTGATTACGCCAGACACTCCGATAAAATCAGTTGGACGCTACGCAATTATTGAACCGGCAAAGGAACAACGTTGACGCAGAACACAAAACCGTCCGTCTCCATCTTCTACCCTTGCTACAACGACTGGGGCACGATGGGCAGTATGGTGCTCTTTACGCTACAAACCGCCGAGAAACTGGGCATCGACTACGACTTCACCATCATCGATGACGGCAGCGGTCAGCAAACACTCGACCTTCTCGATCGTGTCGCGCAAGAATACCCAAACATCAATATCGTTCGCCACGAAACCAACAAAGGCTACGGCGGCGCGCTGCGTTCCGGCTTTGCCTCCGGCACAAAGGAATGGATTTTCTATACCGACGGTGACGCACAATATGACGTACGCGAACTAGCGCTGTTGATCGAGAAAGCCGGGCCGGACGTGGACGTTGTGCAGGGCTACAAAATCCAGCGCCACGACCCGCTTCACCGCATCGTCATTGGCCGCATTTACCACTGGATTGTCCGTGTTGCTTTCGGCCTCCACATCTGCGATACCGACTGCGACTTCCGCCTCATCCGCCGCAGCGTCTTCGACACCGTAGAACTAAAACACGACAGCGGTGTCATATGCGCGGAAATGATGATGCGCATCACCCGCGCCCGCTTCCGCATCGTTGAAGTACCAGTCCACCATTACCAGCGCGCACATGGCAAATCACAATTCTTTAACTTCCCGCGCCTGTTCCGCGTTGCGGTAAATCTCTCGAGCCTCTGGTTTCAGGAAGTCTTTCTCTACAAACTCCGCGGGGTAAGGGGCAGAACATGATCCCCTTCGCAGAACTAAAGCCGCAATACTTGTCTATCAAAGGCGCAATCGACGCTGCAATCGCCGAAGTGTTCGACGCTGGCTGGTTCATACTCGGCAAACAGTGCGCTGCGTTTGAGGAAGAGTTCGCTGCGTATCACAGCACAGGCAACATCGCCGTAGGCTGCGCATCCGGTACAGACGCCATCCATCTCGCGCTGCGTGCCGTCGGCATAAAACCCGGCGACGAGGTCATCACTGCGGCAAACACCTGCGTACCCACCGTCTGCGGTATCGCTGCATCTGGAGCGGCAATAGTCCTCGCCGATGTGAACAACGACACACTCACCATGTGTCCCCGGTCGCTGCGCAGCGCCATCACCTCGCGCACGCGCGCGATCGTCCCCGTCCATCTCTACGGTCATCCCTGCGACATGGACGCAATTCTCACTATTGCACAAGAACACGACCTAAAAATCGTCGAAGACTGCGCACAGGCACACGGCGCTTCATACAAAGGTAAGAAATGCGGCACTTTTGGCGATGCCGCTGCGTTCAGTTTTTACCCTAGCAAAAACCTCGGCGCATATGGCGACGGCGGCGCGGTGCTGACGCGCGACCCAGCTATCGCAGAAGGCGTCCGCGCACTGCGCAACTACGGCGAGGAAAGCCGATACCGTAGCGTAACCGAAGGTTTCAATAGCCGTCTCGACGAAATCCAGGCTGCGATCTTGCGCGTCAAGCTACGCCACCTCGATGCGTGGAACACCGCCCGCCGCGAACGCGCCGCACGCTATCACGATCTACTTTCCGGCGGCCCAGTTGCGCTGCCGCAGGAATCCGCCTTGGCGACCAGCAACTATCATCTCTACGTCATTCGTTCAAAGCAGCGGGATTGCCTGCGTGAACATCTAAGCCACAATGGCATTGGCACACAGATCCACTATCCCACCCCAATTCACTTGCAACCTGCGTACACTAATCTTGGATACGTAGCGGGCAGTTTCCCAATCAGCGAACGCGCCTGCAATGAAGTACTGTCTCTCCCTCTGTATCCCGAATTATCGATGGCCGATGTGAATACCGTGGCCGACGCAGTGTGTTCACACCATGTCTAAACCAGAAGACCAAACTCATCGCAAGCCGACTATTTGGAGTGCGGCGGCGGGCAGACGCCGCTTTGGCTTTCCGGCTCCCCAAAACTGTATTCCGATGTAGCACGCAATGGAACGCGACGAATACGCCATCATGTACCGCGTCGAAGACCGCCACTGGTGGTACGCGGGTCTGCGCGCCATGTTGGATATCGCATGGAACTGCGCGGAACTGCATAGCCCATTACGCGTGCTAGACGCGGGATGCGGAACGGGGGCTAATCTCTCCCACCTAAACACGCATGGCGTTTGCTTGGGAATTGATTTTTCACCCGATGCCGTTCACTTGTGCCGCAAGCGCGGGCACGTCAAAACCGCTGTTTCATCGGTCACCGCACTGCCGTTTGCTGCAGCCTCCATCGACACAGCGATATCGTGTGACGTGCTTTGCCACCGATCAATTTCCGACCCACACATTCCGCTGCGCGAAATTGCAAATGTGCTGAATTCACGCGGAGTACTACTGTTGAATCTGCCTGCATATCAATGGCTCTACTCGTCTCACGATGTGCATGTGCACACTGCACGTCGGTTCACAAAGCGCGAGGTCGAGCGCATGCTCCAAAAAGTGGGATTTGAGATCGTCTACACCACATACTGGAACTCCCTGCTATTCCCGGCGATTGCCCTTAAGCGGTTGTGGAGAAAACGACGGCCACTGCCGGCATCCGATTTGGATGGAACAACCGGAACACTGGCGGCTGCCATTTTCGCTTTGGTTCTAGCGTTGGAGCGCGCGCTATTGCGGATTGCGCCGCTCCCCTTCGGACTTTCAATCCTTTGCGTCGCGCGGAAGCGCACTTAAGGAGGCGACAAAATAATCTACTGCAGTTTGACTGGACCAAGGCTCGCCGTCTGTCCCGGCATTAACGTCTGCTCCGGCAGTTCCACTTTCTTATGGTCGCGCGTCTCGATAGTGATGAGATACTTGCCGGGCGGCACCGGACCAAAGCGAGCACGCCCGTTTGAGTCCGTTTGTGTTTCCGCGGGCCACCACGGCCCGTGTACAGGATGGCTCATCATCATGCCCACGGGCTGACTGACGATCGGCGCGCCGTCCGCGCTCATCACATCCACATCAAGCGACGCGCCCAAAAGCATTGTCACTTGTAGGTCTTCTATCGGCGCGGCACGTCCCGGCAACACATCGTAATAGTTGTTCGCAAAAATCTGCTTGATGGGATCCCACGCGCGCACGTAAAGATACTGGTCCGCAGGCACATTCACCAAACCTGCGCCATCGTCTCCCGTCAATTCGCCCTTTGCCAATGGAACGTCAAACGCATTCGCCTTCTTTGTCGCAATCGGCAGCATATTCGCCACCGGCTTACCATTCATATCGACGACTTTGATACGAATTGGCACCGTATTAACAGGGCCCGCGGTTTGTTCTTTCTGCGTCCCTGAAAGGTTTAATTCAGACACGGGCTTCAAATTAACGTCGGCCGAATCCTTGTCTGAGCAGGACTGCAGGCCCAGGCAGGCGGCCAGCGCAATAAAAGAGAGCGAAACAACTCGTATCGCGACAAGTACACGATGCCGGCGCAATCCAATCCGCCCGTTCGTACGCTCACACTCTTGCACCATCACGCCTAGTACACCGCGTCTTCGCGTGCAGCAATGGTTGGAACGGCTGAGGATGCCGGGGCAGTGGGCCGCATAGGTTTGACGACCGCCGCAGAACCGCCGGCATCTTCAGAAGCATCGTCCGGTTTCGCGTTATCGCTGGAAGAAAACTGTGTCTCATATAAACGCCGGTAGATGCTGTCCTGCCGCTGTAACAATTCCTTGTGCGTCCCTTGCTCTGCCAATCGTCCCTGATCAAGCACCAGTATTCTGTCCGCGCGCTGAATCGTCGATAGGCGATGCGCAATCACCACTGTCGTGCGCCCGACGACAAACTCCTCCAATGCTTCTTGTATGGCGCGCTCGCTCTCCGAATCCAAACTCGATGTAGCTTCATCCAATACGAGAATCGCCGGATCCTTAATCACTGCGCGCGCAATTGCCAGGCGCTGCCGCTGTCCGCCGGAAAGCGAATTGCCCGCCTCGCCGATCACCGTGTCATATTTCTGATAGAGCTTCTCGACAAACTCCGTCGCGTGCGCCGCCTTCACAGCCTCGCGCAATCGTTCGTCACTATACGTCGTTTTTCCTGCGCTGATATTCTCACGGACCGACGCATTAAACAGAATCGTATCTTGTGTCACAATGCTAATCTGCGCGCGCAGGCTGGACTGCGTCGCCTTGCGGATGTCCGTATCATCGATGCGGATACTGCCCTTGTTTACATCGTAAAAACGCGGAACAAGCTTCGCCAGCGTACTCTTTCCAGCGCCGCTGTGCCCCACGATTGCGACCATCTCCCCTTTCTTCACATCGAAGGTCACACCCCGCAAGACCTCTGTCTTGCCATCGTACGAAAAATGCACGTCATCAAAATGGATCGCGTCGCGCAACGGCGCTATTTCGATCGCGCCCGGCGCATCAACGATGTCCGGCTTGATGTCGATGAATTCGAATACGCGTTCCGCGCTCGCGACACTCGTCTGGACCGCGTT
This sequence comes from Candidatus Hydrogenedentota bacterium, assembly GCA_020848835.1. GTDB lineage: Bacteria > Hydrogenedentota > Hydrogenedentia > Hydrogenedentales > SLHB01 > JABWCD01. Next base: position 46,911 of record JADLHJ010000114.1, read on the forward strand.
GTTTACAGCGGTGAGCTTGCGCACCGGATCGAGCATCATTAGTAATGCGCCATAGACCTGGAGTAAATCGCCCACGTTTAGCCGGTTGGCGAGAACTTCCCCCACGCTGACGAGAATAAACACAACGAAACCGAGCACCATGACAAACTCTGTGAGCGGTCCAATCGCCGCATCGGCGCGCATCATCTTCAGGCCTTGTCGCTCAAGTTTTGCGTATTCGCGCCGCACCAACGACCGCACGTAATCTTCCATAAGGAAGCCTTTGATGATCGTAATACCTGAGACGCTTTCCTTGCCGACCGTCTGCAATCCTGCAATGCGCTCCAGCGTGCGCCGCATGTTCTTCCGCACCTTCTGACCGACCTTGATCATGATCAGGCCGACCAGCGGAAGCACACCAACGCCGATAAGCGTCAATTTCGGTGAAATCGCCATCGCGATGGTGAAGAAGATGATTGCCTTAAATGGCTCTCGAAATAGCTTCATGAAAACCGCGGTCAGCCCACGGCCGGCAGTGAAGCAATCATTCGTCATGCGTGCAATGATTTCGCCCGAAGTGTGCTTTTCAAAAAAGCGGATAGGCAGCCGAATGACGTTGTCGAACATTTCCAGTCCGAGCCGAACGGTAATGAAGGTAGCAATCGATGCGCAGAGATATTCCTGACCGAAGCGTGAAACGCCGCCAATTAGAGATAGTACGACGACGAGAACGCACAGCCATATCATCACCCGGGTCTTGTTCTCGTCAACGCGCGCGAATTCTACGGATTCCTCAATCTTACCGGCTAATGCGGTCGCCCAACCTCGATGCTCCAATCCCAGAAATTTATGCACGTCATCCGCGGCGCCAATTATTTTTTCTTGATCACGGGCCAGGGCTTTCGCGACATTGATGTCGGTATCAAACGTGTAGCTGATGACATTGCCCGCCAGGACGATGATTCCTCCCAGCGAAATTGCCACGAAGAACGCAAGCACAATCGACGCGGCAAGCCGCGCCCTGTAATCGAAGACGTAACCAAGCAGCCGCTTGTATATGGTCCAGGAGTCGCCTTTGGGCTTCGCGACGTTCCGTTCTTCGTAGTTCGTGCTTTCGTCAATGCCGTGCATAGTAAGTTCGGCCCGAGGTGGGAATCATTCGGAAGATCGTAGCACAGCGCGCGCCATCCCTTAAAGAATTCACGCCGCGCCTAGTGATAGAGAATATATACCTTGTATAACCATCCGGCGGTCAGCAGCACGCCAATTGCCCACATGGTTTGTCGCGACGACGCAATGCGCGCGATGAACGGCGGTACATGACCCAGCACGAAAGTCGATTGCGCCGCGCCAAACCCAAACAGGCAGATCACGAAGAAAGCGGTGCCCGCCGGTTGCGTACGGAACGCGTCGATTGGCCGCGCATGCGCCATCAAGGAAAACGCGGTTGTCATTCCGCAGACGGGACATGGCACATGTAGAAATTTCGTTGACACACAAGGCGGAAGCCCGAGTTGCTCATGGGTCCCAAATCCGCGCGGGTCAGGCGTGAGAAACGTCGCAATAACGACAATTCCTGCGCATCCGAACCCAATGATTGACGCGGTTACGCGCAGGAACCGCGCAGCCCGCGCGCCTTCCGTTTCCTGCACCTCTGCGGATTCATCGACCATAAGTCCCAAATATACAACGCGCGGGGACGAACCGGCTAGCCCGTCCCCGCGCGAAATTGGAAAACGCACCGCCTACTTGGGCGTTTCAGGTACCTTTACCAGTACCGGCAAACTTGTGCCGCCCTGTTTCTGAACACGGAAGCGTACGCTCGAACCCGGCTTCGCATGCTCGCCAATCTTGCTACGGAAATCCTCGACCGATGCCACCGGCGCCTGTTCAATTTCCGTGATGATATCGCCCGCATTAATGTCCGCCTCGAAGGCCGGTGAGTTCTCCTCAACGTCCATCACGACGACACCCTGAAGTTCTTCCGACAGCCCGGCGCGCTTTTTCAATTCCGGCGTCAATGTTTGCACGCGCATGCCAAGCAACGCATTCCCAAGCCGCGCCTTAATCGCATCGCCCGGATATTCAGCAAGCGTCAGGTCAAACTCTTTTGACGCTTTCTCGCGCCAGATCTCGAGCTTCACCGATTGGCCCGGTGCGATCTTCGATATCTTGTTCACAAGGTCCTGCGCACCAACTACTGCCTCGCCATTTACTTTGCGAATCACGTCATCCCGCTTGATGCCCGCCTTCTGGGCTGGAGATTCGGGGATCGCGCCATCCGGAAAATCGGGCGAACCGTTCACGTACGCGCCTTGCGTATCCGGCAAACCAAGCGACTCGGCAAGTTCTTCGGCCGTTGTGCTGCCTGACACAATATCCTTGATGTCCTGAATACCAATCACGCCCAGGAAACCGCGTGTCACTTTTCCGCTTGCGATAAGTTGCGGCGCTACTTCCTTCACCATATTGATTGGAATTGCAAAACCAAGCGATTGCCCCACGGCATCAATCGCCGTATTCATGCCCATAATGCGTCCATCGATATCGACAAGCGGACCGCCGCTGTTGCCAAAATTGATCGCCGCGTCCGTCTGAATAAAATTCTGGAAACGCAGCGTAATCGGCAACTGCAATGCATCGCGCCCCAAAGCACTGATGTGACCAAACGACAGCGAACCTTCCAGCCCGCGCGGGCTGCCCAACGCGATTGCGAACTGGCCCACTTTGATTTCGTCCGAATTTGCCAGTTCCGCTACGTGCAGGTCCGATGGCGGTTCCTTCAGCTTGATGACCGCGATGTCTGTATCCGGATCCGCGCCCACTTTCTCCGCTTCGTATTCTTTGCCGTTGATAAGACGTACCTTGATCGACTTCGCGCCTTCAATCACGTGATTGTTCGTGACGATATGACCGGCCTTATCGAAGATAAATCCAGAGCCCGACGCCGTAGGCCGCGGTGCGCGGCGTTGCGGGTTTTCGGGGTCAGGCATGGGAATGCCGTAATATTTGAAAAAGTCTTCGAGGCCTGGCGCGCGACGCCCCGCATCGCCCATCTCCTCTTCGTCTTGCTCGGACTCTACATTGACCACCGCAGGCCGCACCTGCTCGCCGATGCGGATAAACGCATCCTCTAGCTCGCGCAGCATCGGCGTGATGGCCTGCGCGCTGCTCGCGCACAACAATGCGAGCAGGGCCGGGAGAATGCGGTTTCGGAAAACTTTCATACTCTACCTCCTTTGGTCTCGGCAACGGCCCGCGGATGGATCGCTTGATGTATCGCGTCGCGAATGGCCGCCAGTGTTTCTTCGTCTTCTACCTTGCAGCGATCTTTGGTTACGTAGAACGAGTCGCGGACCCGTTGCACGTCTGTGACAATGCGCGCGGTCGAGATGTCCAGCCCAAGCTCGCTCATAGCACGGGTTATGTCGTACAGCAAGCCCGTACGGTCACCCGTCTCAATGTCCATGACAGTATGATACTTCGACGAATGATTGTCGAATAACACCCGCGTTGGCACTGCCGCTCTCGGTTGCAACAATGCAAATAACCGCCGCATTCCCCTATCTACATGATCTTGAACATCATCCCCGTCGATAAGTACCGCATTCAAAACTTCTTCCAAGCGGTGGAGCATCGCTGTCGTCAATGGGCGCGAATTCCGCGCGTCAGACACGGTAAATGCATCGATGACCCACCCGTCCGGTCGCGTAAACAACGCCGCTCCGCTGATGTCCACCAACTGCGAGGAGAAGCACCCCGCGATCATCGAAAATAGGGCGTGCCGATCCCGCGTGCATATGACAACTTCGCTCTTTTGTGTAACCGTATTTGTCACGTGCCGAATGGAGAGACCCGACTTCTGCGCTTCGGCGATACACTCTATGTGCTGCGCAATCTGTTCGGCTTGAAACGCTACGAAGTAGCGCTGCCCCATGCCCTGGAGATGCTCCACAACTAGGTCTCGCAGTTCTTCGCGCGTCGCTTCGCGCGTCTCGTCTGCCTTCGTGGACTTCCAAAACTCCTCGCCGGAAGTTTCCGCGCGCCCGAGCAAACGCTTCACGGTGCGCAGATATAGCTGCAACAGCAGCGCCCCCTTCCATTCGTTCCACACGCCCGGCGCCACGGCGGACATGTCCGCGTACGACAACAAGAATAGCGCCCGTAACCGGTACTCGTTTTGCATGGTCGCCGCGAACGTGTCCAGAATATGATCGTCGTCAATGTCGCGGTATTGGCTAATCGTCGTCATTAGAATGTGTTGCTGGACCAAGAACGAAATGCGCTCCGTGTCTCCCTCGTCTATTCCAATGCGCTCGCAAATTTGCCGCGTAAGTTTCACACTCTCCTCGACGTGTACGTCGCCCTGCACCTTTCCAAGATCATGAAACAATATTGCAAGGACCAGAATGTAGGGATCCGACAAATTCTCCAGCGCTTCCCGGAGACACCGCCCCACCGCACCAGGAACACTGTCCACATTTGCGAGCGCCTCGATAGCACGGAGCGTGTGTTCTCCGACGGGATACGAATGAAAATCCGCGTAACGAATTACACTGTCTACATCCGCGAACTCCGGGATGTATCGTCCCAGTACACCCACTGAAGCGCATTGCCGCAGCGCATGCCCCGCCTGCAGGGGATGATTGCACATGGCAAGAAAAAAGCGGCGCACTACGTCGCTTTCGCGAAACGCATCGTTAATCAGACTCAGGCTGCTGGTCACCAGTCGTTCCACGCTATGGCTCAACGGGGCCTTATGTCTTGCGGATACCCAGAACACTTCCATGAGACGCGTCGGGCTGTGAAAAAACCATTGGTTATCGCCCACGCCAACGTATAGCTCGCCGTTTTCCGTCACGTAATCCTGCGCAATTGGCATTCCCGAGTCGGGCAGCGGAATGCTCGAAGGACTGCACGTGCGCGCGACGACACGCATGAATCGCCGCAGCTTGCCGGCCGCCGTGTAATAGTCCTGCATAAACCGCCGAACGCTCGGGCCTGGCATATACCCAAATGCCTCGGCAACATGGACCTGGTTCGCGTACGACAAGCGATCGTCCGCGCGCCCGGCATGAAAGTGAAGTTCGTTGCGAATCCGCCACATAAAATCGATCGCGTCGATCAGCGTGAGGTGTTCGTCTTGCGTGATGATCTCCTGCGCCACCGCTTCATCCAGTGTCGTGATCCCATAGGACATCATCAGTAACCACAACGCAGTGTGAAAATCGCGCAGCCCGCCGGCGTTTTCTTTAATGTTCGGTTCTGGGGCGTACAGGTCCTGGTGCTCGCCCCCCAATGTCTCGTAACGGTCGCGCACCTTCTGTTCAACGAACTTCTCCGCCATAGCACCGGAACGCAGTTCGCGAATGTGCAGCTTCAACCGCGCAAAGACCATGCTGTCGCCCGCGAGATGTCTGCTCTCAAGAAAGCGCGTGAAAGTCAAAATGTCTTCCGAGGCAAGTTCATTGGCTTCTTGAATACTGTGAATTGAATACCCGACAACAAATCCGCTGTCCCAAAAGAATGGAATTAGAAAACTGTTAATCGCGCGGATGTTTTCGTCCAGTGGACCTTCGTAGAGCAGCGAGATATCGAGATCGGAAAACGGGCTTAGTTCGCCCCGCCCGTATCCGCCAAGGGCACATAACGCGACGCGCGACTGCACCGCGCGATGCAAACCCAGCGACGCCAGGGCAAAGTGAAATATTCCACGTACCACTTCGTCGGCGATGTCAGACAGGAGGTGCACAATATTGCTGCCCGACGCACCCTCGTTGTGTTCGCGGCGCAATGACTCGCGATTGAGCGCAGCATAGTGGCGCGTTGCGAGCAGGCATTCATCGCGCGTCAACGCGCCATGCGAATGGTCCGGCGATTGCGCCAGTTCGACCAGTTCTTCAAACGTTCGATTCATTCAGCTCCTGTACATTCGCTGGCGCGGCCTTCGTTGCAGGCTGAGTATAAGGCGGACCCACAAGCGCCAACGCACTTTCCTCGACCCAGCCGCGTTCGCCGTCGATAGTGCGCACTTGTGCCCAACCCTGACGCCGTGCATCGATCACAACCCGGTCTCCCTGCATCAATTCAAAGCTTGTCGCATCTTCGCCGCCCAATCCAAAACGCACCGGCGTATTGTCGCGTGTCCCAACGGCGATAAGCGGCGGGTGGAACTTGGCGTACGCTGACGTTGCGAAGGCGGCCGCCGCGAGGGCCAGCACAATCGCGGCCTGCGTGAGGTGCTTGTTCGGTTTCCACAGACGGGCGGCCAGCACAGCCCAAAACGCAATCCAGCATAGCACAGCAAGGCGGTACACCGCCCCCGGCGTCCAGTTGTCGTGCCACATCAACAAGCCCTCCTGCCAGGGCGGCGGCAACGGCTTACCCCATTGGTGCTGCGTTTGCGCGACGCAGTACTCCAGATTCTGAAGCGCGGCCGAGTGCCTCGGCGCGACCTGCAAAGCACGCTCATAATTCATAATCGCCGCGCCCAGATTGTTCTCTCGATAATACGCGTTGCCAAGGTTGTAGAAAACGTCGGCGTCCACAACACCTTCCGCAACCAGTTGCTCATACGATGCGATCGCCGCTGCGAAGTCTCCCTGCTCATACGCCGTGTTACCGCGCTGAAACGCGTCGTCATATGCGCCCGCGCAAAATGAAAGACTAACCATTAATGCCGTGATCATGCCGCGCGTCCCTGCCGAAGGAACTGGTCTAAACGCTCCATTCCTGTTTTAGCGCCTTGAATCAACGCGTCGACTTCGTCGGCAGACAACTCTGACGCAGCGTATCGCGCTCGCTCGCAAGCTTTCAGAATCTTGTGGAACGGCTCCGCAATGTCGTCAGGCACCCGTTGCGAAGAGAAAAACAATCGCGCTTCTGCAGACGTCATTCCCGTTTCAGGAAGGTCAAACTCGTCCGCGACATATCCTGTCACAGCGTGATACAACACGTCCGCTGACTTCCTTGATTGCCGCGCCTTCTCCAGCAATTCGGACGCCCGCTTAAGAGCGCCGTACTTGCGTGCATACGCCCGGTCCGTTGCGAACCGCCGCTGCCGCCGCAATGCTATTCCAAACGCAAGATAGGCAACCACTGGTGCGCCGAATCCCAGCATCGTCGGAACCGTCAAGTTGTGTTCCGGCGCCAAGGTTCGCGTAGAAGGCACAATATCCAAGATGTCGCTGCCAAGCGACTCCTTCTTGAACTCCCCGCCCGCACCAACGACCACCTGTTCTTCTTTCTTCGCCCCCCGCACCAACAACACCAGGGGGTTGGTTTGTGCGGTCTGATATGACCCCAACTCAGGATCGAAGTACGTATAACTAATTGCCGGAATCTCGATGTCGCCCGCGCGTTGCGGAGTTATCTTGAAGACAAAATCCTGTCCGGCAGGTCCCGCCGAAATTGCATTATCCTTCCGCTTCGGTTCATCGATGTAGAGTCCATCGATCGCAGGCAATGCAGGCAATCCAATCGCATCGGGGTTTCCGTTGCCACTCACGTTTACGGTGAGCATCGAAGGCACACCAACGTCGGTACTCGGCGCCGAGAGCGATGAAGTAATCTGATACTTCCCAACACTTCCGGAGAATCCCTGTGGAGGCGGCGGTAACGGCTTGACGTTGATCGAAAACGGATTAGTCTTCACATCGCGAGAGCGCGCCCGCCCGCCAAACGCGATGCTGCAACTCCACGTCCAGGGTCCGATACGCAGTTCGCCCGATTGTGCGGGAAACAGGATCTGCACGAAAGGTACTACCTTATAGTTCCTTCCGTCACGTGTTTCATGGCGCTCTAATGCTCTTCCTTCACTGGCAACGTCGCGCGGCAAGGCATAGAAACCGGTGAGTTCCGGAAATCCCGTTGGTTCGTATCGAACTGCCGCGCCTTCACCGATCCAGACCTCCATTGTCAGAATAATCGGTTCGCCTTGGTACGCCTCTAGCTTGTCCGTCTTGATCTCCGTGAATAATGCACGGTCGCCCGATGTCGATCGCGCGGTGGAATCAGCAGGCTTCGGAGCGTCCATCACCGTTATACGCAGATCCTGCGACGAGACGGTCTCGCCATCCGCTACAGCCTTAAACGGCGGGATGACGATTGCTCCAGCGCGGTCCGGCGTAACGTTATATCCCAGCGTGATGGTGGAAGTGATTGTTCCATTGACATCCTGAAAAGCTGAGCTTGAATAAGCTGGAGCTCTTCCTATGGACGCGCCTTCGCACTCGGGGAGATCAATCCCGGTGACTTCGCGGCCGCCGATCACTACTTCAACTATGAAGGGCACTCCCTTGGTAAAGGTCTGCGACTCGGTGGAAATGGAAATCGTCGCCGCGTAGCTGCTCAGCGAGAGTGCCAGCAATACAGGAAGGCAACCCCGCATCACCACCAGCCCGTGGAACGCACCCGCGTCGTCCGATCGCCCTTGCGGAGTTCTTTCTGCATCTCTTTGTCTTGCGCTTCCAGCGATTGAAGCAACGCCTCGACTGATTGAAGATCGGGAGGCGGTGTACCTGCATCCTCTCTATTTTCCTGTGGCTCTTCTTGCATCTCGCCGCTGTCCGGCTGAGTCTCGCTCTGCTGGCCCTCGCTGTTCTCGTTTGGTTCAGGCTTGTTCGGTTGAGAACTCTGTTCCTGATCCTTTTGCTCGTTGTCCTGTTGCTGAGGCTGGTCCTGCGGCTGTTGATCGCTCTGTTCCTTGGACGGGTCCTGCTTCGGTTGCTGTTCCTGATTCTGTCCTGTCCCGCCTTGGTCCTGTTCCTGTTGGTCTTCCCCGCCCTGCGAAGGTGGCGGAGGAGGCGTTCCTTTCTTCATCGTGTACCGCAAATGATCGATGTTGTGCTGCGCACTCACATTGCCCGGATCTTTTGCGAGGACGTCCTGATATGCATTTATCGCATCGCGAAACGCTTTCTCGCGCTCCGTCGAATTTGCCTCAATAGGTCCTTGCGTCTGATGTGGATCAATGTCTTTTCGTGTTCCTGGGGCCGTCACGCTCGGCGATGGCTGTTCTTTGGGCTCCTCAAGAGCTTTCGCCGTCTGCGCCAAGGCTGTCGCGCGGTTATAAGCAGCGCTCTCGCTCACTTCCGGGCTCTTGCTCTGCATCGCCTGTTCGAAAGACTGAATCGCCTGCGAAAAATCGGGCTTCGCTTTTTTTGCGTTCGCCTGGAGATCCTTTAACTGCTGCTCATACTCTGCGCAACCAATATTATATTCCAGCACCGGCGAATCAGGATGATCCACCTTAATTTCGTTATACGAGTCCAGCGCCTTTCCGGTTTCGCCCTGCTTCAGCAATCCGTTCGCGCGTTGGATGCGGTCGTGCAGGGATTCCGCGGACGCCACGGACCATGACGAAGCAGCGACCGAGATAACGATTGCGAGATAGAGCATTTTCAATTTTGGATGCTGGATCTTGAATTGAAGCGCGCAAGCACGTGAAAAAACCGGCTGTCGAGACCCTGATGTATGCGCAAATCGGCTGCGCATACATCTCCTGTACTCCAAAGTCCAATAACCAATATCCAATATTGCCTCACGCATACTCGGCCCCTTCAACGCCATTCGCGCGTTCTTTGCTCATACGCCGACGCCGCAACCAAGGCATCAACGCAAGCCAGAGCCCTTCCGCAATGAACGCCGCAACCGCGATCGCCAGCGGCCACTGAAAGCGATTCACCATTCGCAACCGCAAGTCGCTGCTTAGATCGCGTGTAGACAACGTCGCAAAGCGCGCGTGCAACTCATCGATGTCCCAGGTATCCGCAACCGACCGCGCGTATGCGCCGCCACCTTCGAGCGCAATCTCTTTTAGCGTCTCCTCATCCAATATGGATCGGTGTGGTTGCGTCATATCTGGATTGGATGTATCACGGCGTTGCCCTGCCATGTATCGCGTCATGTACTCCGGCAACTTCACGTCCGCGCCCTGCGGATCGCCAATCCCCAATACAAATACACGCGCATACTCTGCCGCCTGCTTAGCCGCTTCTACTCCGTCGCCCTCCAATTGTTCGCCATCGGAGATTAGCAATATCGCCCTCGACGCCTTATTGCTTGCGCCCGCATCTTCGTCTTCTTTTTTAAACACTTCGATCGCCGCCTGTAGCGCATCCGCAATGTTTGTGCCTTCCGCGCTGATTACGTCCGTGTCCATGCTGTCCAGCACCGTCCGCACGTAGCGGTGATCTTGAGTGAGCGGACACTGCAATTGCGCGGCGCCGGAAAATGCAATCAGCGCGAAACGGTCCGCGGGCGACTTGTCGAGGAGCAACGCAATTTTCTGCTTCGCGCGTTCCATGCGGTTCGGCAGCGGATTCTGCGCGCGCATGCTCTCCGATGTGTCAAGCAAGATGACAAAGTCGCGGCTATGCTTTCGAATTTCGCGGAGCGACTGCCCCCAGTGCGGCTGGGCAATCGCGACTGCAAGCGCTGCAAAACCAATTAAGGTAAACCAAGCAAGCGGCCGCTGCGCCGATGCATCTAGACCCGCGAGCAGACGCGGCGCAAGTTTCGCTTCCACAAACCGCTCGATCCGGCCCTTCCGCATGCGCTCCAGAACATTCAATCCCACATACAGACATACCAGCGCGAAAGATGAGCCAGCAAGCCACGCGCCGTAGTACGGTATGCCGAATTCAATACCCATCATCACGGCACCGGCTCGAACCAGATTCGGCGCGAAATGATCGATCCAATCACGAGGAGAGCACCAAGCACCGCCCAAGGCACAAAAGCCTCTTTGTATTCGTAGTAATCGCCCAACTCGATCTTCGTCTTCTCCAGTTGGTTAATTTCATCGTACGCGCCTTCAAGCGATTTGTAATCGGTAGCGCGAAAGAAACGGCCATCCGTGATCGATGCAATGCGCTCCATCGTCTCCGTATCGATCGCAATGCGCTGATAACCAAAGAACGCGGAGAAACCGCCGCCCGGCACCACACCCTGGTCGGAATTTCCCGCCGCGATCGTGTACACCTTGATGCCGTATTCCTTCGCAATCTGTGCGGCCGTGAAGGGATCCAAATCACCAAAGTTATTGTTGCCGTCAGTCAGCAGAATGATGACTTTCGCCTTGGCTTCGGACTTGCGCAGCTTGTTCACCGCAAGCCCTAATGCGGAACCTATCGCCGTCGCCTTGCTCGTATCACCGAGTTGATAGGAAGCCTTGGCGACGTCGTGCGCGAGAACACCATAATCCACCGTCAGCGGAGTCTGTGTCCACGCGTATTTCGCGTAGAGAATCAGGCCAATCCGATCGATACCAAACCGTTGATCCGGATTCTGTTTGCGATTCTGGATGAAGTTAAGCACGGCCTCTTTGGTTACGTCCAGCCGCGATCCCTGCACCTGCCCACCGCCGATATCCACGGCCTTCATGCTCTCAGACACGTCGATGCACAATAAGATGTCAACGACTTCCGCTTCATCCTTTTGAACCGAAAGCCCCTGCAATGGACGCGCAAGCGCAACCAGCAGCAACACGAGCCCAAGTGCGCGCGCCACGGCCGGCAGTCGGCGTACGATACTAAAATGATCGCGCCGAATCTGCGCCAGCGTCTCCCCCGTTGAAACCGTCACCGCGCCCGGCGCGCGCGCGAACCATTCCGCAGCCAGCAGCAACGGCAGCGCAAGCGCAAACCAAAGCACCCAAGGGTGCATCAACATATGAAAGCTGAATGTGTTGATGAGATTGGTAATCATGCCGCGGCCTCAGCAGGCGTGGGTATGGTTTCTTCCACAAACTTCTTCACTTCGCTAAAGTTGCGCGACGCGTCCTCCGCAGTCGGCTCAAACTTCGCAAACTTCACACGGTCGGAGTACCGCAAAAAGGTCGCCAGCGACCGCTGGTGCTCGTCATTCAATACGCCGGAGCTGCCCGCCTCGCTCAGAAATTCCGGTGTGGTGCGTTCCGGCGCGTGCAGTTCGAAGCGATCTTCTATGTAGTGACGCAAAATCGCGGAAAGTTCGACGTAATACGCTTCCAACTTTCCAGCCTCACGCCAGCCCTTCGCCTCCAGTGCGGAAAGCCGCGCCATCGCGGATTCCCAAGGAGGTACGACACGTACCGGCGGCGCAGGGCGTGCGCGTGTATACCAGCGATACAGAATGAATGCTAGCGTGCCAAGCAACGCCGCCGCGGAAATCCCTGCCCAGAACTGCCAATACTCCCACACGCGCTTCTTCACATTCAGCGGCGCAAGCGCAGGCGCCATCTGTTGCGCTTCCGCCTCTTCATCCGGCGTCAAATCGCGTACCGTGATCTCAGGCGTAGGCAGCGAAATCGTCTCTCTGCCTTTCACATTCACGACAACCGGTTCCGGCTGAAACTTCCCCGCCTCCGGCTTCGGCGCTTCCAGTGAGTAACGATGCGTGACACGCTTCCGGCCATCGGGCAAATCTTCCGTCACAATCCGCGCATCGCCCGAGACCTGCAAACCGCCCAGATGATCTTTCAGATTTGGGATTTCGATTTCCGTGTTCGCTGGCGCTTCGACGATCACGTCAAACGAAACCGCCTTGTGCCACGGAATTTCTTTTGGTTCGACTTCAAGGCGAGCGTCCACGCCAGCACCGTGCGCGATGCACGCGCTCCCCGCGATCAATGCTGCGAATATTATACGACGCGTCAACACGGCATCACACCACAAAGCGCTTCTCGCGCATACGAAAGAAACGATAAAGCTCATCTACATAAGGCCGGTCCGTCCGCACACGAATCGAATCCACGCGCGTGCGCCGCAAAATGGCATCGCGGTCTGCTACACGCTTTGCGGCTGCCTTCGCATATTCCTGTCGAATCGCGGGATTGCTCGTATTCACTAGCGTCTCGCGTTCGGTCTCCGCATCGCGCACGGATAGCAGACCAACATCCGGCAAATGACTCTCACGCGGATCGCTTACGCAAACCGCCACCACATCGTGCCGTTTGTTCGCCACGCGCAACGCGCTCTCATAGTCGTTCGCCATGAAGTCGGATACGAGAAATGTCACCGTCCGCCGACGCGTAACGCCATTTAAAAAATGCAATGCGCCCGTAATGTTTGTTTTGCGACCCTTGGGCTGAAAGTAGAGAATCTCGCGAATCACGCGCAACACGTGACGCCGCCCCTTGCTCGGAGGTACGTACAATTCGACGTCGTCGGTAAAGACAATCAAACCGACTTTGTCATTATTCTTGATCGCGGAAATTGCAAGCACCGCGCACAGCTCCGCAGCGAGTTCGTTCTTGAACCGCCGCACGCTGCCAAAACGCCCCGACCCACTCGCATCGACTACAAGCATCACCGTCAACTCACGCTCTTCCGCCAGCAACTTCACATGCGGAACGCCGGTCCGCGCAGTCACATTCCAATCGATGGCGCGAATCTCGTCCCCCGGCACATACTCGCGCACCTCGTGAAACTCCATCCCCTGGCCCTTGAACACACTTTCATACTGGCCAGTGAAAATGTCATTCACGATCTTGTTCGTCCGGATCTGAATCCGGCGAATTTCCTGCATGATTTCCTGAGGGATCATGGCGCGGACTCCACGAGGGCCCGGCCACGCGATGCGCGGTATTTGTTCACGCCAGCTATAAACTTTGCGTATTCCGTTTCGGCTTCCTTTTCGTACTGGGTTCCGGCGTTAGTGTAAATCCGTGCAATTCGAAAGTGCGTGGCCGTTGACGAGGCGTCGTCTGCGTTTGCCAAGCGTGAAGCGTCATCAGCGAAGGCTTTCCACGGCAGATTTTTAGTTTGCGCGTTCCACCTAAGACTTTCCGCTGTTGCCACAAGAAACTGACTGTCGCGTTTCCATTCGCTTAGCTTGTTCTTGGCTTCATTGCTCAGGGCAGTTTCCAAACCAAAGAGGAGAATCGCCCGGTATGCGTGAAACGCCATTTCGCAATCGTTCTGCAGTAAAGCAGTCTCGTAAACATCCGGTTTTTCGTACCCTAAGTTTTGAAGATGTGCTATCAACGGAAGGCATACGCCGCGATCATCAGAATACGAATGAAATACACGGGAGAGATATTCCGCATTTTCTCTTTCCCTCTCCAGTGATTGGATAGCTAGAGGGGCACGCAACCCGCGCATGTCGATGCATTGTTTGGCGAGATCGCGAGCTTCGCCTGGATCCGCTTCCTTCAAAAGACGGAATGGATTACATGGCGAAAACATCGCCTTAGCGTCAGTTCCCGGGCGCGATGGCTCCAATGCCAACTCGCGTAACCATCGTTTCGCACCCTGTCCTCCAAACTTCACATACTCGGCACTTGCCTCCGAACGCGCATATGAATTCGGATCGACGGCAATGGCCCTGAGCTTCTTCGCAAGTTTAGGCCCTTGCGAGTCCAACCAAGCTCGGGCTTCATTCTTGTAGGGATGATAGTCATTCGAGGCGCACTGCAAATAGTCTTCAAGGTTTTCTGGTTTTGGTATTGGCTCCTTTGACCATGCAAGTGTGGCGGCATATACATTAGAACGATCAAATTCACTCTTGTTCGCGTTCCACCATTGGCTCCACTGCGACACACGCTCATTCAGAGATCGCTTTTCGTTTCTGAATGAGCGCACAAAACGATGACCCGTAGAGTGCATAAGCGCGGCTTCACACAATGTCAGGTCATATCCTGACAAATTTGGAAATAGTTGAATGAGCCGATCGACACCGGATGGCTCACCGAGCCTTGCCTGGGCCCGACAAATTGCAACTATATGCTGCGCGAGTTCACTCGACGGCTTTTTTGCATATTCCGCGGAAACGTGGTCAAGCCCCCGTGCCAATTCCGATAAGGCTGCGGGGTTCTGAAGAACTTCCAATGCACGGGCGATTTGCGTCCGAAATGCGAGTAATTGGTTGTCTCTGAATTCGTCCCACTTTTCCCACGAAATGCTATCTCCGTTACTATTCCGCGATGCCGCGCATACATCCAGATCCATGTCCGTAGTTAGAGGAAGTTGGTCGAATAATAGACGCGCTACGGTAGGAGCTAAATCGGCGTAATTTAACTCAACTGTGGCATCAACAACGCTCCCATATAGTTGCCACCGCGTGCGCGGATCAGTACGGAGACCGCGCTCGTATTTTCCCGCGTCGAGGTTAGAAGGGATTCCTTGCGTCAGATATGTGCTAACCGATTGCTCATCAGTTCCTAATCCGTAGTTTGGCAATAACTGCGATGCGGGAGGCGGAAAGCTCAGCGCGAATACCTGAATTGCAGTCGTCAACGATAGCGTTATTGTGACAACTAGTCGGCCAAGCAACTTCTGCCATTGCCGGAAAGGTATAGTCAAAAAACGATTCACGAAACTTCTCTAGGGCACAGGCACCGTATCAAGCACCATGCGAATAATATCTTCGCTAGCTTTGCCTTCGGCCTCGGCTTCGTAGGTGATGATGACGCGATGGCGGAGAACGTCCATCGCGACTTGCTTCACATCATTAGGGAACACGTTCCCTTCGCCCTGAAGGAAAGCCTGCGCGCGCGCGGCCGCCTGCAAATAAATCGTCGCGCGCGGCGACGCCCCGTACTCGATCAAATGCTTAATCGGCAGCCCATACGCTTCCGGCTGACGCGTCGCCTGCACAATATCGACGATATAGTTCTTCGCTTTGTCGTCGACGTAAATCTGGTTCACCACTTCGCGCGCATGTAATATCTCATGCTTCGTCACCACCGTATCCACGCGCGCCTCGTGCAACATATCCACGCGATCCATGATCTCGCGCTCTTCCGCCTTGCCCGGATACCCTACGCGCAGCTTCAACATGAACCGATCCACCTGCGCTTCCGGCAACGGATACGTCCCTTCCTGCTCGATCGGGTTTTGCGTCGCAAGAACCATGAACGGCTCTTCGAGCTTGTACGTCGTATCCCCGATCGTCACCTGGCGTTCCTGCATCGCCTCCAGCAAGGCACTCTGTACTTTTGCCGGTGCGCGATTAATTTCATCCGCGAGAATAATATTGCCGAAGATCGGGCCCTTCTTCGTCGTGAAGTTCCCATCTTTCGGGTTGTAGATAAGCGTACCGATGAGGTCGGCAGGCAAAAGGTCGGGGGTAAACTGAATCCGGCTGAACTGACATTGGATCGCGCGCGCCAGCGTTTTCACCGCAGTCGTCTTCGCCAGCCCCGGCACACCTTCCAGCAGCACGTGACCATTCGCAAGAATGCCGATCAGCAACCGGTCAACCATATACTGCTGACCGACAATCACCCGGCCAATCTCTTTCCGAAGCCGCTGCACAAACGGCGACTGCGCCTCGACGTTCCGGCGTATCGCCTCAACCGAAATACCCATTACCACCCTTTCCAATCGTTCCAACTCGGAGCGCAACAATACCTTGCCTCAGCGATGGTACCATATGAAGTAGCCTCTCCGCGCCAACCACGCACGATTCAAGTCAACTGCGGGTCCAGTGCATCCAGACTTCCGCGTTCCTGTCCCCGTGCTCGTGCTCGGAATCGGCTTCGCTCGATTCCTTAAGACCGATGCCGTAACAATTTCCGGCAGAAATAATGCGCCTAGTAGCCCCTTGCTCGCCCGCTACACAAATAGTCCGAGAAGTAGCGCCTCGCTCGCCTGAGCGCGGCGCGGCTTTCGCCACAAACCCGCCAGGAACGAAAATACCCCGAGAACGGGTGAGAAGCCAGGCAGGGGTTGTGTGGGGTTGCACTTGGAGAGGGAACTGGTGGGTATGAGCTTGGGGAGGACTCGATACCCGGAGTGCAAACGTGGGTTTCTG
>JADLHJ010000115.1 GCA_020848835.1 Candidatus Hydrogenedentota bacterium
CTCCGGAGCAAGGGGTCGTACGTTCAAATCGTATCGGGCGCGCCATTAATTAGCCTTTATTTTCGGCCTGTTTGGGTGTTTTTCTCAAACGGCCGTTTTTGTTTTTGACGGGGTGACTACCGATTGACTACTCTCGGTGTAAGTGGAGGTGGTCATGGCGTCGATTTATTTGCGGGGGGTGGCGTGGTATTTGAAGGGGCGGCGGAATGGCGCGCGGGTGTGGAAGTCGTGTGGGACTTCGTCGAAGCGGGTGGCGGAGGATTTTCTTCGGCGGTTTCGGCGGGGGGAGGCGGTGGCGGAGCTGGGGATTGAAGCGGAGCTTCGGGGACAAGTGGGTTCCCAAGTGCAACTTGGGAACCAGAACCAACCTCTCGGTACGTTTGCTGCGCAAGCCGTACCTGGCGGGGCGGCCGATCTGTCGATCGGCGAGCTGTGCGATCGGTGGATTGCTTGGTGTGAGTCGTATTATGTGCAGGAGTCGGAGGACGCCCGGCGCGGAGACCGGGCGCTACAGGGTGGACTAATTGGACGCGATGGGCGGAAAGTAGTCCACACGGGGGAGGTGGCGGCGTGTCGGGCGGCGGTGGTGCCTTTGCGGGAGCTTTTTGGGGATTCGCCGGCGGCTTTGTTTGGGCCTGTGGCGTTGAAGGGGGTGCGGGAGAGGATGATTGGGCTTGGGTGGGTGCGTTCGTCGGTTAATAAGCAGTGTGGGCGGGTGAAGCGTTGTTTTGGGTGGGGGGTGGAGAATGAGTTGGTGCCGGCTGGTGTCTTGGAGGGGCTGCGGGCGGTGCGTGGGTTGCGTCGTGGGCGGTCGGATGCGCGGGAGGCGGTTGGGGTGGGGCCGGTGTCGGATGGGGATTTGAAGGCTGTGTTGGGGGTGGCGCCTCGGATTTTGGGTGCGATGATCATGGTGCAGTTGTTGACGGCGGCGCGGCCGGGGGAGATTGTGATTTTGCGGCCGTGTGATTTTGATTGTAGCGGGAGGGTGTGGGTTGCGGTGCCGTCGCGGTTTAAGTCGCAGTATCGGGGGCTTGCGCGGGAGATTTATTTTGGGCCTCGGGCGCAGGAGGTAATCAAGCCGTTTATGGATAGTCGTGGGGTGCATGAGTTTTTGTTTAGTCCGCGGGAGGCGGAGATTGAACGGTGTGAAGGTGTGAAGGTGCGAAGGTGTGAAGGGCATTCGGAGTGGTCGAGCGAGGTAGTGAGTAGTGAGGTAGCGAGTAGGGAAAGTCGGCGGGAGCGGGATCGGTTGAATTATGCGCGGCGGCGTGGGGGTGTGATCAAGAGTCGGCGGCCGGGGGATCGGTATTCGGTGGGGTCGTATCGGCGGGCGATTGGGCGGATTTGTGTGGAACTTGAAATTAGCGCTTGGAATCCGAATCAGTTGCGTCATAATGCGGGGACGGAGATTCGGAAGGTGTATGGGCTTGAGGCGGCGCAGGTGATTCTTGGGCATAGGCGGGCGGATGTGACGCAGGTGTATGCGGAGGCGAATCGGGCGAAGGCGGTTGCGTTGATCGAGCAAATCGGGTAGTGGACCAAAATACATCGAGCAGTTCTTGTTGATACCACTCTGGCAGGTCAGCGTAGTGCATTGATCAATCCTTCGTCCGCTGTTGGCGCGGATAATTCATTTCACCACGGAGGCACGGAGGGTACGGAGGAATTTTTTGATTTTGGATTCGGGGGGCATTGGGGTGAAGAGTAGGGCGATGGTGGTTGCGGCTTCGCGTTGCATGATGAGGCTGAATTGTAGTGCGATGTTTTGTATTTGGAGTTGTTGTAGTCGCCATTGTTCGCGGAGTTGGTCGCCGCGTTTGATTTCGGCGTCGCAGTCGGCGAGTAGTTTGTCGAAGGCGGCTGTTGCGTCGGGGGTCATTGGGCGGTTCCTTTTTTCTTCCACAGCCTTTTGTGGCCAAGTATAGCCACTGTCGGCCAGGGGATTACACAGATTAGCACAGATTTTGGAAGTCGCCGGCGCGAGTTGTTTGCTCGCGCCGGCGTGGTTTTATGTTTGGGTTGGGGTTAGAGGGTGAATTTGATTTCGGTTGTGGTGCCGAAGTGGTGTTGGACGATTGTTACGTTGGCGTTGAGCGCGCGGCCGCTGTCTTCTTGGGCTTTGCTTACGCTGGCGATTACTTCGGCGATGGATTCTCCGATTGGTTTGGGCTTGTAGGTGTCGATCGGCATTTCGCATTGCGGCGCGTCGCTTTGGAGTCCTACGGTGCGTTGGACGTCGTCGATGGCTTCGCCGATGCGGTTTGCTGCGCGGCCGAGGAAGCCGGTGGGTTTGTCGCAGTCTTGGGCGGTGTCGCCGGCGTTTGCACCTGGTGCTGGTAGCTCTTGGTCGGGGGCGTGGGTTGGGTCGATGGTTTCTTTTGACATGGTATTGGTCCTTTCGGTTGTTTGCGGGGGCGTTGTGCCTTCCGCTTTGTTGGTGTGAAGGTGTGAAGGTGCGAAGGTGTGAAGGGAATCGGGTGGGGATGGCTGCCAGGTGACGATGTATTGGCTGACGCGTGTGAGGAGATATTTTTCGACTGGCGTGGCCTTTTCTTCGCGTATGAGTTTGGCGATGTATTTGATCGTGTCGTTTGCGAGATCGGCAGAGTGCCACACGGCATCGAGCTTTAATTTCAGATTTGATATTTCAGATTTGAGAGTGTCGCGTTGGTCGCAGAGGTGGCGTATGCCTTGAGAGATTTCGCAGAGGGTGAATTCCCACGGGCCTTCGTCTGTGCCTGCGCCGTCGATATCGTCTTTGAAGTCGGGGCCGAGTGCGTCGAGGAACATGTTGCGAATTTTGTTTTGCACTTCGGTATTGATGGCATCGGATTCAAGTTCCACGAGTTTTTCTAGGAGCGATTTGTTTTCGCGGGTGAGGTCTGCGTTTTGGTGCATTAGGGTGGCGTTGGTGTTGCGGAGGGTTTCGCAGTTGGCGAATAGTTCTTCGTTGTATTTGATGAGGTGGTCGAGGTTGGTTTCGTTGCGCTGGCGATATTCGTGGAGTGATAGGCGTTGGCGGAGGAGGTGGAGTACGAGGTCGCGCTTGTGTTCGTTGGTCCAGTTGGTGGAGTGGCGGACGGCGTTGATGAGTATTTTTTCAAATTCGGTTTCGTCGGGGAATAGTATTTGGATGATGGTGTCGATGATGGACATGTTTTCGAGGGTGGCGTTGGGGTCTAGCATTTGGCGTTCCTTTTTGTTAGGAGTAGTCAGGAGTCAGGAGTCAGAATTTTGGGATTCGATGAATTGCAGGGCGCATTTGTCGTGGTAGAGTTGGCTGCTTTGTATGTCGATGCGGACAGGTTCGTAGGGGAGGAATAGTTTGTCGCACACTGCGCAGCGTTTTTTTTGGCTGCGGTTGTCGTATTTGAATGTGTCGCTTAGTTTTGGTGGGGGGTTGGGTGGCAAAGCGGAGCTTTTCAAGAGCGCGTTACCAAGCGGGAGCTTGGTAACGAGTTGGGAGAGTTGGGCGCCTCGATGTTTTGCTTTCCAGTCGCGGTTGTTTTCGCGTTGCATTTTTTCGGCGGTGTTGCGGCAGATGGTGGCGCGTTGGGCGGCGAGGTCTGCGATGTGTTGGAAGCGTTCGGCGGCGTCGAGTAGGGCGCAGTAGTTGTCGAAGGGGATGCGGTTGGCTTCGTCTTCTTCGATGGAGGTGATGTTGCCGCGCCAGATGGTCCAGCCCCAGTGGATGAGGCCGAGGAAGATGCATACGAATCCGGCGATGCCGGCGATGATGAGGAGTTGGGTTGGGGGTTCGGGTTGGATTGGCATTTTGTGGCTCCTTTTAGCGAGGTAGCGAGTAAGTGAGGTAGCGAGGTAGCAAGAGAATTAATTCCGTTCGTCCACAGATGGCGCAGAGGGCACAGATTGGGAATCGCGACGGCGGATGCATTCAATCCAGGCGATGGCGACGGCCGCGATTTGAACAATCTCGTATTCAAGTAGCTCGTAGTAGGCGTCAGCCTCGGGATCTATTGGACGCAACGCAGTTTTACACACGCATTGCGCGGCTTCGCCGACTTCTTCCGTGAGAATGGCAAGCCAGCCGAGATCGTTGTGATTTTGCTGGCCCCAATTGGAGTCTTGTTTTATTCGCTCAAAGTCGATGCATTTGCGCACCGAAAGTTCGCGCATAGCGTCACGGTTCATGCGGCGTGTTCCTTTGCGGTTTGGAGCCATTCTTGTTGGGTGATGTTTTTGCAGTCGCGGTTGGGGATGTAGAGGTGTTGGCGTTGGTCGAGGGTGTTGCCGGTTTGGGTTTTGCCGAGGGCGAAGTAGCGCCAGGGTTCGGTTGGGTCTTTTTCGATGCGGGGATCTATTTCGTTCCAGGGCCAGTCGCGGGGTGGTCCGCCGTGTTGCCAGGCGGGTGTTTTTGTGTTTTCTACGGGTAGCCAGTGTCCCCATTGTTTGAAGAAGTAGGGGATGCGGTGTTTGATGCAGGTGTCGCGGATGGTGCGGGGGAGTTCGGGGTGTAGGGGGACTGCGCCTTGGCCGGATTCTCCGCCGAGGATGATGCCGTGGACTAGGGGTGTGTCGTCAGTACCGCGGAGGTAGTTTGTGAAGTAGGGGGCGCGCGGGAGGTCGAGCGTGGTGACTTCGGGACCGACTGGCGGTAGCTTGACGTTTTCGTAGTCTACAGGGCCAATCATGGGTTCGAGGGAGTAGTAGGTTGTCCAGCCGGCGCGGGTGAGGTGTGCGAGGTAGTGGCCGCGTTGCCAGAGTGTTTTTTGGTCTTCGATGGATGTGCCGATGTGGATGTTTTGTGGGGGCCATTGGAACATTGCGCCGGGACTTTGCGAGTCGAGGCCGAGCCTTATCACGGTTTGGCTTGACGGGGTGCCGAAGAGTTCTTGTGTGGTTGCGGGGGGGAGTTCGCCGTAGATTTCGGTGAAGATGGCTTGTATGAATTTGGGATCGGTGAAGAGTTTGGCGATGCGTTGGATGCGTTTGGTGAGTAGGAGGCTGTGCACCCAGGGGCGGGCTTGGATTAGGGTGGCGATGAGTTTGATGATCATGGTGTCTGGGATGAGGTCGTGGGCGAAGTCGGTCATGTCGCAGAGGAATACGCGGGCGGGTTTTTTGAAGTCGCGTATTTTTTTGAGTTCGTCGTGGTTTAGCTCGAAGCGGATGTTTTTTGCGTTTTGGGCGGTGTATTCAAGTTTGTTGCCCCATTCGAGGTTGATGCGTTCGGCGTAGCAATTTGAGCAGCCGCGGCTTACCTTGGTGCAGTAGTGGCCGCGTTTGTTGGTGTGGATGTTGAAGGCCATGATGGGGTTGGAGGAGTGGGTGGCCCATTCGATTTTTGTGGATTGCATTTGTGGCTCCTTTTAGCGAGGTAGCGAGTAAGTGAGGTAGCGAGGTAGCAAGTCTCAGCTTCCTTGGGTTTGAGATTTGTGGTTTGAGGTTTCAGCGGGTCGGGCGAAGTCGGTGATGTTTGCGGTGGCGGTGGCTTGGCCTTCCAGGGCGGTGATGATGGCCGCGGCGATTGCTACGGGTAGCTCAAAGTGGGCTACGGAGATTAGGACGTAGTCGGCTTTGCTGCCGGGTTCGACATTGGGATCGGTGCCATCGAACCAGTTCACTTGCCAGCGGTTTTTTTCGTCGGGGCCCATGTCTTGTATGCAGCCGCCGGCGAGGAGGCGTGCGTGGGTTTCAAAGAGTAGGGGCATGAGTTGGTTGTAGTCTGCGCAGTAGTCGGGGATGGCTACGCGGCGGGCTTGTTTGGGGTGTTGGGCGGACCATCCGTCGTGGTTCATGCCGTGGGTGGATTGGTATGGGCCGCGCTGGATGTTTTTGTAGCCGTGGAGGTGGGCTAGCCAGGCGTTTAGGTGGTCGTGGTCGGCGGGGTCGGTGGAGAGTTCGGAGAGGTGTGCGCCGTTGAAGGGTGATTTTGGGTCGAACATTTAATCAATTCCTTTTTTGTCCGCAGATTTACGCAGATTTACGCAGATGAATTAACGCGATGAATTCAAAGGGGCAGAGGGCCTAGGAACTTCATGCCTTTTGAGCCATTCGATGATGGCTTCGCGGCGGTATAGGAATTTTTGGCCGTTGCGGATGCGTGGGAGTGGGTCGTGTTTGTGTTGTGTCCAGCGGTCGATGGTGCGTTGGGATACGTTGAGGGCTTGGGCGAGTTGGCTTTTGGTGTAGGCGATGGGGTTGATGCGGGAGTCGGTTGCGAGGGTTTCGCGGATTTCTTCGAGGACGGTTAACACGTCCGCAGATGTCGCAGATGTCGCAGATGGGGATGATGATTGAATTGCTGGCGGGTGCATGGTGCGGTTCCTTATGCGCGGGTGATTCGTTGGAGTTTGATTGCGCGGATGGCGTGGAATCTGGATACGCGGCGGAGGTCGCGGGCGCGTTGGCGGGCGCGCTTGCGTGTTGTGGCGGTCCAAGTGAGGCCGTCGTTTTCGCGTTGACCGTTGGGATTGACGGGGTAGGTTTCCCATTCGTCGAAGCGGTTTTGCTTTACTTCGATTGCCCAATAGGCTTTTTCGCGTTCGAGTTTGGGGGATTGTTTTGGGTGGCGCATGGTTACTTTCCTTCGGGGGTTATGTCGAAGATGGGATCGGTGTGGGTTGTGGGTGTGTTGTGCATTTCGTGGTAGATGGCGCGGGCGCGTGGAGTTGGGTATGCGGCGGATGCGGCGGGGGTTAGCCACATGATGTGTGTTTTGATTGGCTTGCTGGCTGTGGTGACGTAAACCTTTTTCCAGCCTTCGGCGATCATGAGGCTGAGGTCGGCTACGACTTGGGCATTTGTGATGGTGTTGGTTGACATGGTGGCTCCTAGAACATTTCGGTTTGGTGGTCGTGGCAGTCTTCGCAGTAGTGCTTGTATTCGTCGTCGTCTTTGATGATTCGCCAGCCGATCGATTTGATCGTGTCGAGGACTTCGTCAAAGTCGTCGGTGTCGTAGTCTTCGATGCGGCCGCAGGTGTCGCATTCAACGTCGTAACCGCAGTTGTGTCGGGTGATCATGTGCAGCTCCTAGAAGGGTGGC
This sequence comes from Candidatus Hydrogenedentota bacterium, assembly GCA_020848835.1. GTDB lineage: Bacteria > Hydrogenedentota > Hydrogenedentia > Hydrogenedentales > SLHB01 > JABWCD01. The sequence continues at coordinate 7,009 of JADLHJ010000115.1, forward strand.
TCTTCGAGCGTGTTTAGGGCGTCTTTGTGGGCTTGTTGGGGGTCTATTTCTTCCTTCGTTTCTTCGCCGGGTTGGCGCTCGAAGGAGAGGGCTTGCTGGTCGTTTGTGAATGCGTCGTTTCGGGTTTGGCCGGGGGAGAGGATGAGGTATTGGGGCTTGTACCACATGAGGCGCATTTTTTGGGGGCGGAAGTCGCGGTTTTTTGCGATGTCTACGTGTAACTCTGTTACAGGTTTGAAGGTGTTGCCTTCTTCGCCGCGGCTTGCATCGAAGAGGAGAAAAATAATGTCGGAGTCGTTTTCGATGCGGCCGGTTTCTTTTAAGAGGGAAAGGTTTGGGCCTTTCTTGGGGTCTATTTGTTCTTTGCGGAATTGGCTGAGGATGAATATGGGGGCTTGAATGTATCGCTTGATTTCAGCGAGTTCGTCGAGGATGTAATCAAAGCGGTCGCGGCCGAGTAAGCGTTGGTCCCGGACGCGGATGAGCTGGAAGTAGTCGAAGGCTACGCAGGAGGTGTCGGGGTGTTTTTGGAAGTGGGCCTTTATCTTGAAGCGTAGGTCTTCGATGTAGGGGGTGCCGTGTTCGATGTATAGGGGGAGCTGGCGGACGCGGCCGAGTGCTTTTGTGAGGATGATGTCGCGTGTGCGGGTGTCGCGTGAATCGAATGAGTCCATGAATTCGGCGTTTGGCGCGAGAATCTTGTGCATGCGGCGGAGGACCCGAGGGGAGTCTTCTTCGATGGAGCATAGGAGTCCTGGGCCGTGGGTGAGGCCGATGTTTACGAGGATGTTGTGCAGGAAGGTGGATTTGCCGTCGCTCGATCGTGCGCCGATGGTGATGGTCATGTCTTTTTGGAAGCCTTGGGGGATCCAGCGGTCCACGGAGCCGATGCCGGTGCGGAGGCCGATGGGGGCTTTGCCGTTCAGCTCGTCTTGAAACATTTTTTCGTAGGTTGGGAAGAGTTCGGCGGCGGAGCGGATGGCTTTTGTGCGGTTGCGGTATGTGATGTTGTCGAGTGCGTATTGGAGGTCGCCGAGGATTTCGCGGGCTGAGGTGCCTTGGTTGTCGTAGGAGAGTGCGCGGTCTACGGCGACTTGGGATTGCATGATGATGCGGCGGAGGTCTGCGCGGTCGCGGACGATGTGGGCGTAGTGTTCGGCGTTGGCGGATGTGGGGACTGCGCCGGCGAGGTCTGCGATGTATGAGGGTCCGCCTACGTCGTTTATTTTTTCTTTTGCGGTGAGCCTGCCGAGGAGTGTGACGGCGTCGATGGGTGTGTCGGCGTCGTTCAGCTCGGTCATGGCGAGGAAAATTTCTTGGTGCGCGGGGATGTGGAAATCGTAGGGCTGTAGCTCGGTGCGTAGACCGGGCAGGACGTTTGGATTGAGGAGGCAGGACCCTAGCACGGCTCGCTCCGCTTCGGCGTCTTGTGGCAGTTGTTTGTCGATTTGGTTTTCATGGCGCTTTTGCGTGGCCATTGGCTATGTGTTTCCCCCGGTGCGCTTGGCCTGTTATTTGGTTGGCGTTGCGGCGGGGGTGTTGGTTTTATGGGGCCCGGCGGGGGGAGGGGTGCCACCCGCCGGGGTATCGCCGCCGTGGGACTTTGGAGAGATTTCGGCGGCGAGTTGAGGGTTGAGTTGTTTGCGGAGGTTGATGGATTCGGGATTTATGTGGAGGACTTGGGCGATGCGTTCTGCGCGGTCGCGGCCGAGGGATGCGTTGCCGTTTTCGATTTGGGAGAGGTCGCCCTGGTTGATGTTTGCGGCTTTGGCGAGTTGTTCTTGTGTCATGCCTTTTGTGAGGCGTGCGTTGCGGATTCTTTCGCCTATTTGCTTGCGCAGGGTGTGAATTGTGTTGTCGGAAATTTCTGGCATTGCCTGTTGGCCTCCACTTACTGCGCTATGTTGTAACACAATATATTGTGTTTGTCAATACCACAAGTGGGAGTGTGCTTATTTTGGTAAGTATATACGTAACTTGTTTGGTTTCAAGTATTTGTATTGCGTAAATCGCTATTCATGTGCTACGTTGCAGGGTATGAGCGTTGATGATTTGGAAGCGGAATATGACCGGACGCGGATGACTTTTCGGACCGTGCGGGAACTGGTGGGGCTGAGCCAGTTGCAGGCGGCGTCTGCAATGGGCGTGAGCGTTGGCACGATTCAGAATTTTGAGGGGCGGAAGGTCACGCCGCATACGGAAACGATTGCGCGTTTTCAGGATCAGGTGCGGAAGTGGGAGGCGAAGGTTGGGCGGGCCAAACTGGAATCGAAGGCGCGGGAAAGGGGCACGGTGTACGTGCCTACCGTGCTACTTTTGCGGGCGGATTATGAGTGTCCGCATTGTCATGAGCTGACGCCTGGGCCTTCGGAGGCTGGCGGTAAGCAGGCGCTTTGGTGCGTCTGGTGCGGGAAGGGCTTGGGTATCGTGTGTCCGGTGTGCAAGACGATCGAGACCAGGCTGGACAAGAAGTTTTGCGGGGAGTGTGGGAGTAAGTTACGGCCGGAGGGTTAGGCGATGGGATTCTGGAAGGGTTTTGTTGCGGGCGGGCTGGCGGTTGCGCTGGGGTTCGGCGCAGGATTTTTTTCTCGCGTTTCTGCGGATAGTGACGTCTTGGTGGCGCGAGAACTGCGCATTGTGGACCCGGCCGGGAAAGTTGTCGGCAAGATTGGGTGGGATGAGGATGATGGGGTTCGGATGCAGCTTGGCCAGGCGCAGGATGGGCTATTGTCGTTTGGCGTGGGGGCTTTTGGTCCGATGCTGAAGGTGCAACGCGGGGAGCTTGCCGCGTTGGTGGATGTGAATGAGCGTGAGGGTTCATTCACTGTGATGAACCCGAAGTTTTCGCGGTCGTTTGGGATGGGGCCGCGTGGTGGCGAGGCGCAGTGGAAGGAAAAAGCGAAGTAGCGTTACCCTGTCTTGGCGCGTTTGCGTTTTGGGTGTTGCTCCGCGTGGAACTTGAGGGCTTCGCGGATGCCGGCGGAGATGGAACCTTGCTCCACGTCGAGGGATTGGGCGTAGTCCCACCATTCGCCGGGGAGGGTTACGCTGTGCTTTCTGGATGGCTCTTCGCCGATTCGGGGGCGTCCGGCACCCTGTCTTTTGCCGCCGTGTGATTTTGTTTTTGGCATGGTGTGGTCCTTTTCCCTTGATATTATCGCCTTGTTTCAGGTATAGTCAAGGTGCAATCGGAAACGGTTGCCCTAGTTGTTTGCCCGCGGTTGCTTTGGTCGGCAACCGCGGGCGTCTTGTTTGAGTGGGTGCGAACCTGTCTAGGCGGTGCGCGCTTGGTCGTAGGCTTCTTCAAGTTCCCATACTTCGCCTTGCCATTCGCAATCGTCTGCGCCGCATCGGGCGTGTGAATGCTTGTCCCATTCGTGATCTGAATCGGCATCGGTGTAGGTTTGCATATCGTCGGTCGAGTTATACAGGTTTGCCATTACGCAAACCTCAACGCGGAATGATTCTTCGTTGCCGCATTTGGGGCAGCGGACGTGGAACGTGCGATCTTGTAGAGCTTCGGTTGTAGTGGACATGTTCGATTCCTTTATACCGCTTTTGCGCGGCGGATGTTTTGGGCGTTGCAGTAGGCACTATCGAATGCCGCTTGAAACGTCGAGAGCGGTTCAGATTTTGCTTCAATCGTGCCGTTGGTGCGGTCTACAAGGTATAGCGTGATGATCCATGCGGGATTGTTGCCGCCGGTAAAAAATGTGCCCATTGCGTAGGCTGAAACGTCTTCCATGCGGTTGTCGATCTGTTTGTTGAATAGGTCGTTTCGTGCGTTGCTCATTCGACTATCTCCCGCGCGATTGCATCGCAGTGGCAACCGAGTCCGCAAGGCGCGCTTTCGACTTGATAGCGTTTACCAGTGGACCGGTCTGTTACTTTTGCCGTCCAGCCTTGCCCGCGTTTTATTTTTGCGAGGTCTTCGGGGCTGAGGCTCATTGTTACGCGAGTATCTTCCGATTCGCCGAGTCTTGGTGTGAAAATCATAGTCTGTTCCTTTGTTGTTGTTGTGCTTTTCCGTAGTATTTCATGGTCTATTTCCTAGTTGTTGCGCGCCACGGCGCGGGCAACACGCCCGCGCCGTGTGGTCTGCGCGTTGTTATTGGAGCATGCGCCCGGATTCGATTGCTTGAAGCATGGCGCGGAAATTGAGCTTGCACTCATAGGCGAGCTTTACATACTTTTCGAGCGGTTGCCCGTCTAATCCTTCGCCGCGCGCAATGTCTAGCGCGCGTTGTGCGAACGCTTCGGCAAGGCCACGGCGCGCCAAGTGAATCGGCAGGCAACGCGACATTAAAGGCCCGGAGTCTTCGCAACCGTCGAAGGTTTCTTGCCCTTCCACGGTTGTTGTGAAAATCCACGTTACGTGTGAAGGAATGCGGTCAAGTGTGACAAGCAATTGGCGGACGGTTGCAGTGCGCAGACCGTGCGATTCGTTCACAAGAAACACGCGCCCGCCTTTGCCAAACGCGCCGTATTGTGATTCGTATTCAAGGTCTAGCACGCGCGTAGGGGTTAGCGTTTCCGCGTCAATCTCTTGGATGTATTCGGCATCGGCAACAATGTCAGCGACTATGCGCGCAAGCGTTGTTTTGCCCGTTCCAGACAATCCCGTGATCCACACGGCGCGCCCGCCGAATCCCGTGCGGGATTGAATGGCGCGTAGTTGTTTAATTGCCTTGTCTTGCCCGACAAGGGAATCGAAGTCTAGAGGGCGGTAGATGTGGTGCAGTGGTTTCATGGTAAGCACTCCTAGTTGTTTGTTGTCACGGTTGCCCGTGTGGTCTAACTTGATTATAGGCGAAACATTCAAGAATGTCAAGGGCAATGTTTGCGGGCGCGGGCGTGGGGTTTCGCGCGCATGAAAAATTAAGGGGTAACAGTGGAGCAATAGCGTAGGAACAAGGGGCGCAGTGTGCGGATACCCTCGGCATTCAAGCGTAGCAAGTGAGTAGGAAAAGATTGGGAATAGGCTAGAAACGGTCCCGGAGTAAGGGGAGAAGACTGGCGGGCGGGCGGGACGGGACGGGCGCGGCGCGTGTTGCGCGGGCGTTCATTCGTGCGGCGCGGGCGGGCGCGGCGGGCGCATGCGGGGGGCAATGGAACGCGAACACCCCCCCACCACACCGGAATCGCGGTGCCGGGGTGGGAAGTTACCTCGGTTTCTGGATACCGCGCAAAAAGTTGCGGGACATGCGGGCTTGATACAGTCGCTTGGAATCACGGCGGGGGCGTCCCGTATCGGTCACTGTATTAGATAGCAGCGTCATGTTTTCATAGGGCGGTATTGGGCCGCGCGGCGCAGACACCCGCAAACAATTTTTGCGCGCGAACCCCGGCGCAGGCGGCGGCGCGGCGCTCGGGGTCGGAAGTGGCCGGCGCGCGGGCCCAACGCGCGCAAAAAAAAATTTCGCGATCGAACCCCTACCACGTGGCGCGGCGGCGCAAACGAACCGGCCAGGCGCAGCAGTTGCTGTTCGCGCGCGCGGGGCGGGCCTTACAAGGATGTAGGCATGATTCTTGCGTCTTAAGAGAATACTTAAAGTAATTATGTAATTAACCAAGAACTACTTTAGGGAAGTCTTAGACCAAGGACTTCGAATTGCTCTTAGACGTTACCTGGACTGGGAATACTTATTCAGGGGTACAAGAGCCTTGGGAGGCTAATTGCTTTAGGATAGTCACGTGATCACCCACCCTTGCGCCTTCAAAGCGCAAAGGGTGGGGTATTGGGTGAGGACATAGGCTTTTTTTTCTTTTCTCAAAATGCAATTCACATACCCAAAGCGATGTGAATTTGTGTTGACATTTGCGTCTAGGCGGATGTATCTTGTGCCGCATGGCAGGAGATACCCCGTATGCAGTGTGCCTCGGTTCGACAGCTGGAAGCGCCGCGCTTGCCGCGCAATTGCTCGGGTGGCGCGTCGTCGCGTGCGTCGAGGATGACGACGAAAGCGCAGCGTGCGTCGAGCGGCGTGTCTGCGATGGGTGTCTCGAAGATGCGTGCGTGTTTCGTGGTTCTGTTGGGGAGTTTGTTCGAGGGGGATTCGCTGGCGAGCTTCGCCGCGTGGGTGAAAGCGTTGCCGTTATCGCGTGCGGCCTGGACGATGATTCGCTGGCGGAGCGCGGAGCCGACTTGTTCGCATGCATTCGCGCGCTGGAACCCGGAATCGTCGTGTTGGGAGGCGACGAAGAAGGCCGATGGGGACGGGACTGCGCCGGATTTCTGGCCGGTATCGGGTTCGATGCGGAATGGGATTGCGTACCGGCGGCGGCCTGTGGCTCCCCACAAACGGGGTTACGGGCATGGCTTGTTGCTGTCCGGCACGCTGATGCGGATACTCGGCCAGGATTGGCCGCGTAGGGAGTGGGTGAGAGCCGGCGGGAATCGGGAATCGGGTGTCGGGCCTCGGGAATACGGGGATATCCGGCGGTTTCCTACGGTGACGCCGGCGGGGATACGGCAGGGGTTGAGCGTACCGGACGGGAAGCGCGGGCTATCGTTGCTCGCGGCGGCTTTCCTCAAGCGCGCGCCTTCGGAGCGGCCGCAGAAGCGGCAGGGGCTTTTTTTCGAGCAGGGGCAGATCGAGACGGCGGCGGCGAATTTCGCGGGGTGGCGGTTGAATCCCGATTGGTTGGAGTTGTTGCAGGGATTGCCGTTGGGGTGGACGGGGACAGCCGGGAATCGGGAATCGGGTGTCGGGTTTCGGGAATACGAAGATTGGCTTGCTGGGTGGACTTCGTTGGACTCGTGGGGGTATGGGCCGGGCTGGTGGCTTGGTTATGCGCCGGGGACGGAAGACTTGCCGGGGTCGATTGGTGCGTGGGAGCGGGATGTTCCACGTGTAACAAATTGTGTAGATGCAATGCGTTGTAGGCTTTGCGCGATGGCGATCGTGCCGATTCAGATGGCGACGGCAGTAGAGGCGATGCTGTCCCGCCGGGACATGGAAACGGCGTAAGTTACTCGGGCGCGCGGATTTTCCGCAGAATTTCCACCGTATTCCCCCCCTTTTTCTCGCCTATTTGGTGTTTCTTTTCAATCACTTCGCAATATATTGTGTTTGTCAATACCCTAATTCATTGACATAAACCACAAAATCTTGTATTCGTATCGGGCCAAGTTACCACGGGGTTGTGTCGGTTCCTTAGCGCGAGCGGGAGCCGACACACCCGCCGTGAAACCCTTCGAGGCCCGATGCGATGCAGAGAAAACTACATCTCGCCAATGTCGTCCGAGCCAATGGGCAAGCTTCGTCACTTTGCGATCGGGCCGGGAAAAGGGGCGTCGTAGACAGTAACTTCTGGACTGTCGTAATCAATCAGGTCACGTGTGGGCACTGTAAGCGAATTATCAGAGAGCGCAAAACCCTAGCGGTCGGGGTGATCACCCTCTAATGTCCGATTCTCCCCTCATAGCGGGTCCGCCGCCGGCTGAATTCGTGGCCGTGGACAATTTCATGCCGGGCGTGGATTTCGAGAACGATTCCACGTATGCGGCGCTGATTTTGGGGATGCCGGCGGAAGACATCGAAGTGGCCAAGGCGCTTTTCGTGCATCAGGGCGTAGCGGCGCAGGCGGCGCGGATACTTTGGCCGGACCTTCCCGACGAGACGCGCAAGAAACGCGCGAGCCGTCGCGCGAATGACGCCAAGGTCAAGTCCCTGGTGGACCATTTCAAGACGCGCGCGGAAACCGACTCCGACGACAAGCCCGTCACGCTGGACGAAATGAAGAAGCGGACGCGCGCGATGTTCCGCACCTGCAAAGATCCCAAGGTCTTCGAAAGCTTGCTCGATCGCGTGCAGGCGATGGACGGGATCGAGTTGCGCAGCGATGGCGCGCAGGGTCCGACCGAGTTAGAGGAGGCGCTGCAGTTTGCCGATCGCATCATTGCGGGCGCGCCTGGGCAGAGTCATTTCACCACGGCGAGCGTGCAATGAGCGGGGCCGCAATCCATAGCGGGCTTCGCCGGCCGCAGTACGCGGGCTTTTTGCGGAATGAAGAGCTGGAGCGTTTGGCGTTGGACGAATTGCGCCAGGACGTTTACTACGTGTTGCGGACGCGATCGTTGACGACGGAAGACTGGCGCGGGGTACGCGAGCGCGCGGGCGCGGCGGGGCTTGAGATTTCGGAGATGGGCATCACGCAGTTGCGGGCGCTGGTATCGGAATTGGAAGCGATTGCGCCGTACAAGCCGGCGGGAAGCGGCGAGCCGCCGAAGAAGCGGGAGACGGTGAAGAAAGAGAAGCCGTTTGGTTGGGCGTTGAAATGAAATTGCGCGATATATTCAAGATGTTGCGGGCGGCTTTGGAGTCAATTGGGCCTCATAAGCCCGAAAGAGCGGGTTCGATGCCCGCGCCCGCTACCAATATTGGCTCTTGTAGCTCACCGGTAGAGCGTCTGGTTGAAGCCCAGAGCGTAGCAAGTTCGATTCTTGCCGGAGCCACCAATTTTTCGTGCCAGGGTCAACTGGAACGACACCGAGCGGATTCCGGTGTGAGTATGCAGCGCGTGGCTCATAACCTCGCGTCGTGCCGTGCTGACTCGGCCGGCCGGAATCCGTGGAATGCGAAGACGCCCGGCGCGAAAGCTGGGCGCTACGAATACATCACGGGCGGGGGCGAATACATCACGGGCGGGACGCCCGTGCTCCTTTGTGGGGCCGTGTAATGCAACACCAAGACGCTCTCGGTACGTTCGCGAGTACGCGAGCCGTACCTGCCGCGAAGAACGACGGAGTACCGTCGTGGGCGTAGCGCTTCGCAAATTGGAGGAGCTTGGGCCGGTGGGCCGGCGTCGTATGGCGTCGGAGAATTTGCGTTTGTTCAATGTGCTGACGCATGAGGCGCACCGGGAACGCGGGAAGGAAGACTTTTGGTATTTCCTTTCGGCGGTGATCAAGAACCCGGTTTTGCACGAGCCGTATCACCGGAAAATTGCGCAGGGGTTGATGGACCGGCGCAAGCTGAAAAAGCTTTTCCTCCTTCCGCGCGGTCATATCAAGTCGAACATCGTTACGATTGCGTTTGCGCTGTGGCTGATCGTAAAGAACCCGAACATTCGGATTTTGATTGCGAGCCACGCGACGGATGACGCGCAGGGATTTTGCCGCGGCATTCGGCAGTTGATCGAGTCCGACGACTTCCAGGCGGTTTATCCCGAGATACGTCCCGCGGTGAACAATGGCCGGTTCGCGTGCTGGAACGATTTTGGGATACTTGTCGAGCGCAAGAGCAAGCAAAAAGAACACACGGTTCAGACCGCGTCGGTGAACACGCCGCGCACTGGCCGCCACTATAACGTCATCTTCTTTGACGATTTGATCAACGATAGAAGCGTGCGCAATCCCAAGGCGATTCAGGAAGGAATCACGTTTTACAAGGCCACGCGCCCGCTCCTCGATCCCGGTGGTTATATCTATGTGACCGGCACGCGCTACAACTTCGCGGACGTGTACGGATACATCCTCGCGAATGAAGCGCATGACTACGACATTTACGAATCGGATTGCGTTGTCGAAGGCATCAAGAGCGCGGAAAACCCCAATGGGCTTTCGTTGGACGATTTGCGCAACGGCAAGGGCACTCCGGTGTTTCCGACGCGGTTTCACATGGGCGCAGACCATATCGGCGACCCCGATCATACGAGCGGAAAATTTTCAATTCCCAAACTGATCGAAGAATTAGGCAGTTGGACGTTCTGCTGTCAGTACCGCAATTCGCCATTAGACCCGACTGCGGCCACATTCAAACTCGACGATATCAAAATCATTACCGCACTACCGGAAGGCCGGAACTACAGCTATTTCCGCGTGCAGGACTATTCGACGGACGCGGCGACGGTATCGAAGACGGCGATCGCGACGGGATGCGTGGACGATTTGGGGAACATCTACATCACGCACATTTTCCGCAAGCAATGCGACCCGAGCGCGATCATCGAAGAACTGTTTCGCGGGCAGCGCGTGGAAGAAGCCATTCGCCCGAAACGCATCGGCGCGGAAAAGCGCAACATCGAGCGCGTGATCAAACACTTCGCCGATCGCAAGACGGCGGAGACGGGCATCGTGTTGCCGTGGCGCTGGCTGCCGATGGACCAAGCGCAAAAATCGAAACCCGATCGCGTGCGCGGGTTGCAGGCGTGGATCGAAGCCGGGAAGTTTTTCATTCTGGAATCCTGCCCGCAAAAGCAAATCCTCATTGATGAACTGGTGCACTTCCCGCATTACGGAGACATGGACGTTGCGGACGCGTGCGCGCAGATCCCGCACATCATGTGGACGCCGGCGGCGGCTGAGGAAGAGAAGCCGAAGACGCCGGAGCAACAGTTGCGGGAATGGTTCGAGGCGCAGGTGGGGATGTCTTTGACCGGCGAAGAAGAAGAGGCGGAGCGCGAATTTTTTATTGGCGGGCATAGCGTGATGGAGCCGGGCCTGGCGGCGCGGGTGACGCTGGCGCAGTACGACGTTGGCGGAAGGATGGCTGCGTAGTGGCGATGATGCTACAAAATATGTTTGCGGGGCCGGGGATGGCGGCGGGCGGGCCTGTGGGCGGTTTTGATTCCTTCGCCTGGAATCAAGGGCCGACGGCGTTGCGCGGGGGATTTCAGAACCCGGCGTATCCGATGGGGAAGAACAAGGTCGAGACGTTGTCGCCGGCGCAGGTTGCGATCGTAAAGAAACGCATCCAGCGATCGATGCGCGCGAAAAAAGAACTTGGGTTGCTGGATATTTGGGACACGCTCGAAGCGTATTACGAGGGGAAGTATTTCAAACAGTTGAGCGCCGAGCATCAGGTGAGCGTGAACTATATGTTCTCGATCATCCGGCAGACGGTGGCGGCGCTGTACTTCCAGGATCCCACGTTCTACATGAAGGGCATGAGCGAGACGGGGCGGCTTGTCGCACCGATCATGGAGCAAGTGCTTGCGTACGAGCGCGAGGTGATCGACGCGGAAAGCGCGGAGCGCGATTTTCTGTGGAACTCGGTCATGTTCGGCATCGGGATTTTGAAACACGGGTATTCGAGCGCGATCGCGCCGGAAATGGCGATTCGCGACAGGGGCATGCGGCCGGGGCGCGGGATTGAGCATGAAGACTTTGACATGCCGCAGGCGGACACGGTCGAGAACGATCAACGCATGCGCGTGGGGCATCCGTGGACCTGGGCAATATCGCCGCACGATTTCTTTATCGATCCCGATGCGAAGAAATGGACGGAGTCGCGGTGGTTCTGCCACCGCTACAACCGTCCGTACATCGACGTGCTGCAGGATTCGCGGCTGGACATCAATGCGCGCGCGGAGTTGGAGCCTACGGGCAAGTCCGGCTATTTCCTCGAAGAAGACATTCGCGAGGATGACCACCATCGCACGCGGTTGATGCTGGAAAACGACGCGAGCATCTGCCGGCTGTACGAGTACTACGACGTACAGAACGCGTGCATTACGTTGCTGAGCGACAACGGGGAACGTCCGTTGCTGTACAAGCATTATCCCTACCTGAAAGAGCTGACGCCGTATGAGCGGCTGGTGTTTTTCGAGTCGCGCAAACATCCGTGGGGCATCCCGTATCCGAACACGTTCCGGTCTCAGATCGAAGTGTTGAACGTGATCCGTTCGCAGCAGTTGCAGCATTTGGAAACGTGGGGCTGGACGCGCGGCGCGGTGAGCGTGGACAAGCTGAAGAACAAGGAAGACGCGAAGAAGTTTTTGAAGTCGCGCGGTCCGAAGCTGATCGAGATACAGGGTACGGACACGAAGCCGGCGGACGTAATCAGCTTGTTCGATCGGCAAGACATTCCTTCCGATTCGTGGAAGATTTCGGACGTCCACTACAACGATCTGATCGACATTTCCGGCGCGAACGAATTGGGCGCGCGCAGCACGGAAACGGCGACGGAGGCGAGCTACCAGGAACAGAAGCACAATTTGCGCGTGGGCGACATGCGCTACTTCAACGATCGCGCGTTGAAGGGTAGCGCGCGGCGGTTGATCGTGTTGCTCAAGACGTTTTGGGGCACGGAGCGCGTGGTGCCGATTTGCGGGGCGGACGGCAAGCTTTGGGAAATGGTGCGTATTCCGCGCGAGTGGGTGTTGGCGGAGTACGAGGTGGATATCGAGCCGGGTTCCACGGAGCGCGTGGACAAGGTTGTGCGGACGCGGCAAATCATCGACGCGATGACGCAGCTTGCGCCGTGGATTCCGTTGCTGAAAGAGCAGGGCATGACGTTGTTCGCGCCGGAGCTGATCTCGAAGTACTTGCAGAACACAGACGTGTTTCGGAACAGCCAGCGGTTGTTGATTCCGTATCAGCCGCCGATGGTGGATGCGAACGGGAACCCGTTGCCGGGGCAACCGTCGGCGCAACCGGGCGGATTGCAATTGCCTGGGCCTACGAGCGAGGGACCGATGGACGCGATGCCGCAGTTGCAGGATGCGGGGCTGGTTGGCAGGGCGTTGAGTGAAGGGTTTGGTGGCGGGGCGTTTGGCGGGAGTATTGCGTAGAGAAGTCAGGAGTCAGGAGTCAGAATTTGAATCGGATGCAACGCGGGCCACGTGAGGATTAGGGATCAACGCGTGCGACCGCAACGCATAGGCCGGTGGGCGCGTGAACGCGCAGCAACACGCAGTCATTCCGTTCGCGGGTGACGTAAGCCGCATTGGAGCACCGGCCACGGATTGAACGCGCGGGAGCGCGATGGAGATAGACGAATGCCGCAGTATCGGTTTGGTTGTGATTCGTGTGGTAGCGATGTGCTGGTTTGGTGCATGCGCGAGGAGCGGACGTTGCCGCGGGATTGCGGGACGTGCGGCAAGCCGATGCGCCAGTTGGCGCCGTCGCGGATTCATTTGAATTGCGATCGGCTGGATTTTGTGACGGCGGACATTACGGGTGTGCCGGTGCGGATTCAGACGAAGGCGCAGTTGAACAAGCTGTGCGAGGCGAACGGCGTGCGGCGGGTGTCGAGCGATGAGGTTGGACAGAACAAGCGGAAGTCCATCGAAGATATTGCGCGGGCGTCGGGCGTGGGCGATTTGAAAAGCGATTGCGAGCGGACGGCGCAGGCGTTGGGCGTGCCGTTGACGTTGCCGACGGACCCGGCGGAGTGGAAGAAGGTTGTGAAGCGGACGATTGAGCTTTTGACGGCTGGCGCGTGAGGAAGAGAAGTCAGAAGTCAGAAGACAGGAGACAGTAGATGCGGATTGTGGATGTAGCGCGGATTTGTCATGAGGCGAATCGTGCGTATTGCCTTTCAGCGGGAGAGCCTTGGACGGAGGCGAATTGGAACAATGCCGCGCAGGAGGTGCGCGATAGCGCGATTGCGGGGGTGAAGTTTCGTTTGGCGAATCCTGGGGCGTTGCCGAGCGCGCAGCACGATCAGTGGTTCGAGACGAAGAAGGCGCAGGGTTGGGTGTATGGGCCTGTGAAGGATGCGATGCAGAAGACGCACCCTTGCATGGTTGCGTGGGACGCGTTGCCGATGATTGAGCAGGCGAAGGATGTGTTGTTTATGGGGATTGTGTTGAGTCTTGCGCCGTATGTGGAGGTGGAGAAGGCGGAGGAGAGCAAAGCCTAGCTTTGAAGACAAGCGCGTTACCAAGTGCAACTTGGTAACGAGAACCAATACAGAGGGAGCGGAACATGAGCAGTGCACGCGAGCAGCTTGAATCGTTGAACAAACAGATTGCGGACTTGACGGCGCGGCGGGATGCGCTGCAAGGGTCTGCGGACTTCATCGATTCGATGGAGGGGAAAACGGAATTGACGGTTTCGCAGTTGGCGGACCTGATCGCGTCGTATGAGGCGCACAAGGAATTGAAAGCGAGTGAAGCCGCCGCGGTTGACGTCGCGGAGGAGGTTAAAGAAGACGCGCCACTTGATGTGGTGGCCGCGCCGTCGCCTAGCGCGAAGGTGTAAAGAGCAAAGCGGAGCTTTTCAAGAGCGCGTTACCAAATAGAAATTTGGTAACGAGTAATACGAGAGATGCGCCGCATAAACAGGGCGAGTAGGAATCGCCCGGAAGAGAGGTCTATATGAGTCTGGATGCGATGGAAACAGCCGCGTATGGCGGCGGGAATGGCAACGGTGCGGCGATCGCCGAGTTTGTGCCGGTGGACAGCGGGGACATGGACCTGAATGCGCTGGGCGGTAATGCGGCGCGGGTGGACGGGTTTGGCAATCGCGCGCCGGAGAACGCGGGTGCGCCGAAGGCAGCGGCCCCGAGCGCGACCCCGGATTACGCGAACGTAATCGATCAGCGTTTCACGGCGTTGCAGCAGGGCTTTCAACAGCAGTTGCAGCAGCAGTCGCAGACGTTCGTGCACGCGTTGAACGAAGTGGTTTCGCGTTTGACGCCGAGCCAGGCGGCGGCCGTGCAGGAAGCGGCGGCGGAGCCGGATTCCTTGTTCGCGGGAATTCAGGAGAGCATGGCGGCGGAGGATTGGGCGAGCCTTCCGAATGAGACCAAGCAAGCGCTTCGCGTGATCGAGGCGCACAACCGCCGGAACTTCGAGACGATTCTTTCGAAACTTCCGAACGGCCAATCGCCGGAGTTGAAGGCGGCGCTGGACAAGGTTGCCTCGCTGGAAAAGACGTTTACCGAGTCGCAGGAAAAGGCTCGGTTTAACGCGATCGCACAGGAAGCGCAGGCGGCGAAAGCGAAGTACGATCCGGAAGGCAAGGGCGTGCTCGCGCTGTACCAAGGGAAGATCGCGCAGGCGATTCAGAACCTTGGGATGAACGTGGATGAGGCGATTCGCCATGCGGCGCCGGAAGTGTGGTTGAAACACGCGTTGCAGGCGGAGCTTGCGAAGGTGACGCCGCAGATTCAGAACGATGCGGTTGCGGCGCTTGTGGGCGGCGGGTTGTTTGGTCCGGGCGCGCCGAGCGGGGACGGCATCAGGAACCTGAACTATGAGGACGGCGAGACTGCGGCGCAGTCGATGCAGAAGGTTTTGGCAAAGCTTGGGCTAGGGAGGGGCTAGTAGCAGCGAGGTAGTGAGTAGCGAGATAGTGAGGTAGTTAGGAAGTTAGGCAGTAGTTGAGGCGGCCAGCAGGCACGGTTTGCTTGCGGGCATGTGGTAACGGCGGCGAGTTGAGGGAATTAGCGTGCGGTAGGAACGTTTCAGCGAAACGTTCCTACCTACGCGCGGTCATTGGGGAGTAACCACATGCCGGCTACAACGACGAGCGATACCAACATTGCGATCGTGAGCGCAACGTTGGTGCACCGGTCGAAGAAGTATTTCGACGCGATCACGAAACAGTTGCCCTTTTTCTTCTGGATGATGAGCAAAGGGCGTTATGTGCCGAAGACGGGCCTTCGGTTGGAATGGCCGATTTGGTACAAGCTGAAAGGCGGGGAGTTGTCGTATCAGGGCTTCGACGTTTTCGCGATGTCGGAGTTCGATGATGTGACGCTTGCGGCCGCGAACTGGAAGTTTTACCACGATTCGATCGTGGTGTTCGGTCCGCACATCGACGGGATCAACATGGGGCCTGAGCAGGTCTACAATTTCTACGATCAGAAAGAGAAGAGCTGCATCGCGAACTTGCAGCAGAAGTTGTCCACCGACGAGTACTCGGACGGTACGGGCAACGGCGGCAAGAACATCACGGGCCTGGGCGCGACGGTGCCGCAGGATCCGACGACGGGAACGCTGTACGGGTTCAACCGCGCGACGGCGGGGAACGAATTCATGCGTTCGCAGTTGGTGAACCAGGGATCGGGCGGTAACGGCGTTCCGGCGTACACGGGCACGCCGACGGTGTACACGATGAAGAACGGGATGGATCGCATCTGGCAGCTTTGCGGCCGGTTGAAAATCGGCGACAAGGCGGACCGGTATCCCGATCTGATTCTGTGCAGCGAGGGGTATTTCCGCGCGTATGGATCGATGCTGAACGATCGGCAGCGGTTCACGGACGTGAAGACGGGCGAGGCCGGTTTCCACAACCTGAAGTACATGAGCGCGACGATGATCGACGATCAGGATTGTCCGATCGACACGATCAACGCGGCGGTGGGTGGCCTGAATCCGCAGACGGGCATCTACCTGAATTCGGCGTTCATCGAAAAGGCGTACATGAAGGCGCGCAACTTCCAGCCCACGAAGATGGCGAAGTTCCCCAATCAGGACGTGTACTACTCGCACGTGTTTGCGGCGCAGGAGAACTTGTTCCAGGTGTTGCCGAAGCATGGGCGGCACATTGGGATTCTGGAACCGGCGGCGTAGTTAGCGTCTAGCGTCTAGCGTTTAGCGTCTCGCGGAGGGGATGCGACGGTGGCGTGGAGAGTTGAGTAAATACAACGGCGCTTGTGCGCCTTGGAGGAATTACATGAACAGTGGAATGGCGAGTGCGGATACCGATGCGGTAGACGCACAAGACAAGGAATATACGTACGGGAAGAACGGCGAATCTTCCGCGCTGGTAGCGGGGTCGGTCGTGTGCGTCGATATCACGGCGGCGGACGGGATTACGTTCAAGTTGCCGTCCGCGGCGAATATCGGGATGCCGCTGGGCGTGCTTGAAGAAGCGGTCAACGCCGGCGCGTACACGTCGAAGATCGTGCGCAAGGGCGTGGTGACGGCGCGCGTATTGGGTCACGCGAACATGGACGCCGGCGCTTCGCTGAAACTGGTTGCGGGACAGCGCTACTTCGCGCTGGCCAATCAGGCGGTAACGGCGGGCGAGGCGCGTCCGATCGCGGTGATTTTCGCGGCGTACACGACAACGTCGGACGCGGCGAAGTCGGTGTACGTGGATTTCTAGCACAAGCGCGAATTGCGCAACGTGATAGCCCTGGGCCGTGCGGTTGCGCGGCCCAGGGCGAAGATCAAAGCAGAGCTTTTCAAGAGCGCGTTACCAAGCGGGAGCTTGGTAACGAGAATACTTAAGGAGATCGAGTATGGCAGAGCGAACAGTTAAACCGCCGGCGGGTGCGGACGCGAAGCCGGATGCGGGTAGCGCCGAGGAGGCCGCGAAGGCGGCGATCGAGGCGGACGCGGCGGCGATCGTGGCGGGGCATGGGATCGGGATTGACGATCCGGAGTTCAAGCCTACGCTGGTTTCGGCGAGTCCGGTACAGATGCATCCGAAGGCGAATTATTTTCCGGAGGGCGTTGCGCCGCCTCCGGGTCCGGCGAAACCGCCGAAGCCGTTTCAGTCGGCGTACACCGAGGAAGAGCGGTTGCAGATGGTGTTGACGCAGGCACGGCGGGAAGTGCTGGCGGCGGACAAAGACATCGAAGAAGCGCGGCGCGAGATTGCGATGGCGAACCCCGCAATCGAGGCGGCGACGGCGGCGGTGTCGGCCGCGGGCGATAACGTGGAAGCGCGTGAGAAGGCGGAGCGTTCGCTTGCGGATGCGCGGAATGCGTTGGAGCGCGCGAACCAGAAGGGCGCGAAGGCGGTGAACCGTAAGCAGGAGAACACGCTGCTGATCACGGGCACGGAGTCTTTGCTTGCGGAGGAAACGGCGAAGAACGCGCGGCAGAAGTTGCGGATGGAGCGTTGGCAGCGGGGCGAAGCGCCGTTGTCGCGGGAGGAGGAGGACGTGGTGTTGGGGCTTGTGCCGGCGGCGGTTTAGTCGATTCACGCGTAACGAGTACGAGTGACGAGCACGAGCACGAATTAGAGGTTGGTCTCCATGACGTTTCTTGAGATTTATACGGAAGGTTTCGATCGGATGGGGGTCGGGGTGTCCGAGGCGGACGCGGAAGACCTTGCGATGATGAAACGGTTCGCGAATGAGGCGGCGCAGTATGTTGCCGTTGCGTTGCGTCTTCCGGAGCTTGAGAAGTCGGCGGGGATTACGTTTCAGACTAGCGGGTTGACGGCGCTGCCGTCGTGGGTGGCCGCGGTGACTTATGTGTTGAATGCGAGCGGTGTGCCGTTGGATATGAAGACGCGCACCAACTTCAACGATTTGTACCGGGGCGACACGACGGCGGCGACGGACCCGAGCGCGTGTTGCGTGGAGGGGATGGATGCGTCGGGGAATTTGCAGGTGCGGACGTGGCCGGTCATCAACTCGACGCGCGCGGGCACGGTGGAGGGGATGCGTCGTATTGCGGTGATGGTTGCGGATGGGGATGTGCCGGAGATTCCGAGCGAGAAGCATTTTTTGATTGTGGATCGGATGGTTGCGTTGTTCCGGGAGTGGGAGGAGAGCGAGGCGGTTGGGGTTGCGCAGAGCCGGAGCGAGAGCGGGATTCAGCGAGTTTCCTAACCACGGAGACACGGAGAACACGGAGCTTATGAATACGAGCGATACAATCAAGTTGCCGGAGGGGCGGTTCGATTCGCTGGGTTGGCTGGCGTTTTCGGGGGCGTGTGCGGGGAATGTGTTGTTGGAGAAGTTGCGGGAGGCGATGGCGTTGGCGGCGTCTTGGGAGAAGCGTTGCAGCGAGGCGGCGGCGCGGTATGCGAGCGAGATGGAGCGTCACGCGGATACGCGGGATGAGTTGGCTTCGATGAAGTCTGCGGCGGCGCGGAATGCGGAGCGGATTTTGAAGCGGAAGAAAAAGAAATAGACCGCGGATTGGACGGATCGGACGGATCGAACGCGGATAAGACGAATACATTTTTAGCCGCAAAAGAACGCAAAGAACACAAAGAAGTTTTGAGAGGAAGGGAACGCATGAAGGTTGTTTATATCGCGGGGCCGTATCGCGGGGTGAATTCGTGGGAGATGGAGAAGAACATCCGTCGCGCGGAGGCGCTTGCGATGCAGGTGTGGCAGTCGGGGTTGGTGGCGTTGTGTCCGCATACGAACGCGCGGTATTCGTTTGGGGTTGGGCCTGATTCGATGTGGCTGGATGGCGATATCGAAATGATGAAGCGTTGCGATGCGGTGTTGTTTACGGAGGATTGGGAGCGGAGTGAGGGCGCGCGGACGGAATACAAGGTTGCGCAGGAGTGCGGGATTCCGTGTTTCTTCACGTTGGAGGAATTGTTGGTTGAGGCGGAGGCTTTGGGGAAGACCGCCTAAAGGCGGAACTCCAAGTGCGCAAGGCAACCCGCGCGGCGTTGCGCGAACGACTAGGAGCTTATAAATGATTACCGATCCTGAAGTTGTAAAATTTGTGAACGAGCAGTTGCACCCCATTGCCGAGCGTATCCGCGCGGATAAAGTGCAGTTGAAGGCCGCTTTCGTAGCGTGGCAGTTGAAAATCGTTGACAAAGTGCCTGCAGACGATAAAGAAATACTCGAGGACGGGCGCGACAAAGAAGGCGTGACACGCCTGTCCGGTGCAGATCTACACGCATTCATCAACGTGTTGACGAAATACAACATTGTTGGCGACGAGATCGGCATCGACGACATTGTGGAAAAACTCTGCGTGCGACCGCTCGAAGTGAGATAGTCAGTGGCGACGTACTATGTAGACCCTGTTTCTGGAAGCGACGGCGCTGCTGGCACGTCGTTCGGCGCTGCGTGGGCGACCACACAGAAGGCCGTTGATACCGCTGTGGCTGGCGATATCGTGTACCTCTGCGCAACGGGCGAAGAGTCGATTACCGCCAAGATTGACATGGACACCAACGCGGGCGGGGCAATCACGCCGATTCGATTCATTGCAGCCAATTCCAGCGGCATGGTGGACGGTACGAAGTACACCATAAAAGCAACGTCGGCGATAACCGCCATACTCGACTTCGCGGCTGCGAGCGATTACACGATTTGGCGCGGCGTGGTCTTCAACGGCAACTCTAATGCCACTTACTGCATCTACAACAATGTGGACGGTAGCGGGCCGCACGTCTTTCGTGGTTGCACCATGAAGAACGCTACAAGTCACGGGGTCTACGTTCGCGGGGCGACCGGCACATACGAGTGGCAGTTCTACAATTGCCGCATCACAGCTAACGGCGGCTCCGGTCTAGCGCATTCGACGGGCAACCGTGGACAGATGTTTTTGTTCGGGTGTTCCGTAGACAACAACACCGCCAACGGATGGCTGCTAGACAAAAATCTATGCGTGGCGGATACCTGTCTCTTTTACCGAAACGGCAGCGACGGTATCGAGATGGGGTCAAACAGCGACTATAGCTCTGTCATGCAATGCACGTTCTACCTGAACGCGCACGCGGGCATCGAACTATTCAACGCGACATCGCGCGAGCATTATCAAATTGCACAAAACTCCTTCGTGTCAAACGGCACCTACGGTATCAAGTTCCAAACCGGCAACGAGTTTACGGCGCTCTACTGCGACTACAACCACGCCTACAACAACACCAGTGGCGCGACAGACCTCAGCGGCAACCTGCTACCCGGATACAGCAACCAGACGGGCGACCCACTGTTTATTGCAGTGGGCGCAGGCTCAGAGGATTTCAGACTTGCGGCGGGATCGCCGCTTATCGGCGCTGGCCTTAACGGTACAAACATCGGCGCGATGGGGCAATACCCAAGCGCCGCAGGCGGCGGCGGGATTCCAGTGATCGGCGGCAGAGTCGCACGGAGATCATAGATGGCAAATGAAATAAGTCATAGGCACAGCGCGACGGGTGAAACGCTGTACTTCACGATTCGGAATACCGCGCGGCAGATGTGGAACACGGCGGGCACGCCGAACTTCGAGACGCTCACCGTCGCCAATTGGGGCGACTACGATGTGGCGCTTTCCGAGTCGCCTGCATCATCGTATTTCTTTGCAGGCACCTTTCCGGCTATCTCCGGCAACATGATTGCGGGCTGGTACTGGGTTGATGTGTTCAAGCGTGCGGGCGGTTCTCCGGCAATCAGTGACGCCTTGCAAGCCTCTTACTTTGGCTATTGGGACGGAACCACGTTCAAGTGGTGGGCGGATGACACGGTTGCTTTGGCCGGGGGTGTGCAGAGCGCGACCGATCTTAAAGACTTCGCGGATGACGGCTACGACCCATCCACGCACAAGGTGCAGGGATTAGTATTGGCGGATACCGTTACCACACTCACAAATGATCCAACGGGCGTTGGGACGCTACTCACGCGCCTAAGCTCCGCGCGTGCAGGATACCTGGACAATCTGAGCGCGGGCGCGGTGGCCCTGGCCTCACAGATTCTTGACGCGGCGGGCATCCGTTCTGCCGTTGGGCTTGCAAATGCAAACCTCGACACACAGATCGGACTTGTCGCCACTGCATCGAAGCTCCTGAAGTACTTCCAGCTACTTCTACGTAAAGATGCGGCGATTGCCACGGACAACGCGACGGAACTCACTGCGATCAACGCTAACGGCGGGTCCGGCGCTGGCGCGTTTGCGAATACCACGGATTCGGTTGAGGCGATACGTGATCGTAATGATGAGGTGAAGACAGATACCGCTGGCGTAAAACTCGTGACAGACAAGGTCGATACCATACTGGAGTTGATTCCGTAATGGCGTACCGATTCAAAGCGCGATCCACGACGCCGGGTGAGTACAGGTTTGCGACAACCGTGCTACAAAACTTGATTGCGCTTTCGGATATTCGCAGTGGCACCGGGCGTGGCGATGGCGGTATTGGCACATGCGCGGTTCCTGCTGCAACCGATGTGCGGACAGGCGTTGCAGTCGATAACACAACGGGCAGTTACGGCGGCGGTGGATCGGTGGATTATCCCGACGCCATGACGTTTGGAGATTAGGGCGTGGCTATCGAAAAGAATGTAGCGGGCCAAAAACTTTTCATCCTCGCGGTTGATTCGGCGGGTATTGAAAAGACGGGCGATGCGGCGAACATCACGGCGCGGATATCGCTGGATGGCGGTACGCCGACACAGACGAACGATGTGAACCCGACCGAGATCGATGCGACGTACCAGAAGGGTTTGTATTACTTCGATCTAACGCAGGCGGAAACGAATGCGCGTGTATTGACGCTTTCGGCGGATTCTTCGACGGCGGGCGTGGTGATACGCCCGGTGATTGTGTATACGGTTGCGCCGACGAGTTTGAGTGTGCCAATTGCGGGTGGTAGCAGCACACTAAACGCGCTGACGGTGCATCATCTTCATTCGATGGTGACAGACGCTTTGCCGGAGGGTGCGCCGATGCGCGGATTTTTGGCGGCGTTGTGGACGGTGCTTGAGGCGATTCGGATGAAGGGTTGCTGGAGTTTTTGGCAGGCACGGTCGCAGATTGTTTTGCTGAACGCGTATAGCACGGGGACGGTTGCGGTCACGCAGGACTCAAGCGCGGTGGTTGGGACGGGGACTGCGTTTACGGCGGCAATGGTGGGGCGCAAATTCCGGGGCGCGGGGAATGAGGTGTACACAATCACGGCGCGCGCGGACGCAACGCATATTACGATTTCGCCGGAGTACCAAGGGGCGAGCGCGAGCGGGCTAGCGTATACGATTTTTCAAGACACCTACGATCTTCCGAGCGATGTGGAGAGTGTTGCGGGCTGGTGGGACGCGACGAATCAGAAGTGGCTGCGTCCTGTGACGATGGGGGCGATTGGGGATTGTCAGAACGCGAGCAATTTCACGAGCGCGTGGCCGCAGAAGATTGCGCAGTACGGGACCAATGCGGGTGTGCCGCAGGTGGTGGTGTGGCCGGCGCCGCAGTCGCGGGCACTGATTCCGTTGATGTATACGCGGCGCCACGTGATGCCTATAGGTCCGGCGAACACGATCGATGTGCCGGCGAAGATGGACACGGTGTTGCTGCAGGGCATGATTTATTTCATGAAGTCGCGGTTGCCGAAGGCATTCAAGGATGAGCTTGGCAGCGGCGATTTGGAGCATGAGCGCAACCGTTTTTACAAGATGCTGGATCAGAAGTGGAGCGAGGATCAGGCGATTTTGCGCGGGACGGAGTATGACATTGCGCCGCAGGCGGGGTTGCCGTTTGCGAGTGGGGATGAGTGGATTGCTGGGCCGGCGGTGCCGGCGTAGGGGGGGCGAGGTAGCGAGTAGTGAGTAGCGAGTAGCGAGTAGGGAAGATCAAAGCGGAGCTTTTCAAGAATGCGTTACCAAATGGAAATTTGGTAACGAGAAACTAATAGAGGCGATATATTCAAGTGGGTCATAATGCGCCAGAGGATGTGCGGGGGTTCTTTGGGGAGAACCGTCTTGCGCCGGATGATTTGTTGCCGGTGGGGATTTCGCCTGACGCGTTGAATGTGGATTATGGGCGGGGGACGATTCTTTCGCGGTCGGGTTTTTTGAAGTTGCACACGGTGCCGGCGATTACGGGGGGTGTGCGGATTGACAATGCCTCGAGCGCGCGCACGATTTGGGTGCCTCATCACGCGGATTACAATTTTTCGGGTGAGTTTACGATCGAGTGCATGATTCGGGTGATTCATCACACGGGCAATTATCGGCTGATTTTCAAAATCAATTCAGCGACGTTTAATAACGGTTGGTCTTTGAACGGTTCGAGCACGGCGTTTGCGTTTTCGATGTTTGACGGCGGGGGTGTGGGGTGTACGACGGCGTCGAAGGCGTATGACTTTGGGCGTTGGTATCACGTGGCGGTGCGGCGTGATTCGTCGAACAATTTGACGTTGTACGTGGATGGGGTGAGCGCGGGGGCTGCGGTAACGTGTTCGGGGCATACGACGAATTCTTCGCCGATCATGTTTAACGCGTTGAACGCGGCGAGTCCGCCCGGGGCGGTGACGGCGGGCGTGGTGTTTGATGAATTTCGGATTTGGAAAGACTATCGGACGGATGCGGAGCTGGCGGAGTGCCGGTATCGCGAGCTGCGCGAAGACGAGATCGAAGATGCGAACCTGATCGCGTATCACAAGATGAACGATGGCGCGTGGAACACGGTGAGCGATTCGAGCAAGAACAAGAACCACGGGGCTTTTTATATCGGCGGGCCGAGCTTCGTGCGCGGGCTTATGCCGCTGCAGGCGAGCGAAGGTTGGGCGGCGCGGTTTGACGGCATCGACGATTACGGGAGTGCGCCGTATCACGCGGCTTATGCGCCGGTGTTGAGCAGCGCGGGGAACGTGTGGACGCTGGAATGCTGGGCGCGGTTGGATACGCCGAATTACAACGCGGCAGGCGACGTGTGCATTCTGCACTTCGGCAGTTGGAACACGGGCAACGGCGCTGTGGTTGGTCTTCACGTTCAAGCAAGTCCTGCGGATGGCTCCCTCTTGATGAGCTATTCGACTACGACTACGAAGAGCAACACGACGGCGGACACCGGGTATGACTTCATTCCAGGCGTGCCGGTGCATATCGCGGTGACGCGCAACGGCGCGACAGTGAAGGTGTATATCAACGGCGAATTGATGTACACGGATTCGAGCGCGACGACGGAGAATGGTCCGACGTCGAGTACGAGTTACGGCATGTTCTTTGGTGGCCGCAATTCGAGCGGAAGCTGGACGGCGAATCGGTATGCGCCGGTGACGCTGGATGAGGTGCGGTTGTGGAAAATCGATCGGAGTCAGAGCAACATCCAGAATTGGATGAGCCGCGCGTTGCCGGATGGCAAGCACAACGATTTGTTGGGCATGTGGCGCTTCGATCAGGCGGACAAAGAAAAAGACGAATGCTATCGCAGCACCATCACGTTCAAGGCGGACGGCGCGCAGCCGAATTGGAGCTTTGGCGGGGTGTATCCGACAGTGCCGCCGCGGATGCTGATGCTTGCGCCGCAGTCGCGGGTGAACGCGGGGAACGAAGTGCTTTCGGGTGCGACGTCGTTTGACCGGGAGTTGGTGTTTGCCACGCAGGCGTATTTGTATACGCTGGTGGGCAGCGAGGTGCAACCGCTTCGCAAGCTGGATTTGTCGGGGGAGCTGTGTCCGTTCGATTGGTGCCGGTTCCTGGACAAGCTGATCTTCTGCAACGGGCTTGACCCGAATTACAAATACGACGGGGCGAACGTGCCGCAGGCGTGCAGCATTGCGCAGCCGAGTGCGGCGCCGAGCGTTGCGCTGGGCGGCGCGGGGGCGATTACGGGGACGGTGCGGTATCGGGTGCAATTCCGCAACACGGCGGACGCGGAGATTCCGCGGAGTCTTGCGAGCGCGGTGAGCGGGAGCGTGACGCCGGCGGCGCAGATCGTGAATTTGTCGAGCGTGCCGGTGTCCAGCGATCCGCAGGTGAACCAACGGCGGATTTACCGGAGCGACAACGGCGGGCTGTACCGCTACCTCGGGGACATTAACGACAACACGACGACGACGTATGCGGACAATACGGCGATCGGTCTCGCGACCGAGCTTATTGACGATCGGTTGGGCGACGTGGAGCCGTGCAAGTTTTGCGCGGTGTTCAATAACAAGTTGTTTTTTGCGAATGGGAAGACGAACCCGAGCGCGTTGTATTGGGCGGAGACGAACACGAGCTATGGGTTTTACGCGTTGAACAAGATTCAGATCGACCCGGGCGACGGCGACGAGATTACGGGGCTTGTTGCGACGGAGGCGGCGCTGGTGATTTTCAAGCGCCGATCGATTCACGAGCTGACGGGCGAAGGCGCGGAGACGTTCCAGCGGCGGAAGGTGGTCGACGGGCAAGGAAGCGTTGCGGGGCAGACGTGCCAGGCGACGGCGGGCGGGGTGTATTTCCTCTCGTATAACGGCGTGTTTCTCTATGATCGGACGGACGAACCGAAGTACGTGAGCGAGACGCAGGAGCCGTTGCTGGCGATGATGGACCCGGAGAATTACCGGTTTGCGTGCGCGGTGTACAGCGCTACGCGGCGGCAGTATTTGCTGTGTGTGGACGTGGCCGAGAAAGGGACGGGGGACTATTTCGACGCGCTTCCGGGCCTGTTTACGCGCTATTGGCGGCTTAATTCGGATGGGGTGGACAGCGGCTCTACGGGATCGGACCTGAGCGCGAGCGGGACGGTGGGGTATATCGAAGACAATCAGATGGGCGGCGTGCTGAATTTGACGGGCGCGGGGTATTTGACGGGGAACCATCTGAGCACGGGTTGGAGCACGACGGGGCAGGCGGTTGGGTTCTGGATTCGGATCGCGTCGACGCCGGCGGCGGAGCAAGGCATCTTCGAATACGCGGCGGGCGCGCTTCGGATTTCGATTACGACGGACAGAAGGATTCGATCGACGCATCAGGATTTGGGGGATGCGTATACGCCGAGCTATTCGGTACCGCTGAATGAGTGGGTGCATATCGTGGTGGTGTGCAGTCCGGACATTTACCGGGTGTACTTGAACGGGAACGAATTTCGCGGGAAGGCGGGCACGACGATCAATGCGTTGAGCGGCGGAGCGAAGCCCACGGTTATCGGGGATTCGACGGCGCACGCTTCGTTTGTGGGTCGGATACATAACGTGTTTTACGTGCGCAACAAGATTTTGTCGGCTACGCAGGTGCGGAAGTTGTACGCGTATGAGGACGTGATTCGCTACAAGAACGTGGAGCGGATCATGTTGGCGTATCGCGAGGACAATAACTCGTGGGCGAAGTGGGACAGCGGTTTCGATTGTCTGCTGGAAGCGGAGCAAACGGGGAACCGGGTGGAGATCCTCGGGCTGCGTCGCGGGTTTGCGCATCGGTTGTTTGAGGGGAACCTGGACGGCGCGGGGACGTTGAGCGGCGGTTCGATCACGGCGGGGGGCACGCTTACCGCGGAGAATGACGCGACGATCGCGGACGCTACGCAGGTGTTTCCCACGGCGGGGTTCGGGCTTGCGGGCGTGGACGTGCTGTGCGTGAATGCGAGCGACGGGAAGCGGCAGAAGAAGCTTTGCGTGGGGAACACGGCGACGGACTTGTATTTGGATGAGAAGGTGGACCCGGAGATCACGGGGAGCTATTACGTTGCGCCTCGGGAGGTGTATTGGGAATCGGATTGGATGGACCTGGGGAGTCCGCGGTGGAAGAAGCTTTTTAAGTTTGTGCAGTTGACGATCAAGGAGAAGTCGCCGAGCACCACGGTCACGGTGAAGTATAAGACGGACGAGCATGAGACGTGGAAGACGACGTCATTTACGACGGCGGATGAGGACGTGCGCAAGCGTGTGCGCGGGCGTGGGAAGCGGGTGAAGCTGCGGTTTGAATTGCTGGCGAATGCGGCGATGGAGATTGAGAGTTTTGCGTTTGAGGTGGAGCAACGCAATGCGGTTTAACCACGGAGACACGGAGAACGGAACGCGGATGGGGCGGATTGGACGGATGGACGCGGATTTTAATATAGGCGATGGAATCAAGCGCGAAGCACAGCTTCAAAAACAAGTGCGTTACCAAGTACAACTTGGTAACGAGGGAAGATAATTGCGAGCGGCTTTTAACATAAGAGACCCAAATCAGTCGGTGCGGGAGCTTTGTTTTTTTCAGCCGGCTTTTGTGCCTTTGACGACGCCGGCGGTTGTGGGTGAGGAGTTGAAGGTTGCGCATGGGCTTGGTCGTGTGCCGATCGGGTGGGCCGTTGTGAAGGGCGATCGGACTGTCGCGGGTGACAGCATTCCGGTGGGGACGGTGATCGATTTTGCGGGTGCGGCCGCGCCGAGCGGGTATCTGGCGTGTGACGGTAGCGCGGTGTCGCGGACCACGTATAGCGATTTGTTTGAGGCGATCGGCACGACGTATGGGGCCGGGGATGGAAGTACTACTTTCAATCTTCCTGACTTTCGCCGAAGGGTTGCGATGGGTAGCGGCGGGACGGCAGTTAGCGGGCCTGCGAATACGGTGGGGGCGACGGGTGGCGCGGAGACGCACACGCTTTCGATCGCGGAGATGCCGGCGCATACGCATGATGTCTATTTCAACGATAACGACGCGGACAATGGCGCGGGGGAAGACGTTATCACCGGTACGAGCGCGGACAAGTATCAGACGTCTTCCACCGGCGGCGGCGGGGCGCATAACAATGTGCAGCCGAGTCTGGTGGTGACGAAGGCGGTGAAGTACTCGCCTACGCAGGGGAGTCTTTCGAGTACGACGGAGTGGACGAATGAGTTTATTTATTTCCGGTTTGCGGTGGCGAGCGCGGCGTTGACGGTGGGGATATTTTAGAGCGAGGAAGTTAGGCAGCGAGGAAGCGAGGAAGCAAGACATGAACGAAATTCAGGCGATTATGGCGTTGCTTACGGGCGGCGGGAATTTGATGGGGCAGGCGGGGAATCTGAGCGCGCAGGGTATGAGCATGGCGAGTTCGATTTGGGACGCGCTGCGGTATTTCCAGCGGAACAGCGACCCGACGATCAACGATATCCGGTCGTATGACGTCAATCGTTTTAATGAGACGCCGTATGGTCCGTTCGGGGACGTGGAGGGGAGTTTTGGATCGATGTTTGGCACGCGGGAGGATGGAAGCCCGGTGCAGTTTGGGGACATGGCGGCGGCGCAGACGAATTATATGTTGAATAACAATGTGGCGTTGCCGGCGCTGGACATTTTGAAGAAGGCGGGGGAAATGCAGCGTCCTTCGTTGGCGAGCTTTGACGATATTGCGAGTGGGGATGTTTCGCGGATGACGCCTCCCGCGCCGGCGGCCGCGCAACCGAATGCGGCGTTGCGGCCGGCTTCGCCTGCTTCGCATGTGCCGACGCCGTTTTCGCCGGTAATGACTTCTACGAAGATGGAGGGTGTTGGCGCGCCGGCCGGGCCTGATCCTCGGATTAGCGCGCCTACGCCGGGTCCGGGGACGGGTGTGCGCCAGGTGGCGAGCGATGTGCGCAGTGGGGCCATGCCGGCGTTGTCGGGTTTGTTCACGGGCGGTGAAGGCGGTGGCGCTGGCGCTGGCGCGGCCGCTGGTGGCATTGCGCGGAATTGGTTGCAGCGTCAGGGCGGGGTGCCGGGGTTGATGCAGGCGGTGAAACAACCGGGCAGTTTGCCGAATGCGTTGATGGATCGACGGCGGGCGCAGTTGCAGCAACTTTTCGCTTAACCACGGAGACACGGAGAACACGGAGAATAGAACGCGGATTTGGCGGATTGGACGGATGGGCGCGGATTTTAATATAGGCGATACATTCAAGAGCTAAACAGAGCTTGCTAGTGAGTTTCTAAATCAATTTAGGAGGCGTTCAGATGGGCGCGATGATGAATATGAAACTGCCGGTGCGGCCGAGGAAAGTGCAGCCGCAGACGCCGGTTCCTCCTGGGCAGTATGATCCGATGCGGGGAGTGCCGGCGGGTGCGCAGTCGATGACGGGCAAGACGCCTGTGCCGCCTGCGGCGACTCCTCCCGCGCCTGTGCAAACGCCGGCGTTGACGATGCGGCCGGTGAATGCGCAGCCGAGCGCTACGCCGTTGCCGGCGCGTCCGGTGATTACGCAGCCTGCGCCTGTTGCGCCGATTCGTCCGATTCAGACGATCAAGTTGACGCCGAATGCGAAGGCTCCGGCGGCGTGGAATTTGAGCAAGCCGGGTGTCATGACGGCGACTGCGCAGACCGGGGCATTGCCGGCCGTTGGCAATGGGAAGAATGGGAAAAATGGGAAGGGTGGGAAGAAGGGTGCGGGAAATGCAATCACGGGTGGAGCGACCGTGCCTATTTCGGATCCGAATGCGAAGTTGCCCGTTGGGGCTGGTAGCGGGGGCGTGAGTGGTGGTGTGTCGAGCGGTGGCGCTGGCGGTGGTGTGAGCGGTGGGACGAATTCGCAGGGTGGGGGTGTGTCGGGTGGTGTGAGCGGTGGACCGGCCGCGCCTGCGCCGTATGACGTGAACGCGGGCCGGATGAATTTGCTGGAAAACATTTTGAGCAATCCGGAGTCGATGACGCCGGAGGTGATCAATTCGATGATCGGGGAGGTGCGCGATACGCGGGATGCGCGTGCGCAGGACATGGAGCGTCGGTTGAAGGAGCAATTCGCGGGGCGCGGGCTTGGCGAGTCGGGTGTGTTGGATCAGCTTTTGATGAATGAGAATTTGGCGGCGAGCCAGGACATTGCGAACGCGGAGCGCGGGATTCGCACGGATGCGGCGCGGACAAATTTCAATGATCGGATTAACGCGGTGAACACGGCGCTGGGCCAGGTGTTGGGCGTGGGCGATCTGCGGTTGAAGTTTGAGCAGTTGAACAATCAGCAGTTTAACGCGGACCGCGGTTTCCAGATGCAGCTTGCGGATGCGTTGACGCAGACGGGTTTGATTGGCCAGCAGCAGCAGTCGAGTTTGTTGGGTCAGATGAACGCGCTGATCAGCTCGGGGATGGCGTGGCAGGATGCGCTTAAACAGGCGATCATGCAGGCGGCGAGCCAGCGTTACGCGGACCCGAACGTGGGCGCGGTGCAGCAGACGGGGTATGCGCCGAATCCGTATCTGGACATGATTGCCGCGCAGCAGAATAGCGGCGGCGGGGGGAGCGATACGGATTGGTTTAATGCGGCGTTGCAGGGTGGTAGCGCGTTGGCGGGGTTGTTTGTGTAGCGTCTAGCGTCTAGCGTTTAGCGTTTGAAATTAAGCGAGGTATTCAAGATGGGTAAGGGTAACGCGGCTACGCAGATTGCGCTTGGGTTGGCTACCGGGGCGTTGCATGGGTTTGCGCAGGCGAAGAAGGAGAAGAAGGCGGAGGAGCGCGAGGATTCGCGGTTCGAGTTGTATAAGAAGATGCACGAATTGCAGATCGAGAACGCGCAGGTACAGGGGAAGATTCTCGATCAGGAGTACGAGCGCGCGAAGGCGATGGGGGCGGTGTTCACGCCGGAGCAAGAGGCCGAGTACAAGAAAAATCGCATGGCGCTTGAAGCGCGATCGGCGGAGGCCGAGGCGAAGCTGAAGGAATTCGATGTTGAGAACATGGATGAGGACCGTTCGCAGAAGCGGCGTTACATGGATGCGCAGATTGGTGCGATGGAACGCAGCGGGCGCGGGGGCGGTAGCGGCGGCGGTGGCGGTGACGATGGGTATGGGATGGACATCAAGGCGCAACGCGCGCTTGCGGCGATGGACAAGCGCATGGATGTTTTCAAGAGTGCGCACTTCAATGAGGACACGGGCGAGTGGGATTCGTCGGAGAGCGTGACCAAATTTCAGAGCATGGCAAACGACTACGAACGGTTGCTGAATAAGTTTGTGGACTTTGGCGGCGATGGCGATGGAACGCCTGGCGCGGGTGCGGGCGGCGAGCATCCGATGTCGGCTTCGTTGGCGGAGCGCATGAAGAAGGCGGGGCTTTCGCGGGAGAGCGAAGCTGCCGGCGTGCCGAAACCGAAGTTTGGAATGCCCTCGCCGTTTCAATCGACGTATGACAAGCCGTTGGCGGAACGGGGCGGCATGGAGAACTTGAATGCGCAGGTCGGCGGATTCGCGGAGGGATTGGGCAACATGCTGAAGGGTCTCACGCGGTTTACTCCGGCGACTGTGAACAATAGCGAGTTTGAGACGGCGGAGGGGCAACCCTTCGACGTTTATCGAATGACTCCGGAACAGATTCAGGATGCGTTGGCGAAGGGCGCTATTCGTAAGCGGGCAGTGCCGCAGACGCCGGGGTATATGGTGGGGGTTGCGCCGTAGGGAGAGCGAGGTAGCGAAGTAGCGAATAGCGAGGTAGCAACACTTTGGGTGTGAAGATTGGCGGGTATAAACCGGGTGGGGCCGCGGCGGGAAGCGCCGGGGGAACGGCGGCGAGCGCCGTTGGGGATTCGCTTTTTTGGAAGACGTTGGAGCTGATCAATCGTCCTTCGTCGGCGTCGTTTGGTGCGGTTACCGCGCTGCAGGAGGGGGACGATCCTTTCGATCGCGCGATGAAGGCGCTTCGGGGTGAGGCGGAGTATAGCGGCCGGGATGTGTTGGAGAATTTTGGGGTTGACCCGGAGAGCACGGCGGGCAAGTATGGCGGGTTTGCGCTGGATGTGTTGAATCCGTTGGATCCGTTGAATTATGTGGGGGGGCTGGGCGCTGCAACGAAGGCGGGGCGCGCGGCGAAGCTGGTAGGGAAGGCGGCGGAGCATTGGGACGATGCTGCGCGGGCGGGTGAGCGCGGGCTGGTGACGTTTGCGGGGCATCGTGTGCCGGTGCCGTTCGACGCGCAGATCCTTGGCGGCATGGAACGCGCGGGGAAGGCCGTGGCGGAGTCTTCGATGGGGCGTGGGTTCGCTACGCTCTTTGGGGGCAAGCGTGGCGCTGTGGCGGCGCAGGCGGGGCTTGCCGGCATTCCTGATGAGGCTGTGCGCGCGACGTTTGACGCGGAGGAAGAAGCGGCGCGGATAGCGAATAAGTTTCAGCTCGATACCGAGGCGGAGATTCGCGCGTTTGACGCGCTTCGCGGCGAGGACCGGGGCGCGCTATTGGAAACGATCGGGCGGGCGTATCGCGGGGACGTGGACTATGTGGCGGCGGCGAACGATTACATTCGCATGGGGACGCCGGGATTTGCGGAGCGCAAGGCGGCGTGGGACGCGGCGGACACGTTCATGAAAAAGCAATCGGGCTTTTTGTCGCAGCTCGAAGGCACGGGCATGGACGCGTATGCGTTGCCGTACTCGGGGCACTTCCCGCGGTTGCCGCAGGTGAAGCCGGGGATGGACACGCCGAACCTGGGCGAGAAAGTTTTTGAGGAGCAATGGAACGCGCTGCAGGGGCCGAGCCGGAACGCGTTCAACAAGCTCCTTCTTCCGGGAAGCATCGAGCCTGTAGCAGTACAGACGTTGACCGATGCGGGCAAGGCGGAGTACTTCCGCCTGGGCAAGAAATATTTCGATGAAGCGCAACGGGAAGACCCGCAATACATCGCGGAGTTTTTGCGCAAACACCGGAAGACGCCGGGAGAATTGAACGCTTCGGGGAACACGGCGCTTTCGTATGAGACGTCGCCGGCGGTTGTGTTCAAGAAGATGCGCGATGATGCGATGGCGAACGTGAAGGGCGATGCGCTGGTGAAATCGCTCGAGCGCGTGGGGATCGCGAAGCCTTGGGATGATGGCGTGCATTTGCCGGCGGTGGATGAGAACGGCCGGAACCTGTTTGTGAAAGTGGATCAGGGGCGCTACGCGGCGAAACCGCTGGCGATTCCCGTTGATCAGGCGCGCGCGCTGCAGAAGATGCTCGACGTGTTGAGTCCGAGCCAGGACAAGGCACTTATGGGCGCGATGATCAATCAGGCGATGCCGCAGCTTTTGAAAGATGCGGGCTTGATGCAGTGGTGGAAAGCGGCGGCGATCTTCGGCGGCGGGCCTTCGTATTTCTCGCGGAACTTTTTTACGGGCGTCGTGAAAAACATGTACGAGGGGATGGGGATCGCGAATCCGCAGACGCCACGATTCTACGCGGCGGCAGTGGACACGATCGGGAAATCGCTGCGCGGGCAATGGGGCGCGAACGATTACATCACGCTTCGGAACGGGACGAAGCTTTCCAAGAAGCGGCTTTATCAAGAGTACATGATTCGGCAGATGCACGGCGGCGGGTTGCCGGATATTGACATCATCGAAGCGGGCGCGGGACCGAGCAAGAAACTTCGCGAGCGTGTGTTTCGCGTGCCGCGGAAGATCAATGAGCAAGTGGAAATGTCGGTACGGCTACCACTCGCGATGAAGACGATCGAGGACACGCTGGCAGAGGCGCAGAAACGGGGAATCGCTGTGCCGGAGGTGATCGATGCGTTGCAGGAGTCTGCCCAGGGCGTGATAGGCCAGGCGGGCGATATTGTCGATCGCGCATTCAAGAATGCGGATCAGCAGGTTAAGTTGAGCCATTTCGATTACACCGATTTAGCGCCGTTTGAAGAAGGGTTGCGGCGGACATGGGTTCCTTTCTACACGTGGATGCGCAAGAACATTCCGAGCGAAACGGTGAACATGCTGCAACGGCCGGGCAAATACATGCCGTTTGTGCGTGCGTACTATGAGACGTTTGACCAGGCGGGAATTGTGCCGGAGGATTTGCCGGAGTGGATGGCGAGCAATTTTGCGGTGCCGATCGGAGAAACGCAGGACGGCCGGCGGAAGGTGCTCGATCTGACGGGGTTCCTTCCGTTTATGGATGTGTTCGAGACGATGAACGCGCTTGTTGGGGAGCCGCGTACCGGCGAGGGGCGCTTATCCACCATCGGGCGCTACGTCGGTACGCGGTTTAATCCGTTCCTGAGCGAAGGCGCGGAGCAAGCGCTGCAGAAAGAATTTTTGACGGCGCGCGACTTCGGCGATTTGCCCACGGAGATGTTTGGCGCTTCGCTGAGTCCGCAGTCGGCCGGGTTGATCAATCTGTTTCGTCCCGCGCGCGAACTGGACCGCTTGAATCCAGGCGGTGTATTTACCGAGATAGGCAACGCAACGGGACAATTCGAGGGAGACGTGCGGCCGCGTCGTAACGAGCCGGGTGAAGCGGAGCGTTGGTTGCGCTTTGGCACAGGATTGAAATTCTACGGGGCGGATCCTGATCAGGCGAATTTGAGCCGGAACGAACGCGCGAAGAAGGCGGCGCGTTTGCGGAAGATGGCGATGCGCGCGAAACGTGAGGGGCGCGGTGGCGAGGCGCGGTATTTGGAGAACCAGGCTAACGAAGTGGAGGGCGCTTAATGCCGGTTGATCATCACTCGGACATCGAGCGACACGAACATGAGATTAACGATTTATGGAATGCGATCAATTCAAAGGTGGACGGGATTTACGAACACATGGATCGCAAATTTGAATCGTTGGCGCAGATGATATCGAACCGGCTGCCGCCTTGGGTGACGGTGATCATTTCGCTGCTAACCTTTCTGTTGGGGATCAGCGTAACGGTAAATGTGGCGTTATCGCGATAGGAGCGAGTCATGCAGAAGTGGGAAGAGATTGCGCGGAAGGATATGGCGGACGGCGTTGCGGAGGTGCCGGGCGCGGCATCGCATCCGCGGATTCTGGAGTACAACAAGTACGTGAAGTACGGCAAGGCAAGCGATGATGAAGCTTGGTGCGCGAAGTTCATGAACGCCGTGTTTGAGGAGTCTGGAATCAAGGGCACGAATAGCCCTGCAGCACGATCGTTTTTGAATTGGGGCGTGCCGTTGCATGCGCCGATTCCGGGTTGTGTGGTGGTGTATTGGCGCGATAAGCCGGAGGGGTGGACGGGGCACGTGCATTTGTATGTGCGCGAGGATGAGAAAAATATCTACGGCATCGGCGGGAACCAGGGGAACAAGGTTTGCGAGGCGCCGTATCCGAAGGATCGTGTGTTGGCGTTTCGGTGGCCGGCGGGCGTGGCGATTCCGGAGCCGGATGCGGAGCAAGTTATTTCAGTAGCGATCGTGGACGCGATGGCGTTGCGCGATGAGTTTGCGCGTGTAGGAAATCTCATGCTCGGTTGGTCGAAAGAGTTGAGCGCAGCAATTGAGGGAGTGGCGTAGGATGCCCGGAGAATCACATGGCAAGCGAGTTTGGAAAACAAAAACGCGCGCCGTTGGCGGACGTCCGGGAGGGCGCGCAGAACCAGGAGGAACGGGAGCCGGTGGACGGGAAGACGGATCCGCGTTCGACTGGGCTCCACGTGAAGAAGGGGCCGTTGGGGTGGCCGAGGAAAGCGGCGCTTTGGATCGGCGGGTCGATTCGGTTTCGGATTCGCCGCCGAAACCGGGGATAAAGGACCGGGTGTTGACGAAGGTCGGCGAGCGTATCGGGAACAAGCTTGAGGATGCGATGGACGCGCCGGCGACGGAGTTTATCAACGGGCAACCGGTGTTGATCTCGAAGGCGGCGAAGAAGGGGGCGGTGTCGCTGATCAAGGTGTTGCTCGGGGTGGCGAGCGGATTGGGCTTTGCAAGCGTTTCCGTTGACCATGACACGCTGATTCAGGTGATGGACCAGATCAACGTAGCCTGGGCGTCTGGCGCGGTCGTGGTGGCGTTTGTGGTAGGGTTCTGGCGTGTTGCCGCGAACCTTTGGAAGATGCGGGAGGGGATTAAGGAGAACGGGTTGCAGGTGACGGCGAAGGGCGGATCCATCGTGTTTTATCGCAAGCCGAAAGCGGGTGGAAATTGGGAGGCGTTCGACCCTTCGGCGGTGACTACCAGTTGACTACCGCGTTTGCAGGGAAAGCGTCTAGCGGGTGGGGGTGAGAGTCAAAGCGTAATGCGCGGAAATGCCTGTAGTGTCTAGTGTGGGCGATGGTTTGGGGTGTTCAGTCAAGATGGCGGGATAATTCTCCGGAGCAAGGGGTCGTACGTTCAAATCGTATCGGGCGCGCCATTAATTAGCCTTTATTTTCGGCCTGTTTGGGTGTTTTTCTCAAACGGCCGTTTTTGTTTTTGACGGGGTGACTACCGATTGA
>JADLHJ010000116.1 GCA_020848835.1 Candidatus Hydrogenedentota bacterium
CGGCGGCGTACTGAATCCATAACGGCGACAGCGGAAGCACGAGGAAAAGTAACATGGACACAAGACAAATTTTCCTGAGAGACATCTTGACCGTCTTGTTCAAACGCAAGGCGCTCATCCTGCTCTTTATCGTGGTCGTCGTTGTGGGTGTGTACATCTGCAACATGATCTGGCCACAGACCTACGAATCGATCGCGAAGGTGCAGTTGCTGCGCGGCCGCGAGACCTTGCAACCCACGACGCCACTTACCGACAGCGCGACGACACCGCTCATCTCGATGACGGAAGAAGACGTGAACACCGAAATCCAGATGATCTACAGCGACGACGTGCTGCGCGAAGTGGTGAAAGAGGCCAAGCTCGTGGAGGAAGGTTTCGGCGGCGGTGGCGGCGCCGGGCGCGCGGTGGCCAGCGGTGTGCGCGATGCAGTCAATGGACTGCAAGTGGCAGTAGGTCTGCAGAAGCAGCCCGAAGCCACGGAAGCGGCAGTTGAAACGTTGCGCGCGGCAATCGCCGTTTCGGCTATCAAAGACTCGTACACGATGGACATTCGCTGCCGCATGGGTTCACCCGACCGCGCAAAAGACGTCCTGGAAATCCTTCTGGCGAAATACCAGGAAAAACACAACGAAGTGTTCAGCACGTCCGATGCGGCCACCGAAGCGCTGGAGATTAAACTCCTTGATTTCCGTAACGATTGGTCGGCTGCCCAGGATGCGCTCAAGACATTCCGTGAATCCAAAAACGTGTACGGACTCGAAGACGAGCGAAAGATTCTCGTCGAGGAATATACAAAAGCGAAAAAGCTCGCTACACAGTTGAGCGAAATTGGCACCGTACCCCCGGACGCGGTAAACAAACCAAACGATTCCGAAATCATGGCCCAGCTCAGCCGGGAGACGGAAAGCTCCGTCATTACGGAATTGCGCCTGCGTTTACTCGAACTCATCTTGCGGCGCAACGAGCAAGTAACGTCGAAGGGTCCGAACCATCCCGATGTAATTAGTATCAATTCCCAAATCGAACAGGCAGTAAAGCGCCTTAACGACGCAATCGGCAATGCGACTTCGTCCTCGCAAAAGCAGATCGCCGAACTCGAAACGCGTCTGAAAGAACTCAACGCCGTTATCGATGAACACGACGCCCTGCAAGAACAGGCGAAGATTCAGCAGGATGCGTATACATTCTTTGCGCAGCGCGTGCAGGAAGCCAAGGTCAATACGCAACTCTCCGACGTTGGCGTCAACAACATCGTTGTCGTATCCAAGCCGAGCCTGGCGACAAACCCGATTCGCCCGCGCAAAGCGTTTAACATGCTGCTCGGGTTGATCGCTGCGGTTGTCGGCGCGATTGGTTTGGCATTCTTCCTCGACTATCTCGATCACGGCCTCAAAACGCCCGAAGACCTCGAACACTATCTTGGCGTGCCACCGGTGGGTTCGTTCTTCGCGGGATCGGGAGGTAAATCAGATACAGGAGAGGCGCAGCGGGTCGGGGCAATTATCGATGCTTTGTCTGCCGATCAGCCGTTGCAGATTATCGAGGTGACCAGCTCGGTTCCCGGCGAAAACGCGGGTTCCGTCGCACGCGCGCTGGCTGATGTGTTCGCGGACGATCCGGCAGGCCCGACCTTGTTTGTCGATCTCGTCGGCGACAGCGCGAAGGACGCGCCAAACGGGCGCGGCCTATTCGATCTCGCGCTGAACGGCGGCGGCAATCTGGAAGAATACGTAAGCAAGACCGGCACGCTGTACGTGATGGGCAAAGGCGCGCAAAAAGATTGCCCAACCTACATGTGGAAATCCGAGCGCATGAAGAATCTGCTCAACGAACTGCGTGCGCGCTTCACCCGCGTAGTGTTCCACGTTTCGCCCGTGTTGTCATCCGGTGACGCGGTGAACCTCGCGCGCCTTGCGGACGGTATCGTGGTCGCGGTGCAGGCAGACGGCACACGCCGCGAAGTCGTCATGCGCGCAATCGAGTTGCTGGCGGAATCCAAAGGCCGCGTCTTAGGCGCGGTGCTCACAAATCGCAAGCACATCATCCCGAGCGCGATTTACAAGCGCATCTAGCGCAACTACGGTTAGAAGCAAAATCCCCGGACGATGCAACATCGTCCGGGGATTTCTTTTTTCGTCGGTTGCGCTATGCTTACCCTCATGCGAATACACGGAAGCATTTTGATTCTACTTGTGGCGCAGGCGGCATCCGCCCACCCCGAACTTGGGGATTACCTGCAACACCGTATTGCGATTGAGGTCAAGCGCGATCATCTCAACTTAACGGTCGAGATTACCTTCGATGCCGGGCGATCGCAGGAAGAGCGGAAGAAAATCGATACGAACAAGAACTTGAACATCTCGGAATCTGAGCGGAAAGCCTATCTGACGACACTCGAATCGAGTATTGAAGGACAGCTCAAGCTCTTGATCAATGACAAGCCCGCAACGCTCGTTGCGCTCTACGATCCAGAGCTGGACCTTTTCGATTCACGCGAATTGCAGCGCCATCCACACTTGCTGCGGTTATCGTACTTCGCAAATGCCACCTGCAAGCCCGGCGACGTTATCACCGTTATCGATGCGCTTTGGTCCGATCAGCCTGCCATTGTGATCCCCGAAGAAGGCAAAGGGGCCATCGGCGCCATTATCGCGCGGGATGCAAAGGAGGTCGGAAACGCGGAAACCAATTCGTTGGCCCGCGAGATCATTTTCGATATCGCGAGCCCGAAAGCTGCACTGACTGAGGAAGCTTCTGCCGGACATGTCTGCGGTCCCGCGTGCCGCCACCGATCCGCCAGCAAAGGCCGTCCCGCCACCTCAAAATTGCCCCGATAGACTTCCCTAAAAAAGAGGTTGACGGCCGGGGTGAAGGAGCCAAGGCCCCCGGCCGTCAGGTGCGGTGTGGGTGGGTGTGAGAAAACTTTTTAGTTCAAGGGCGGCGACGCCACGCTGACGGCGCTCCCATCACTGGTGAATCGAATTACGCCGGATTCATCGACGAAGTATTGGCGGTAACCGGTCTGCCCGGAGGCAGTCGGTGCTGCTGTGCAGGTGTAGGCCGGGGTGACTGCGGCGGCGCCCATCGTCACCGCGACGGTGTAGTTGTAACCTTCCTTTGTGCCGCCGCCGAGTACAGCATCCACGAAGGGCGGGGTCGCACCACCGCCATCGGGATCGGCGAGCTGCGCGAGGGTGCCGTAGTCGCCTTGGCCGTCGCCATCGCTATCGACGAAGGCCGCGGTCTGAAATGCCGCCTGGCCCGTAGAAATCGTGCGCATGCAACCCGAGGCGCTGGCCTCGTTGGCGCTCATGCGCGAGCGGAGCAGGTTGGGAATCGCGATGGCCGCGATGATGGCGATGATGCCTACGACTATCATCAGTTCGATTAGCGTGAAGCCAGAGCGCCGCGTTACCACTATTCCCTCTCCTGTCGTGCCCGGTGTGTTGCCGGGTTGCCTCCACGTCCGCCGCAGTAGCGAACGGCCAACAAGAACAGAAATTGTGCCAATTGTGCGATTGATGCCTTAAGTTATTTGTTATCAAGCAATTGGGGAGGAATTTCTTCGCAAGAATGAGGTGTACGAAAGTACGGTCATTTGCCGTTGAATGGAACCGAGTGACAAAAATCGTAACCACAAAAGGGAAGAGTCGATTGGTTCCCACCGCTTCTGTTAGGCCATGTGTTCAGGGTAGTCCGGTGCAACGG
The DNA here is from genome assembly GCA_020848835.1 of Candidatus Hydrogenedentota bacterium. Classification (GTDB taxonomy): domain Bacteria; phylum Hydrogenedentota; class Hydrogenedentia; order Hydrogenedentales; family SLHB01; genus JABWCD01. The sequence continues at coordinate 3,709 of JADLHJ010000116.1, forward strand.
GTTGGGCGGTGTGATCGAGGTCGCTTAAAAGGAAGTTCGATTCGCCAATGTTGAAACGTAAATATAAATCCAGGCATTCCGAGCCGCACGTGACTGCCCGGTGCATTTCTGTGAAACAAGCATGTACGGAGACTAAACCGTGCTTACACCCCCAGCTACGAGCCGGAAGCGTCATTGAAATCACTGAGGTTACGTCGAGTCTGGCCCGATCACCCCCCATTGTTTCGTCAAAAAAGTAAAAAAGATCACCCCCTGTGCGACGCGATGGAACAGCTAGCGATCGCACGCCAACGCGGAAGGAAACCCGCCGCCACGTTTCGCGCATTAATCCAATCGCGGCCAAGGATTGTGTAAAATCGTGCCTCCGGGACACGAAGGAGTGCTGTTCGCTTGAAGAAATCTGAATCGCGCAGGCGCAAGCAAACGCTTTTCGATCGCATGCGCACGACGGTGCGCGGGTACATGCTGCGCGGGCTGCTGGTGCTGGTGCCGCTGGGAATTACGGCCTACGCGCTGATCCTGTGCTATCAACTAACGGCGGCCAACCTCTCGCCGCTTGTGCGTCGTTTCAGCATACCCATCCCAGAGTACGCGGTGCCCTACGCAGTCGTCGCGCTGTCAGTGGTCCTGTTTTTCGCGCTCCTTTATTTGATCGGTGTTGCAGCAGCAGTGGTCGTTGGGCGACGGTTTATTGGGCTAGGCGAAGCGATTCTGAACCGCATTCCGATGGTGAAAACGATCTACGCGGCGTCAAAACAGGTTATCGACTTGGTGCAGCCAAAGGACGAAGCCGCTCCCAAATATCAGGAAGCGGTGATACTAAGCTTTCCCGGTCCCGAGATTAAGACAATTGCCTTCGTTATGGGCCGCACACAGATCGAAGGACTGGGCGAATACTGCCGCGTATTTGTTCCCACGACGCCGAACCCCACGAGCGGGTACTTCGAGATGTACCCGGTGTCATCCGTACAGCAATCGGATATGACCGTCGAGGATGCCGTAAAAGGGGTGATGTCGGCGGGAATTCTGGTGCCCGACGTGCTCGATATTTCCGCGGACGTGAAAGTGACAAAGTCGGCTTCCGATTCCCAGTTGGGAGGAATGGCGGTTGACGCCGCTGCGGCCCCCAGGAAGAAAATGTCGTTGTGGCAGTTCACGAAAAACATCTTCAAGCGGCGGATTCTCTCGGGTTTTTTTGTGCTGGTGCCATTGGCGATTACCGCTTTCGTGGTGACGTTTTTGTATGACTTCACCGCGGGACGGATTGAATTCGTGACCGCACCGTTGCTGCGACCGCTGCGCGAATACTTGCCAATACAAGCAGTGCCGATCGTGACCGCACTCCTGTCCATTGTCATCTTGCTGACGGCGCTGTACATCACCGGCTACATTGCCACCTGGGTCGTCGGCGGGCGCATCATTAGATTGGGTGAAAGCATCATCAATCGCTTGCCGCTGGTCGCTACGGTCTACGGCGCGTCGAAGCAGATCGTCGAAACGCTGCTGTTCAAAAAAGGCGGCAGCGGTTTCCAGGAAGCCGTGATCGTCGAGTTTCCCTACGAGGGCGTTTTCACCGCCGGCTTCCTCGTGGGCAGGACGCGCACCACGACGGGGGAAGAATACCATCGCGTTTTCATGCCGACTGCTCCGAATATTTCCGTAGGCTTGCTTCAACTTTTTGAACCGCGCCACGTTCATTCCGCGGGCATGAGCGTCGAAGAAACCGTGAAGATGGTCGTTTCGTGCGGGCTAATTGGTCCAGACACGATGACGTTTACCCCCGTGGGCGAAGTTACACAGATGCCAGATGTGGCCGAGGCAATCGAAGCCGCACCGTAGTTTGATCGCCGCCTAGCCCGTGCCGTATCGTACGCGTCGCGGGTGCTCCGCTTGGGAACGGGGCGCGAAGGGGAGAATACATCGCATGCCAGATGCAGGTGCTACGTCCGGAATCAGTATCTCCGGTTTCGATATTGCCATCATAGCTACGTACATGCTTGGCATTTTGGCCATCGGCACGTACTACGGAAAATACGTTAAATCGGCCACCGACTTTTTCCTCGCGGGACGCGCATTGCCCTTCTGGGCAATCGGTATGTCAATCGTGGTCAGCGACATTGGCGCGACGGACTTCGTGTTCGTAGGCGGCGCGGCCTACTCCTACGGCGTTTCTGCGGCAAACTTCGACTGGCTCGGCTCGATGCCGGCCATGGTCATTGCCGCTTTCATCTTCATGCCGTACTACTGGCGTTCAACGGTCTACACTATCCCAGAGTTCTTGGGTAAGCGCTACAACGCCGCGGTACAAATCATTCACGCCGGTATTTGGGGCGTGTTCATGGTCGTTATGCTGGCGGTCATCTTCTGGGCCACATCGGACTTCCTGGTCACGACGATTGGCGGCAAGCACTGGTACTGGATGGTGCTTACCGTCATCGTAGTCGGTATCTACACCTTGTCCGGCGGCTTGGCGGCGGTGGTGATGACCGACGTGATCCAGATGATCGTGATGTTCGTCGGCGGTATTGCATTGCTCGCGCTGAGCATGTGGGAAGTCGGCGGCTGGTCCAGCCTGCAACAGCAGGTCAGCGCGATGGATCCCGTGAAGTACAAGGATCACTTCACGTTGATGCTGCCCAACAACACAACCACCGACTATCCGTGGGCGGGGATCATTTTTGGCCTGGGTCTGGTGATGTCCACCGCGTACTTCAGCGGGCATCAGGGTATCGTCCAACGCTGCTTCGGCGCGCGCACAGAGTGGGACGCCAAAGCAGGCATGCTGTTCGGCGGTGTGTTGAAGTCGATGATCCCCTTCATGGTTGCGCTGCCGGGTCTGGCGGCAATAATTGTGGTGCCGGGTCTTGATAAAGCGGACCGCGCAGTGCCGGAGATGATCAATCAGATACTGCCGCCCGGTGTGCGTGGGCTGACGTTCTCTGCGCTGGTCGCGTCGTTTATGTCCAGTGCCGACACTTACCTCAGTTCGGCTTCGACAATTTGGACAACTGATCTATATGGTCGCTTCTACCACACCGTGAATGGAAAGTATCCCAGCGAAAAACACGGGCTGATGGTAGGCCGTATTTTCACGATTGCATTCATCGTGTTCGCGCTGTTGATGGCGTACCCGATTGGCACAACGCCAAGCATGTACAACTTCATTCAGACCTGCTTGTCGATGTTCCAAGGCCCCGTCTTCGCAATTCTGCTCATGGGGATCATGTGGAAACGCGCGACACAGTGGGGCGGTCTCGCGGGCCTTATTCTCGGCGTGGCGTTCAGCACGATCCTGCACAACACGGAAGGCTTGTTCCCAATCAAGAACGCATTCCTGTTTGTCGCATGGTGGTCCTTCGTATTCACCGTCATCGTGACCGTAATTGTCAGCTACCTCACGAAACCGGAACCGGAAGAGAAACTGCGCGGACTGATCTTCGGACAGGTCATTCACGAAGGCAAGATCCAGCGCGTGTTGCTGGATAGGGTGTCATAACATGGACGATTTCAAAGCGGCCTTCTCAAGTACAGTCACGGCGATCTTCAAGCCGGTCCTGAGCAAGTTTTTCGATCCCGTTCACAACATGCTCAATGCCATCAGCCCCGCGCCCTGGGGCACGATTGCCGCATTGTGCCTGTTCTTCGGCGGAATGATTTTCGTCTTCTCGCTAAAAAAGGAATACGTAAATCTCGATGCGCCGGGCAAAGGCCCACTCTACGATTTGCGTATCTGGACGATCATCTCCATGATGCCGCACGTAATCATGTACCTCTACTTTGCCCGCTGGAGTTAACAATGAGCGAAGACACCCGTACTCAGGAAACCAAAGACGACCATAAGCAGCGCGATTCCGAGACGCTGCGTATGCTCGGCGGCTTCCTGTCCATCCTGGCGTTTATCGTGCTCATTGCGGCCTTCTTCCAAGACCCCGGCCACGCGCGTGTCGTAAACGGCGCGGCGGGCGTCGCCCTGTTTTGCCTAGGCGCGGGCATGTTCGCTTTCGGACTCAAACTGCGCAACTCGCTGCGCTGATTCGATGCCGCACCTCGAGCCGCGCGTCCCCGAGGCGGTGGCCGCGGCGAAAATTCGTCCCGGTTTAATACGTCGGGCAACGGCATTCCTGAGTTTCCGTCGCGTGGCCTCGTCGGCAAAACTCCCCAAACTTGAAGTCGTTTGGTTGCCGCGCCATCTATTTGGGATTCGCTGCGTGTTGCCAAAGGACGAACGCGAGATCACCGCATGCGTGGACTCGCATTCCGGCGGCTTCACTGTCTTTGAAATGGACAAGTGGCTCGTGGAGGGGGACCCGCCCGAGCCGTTCTTTGCGCAGGGGATGCCGTTGGAGGAAGCGGAAAGAATTGCGCGGCGCGAACTGCTGTCGTTTATACTGCGCCAACGCGGCATCCTGGCGAAACCCGAACCACGCGAGACTGTCCGCATCCGCCTGATACATCATCCATATTGGGTCTATTACTTTGACGGCGGCGGTTACGTGGATATTCGGGTGCTGGATGCAGTCACTGGCGAGCGTGGCGGAGGCAAGGCCAAGCGGGCGGTGCTGAACGCGTTTGCAAGGAAGGCGGAAGAGAGTACTCATCAGGAGATAGGGGTCAGCGGTCAGTAACGGGCTCCACCATGAACGGAGAATAAGCATGATGAAACGCAGCTTCTTTACAATCGCGATTCTGTGCGCTGTTGTCGCGCCAGCAATCGCGCAGGACAAACCGACCTATGCGGAACGCTTGGGATTTCCCAAAGGCGCGCGCGTGGTGTTGTTTCACAACGATGACGCCGGAATGTCGCTGGGGCAGAACGAAGGATCGATCAAGGCGCTTGAATATGGCATGTTAACCTCCGTTAGCACGATGATGCCCTGCCCGTGGGTGTCCCATTTCGCGAACTGGCTGAAAGAAAATCCTAATGTCGACAACGGTCTACACCTGACCTTGACTTCGGAGTGGCGTGGCTACCGCTGGGGACCGCTCGCGGGCAAAGCCGCCGTTCCGGGTCTTGTCGATCCCGACGGCTGCATGTGGTCAAACGTCATCTCTGTCGCCACGCATGCAAGCGCGGAAGAAGTGGACAAGGAAATCCGCGCGCAACTCGATCGCGCAGTGACCCTGGGTATTCCGATCACGCACCTCGATACACACATGGGCACGCTCTACGCCAAGCCTGAATACACCGAGGCCTACATCAAACTTGGTATCGAGAAACAAATCCCCGTGATGATCATGGGCGGGCATTTGCAGTTCATCGGCGAAGACGAAAAGGACATCGTGAAGCAGCTTCAGGTGACGCAACTGGCGGAAAAGGTGTGGCAAGGCGGCCTGCCCGTACTGGATGACTTACTGAACCGCACCTACGGCTGGAAAACGTTCGATGAGAAAAAGACGAACTTGTTGAAAGCCCTCGGTGAAATGCAGCCCGGATTAACGATGGTGATCTTCCACTGCGCCCAACCCACAGACGAGTGGGAGCACTTCACCACGTCCAGCGAAACGCGCACGAACGATCTCAAGCTAATGACCGACCCGGATTTGAAAAAATTCCTCGAAGACAACAAGTTCATCCTGACCACGTGGCGCGAACTCATGGAGCGGCGCAAAGCGGCGAAGTAAACGTTCCAAGGCTAGTCTTTGCGCAAGCGCGGGTGCGGCGCCATAACCGCAAGCACGGTCGCAGGCTCATTCGAATTGTTCGTTATCGCGTGCTCGACGCCTGCTGGCGCTATTGCTGTGTGACCCGGCGGGAGCGGTTGCGTGACATCGCCAATCTGTACGTCGCAGGTGCCGGTGAGCGCGTGATAGATCTTGTCCTCGTCGTTGTGCACGTGCGCGCGCTGGCTTTGGCCGGGCAGCAGGCAGTAGACGTCGCAAAATAGACGGTGTGATTCGTACAGGTTCACCTTCTGATATTTTTCGTCCGAAAACTTCGCCGCGGCTTTTGTATCAAAAACGTACTCGCTCATGTTGTCCTTAGTCCTTGTCGCTTCGATTTCCGCTTGGGATTGTACGGATCGGCGGTCCGCCCATAAAGCGATTGTCAATTAAACACCACTCGTTTCGCGCGTGAACATGTGGAACAACTGCAACGCGATGGGCTGATAGATAGACGATAGATCGACGACAGCGGCAACGCTAACCCGTCCCGAATCGATACCGGGATGATTTGTTTTCCGTTGAGGATGCACTGCCGCTCTTTGGTATACTGCGCGCGCATTGGGGCCAAAAGGGTTGCGGTGGCTGCACGCGTCCGAGGGTAACGCACAATATGCACTGGCGCCGGTACATTGCGGTTGTTTTCTATATCAGTTTTGCCGCGTCCGCGGCGGACAATCCGCATCTTTCCCGCGTGTTCGATTCCACTTGGACAATCGAACCGAATAGTGCGCGCGAATGGTCCCAGGACGTCGGAGCAATCGATCCGTCCCGCGCGTACATCGTCGAATGCCGCGTAACTGTAAAGCGCGGTAAGCCCTGGCTAAAAATCCTTCAACTCGACGCGCAGGGCGGAGGTGTGGGCGAGCTCGCTTCTGATGCGCCATTGCGCGGCACGGCAAATGATTGGTTCGCGCTTCAGTTTCAGCCCGATCCAAAAGCCGCTGCGTTGCGCGTTATCGGTGGCAGCGACGCGGAATGCTCATTCTCCTCGCTACGCGTGCTGCCCTATTCGCCGCGCGCGCTTGGCAACGTGGATTTCTCCATGGCGCTCGATCGCAAGCAGCGCATCCCGCTTTGGAACGAAGAAACGGCCGCCCTCTTGCCGTCGAACCGCGCAGGCCAGATTGTGCTGAATACGAACTATGGCCGCGGACAACCGGGGTGCGTGTTGGCAATGCCGCAAGGCGGCTGGTGTGCCGTGAGTTCAATCAACTATCCCGTCCCGTCCTGGAGCGATCGCTTCTCCGCGGACACGTACGCGAAATCGGACAGCGAATCCTTAGTGCAGGTCGCAATCGTCTGGTCAGACGATTCCGCGCAAAACATCGTCCGTGTCGATCTCGGTCCCGAACAACGCGTGACCGATTGGACTCGCGTGAGCATGCCTGCTGTATCCCCTCCGCATACGGCGCGTATGGTCCGCCTGGCGCTCATCGCGCGTGAAAACATCACCTACTTTGACGACGCGGATATCATCGTCGAACCGCCGGCGCTTCCCAGCGCTAAATTGTTGCTCAATCAGGCGGGATACGGCGATAACGATCCGAAGCGGGCAGTCATTGCCACAAATTTCTTGCCGCAAGCCGATATAAAAAAGAGTTTCGCCGCGCTGGCTGCAGACGGCACGGTAAAACTGGAAGGCGAACTGCGCTATGAGGGCCGCGTGCTCGGCGCGGGCGGCGCGGATTGGGGCTTCTATTATTGGAGCGCGGACTTCAGCGAGTTGAAACAGCCGGGCGCGCATACCTTGCAGGCGACGTTTGGCGACGTTACAGCGACTTCACATCCATTCGAGCTTGCCGCAAGCCGTTTATTTTACGCCACTGCGAAACACTGCGTGGATTTCTTTTTTGTTCAGCGTTGCGGCGGCGACGTGCCAGGCTGGCACAAGCCCTGTCACATGGACGATGCGAAACTGCCGGACGGCACCCACAAGGATCTCACGGGCGGCTGGCACAGCGCGGGCGATTACAACAAGTTGTCGTGGGAGTATGGCGACGGTGGGGTAATGTACGCGTTGGCAACCTTGATCGAAAGCGATCCCGAGTTTTGCTCGCGGTTCAATCGCGATGAAGCGAATTACGAAGATGCGATGGAAGAGGCGCAGTGGGGCTCGGCGTATTTGTCGAAATTACAGACGGATGCGGGCGGATTCCACAAGGACATTCAACAAGGACCGGATCGCGCGACGTGGATGAATTGGGCCGCGCCGGATGTGCATACCGACAACGTCCGCGGCACCGCAGACGATCCGGTCGTCTTGGAAGGAGAAGGGAATTCGCCACTGGCCATCGGCGGCTGGGCAAAATTAGGCGCGCTTCTAGATGAGCGGCAGACGGAAAATGATTATCTTGAGCGCGCATTCAAGTCATGGGAGTACGTTGCGACAAAGGATGAGGGCAATCCGCTGTTGCTGATCAGCACGATCGATTTATTTGTAGTGACGAAGGACGGCCATTTCCGCGACTTCGCCCGAAAGAGTGTCGAAACGATACTCGCGAAATCGCCGGCCGAAGGTATGCTCGGCGGCGGGTACGCGGAAAGTGGCGACGTGCCCGCAGCGGCACTTGCGCATTTTGTGATCAAGATGCCGAGCGATTCGCTGAAATCGAAGATTAAGGCAAGATTGAAATCGCATATCGATGCGATTGTCGCGGAACCGAACAACGCTTTTGGTATTTCGCAACAAAAGTTCGGCAAGGAAGGCTACTTTTTCGAACCGACTTCGGCGCTAGGGCACAACTATGAGTTTCTGTGCCGCGCGTGGTCGGCCATCAAGGTATACACCGTACTGAAAGACAAGCGCGCGTTGGCCTACGCGCTTGATCAAATGAATTTCGTGCTAGGCTCGAACCCTTACGACCTATGCATGATGGAAGGCATCGGTACGGTGAATCCGCCGCGTTACCATCATCGCTACATCAAAATCCCTGGCCGCGAACTTGCAAAGATTCCCGGCGCGATTCCCAACGGCTTCGTACGCGACATGATCGGCAATGACCGCCCCGGCTTCGACCTATCGCTCGGTGGCCGCGAATATCCCTCCTACCGCACCAGCGAGCCCTGGCTGGTTCACAACGTGTTTTATCTACTCGCCGTCACCGCGCTACACGACGCCGAGAAATAGCCGTGCCAATCAGTCCCGCGCAAAGCAACGCAAGCGCCCAGCCATTTGCCGCGGGAAAGCTGGGTGGAAAGCTACCATTGTCCTGCGGATCACTGCCCGCAAGGAATTCCTGGAGGTTGGTAAAGGTGTCCGCATCGGGATCGCCGAGTGCGCCGTTGTTCGGATCGGTAGAACCGTCGTCGTTGGGATCGAGCGAATGCGCGACCTCCCACGCATCCGGCAACCCATCGTTGTCCGTATCGGTGTCGCGCGGATTCGTGTTGTATGTGGAATTCTCATCTTCGTCCGACAACGTGTCGTTGTCACTGTCGAGGTCGAGATAATTTTTCACACCGTCATTGTCTGTATCTGCGCCAGTTTCTGTACCGTTGTCGATGCCGTCGCCATCGTTGTCATCGAGCACGAACTCGTCGAAGTCGAGCGTCGCGTCATCGTCGCGATTAGTGCCAAGCGTTGCGCCTGAACTCAGCATCACAGCTTCAAATGTGACCTCTGAATCCGCGCTTGCCAGCGCCACGAGCGAGGCGAGGTTCACAGGCGAATCGAGTGCAGAGTCAAAATCAAACAGGCCGCCATCATAGTGCCAACCCCGCGGGAAACCGTCGAGCGTGCCCTTCGCGATCAGTTCCACCTGGCCTGCATTCGCGAGTGCGACAAGTTGATTTACAATGGCAAGGTCGTCGAGCGGACTGTCGATTGTGATTTGCCTGCCAACTGCGGCGGGCGCGTTGTTGTTCGGGTTTCCAGGCGGCTCGGGGTCCGGCCCTGGGTTCGCGGGCACATCGTCAAATCCGCCGGAGAACGCGAGGACAAGCGCCGTGAGGTCGGCGACGTCCTGATCGGATTGCACTTCAAACACCGGCTCACTCACAAAACGCGCGATGCTGTCTACGCTTCCATCGTGCAGCAAGCCAAATCCGCTGAGGCTTGGATTGCCCGGCGTGAGTTCAAAGCCGGCCTTGTCGTATTGATTGCGCAACTGGGGAATCTTGATGGCGCGGTTTGTCGAACCATCCACGGACACCAGCGCCACGTGGTGTTCGCCATTTGGGCCTGTTGGAATTGGCGCGAAGGTCGAGCCATTCCATTTCGCGTCCGTGCCATCGCCGACTGGCAATGTGTGGCAGACCACACAGGTGAAGTTGCCACTGTCGAGTTTATTGCCCTGGTCGCGGTATATCTCCAATCCACGCACGGCGTCACCGTTGGGTAGCGGCGCGCCGTTTGCGAGGGTGAAACGCCCGTTCGCGAATTGGCCTGGCAAGGGCAAATCGTCAGGCAACGAGTTGTCGAGATTACGGAATGGGTTAGGCGGAAAATGTGTTGACGCGAGAAAGTCTTCGAACTCCTGCATCTCTTGAGAAGTCAGCATCGTGTCGTCGCCCTGCAATCCCATAAACGCGGCGTTGAATTCTTCGAGCCCATCGCGATCACCTCGCCAATGGAACGGCTCCTTGCCAACGATGTCTTGCAAGGTCTGCGTAGTCATCGGCCCTTTCATCGGATGGAAGTTTGTGAATGCAGGCGAAGTGCCGCCTTCGAGCAAGCCCGGAATGCCCGCGCCGAGATTGTGCTGCGGCGGGCTGCCGGAGCCTGACAAGTTCTTTACGCTGCCGGAAGGATCGCCGAGGTCCCACGCAAGGCGATCCATGCGGCCATCGACGTGACATGAACCACAGGCAATCTGCCCGAGGCCTGAATTCTTATGCGTGTCGTAGAGATGTTTGCGTCCGGTCTTGATCGCCATGGGAGTTGGATCGAAATAGGGTACGTTCGCGATTTCGGTGAGTGACGTGGTGTCGACGACTGAAATGGATGCATCGAATCGATTCACGATAAAGAGGCGCGACTCGTCTCCACTGAGCACTATACCCGTGGGCCCTTCGCGCAGTTCGGTGGTTGCGCCCGTGCTCACGCGGTCTCCGTTCTGATCCACAACGATGAGATTATTCGACCCCATTCCGGTGATGTAGCCGCGCGTGCCTGCAGCGTTCCACACGATACCGCGCGGATCGCCGATGGATTTGTCGCGGTCGGCTTGCGGCACGGATGGTGTTTCGTAGGGATCGGTTCCGCCGGGTTGCGCCAGCGCGAGATGCTCGGCATTCAGATCGACAACGCTTGTGCTTGCGAGGTTGGCATTGTCCACGACGCCAATATTCACACGCAGAAAGGTCCCGCTGATTACAGGTTCGAAGCGAATCTGATTCGTTCCATCAGTGCCGACGACGGTGATGTCGCCCGTCGCAGGGTTTACGGCAATTGACATATTAATGTTCATCAGGCGATCGGCATAGTTCACCGTAGGCGATGGCGCATTTAGATTTGTAATGACTGCGACATCGTGATCGATCACATTCCAGCCGGAGTAACGCCCAGATAAGTTCGACTTCGCGCCATTGATCCACGGCGACCAATCGCGATTGTTGTCGTCGCGCCATACGCCCGCCGCGTCTTTCTTGACGATTAAGCCCACTTTGGGCGCTGTGCCGTTTGCGGCTTTGGCGGGGATGAACAGGTTAGAGTCGCTGTTCGAATCGAGTGGATCGTTCGGTGGCGGGTTCACACCACCATAGGGATTGGTTACGTCGTCCATCGCGGCATTCGTGGGAAACCCGCCCAGCGTGCCGTCATTGCCACCCGCGATAATCGTTGAACCATTGCCTGATTCGAAGATTGCCGCGTAGACCGTCAAGCCATCTGGACTTACGGCAAGCGCGCGCGGCTCCTCGGCGAGAATGGAAATGTTTGTTGGTGCAGTTGCGAGATTTGCCGGATCGAAGCGTTGAATCATGTTGATCTGCGAACACGACACAAACGCGCGCTGCGGCGAACCGGCAAACACCACGTCGCAAGGTTCGTCTCCTGTGGTAATCGTGGCGGTGACGCGCTGCGCAATGACATCGACAATCGACACGCTGTCGGAAATGTGGTTCACGACCCACGCCTCGTTGTCCGTACGAAAGCGAACACTTACGGGGTCGATACCAACCTGCACGGAGCCGCGGCGCTCCGGCACACCGCTTGTCACATCGTAGATGTCGAGCATGCCCGCTGCAGTGTTGGTGACGGCAATAGTCGTGCCGTCTGGACTGAGATCGATCGGATGTACCGGTGGCGTTTCGAAGTTTATGAATGCGGCGGATGCATTCGGTGAAACAAGAACGCATGCGAAGACACAGAGGCAGAAAAAAGATCGCACCATTCGACTCCCACACCCAGAACGGGATTCCACGTGTCACCCAAGGAACGACTACGGTAGCGCAAGTTTGATGGAATGGCAATAGTTTTGATGGGGGGCGCTGCTTTCGCTGTTTGCGCAGTGTTCGTAATATCTAATGGAGAAAAGCGTAGCGTGCGATGAGTAACGCCGCGATTACATACATGACAGGATGCACTTCTTTGTATCTGCCGGAGACGGTTTTCACGATTGCGTATGACACGCAGCCTGCGGAGATGCCTTCGTGAATTGCGAACCCGAATACCATCAACGCGACCGTAAGAAACGCCGGCAGAGCCTCCGTCACATCGTCCCACTTCACGTGCCGCAGCGGCGACATCATTAGCAATCCAACCACGATTAACGCGGGCCCGACGCCGGGATACATCGCAACGTGCGGCGAAGTGACAGCGACGCCATAGACAGCCGGACCTATGTCCGTGCCGACGATGTGGATTATGGGCGCGAACGCAATCGCGGCAATGAAACAGAATCCGCAGGCGATTGCCGCCAAGCCGGTGCGCGCGCCCGCGGCTACTCCCGTTGCGCTTTCGATGTACGCGGTAACCGTCGAAGTGCCGAAGAGTGCGCCGATTGTTGTTGCGAGTGCGTCGGACAAAAATGCGCGGCCCGCGCGCGGCATTGTGCCGTCCTCGCGGACAAAGCCTGCTTGTTTTCCGACGCCGACGAGCGTGCCGACCGTGTCAAAGAGCACCATAAAAAAGAACAAGAAGATCGCGACGATGGCAAGGTCCCACTTTTCAATCAGCTCGTGCACGTCAAAGTTGAAGAACGTCTCGAAAGAGATTGTGAAGCCGGCCGTGTTACTCGGCATTACGCCGCTGGTGACGCCAGCGATACAAGTGAAAAGAATGCCGATTAAGATCGCGCCACGAACGCCGCGCGCCATAAGCCCGGCGATAAGAAACACGCCTGTAATCGTTATGAGTGCAGGCCCGGAGGTGAGTTTTCCGAGACTTACCATTGTGGCGGAATTCGGCTGGACGATACCGCCCCATTGCAGGCCGACAAAGGTTATGAAAAAGCCGATTGCGGGACCGATGGTGTTCTTCAGACAATCGGGCATCACATGCAACACTTGTTCGCGGACGCCGAACAAAGAGAGCAGCACAAACAGCAGGCCGGAGATGAATACGAGCGTCAGGCCTGCCTGCCACGAAAAGCCCATACCACCCGCGAAGGTGGAGCAGACCGTGAACGCAAAGAAGAAGTTTTCGCCCATGCCCGGCGCCTGTGCGAACGGGTAGCGCGCAAGCAGGCCCATGAGAAAACACCCGACGGCAGACGCCAAACACGTGGCAAGCAGCACCGAGCCAAAAGGCATACCCGCGGCGCTGAGCACCGTTGGCTGCACGAAGATGATATAGCTCATCGTCGCGAAGGTGGTGAGTCCCCCCAGTACTTCGCGGCGGATTGTGGAGCCGCTACGAGAGATATCAAAGTACGAATCCAACGCGCGCATAATGCGTCTATCCCCCTGCTCGCGAGCCTCTGCGCCAAAATCAAAGCTGCATATTATCTATCCGTGCGCGTAATCGTAATCGATCTTATCGACAATAATCCTAGCCGTTTGATAACTTTCCGAGCGGTGCCGGTGGCATGCAGTTCCTGATTGTGTGCATATCGTTCAACATTCCGACTACGATTAAGATTACTGGCACGAAAAAGGAATCGAAATGAAATTCCCGCGGATGTCTAAATGAGAGTTCTCATTGCCGGTTGCGGATATGTTGGAACTGCGCTTTGCGAATTGCTCGTGCGCGATGGGCGTCATGTATGGGCATTGCGGCGCGGCGGCGTGGTTTTGCCAAAAGGCGCGGAGTCGGTGCAAGGGGATGTCACGAAGCCTGACACACTGACGATGTTGCCGGCTAGTCTCGACGCCGTGGTGTATGCCGTGTCCGCAGGCGGCTACGAAGAAGCACGCTATCGTGCGGCCTACATTGACGGGCCGCGAAATATTTTGGACGCGCTTCGTGCCAACTCGCCTCGACTGAAGCGGTTCGTTTTTGTATCCAGTACCGGCGTATACGCGCAGTCCGGCGGTGAATGGGTCGATGAAGATTCGCCCGCGGAACAATCGCACTTCTCCGGCGCCACATTGCTGGAGGGCGAGCGCATCGTTGCAAGCAGCCCTTTTCCGGCAACCGTAGTACGACTCGGCGGAATCTATGGTCCGGGCCGCACGCGCCTCATCGAATCCGTGAAGAACGGCAGCGCCACACTGCCTAGCACACCAACGTACCTGAACTTGATTCATCGCGATGACTGCGCTGGAATCATTCGACACATCCTCTCTACAGCTAACGCATCTAATCTGTACCTCGGCGTTGACAACGAACCCTCCGACCGCCGTGTGATTTTGAAGTGGATCGCTAAGCAGATCGGCGCAGCATCGCCGCCAGTCGAAGAGGGCGCAACGTCCGCGCGCGGTCAACGCGGCAACAAGCGTTGCCGCAACGCGCGCATCCGCGAGGCCGGATACGAGTTTCGCTATCCGACCTTTCGCGAGGGTCTCGCACAGGAATTGGACGCGTGATCGTCCCGCTGTTGTGCCGTGATGTCCGCAAGCCTTCCCGCAATAACGTCACTGCGCAACAATGAAGCGGTGGATTGTCCGCATACTCGTCGCGCTCATCCTGCTCGTGATGATAGTTGTGGGCGGCGCTTGCGCAATGATTAGCTACATGTCGATGCCGCGCGACATTCCCGGCGTGCCGCGCGAATCCCTACGGATCGACGACACGCGCGTCATCAGTTATTTTCACGCAGGCAGCGCGGACGCGCAACGCCAGATCTTCATACACGGATCGCCAGGCAGCGCGGGCGACTGGAAACGGTATCTTACGAATCCAATGCCGGGTTTCGAGACAGTCGCAGTTGATCGCCCTGGGTTTGGCGCCACTAATCCGCATACGCCCGTTGCGTCGCTACGCGAACAAGCAAGCGCAATCGAACCGTTTCTCGTTGAACGAAACGGCAAGTGGCCAATCCTGATTGGGCACTCGCTTGGCGGCACCATCGTTTGTCAGGCAGCAGTCGACTATCCGGACAAAGTGGGTGGCCTCGTGATCCTTGCAGGAGCGCTGTCGCCCGAATTGGAGACGATTCACTGGTACCAAAGCGTCGCCGAGCTGCGAATCGTTTCTGCCGTGCTGCCGTCGGTATTGACGACGAGCAACCGCGAGCTGTTACCACTTAAACAGGAACTTGAGAAACTTGCCGCGCATCTTGGCGAAATAAAATGTCCAGTAGCGATCATTCACGGTAATAAAGATTCGCTGGTGCCGGTAGGCAATGTGGATTATCTTCGCGCCAAATTGTCCAAATCGGCTCTAACGGATGTTCTTATCATTCCGAATGAAAACCATTTTCTGCCATGGACAATTGAATCGACCGTGCGCGAAAAGATCACGTTAATTGCGGAAAAATGAAACCGGACCGCGGCCACTCCGCCACGGTCCGATTCAATCGTTGAAGTAATCAGTTACTTTTCTTCAGTAGCCAGTTCGCCTTTGGTGTCCGTTGGAATGAGTCGCGGAACAAACATCGGCGTCTTCGCGCGATATGCCGCGTACTTCTTACCGTAAAACGATTCCAGGTCACGTTCTTCGAACGGTATTGCCGCGAAGATATACCCGGTCAGACCGAGCGCAAGGAACAGGTGCGCCGCCGTCATATCAGGCGTCGCCCAGAAGGCGAACAGCCAACCCACGTACAACGGGTGACGCAAGAACCGATACGGGCCGGGTGTGCGAAACGCCAGCGGCGTGTATTCTTTTCCGCGGAAGTGCAACCACGTTTGGCGCACGCCAAACAAATCGAAGTGATTGATCAGCATGGTCGCAAGCGGGACCATCAGCCAGCCCATTGCAAACAGCGCGAGCAACGTGTTGCGCAACAAAGGCGTTTCAACCTTCCAGATCGTGCCACCCAGCGGTTGCCAAAACCAGCACAACGCAAAAAGCGCGATGCAGGAGAACAACACATAGGTGCTGCGTTCGAGATGATCCGGAACGAGTCGTGTCCACATCCGTTTGAATGCCGGGCGCGCCATTACGCTGTGCTGCACGCCAAACAAAGCAATTAGCCCGGCGTTCACGAGCAGCGCCCAACCGAGTGATGTCCGTGGCGTGGCATCGAGCGTGGTAGGCACGATCACATTCCCCATAAACCCAATGAAGTACAAATACGTCACCAGAAAGAGCGCGTAGCATGCGAGGCCATACGCCAAAGACAATACCTTACTCATCTTTTATACCCTCACTTTCCACCTTTGAAAATGCCCAGAACAATGCGCGGTCCACGCGCCGCCACGCTTCGGCGTCTTGCTCGCACCGGTTCGAATTTTCTTTTCCATCCGACGATGCGCATTCACGCGATGGCGAGTTCTTGGATGTGTCCGAATCCTGATCTGCTTCATTCATCGATGTGGATCCTTTCACCAATCTCGCCAAGCCTTCACGAAGCGTATAGAGCAGGTGCTATGCCAAATCGTTGAAATTGCGTTAACCGAAACGAAGAGAATGGTTTGCGATTGGAAAAGTTGAGACGAGCACTCGCGAAAAATCGCGAGTCACGAAAACTCGTGAGGGTGTATTGCGATTTTTAGTGAGTCGGGAGCGACTAGGAAGAGCGGGCGATTCCTAGGGCTTTCATGCGTGATGCAAGCGTACTGGGGCTGAGGCCAAGCGCAGTGGCTGCGCCATCTTTTCCGGAAACCTTCCAGTTTGCCACGTCGAGCGCTCGGACAATGTTGCTGCGCTCCAGGTTTCGTAAATCATCCGCGGTGAGGATGCGGCCGTTGCCCTGTCCGCTGGGCGCCATTGAATCGGGCACGTCATCTGCGACTTCGGGCAGCGCGCGATTTAGATTCAGGCAATCGCCCTGCGCGGTGATGACTGCGCGCTCGATGATGTTTTGTAATTCGCGCACGTTGCCCGGCCACGCGTAGGCCTTGAGTCGTGCGGCGCAACTTGGTGAAAGCGGCGCTATCTGCTTTCCCATGCGGCTTGCAAAACGTTTTGCGAATGCTTCGGCGAGAAGAACGATGTCGTCGCCCCGCTCGCGTAGCGGCGGTACCTGAATCGGAAATACATTCAACCGATAATAGAGGTCTTCACGAAACTTCCCATCGCGAACTGCATCTTCGAGATCGCGATTGGTCGCGGCGACTACGCGCACGTTTACCGTCCGGGTCTTGGAACTGCCAACGGGCTCGAACTCGCCATCCTGCAATACGCGCAGCAGTTTTGCCTGCAAATCCGGGGTGAGTTCGCCGATCTCGTCGAGGAACAACGTGCCTTCATGGGCGAGTGCAAAGCGTCCTTCGCGTTTCGCGGTTGCTCCCGTGAACGCGCCTTTCTCGTGGCCAAAGAATTCGCTTTCCATCAACATGGCGGGAATGGCCGCGCAATTGACGCGAATGAGCGGGCCGTCTTTCCGTTTACTTCCGCTGTGAATCGCGCGCGCGATTAGCTCTTTGCCCGTACCCGTCTCCCCGAGAATGAGCACCGTCGCATCCGTCGCGGCTACTTGCGCAATGTCGTCCATTAACTGCTTCATCGGCGCGCTCTTGCCAAGAATTGCGCCGTGGTTTTGCAGCTCACGCATCTCCTGGCGCAGATATTCCGTCTGTCCTGTCAGGGATTCGATCTTGCGCTCCGCCTCAATGCGGTCGTTCACATTTCGAAGCACCAGCGTGTAATAGACATTACCGCCTGAATCGGTGCGCGACAATGTTGCTTCCGCGAGGAACGATTCACCGCCGGCGTGGCGCGCTTTCAAACCGCCCTTGATCCAGATGCGCTGTTTTCCATCCGGCTCCGCGCCAAGCTGACCGATCAATCCCATCAGCCGTGGGTGATCGCCCTCGCTGAGATATGCGTCGAACAGTTTCCCCGTCATTTCCGCGGCAGTCGCCCCGAAGATCTTTTCTGCCGAAGGATTGACGACGGTTACGCAGAGCGAGCTGTCCAGTTCGATAATCGCGTCCATGGCGCCGGTGAGCGTGCGCTTTAGTTTTGTTTCATGCTCGCGCACGGACTCCTCAGCGCGAATCCGCTGCAACTCCGCGGAAGCGCGCGCGGCGAAGATGCGGAACACCGCAAACAGCTCGGGCGCCTCCGGCATGGGCTTGATATCCATCACCGCCAGGTGGCCCATCACGCGCTTGTCCGCATCGAGCAATGGCGCGCCCAGATAGCTTTCGATGCCCATGACCTTAAGGGGTTCGTCCTCGGGGAACAGGGCCATCAGGTTGTCGGGGTAATGGACGATGTCGAAGCCTTCGACCACTCTGCCGCAAGGCGTGCCGTCGATCGGCTCGTCATACTGCTGTACATGTTTGCCACCCATCCAAAAGGACAGGGAGCGGAGCACCCGGCGGGATTCGATGTATTCCGTGACCCATGCGCCGTGGGTGTTCAGGGCGGCTGCGAGGTTTTTGACCAGTGCGGCGAAGAAATTCTGGCCCGTCTCGGTGGCAGTCCCTTCGAGGATGCGGCGCAGAACATCGTGTTCGTCAAAGGCATTCTTGTGCGCAACCGTAGCGGTAGCGATACTTTGGTCCGCGACCATACCTTCGACATCCTCTAAGTTCCAGTTAGTCCGCCTTGCACGGAAAGCCTTGCCGACAGGATACGCCCCATATCTTTGGCAGACAAACCCGCGGTTGGCCCGGGGGGCGTGTGCGTCATGGAAGCCGTCTTTGCCGAATTTACCGGGAAACCCTTCGCGAGACTGTAACTGTGCATTTGCAATTCTTCACACTCGGATGGCCGTCTGCCGTAGCAGATTTTTCCGCGGTGGCGTTACTCACGCATTTGCCACGATTGCCAATAGAATTCGATCGGTGTGCCGTTCTGTTGCCTTCTATCTAATAGCCCAAAACGTTGCAGTCTGAGGGGGTAGTGAAAACATTTTTTTGACGATTCAAGGGTGGGTGATCGAGGGTGGAATCGTCGTAACTTCAGTGTTTTCATAGAAGCATGCGTTTCGACAGGGGTGGGTGTAAGGGGGGTGTAGGGGGGCGCAGTTGGTGGATGCGGTTGAGATTTTGAAGCGGTGTTTCGTAACCGCCGGGGTGGCGGCGAGGAAGGTAGGAGGCGAGGTAGTTGTAGTGCGTTGGCATGCGGCGTAATCCTTTCTAATGATTTGCCCAACGTTTTGCACTGCGCGAGGCCTTTCCGGGCTACTGAGGACAGGTTCGGACGATATGGGGTTGGTTTGGGAAACGAGGGGTCGGGGCGCGAATTAAGCCCTATTTGGTTGACGGATAGCGTCCCAATTATTTCGGTAAGATCCAACTGCATGACGCAGGCCGACTCATGGTTTCAAGGTTGAGCCGACCTTCCGCCATTTGCTACTATATTCGTTTGTGCCCAAACCCGCCGGTGTGGGAGAACTGCGTTTTAGAGGAGGTGAATCGCATTGAGAACTTACGAAGCGCTCTACATCGTCAAGCCAGACTTGAAAGACGATGAGATCCAGACGGTAGCAAAGGACGTCGAGAACCTCGTTACGTCCAATGGCGGAGC
>JADLHJ010000117.1 GCA_020848835.1 Candidatus Hydrogenedentota bacterium
CGATGTGCCGTCGGGGCCGTTCAAACATCCGTCGTCGCCTCCTACGCGATTTCCGGAATCTCTACCATTCAAGACTTGCGGCGGTTTGGTATTCCGTCACGCGCGTCTCGAAGAAATTTTTCTCTTTACTGAGGTCGATCGTTTCGCTCATCCACGGGAACGGATTGCGCGATCCGTAGAGCGCGCGCAACCCGATGCGTTCGAGCCGGCGATCGGCCACGTGTTGAACATACTCTCGGAAGAGGTTCGCATTCAAGCCCAAAATACCTTTTGGCAGACAATCTTCCGCGTACTGAATTTCGTACTTCACCGCTTCTCGGATCATTTCGCAGATCTCTTCCTGCAATTCAGGCGTCCACACACCCGCATTTTCTTCTTTGATCGTGTTGATGAGATCGACGCCGAAGTTCAGGTGGATCGTTTCGTCGCGCAGGATGTATTGGAACTGTTCGCCGATGCCGGTCATGCGGTTTTGACGGTGGAAGGAGAGAATCATCACAAAGCCGCTGTAGAAGAAGATGCCTTCCATGATGACGTAGAACCCGACGAGGTTCTTAATAAATTGCTGGATGCCCTCGGTCGTTTCCGTCGAGAACCCGTCGCGCATTACGTCCGCAGTAAGGTTCATGACGAAGTCGTCTTTCCCCTGGATCGATGCGACTTCGTGGTACATATTGAAGACTTCGCGCTCGTCGAGACCGAGCGATTCGACGATGTAGTGGAAGGTGTGGGTGTGCACGGCTTCTTCGAAGGCTTGGCGCAGGAGATACTGCCGCGCTTCCGGATTCGTGATGTGCTTGAAGATCGCGAGGACGATGTTGTTGCCTACGAGGCTTTCACCCGTGCTGAAGAACCCGAGGTTGCGCATGATTACCTGGCGCTCGGCATCGCTCAGCGCATCGGACTTCCACAGCTCGATGTCGCGCTGCATCGGCACTTCGCTCGGCAGCCAATTGTTGTTGCAGCCGTTGAGGTAATGTTCCCACGCCCAGTGATACTTCAAGGGCATGAGCTGGTTCACGTCCACCTGCTTGCAGTTCAACAGGCGTTTGTCTTCCACATTGATACGCTTGGTCAAGTCGTATGACTGTGGCGCCATCCCCGTGGCTGTGCAACATGCTGACATCGTCTAACTTCTCCCTTCCGCTTAACTGATTACTAACAGCACGAGACCCTGTGCTCGTGCTCCTGCTCGTCTTCGTATTCGTACTCGAATCAATCTATGACGGATCAACTTCTATATCGACGCTTTGCGATGGGCTACCCGTCACGGTAACCGTCACCGTTTTGCCTGCTGCAAAACCACCATCGATCACGCGCGTGACCGCAAAACTGATTGGCTGCTGCGGGTTTGTGCCTTCCACCCGAATACGCAAGGCGTCCGCATCGCCGACTTTGTCCATTGATACGAAGTTCAACTGTGTGTGGACCGGCTGTACCGGTATCAACAGCACGTTTCCGCCAACATTCTCCTGCGCATTGAAATCGCGCAATTTAATTACCGACACCGAAATGTCCGTCGCCTTGTTTTCAATGCGAACGAAGAATCCATTCGCGAGCGGACATCCTTGCAACACCATTGCTGCTGCAACTAGCAGTGGCAATTTGGAGCTTCGTGCGCGTATCGAATCACTCATTTCATACTTCTCATCAGGCTGTCCAGTCAGTTCATCAGCAGCCTTCAAGTAATCTCGTCAAGTTCCATGTGATCGTCAAAAATCGTGGCCACAAAATTGTGGTCTTCGGCAAACTCAAGCACGCCTTGTGTGAGGGTCCCTCCCCCCTGGCCGTTGTCTACATTCACAACTTCGATGAGAAGCGCGTTGCCGCCCTCCGTTTCACTAAGCGAAATGGTAATTGTCCTTGTCCGCCCCGGGCGCACATTTG
The DNA here is from genome assembly GCA_020848835.1 of Candidatus Hydrogenedentota bacterium. GTDB lineage: Bacteria > Hydrogenedentota > Hydrogenedentia > Hydrogenedentales > SLHB01 > JABWCD01. The sequence continues at coordinate 1,888 of JADLHJ010000117.1, forward strand.
GCCCGCGCAACAGGTCGTCCGATGTCGGCTGCCCAATGGAATCATCGAATATTTTCACCACAGACGCGGCTTTGGTAGTGGACTCATTGACAATTTTCACCGTGAATGATGGTCCGCGTGGGCACGATGAACATACAGCAAGCAGCAAGACCGGCATTACGCATTTGGCCGCCAGTATTACCGCGCCAGTCATGCGTGCCGTGCGTTTCATCACTGGCACGCTTCGCAGTCCGGATCGAGAATGCTGCATGCCTTTGGAACTGGCGCCGCGATCGGCACAGCATCGTTGTCGTCGCGCTGTAGCGTGATGTTCGACGACGCGGACTTGTGCTTCATCCACCGCGGTTGGATGCCGCGTTTGTTCACATCCAGTGTGGACTTCTCGACCTGCGTTGCGCCGAGGCTGCGCAGGTAGTAGGTGGTCTTGAGGCCTTTGCGCCAGGCGAACTGGTACATTTCGCTGAGCTTCTTGCCGCTTGGCGTGGCGAGATACAAGTTCAGCGATTGGCCCATGTCGATCCACTTTTGCCGACGGCTCGCGCATTCGACCAGCCACGCCGAATCCATTTCAAATGCGGTGACATATTTCGCGCGGAGGTGATCGGGGATGCGCTCGATCTCCGCCAGGCAGCCGTCGAAATACTTCAGGTCTTCGACCATTTCCGCATCCCAGAGGCCGAGCGCCTTCAGATCGTTCACGAGGTAGGTGTTCACCCAGGTGAACTCGCCGCTGAGGTTCGATTTTGCGAAGAGGTGCTTGTACATCGGTTCGATCGATTGCGTAACGCCGGTGATGTTCGAGATTGTCGCCGTGGGCGCGATGGCCATGGTGTTGCTGTTGCGCATGCCGTTTTTCTTTAAGGCGTCGCGCACAACCTGCCACTTCATGGTCACCGAAGCGTCCACATCGACGTCACCACCGCGTTCCTTTGCCAACAGCGCCACGGTGTCGATCGGGAGCAAGCCGCGGCTCCATTTCGATCCTTCGTAGCTGGGATATTGCCCGCGCTCTGCCGCCAACTCCGTTGACGCGAGAATCGCGTAGTACGAGATCATTTCCATGCTGCGATCGGCGAACTCCACGGCGGCATCGCTCGCGTAGCTGATGTCCTGGTTGTAGAGCGCATCCTGGAAGCCCATGATGCCGAGGCCCACCGGGCGGTGCTTCATGTTTGCGTTCCGCGCTTCCTGCGTCGGGTAGTAATTGATGTCGATGACGTTGTCGAGCATGCGGACTGCTGTCCGCACCGTGCCCGCGAGCAGTTCTTCGTCAAGACCGTTTGCCGTCGTGTGCACACCGAGATTAATCGAACCGAGGTTGCACACCGCCGTTTCTTCGGCGGACGTGTTCAGCAAAATTTCGGTGCAGAGGTTGGAGCAGTGCACGACACCTGCGTGGTCCTGTGGCGAACGGATGTTCGAGGGATCCTTAAACGTAATCCACGGGTGGCCCGTCTCGAACAACATCGACAGCATCTTGCGCCACAGCACAGCCGCTTCGACTTTCTTGTGCTGACGCATTGCGCCGCGCTCGGCCATCGCTTCGTATTCGAGGTAACGCTTCTCGAAGGCCGCGCCGTATAAGTGATGAAGGTCCGGCGTCTCGTAAGGGTTGAAGAGCGTCCATTGGCCTTCCTTCGCAACGCGCTTCATGAACAGGTCGGGGATCCAGTTTGCCGTGTGCATGTCGTGGGTGCGGCGGCGTTCATCGCCCGTGTTTTTGCGCAGTTCGAGGAAGTCCTCGATGTCGAGGTGCCACGTCTCGATGTACGCGCACATCGCGCCTTTGCGCTTACCGCCCTGGTTCACCGCCACGGCGGTGTCGTTCGCGACCTTCAAGAAGGGAATGACGCCCTGGCTCTGGCCGTTCGTCCCCTTGATGTAGCCCCCCGTCGCGCGAACGTTACTCCAATCGTTCCCCAGACCACCGGCCCATTTCGACAGCCGTGCGTCGTCGGAAATCACTTTGAAGATGTGTTCGAGATCATCATCGATCGTGGAGAGGTAGCACGAGCTGAGCTGCGGATGCAGCGTGCCGCTGTTGAAGAGCGTCGGCGTGCTGGAGGTGAAGAGGAAGCGCGAGAGTACTTCGTAAAACTCGATCGCACGTTCTTCTTTCTGATCGCCTTCGTTGATCGCGAGGCCCATCGCGACGCGCATCCAGAAGTACTGTGGCGTCTCGATGCGGCGTCCGCGATTATGGATCAAGTACCGGTCATACAGCGTTTGCAGACCCATGTACGTGAACTGCAAGTCGCGTTCGAGATCGAGCGCCCCCGCGATGCGCTCGAGATCGAACTCCAGCAAAGCCGGACTCAGGCGTTCCAGTTTGACGCCTTCAGCGAGATAATGTTTGAAGTGCGAGCGATGCACGGCATCGACCGAACCAACTTCGACGCCTGAGGGCAGCACTTCGGAATAGATAACATTCAATAGCAGACGCGATGCGACGTAGGTGTAGGCCGGGTCGCGTTCGATGCGCGCTTTTGCCGCGAAGATGCAGGCCTTCGCAATTTCGTTTGGCGAGATTCCGTCGTAGAGGGTTTGGATGACTTCATCGTTCATCTGCTCGACAGCGACGAGCTCTTCGTAGCCCTGCGAGGCTTCGATGAGTTTGCGGCGGATCCGGTTGGGCTGTAGGCGTTCGCGCGAGCCGTCCGGCGAGGTAACGTGAAATTCGGCTTGGGGCATACCGCCGAGGGTTGTGTCCCCGCGCAGCGCACGCGCCTTCTTGCGGTCTTCGCGATAGACGATGTATCGGCGAGCGACGGTGTAGTAGCCCGCCTTCATGAGGTGGCGTTCGACGGCATCCTGAATTGCTTCGACTTCAAGGTCTTCACCGCTGGCTGCTCGGGCCATCGCTTCTTGGATAACCGTATTGGAGATTTCCGTGGCCCGAAGTGCTGTGACTTCGTCGAGCGGCGAGTCCATCTCCAGTGCCAAATCCGCTTTGAAAGCCTTCTCTATGGCCTTCAGAATGCGCTCGCCTTCAAAGGTTACGGTGCGCCCATCGCGTTTCGTTACCGTCTGTGCCGGTTTTGCCTCAATCACTCCCCAAATCCTCCTTCCGCGTCGTCAGGCACAGACCACCGCTCCAGGCCCATGCAAATCCATCACCAGGTAATACTTACCGAGCGCCGCGTCTGCCGTTGATCCGGCATTGGTCACATGCCAAAGCTAAAGGCAATACGCCCCCATATCCGCTCACGAGCAGACACAGAGATAGCGCGACGGTTGTTCAAATAGTCAAAAGAAAAAACAGTGTGAAGGGCCGCCCTTGCCCAGCCACCCCTGCCTTGGACCGGCCCTACTATTGCACCCAGCAGTAACCGGTTGGGGCCGACCACTGCGGCGCAAACACACAATATACTGTGGTGCTTTGGAATGTCAATACCAAATTTAGCGGTACGAGGATTTCGAGTTAACTCGGCATTTCCCGTCTACTTTGCGCATTATTTGACCGCCTTTCGTCAAGTGTTAGCCGCAGGTTAGCGCTTTTCGAGTTTCGCGTCTGTATCGTGCTAAACTTCGCCCTTCACGGGCTTGAAAAATCATTTGATTTTTCGTTCCAAAACGGACCGGATGACGCCAGGTGCCCATAGTAATTGGGAGGTACCGGCGGTGGCCGGGTTGATCGTTGGTGGGAAGGAATCTAGAGATGCGCCAATCCTGGCGGGTGCGATACGCCATAGATTCGAATGATACGATTGATTTCGTGAACAAGGACTGGGACGCCTTCGCCTTCCAGAACTCGGGGGCGGAGGTGCTGGGCGACAAGGTCCTCGGTCGTTCAATATGGGACTTCATGGCCGATGCCCAAACCTGTGAGTTCTACCGAATCATGTTGGAGCAGGTGAGGGGTGGGCGCGGTCCAATCCAGTTTGGATTTCGCTGCGATGCTGACAGTCAGCGGCGCTTCCTCGGTATGAACATCGCCCGCTCAGACAATTACCGGATTGAATTCACGGTTACGCCTATTGTCATGCAAACGCGGCGCGCGATTTCGTTGCTACACCCGGACGCAGAACGGCTCGAGCAAATGGTGACGGTTTGCAGTTGGTGCAAACGCGTTCGTTGTGCAGATGCAAGGTGGCTTGAGATTGAAGAGGCCATGCCGCTGGTGCAACCGTTCAGGGGCAACAAGGTACCTCGCATTACGCATGGTATGTGCGCCGATTGCCTGGCTACCGAAACGCGCTTGCTGAACGAGCACGTGGAAACGGATTACCGGATGATTTCATTCGGCGAATTGGCAGAGCCTGATGCTCGCGATTAGACGTCATTGACCGCAACGGCTTAAATCGGTACCGTTGAACGATGACTGACTTCACCCGCCTTTGCATTCACACCATGACCACGAAGCCCTGGTCGCTGCGCGAAACGATCGACGGGTACGTGCGGGCGGGCGTGCCGGGGATTACGGTGTGGCGGCAGCACGTCGAGCCCGTCGGCGCGGAAGAAGCCGGCCGCATGTTGCGCGAGTCTGAATTAAAGGTCGTGAGCTTGTGCCGGGGCGGCTTCTTTCCGGGGGTCACCCACGCGAAGCGGCAGCTCGCAATCGAAGACAACAAACGCGCGATAGACGAAGCGCAGGCCATAGGCGCGCCGCTGGTGGTGCTCGTATGTGGCGCGGTGCCGGGTATGGTGCTTGGCGAGGCGCGCAAGCAGATTCTCGATGGGATCGCGGCGGTGCTCGATCATGCCAAGCAGGCGCAGGTGAAACTCGGCATTGAGCCGCTTCACCCGATGTACGCGGACTCGCGCTCCGCGGTGAACACACTCGAGCAAGCGAACAATATGGTCTCCGCGCTGCAATCGCCCTGGGTGGGCGTCACGGTGGACGTTTACCATCTCTGGTGGGATCCCTTTCTGCAAAGCGAAATCAAGCGCGCCGGGAAAACGATATTCTCGTTTCATGTGTGCGACTGGCGCACGCCGACGCGTGACTTACTCAACGATCGCGGGTTGATGGGCGAGGGCTGCATCAAGATTCCGCTGATCCGCAAATGGGTCGAAGAGGCGGGGTTCAATGGGCCGGTTGAAGTTGAGATTTTTTCGGACGAGTATTGGGCGACCGACCAGGTCGAGTACGTTGAAAAGATTAAAGCGGCGTATCTGAAACACTGTTAACGCTGAAGCGCGGACTGCTGAAGCGTTGGTGTCCCGGCACTTTCCGGCAATGACCTGCCCAAGTCTTTGAGTACGCGTTCCACCGTTTCGCGGCGATGGATATCCCCCACGCTCGCGACTTCGGACACCACTGCCCACGCTGCCGGTGTATCCATGGCAACGAGATATTGGATGCCTTCTCCTATCAGACCAATTTGAAACGATGTGCCTTCTTCGTCGGGGGTGAATTGCAGAGCGGACTTCACATGCGCCAATTCGTCTTTCGCTTTCAGCAGCGTCAATGCGCGCAACAATTGAAAGTGGCTCTTGCGCCATTCGTAGCTACGCTCTTCCAGCAACAACGCGATCGCAGGCGCGCTCTCTGCGTCACCTGCCTCACCAAGAGCACGCGCGGCCGTCGCGCGAATATCTGGAGCGTAGCCGCTATTGAACCACTTACGCAGTTCCGCAATCGACTGCGGACCACCGAGCGAACCGAGAATTTCCAGTTGATACAAAACAGCGCCATTAAGTCCCGATTCAAAGGTATGCAGATCCGACTGGTTCGCGCTCTGCAGAGACGCGATGACATCGGGAACGGCATCTTGCCCGCGCGCGAGCAATTCGTCTCGCGCTTCGGCGCGCAGTGGGCCGTTTAGACCCGAAGCCTGGCCGGTCAACACGCGATTGGGCATTAGCCCTGGTGTTACTCGAACAAATTGCATCGCCGCACTCGCGCCCGCGACGAGAAAGAATGCTAAACCAACCACGATGAGTGCAGGAGATCGATTGCCGCGCGACAGGTATCGTTCTCGCTTCAAAACGATCCACCCTATGCCAGCGGCAAGCGTGACAATGGCAGCAATACCCGCAAGCGCAAATGCAAATACAATAGCCGCAACGCCCGCACCTTCGCCGCGCCCTGCAAGCGCCAAACCGGCGACCGCGCCCACAAACCAGGCTACGACACTCACACCTGTCGTCAGTGCGAAATTAATGGCGAGAGCGACGCCAAGCCGCCGATACCCCAAGCCGAGCGCGACAAATGCGATGCCGCTGAAAACCGCAATCATAGCGAACGCTACCGGCGCCGATAGTAAGAATCGTTCAAGAAACATTAGGCGTTATTTCCGTGACGCTGTCGCGCGGGTCGTATCGCATGTATCCCATATGTCGCATATTTCACATACATCCCTTTTATCGGCGGCTGCGTAATCGTAATCCAAATGCCTTTTTTCGTACACTCTTGCGGGTGCCTTTCACTTTTTGAGGGGGTCAAATGAAACGCCATCACATCGCCGCGCTGTTCTGCGCAATCGGGAGTCTTCTTATGTCCATTCATGCCTCGGCGCAGGAACGCCAGATTACGTTCTCTCCGCAAAACCATAATCTCGACAACAACGACAACTTTTCGCCAGATCAGCGCTTCCTGTGCTACGACACACGCGAGACGATTGGGCCGGGGATCAACAATTCGCTGTCGATCGAGAAGGTGGAGATTGCCACGGGTATCGAGTCCATCGTCTACAAGCCAGAGAAAGTGCTTACGGGCGAAAAGTGCGCACCGGGCGTTGGCGCGGTGTCGTATCACCCGATTCAAAACAGAGTCGTTTTTATTCATGGCCCGCTCGTCGATGAAGTGCCGCAGCGTGGGTATTACGACAAGCCAAACCGCAAGGGTGCGGAAGTGGACGCCGACGGATCGCAGCGGCTCGCGTGGCTCGACTTTCGCGATGTAGACACCACGCGCGACACCACGCCTGGCGCCCATCGCGGTGGCACGCACCGGCACGAATATACTCTCGATGGCAAGCGCGTGGGATACACCTACGACGACTTTCTATTGAAAGACTACGGCCGCACGATTGGTTACATGGAATTGCGGCCCGATGCGCCAGGCGGCGCGACGCATTATTTCTGTTTGTTGGTGAAGCCCGCGCCGCTCGGCAAATCGAAGGCGGGCGAAATCGAGGTCGCGTCGGGCGATTCGTGGATAGGCAAGCATGGATACATGCGTGCGTTCATCGGCAAGACGCGCGCAGCGAACGGCGTCGATTATGAAGAATCGCTGTACGTCGTCGATGTGCCTGCAAGTATCGATATCACAACAGCAAAAGCCGGAAATGCGACGGAATATCCGACGCCGCCGAAAGGCCTGCGCATCCGACGACTCACGCAAGGCACAGCGTCTGGCGTCGCGCGCGGCACGATTGAAGGCGATCGCATCGCATACTACGCCAACGACGAAAACGGCAAGAAGCAGATTTTCATTATCGCATCCGACGGCTCGGATCAGGATGCCGATCCCACGAAACGTCCTGTTCAGGCGACGCATCAACCCGATGGCGTGCAGGGTGGCTTGCGCTGGCACCAGAGCGGGAACTCGATTGCATACCACTACAATGGCGCGGTCGCTGTCACCTGCGTGCAGCCTGGCCCGCGTTTTGGCGAGACCAAAATGCTGACGCCAGAGGACGAGGAGAGTCCACGCGCCGACCTCGTTTGGGCGCAGGACGGCTCGTTGTTCGCTTATTCGCGCGAAGTACCTTCGTTCGATGGCGACGGCAAGCCTGTAAAGACCTACGCAGGCAAAGACTGTCATCAGATATTTGTGCTGCCGTTCCCTGATGCCAATAAAGACGGGATCGTGGACTAATATTCCACGTCATCTGATTTTGGAGGTCCGACGAGAGCCGAATTCCAATTCGGTTCTACGGCACCGTCGGCTTTTTGTGTGAATGGGTCATATGGCTCATTCGCATCAAATGACAGGGACCGCTAGATTCCGCGATCGAAGGCGTGGTCGTAATCTTTCCACACTGGCTCGTAACCGGCGCGTTTGATCGCTGCGGCGACTTCGTCAACTGACCGGCGATCTTCAATCTCGAATTGTTCGAGGGTTTCTTCACCGTAGAGGCTGTAGCCGCCGGGGCGCGTGGAGGATCCGGCACTCATCATCGTGACGCCCAGCGGGATGAGTTTGTCGCGAAATTCGGGCGTCTCGCGTGTGGACAAATTGAAGCCAGCTTCCGGAAGAAAAAGGCGCAGCGCGAGAATTAACTGCACGAGTTGTTTGTCGGTGACGAGTTCGGGAATGTGAAAACGCTCGGGCACGTGGCGAAGGCGCGGGAATGAGACCGATACGGCGCTTTGCCAGCAAGCCTTCTGCACATGCCGCGCGTGTAGTGCGGTCCAGAATCCGTCGAGCCGCCAGTCGGTGAGTCCGAGTAGCGAACCCACACTCAAGCGCCGCACTCCTGCACGCCCCGCGCGATCGATCGCCTCTATTCTATAGTCGTAATCACTCTTTTCGCCGATGAGGTGCACATCCGCGTAGGTCTTGGGATCATAAGTTTCCATGTAGATCGTCACGCCATCGAGTCCGCGTTGCACGAAATCTTCATAGTTGGATTGATCGAGTGTGTAAACCTCGACCGCGACCGACGCAAAATATTCGCGCGCAATGGCGATGGCTTCGCCGATGTAGGACGGCGGCACGGCGCGGCGCGCTTCGCCTGTAAGCAGCAACACGCTTTGAAATCCCTGCGCCGCGAGCGCTTCGCATTCCACGCGAATTTCATCCGTGGTTAATGTCCGGCGCTTTTCTTTGTTGCCGGAGCGCACGGCGTATCCGCAGTAGGTGCAATCCGCGCCGCACACGTTTGAGATATACAGAGGCACGTACATGCTGATGGTACGGCCAAAATGCCAACGAGTCAGGCGTTGCGCTTCGCGCGCTATCGGCTCAAGACAATTTGCCGCAAGCGGCGACAACAGCGCACACAGATCGAGGGCATCGCGTTCTTCTTTCGATAACGCGCGTTCGACGTCCGCGGGCGTCGCCGCGTTGATGCTCGTGAGCACGCGCTCGGCAGGCCAGGATGCCAACTCGGATTTAAAACTCACGCCAAGACCTCGTTTCGCACCGACTGCGCAGGTTCTTTTTGCGCCATTCGATAGATAATCAAAATGTAAAATTGCGCACCAAACAGCAGCGCGCTCAACAAAAGATGTAACGGCTGCAACGCGGCGGGCATTCCCGCGTAGTACAACAGCACCCCGGCGAGAATTTCTGCGACGATAATTCCCATTAAGGCAAATGCGCTGTTGCGGAGCGCGCTACCGGGCGATGTGCTTCTAATGATGCGCGCGGCGAGTGCGGCATTGGCGACAAATATGAGGATCGACAAGGATCGATGCGCGAGAAAAGCCTTACCAAATTGGTTCGCCCAGCTCGCGCGCTGTGCCTCGCCCAGGGCTTTCGCGATCTCGTCCACCTGTTCGCGGACCTGCGTGCCCAGCACAAGTTGCACGAATGAAAGCGCCAGCGACACTCCGATGAGCCAGGGGATTGCTGTCGAAGCCTGCACAACTTCCGTAACCCCATCCGCCCGCCTCGAACGCGCCACGGCGTAGATCAGCGTGCCCACGACAAGAAGCGCCGCGACCATGTGCAGCGTGATGATGACCGGAACTAGGTTCGTGGCTACTACAACCGATCCGAGCCAGCCATTGAATCCGACGAGCACGAATGAAGCAAGGCTCGCGGCGACGACCACACGGTCCGTGGGCCAGTACGCGAATGACAGTACAAGTGTTACAAAAATCAACAGGCCGATGCTCGCGCCAATCAATCGGTTGACGTACTCGGTCCACGTTTTGAATGCATTGAACTCAGTATCGGCGTATCCGCGGTGCGCGTAGACCTCCTGATAGTCCGACGGCAACTGCGAAACATCGGTCGGCGGTATCCAACGCCCAAAACATTTCGGCCAGTCCGGACACCCCATGCCCGCACCCGAGGCGCGGACTACGCCACCCACAAAAATTAGAAAGAACACCGCCGCGATGGTGATGACGCCCATTACGCGAAACGACCGTTGCGAAACTATCTTGGCCATACTTCGTTTACGAATCCGTGCTAACGGATGTCGTACTCCTTTAATTTTCTATAGAGCGTGCGCAGGCCGATATCGAGTGTGTCGGCGCAGCGCTCCTTGTTGAACCCACAGACTTTCATCGTTTCCTCGATAACGATGCGCTCGACTTCGGCCATGTTCGCGCCGGTGGGGATACGCATCTCGCGCACTTCCGGCGCGGTGGTGCGGCGAATGTGCTCGGGGATGTCCTGCACGTCGAGCAAGCGCCCCGACCGCGCCATGATGACGATACCTTCGATTATATTCTTTAGCTCGCGGACGTTGCCGGGCCAATCGTAGCGCATGAGGACGTCGGTAGCGTTGCGCGTGATGCCTTCGAGGTCTTTGTTATTCGCGCGGCACGCTTCGCGAAAAAAGGTGTCCACGAGCAACGGAATATCTTCGCGCCGCTGGCGCAGCGATGGCATGTCAATCGTCACCACGCGCAGGCGGTAGTAGAGGTCGTCGCGAAAGTTTCCCTCGGCCACCATTTTTTCCAGGGGCCTGTTAGTCGCGGCGATGAGGCGCACATCCACGTGCAATGTGCGCGAATCGCCTAGGCGCTCGAATTGCTGGTTTTCGAGCACGCGCAGAAGTTTCGCCTGGAGCGCGAGCGACAATTCACCAACTTCATCGAGAAACAGCGTCCCTTTGTCGGCGAGTTCAAAACGGCCTTTGCGCGTATGCGTCGCACCTGTGAACGCGCCCGCAACGTGGCCGAAGAGTTCGCTCTCCACCAACGCCTCAGGAATGCTCGCACAATTTAATTTTACAAAGGGCGCGTCACGCCGGGGGCTGTTGGTGTGAATCGCCTGTGCGACAAGGTCTTTGCCCGTGCCCGTCTCGCCTTGTATCAGCACTGTCGCGCGCGTGGGCGCGATCTGCCGCACGGCTTCGTAGACTTTAATCATGCCCCGCGATTTGCCGACGAGACTGCCCAGCCCATACTTCTCGTCGAGTCTGCGTCTCAATTCGTGCTGTTCGAATACTAAACGCTGCCGGCCTAGGCCAAGCTGGATCACCGCTTCGAGTTTCCCCAAGTTCAATGGTTTGGTTTGAAAATCCAGCGCACCCTGGCGCATGGCTTCCGTGGCGCGTTCGATGTCCGGTTCGCGCGTGATGAGGATGACGCAGACTTCCGGATTGCGATCCTTCGCGACCGCCATCAGTCGCATACCATTGATCCGGTGCGCGTTCAGTTCGGTGATGAGCACGTCGAATGCGCGGTCGTCAAGCAGGTTATACGCCTTCTCGCCATCGTCCACATGCTCAACGGCGTAACCCTTCTCATCCAGATACGACACGACGTCGCGCACGATGGAGGGGTCTTGATCGACCAGCAGAACCGTTGCCGCGCTATCGTTTGCCATGGGAATGCTCTCCTCACCGGATCGCATAGTTTAGCAAACGTTCGCGGGGGAAAGGAACGGGCTGCCCGGCGCAACTTAATACAGCAATTCGAAGAGGCGCTTTTCCTCGATGAGCTTTTCGCGCAGTTCTTTCCACTTCGTTTCGGAGCCGGCGATCGCGGACATCGCCTTGTTGAAATGTTTCTCGGCCTCTTCGAGTCCCGCGATGTAGATGTAGGTTTTGGCGTCGTTCGCCATTTCCCACACTTCTTCCGCGTTGGCGATGAGCAGGCGGTCGAGTTCGATCGGCATGTCCAGATGGGGCCGCGGGCTGACCGCTTCGAAGGCCTTGAATGTCGCCTGGTCGTAGAACTGACCGATGTCGCGCTTGACATCATTGAGGTACAGCGACTCCATGCCCGTGCGCGCGCCGTAGAACAATCGGACTTTACCCTTCCATCCTTTGCGCTCTTCGTAAATGTATTTTACGAACGCGCGGAACGGGGCTATGCCCGTGCCTACGCCGACCATGAGGATATTGCTCGTTGGGTTCGTGGGCATTGCGAACTGGTGACCGTAAGGACCCGTCAATTGAATGCGATCGCCGGGCAACGCGTCACACAAATAATTCGACGCCACACCCGGGTAGCGTTCGCCGCTGATTTCGTCCACATAGAAGCAACGGCGCACGCAGATGGAAATGGTTGTGCCCTTTCCGCCTTCGCCGCGGCGCGAACTGGCGATGGAGTATAGGCGCAGGTGCGCCGGATTGCCGAAATCGTGCGGTCCGGGCGTCAGCACACCGATACTCTGCCCTTCGAGAAATTCGAGGCCTCCGTCGCTTACCTCCAGGACAATATGTCGCACTTCCACGTCCGCTTGCAGCGGCGTGATGCGCGTCGATTCTTTCACGACGGCGGCCACGGGATGACTGATGTCATATTCGCGCAGGTGTTTTGTGGTTGCTTGCATTTCGGCGTTCATGATTCACGTCCTCCATTTGCGCGCTGCGCCGTCGAGCGCAGTGTACCGTACGAACAAAATACACATGGCTGTTTGCCCGCACATTCGACGCCGCCCCACTCAAGGGACGTCACGCCGTCGTATTTCCGATTCCCCGCCATCCAAACCAACTGGAGGGCGGGTGCAAAACCGGATGTGACTATTATTCCGTAGGGCATCTTTCAATATCCCACACCGGCGAAGCCCATAAACGCGAGCGAGAGAATCCCGGCTACGATAAGGCTGAGCGCCGCGCTGCGACCGACATCTGGCGCCCCGGGGAGCGCCAGCCGTTCGCGCAGGCCCGCGATGATCACGAGTACAAGCGAAAAACCCGCGCCCGCGCCCAGCGCATACGCGAGACCTTGAATAAAACTGTATTGGTTCAAAGATTGAAACAGGGCCAGCGCCAGTATCGCGCTGTTTGTTGCGATGAGCGGCAGGTATATGCCGAGTGCGCCATGCAACGCGGGACTTTTTTTCTTCAGCAACATTTCCACAAGCTGGACTGCGCCGGCGATGACACACACAAAACAAATCAGGCGCAAATATTCCAGGTGCAGATAGGCGAGCAAAAGGTTTACCGCCGTCGCGCAGATAGACGCAATCACCATCACAAACGTGACCGTCATGCCCATGCGCACCGCCGTTTTCAGATTTCCCTGCATGCCGATAAATGGGCAGATACCGAGAAACATGCTCAACACAAAGTTGTTCATGATGCACGCATTAAGAAATATGAATGTCAGAGAATCGGAATTCATATCATGCTGCCTGCTTCTGCTCGACACCCGCAGACTTCTTCCCGGTGCGGCGCTTCCACCATGAGATCGCCAAGAGCCACCCGCCTAGAACGAAGAAGCCGCCCGGCGGAAGTGCCATTACCGCCCAAGGCTCGAATCGTTCGCCAAACAGCGGCGCGCCCATAAACTCGCCCGTGCCGAGCACTTCGCGCACGCCACCAAGACAGAGCAGCGCGAGCGTGAATCCGAGGCCAGTGCCGCTAGCATTCAGCGCCGATCGATACACGGTGCTTTTCGATGCGTACCCTTGCGCATGGCCAAGAATGATGCAATTGACCACGATGAGCTGAATGAACACTCCAAGCGCTCTGTACACCTGGGGGCTGATCGCCCCTATCGCAATATCGACAATCGTCACGAGCGTCGCGATGATGACGAGGTGCGTCACCAGATGGACCTGGGTGGGCACGAATGATCGCAGCAAGCTCACCACGGCGCTGGAAACGACCAATACGAAGAGCGTCGCGAGGCCCATCGTCAACGCGTTTACAAACGAATTTGTCACCGCAAGCGTCGGGCACATACCCAGTGCAATCACAAGGCCTGGGTTCTCTTTCCACATGCCGTTCAGTAAGGTGGCGAGGGAGTACGGCGCAGCGGCTGTGTTGGTCACCGTGCTCATAGCTTGGCCTTCGCGCGGCGCGCGCCAAAGATGCGCGGCTGCGTCAGACTGTCAATGATAGGTGAGACGGCATTACCAAGCAGAATCGCGTACATCACGCCTTCAAGCTGGCCGCTGAAGAGTCGGATGATCACGGTGAGAAAACCGATCAGTCCACCGTAGACCCACATGCCCAGCGGCGTGACCGGCGATGTCACCATGTCCGATGCCAGGAATATAGCGCCGAGAATTAGGCCCCCGGCGAATAGGGTGAAAAATGGCGACGGATATTTTTCCGGGTCCGCCGCGTAGAAAACCAAGCTGGTCAGAAATGCTGATCCCAGCGTGCTGGCTGGAATACGCCAATTGATGAACTTGCGCGCAATGAGATATGCGCCGCACAAAAGTATCAGCGCATCCGACGTCTCGCCCGTGCAGCCTGCCGTCGTGCCCAAGAACAATTCCCCAAGCCCCGTGGTTACATGTTCGAACTTCTGCAAGGCTAGCGGTGTTGCTCCGGTAATACCGTCAAAAGCAGCGGGCGACAAGAATGGAACCGTAAGTGTTGTACCCATGAATGAAGTAAAGCGTCCTTCCGCGAGGGGCAAGGTCCACGACGAGACTTCGATGGGGAATGCCGCGTGTATAAACGCAAGGCCAACAAGCACGGGGTTGAAGGCGTTTTGTCCCAGCCCGCCAAAGAGCGCCTTGCCCACGCAGACAGACACAACCGAACCCACGGCGGCCATCCACAATGGCATGCCCGGCGGAAGTGTGAGCGCAAGCAAGAGGCCGGTGATCGCCGCACTGTAGTCGCCAAGGGTCGATTCTTTCTTGGACAGTTTGCAGACCAGCGATTCCGTGACGACGCAAACCGTCGTCGTAGTGCAGATCAACGCGAGCGCGCTGATACCAAACAGGAACACCGCGAACGCCGCGATAGGCAACAGCGCGAACATGACGTTACTCATGATCGTTTGTACGGAATTCGGCCCATGCACGTGGGGCGAGGTGCGCAGCTCGAGTATGTGCGGGTTGGCGCTCATTGCGCCGTCTTTCGTTGCCGGTTCATTGCTTTGGCGATGCGAAACTCCTGCACCAGCGGAATGTGCGACGGGCACACATAGGTGCAGCAGCCGCATTCGAAACAGTCGTTGAGGTAAAACTCGGACTCCATCGCTTCATAAAGGCCGCGTTGCGCGAGCACGCCGAGCCGCGAAGGGTTCAACTGAATCGGGCACGCGTCAATGCAGTAGCCGCATTTAATGCAGGGATAAATCTTCGTGGGCCGTTTCGCGGTTTCCGCTCCCGTCAGCACCAGAATGCCCGTGATGCCTTTCGTAATGGGTATATCCAAATCGGCAACGGAATGCCCCGTCATCGGTCCGCCAAAGATGACTTGTACTGCATCGGGCTTCAGCCCCGCGTGTTTCAAGGCGAAGCTCAGCGGCGTGCCCAGCGCGACCATGTAGTTTCCGGGGTGCTCGACTCCCGGCCCAGTGATCGTAATTACCCGCTCAATCAGCCCTTGCCTGCGCGGCAGTATTTCCCCCAATTGCGCGAGCGTGGCCACGTTGAGTACTGCGACGCCAACGTCGGCAGGCGAGCCGCCGGAAGGTACTTCACGATCGAGTAAAGCTTTTATCAACAGCTTTTCCGCACCCTGCGGATACTGCGGTTTCAAAACCGAAATGACTGTCGTTGACGCCTTCTTCCGTGACTCATTTAGCGACTTTACCGCATCGAGCTTGTTGTCTTCCGTCGCGATAATTGCGCGTGTCGCGCCAACCGCCTTCTGCACAATCTGAATGCCCGCATGAATATCGTCCGCGCACTCAAGCATCACGCGGTGGTCCGTCGTTAAGTACGGTTCGCACTCGCATCCGTTCACGAGCACGGTGTCAATGCGCCTGCCTTCGGGCACGACCAGTTTCACATGCGTCGGAAACGCTGCGCCTCCCAACCCGACGACGCCAGTCTCGCGTACGGCCGCGACAAGTTCGTTGGGCGTCATCGCGTCCACGTCTTGGGGAGCGCTATACAGCACTTCCTGGCTGGCGCCCATATAAGTGTGAATCACGATCGCCGGTTGCATCTCGCCTCTTGAAGTCGGGCGGAGTTCGATACTGGCGACGACCCCCGTGACGGGCGCGTGCATGGGCACAGACATAAACCCGTTCGCTTTCGCGATCGGTTCGCCGCGCACGACCTCTTGCCCAACTTTCACGCAGGGAACCGAGGGCGATCCCGTGTGCTGCTGCAAGGGAACTACCAGCTCCGGCGCGAAGGGCAGGCGTCGGATTGGCAGCGCGCGCGTACTCTCCTTGTGCGCGGGCGGACGAATTCCTCGCGCGAAGGTCTTGGCGATATGTAGTAAACCTGCGGGCATGTTTATTAGTCGTTGCGAATTTAGTTCTCGCTACTGATATTTCTTCGCCCGTTTGATCAGTTTGTCGATATCTTTTTCCGAACGGTCCGCCGGCATTCCCGGATGAATCACCTGCGCCGTGCATTTTTCCGCGGCACGCACGAGATCGCGGTATGGCCCGCCCTTTGGATCCTTGATATACGCTTTCTTCTGATCGTTGTATGCAAATATCTTCGCGTTGATCTTCATGCACTCATCGCACGCGGTGCATTGCGCCGAGTCGATATGCGGCGCGACGTATCCGTTGCCGCCTGCGGGCGCGGCTGGCTTGGCGTTTGCCGGGGCCGGAGCTGACGCGGCAGCTCCTTCGGCAGCCGGCTCGGCGGCTGGCGCGATTAACGCTTCCATCGCGGCCATCGGGCCTCCACCGGCGAGTTCCATCAAACGCGACGCGAGACGGCCGACCATCTCGACGCGCACCTTCTGCGCGATCTCGTTCGGATCGATCTCCTTGCGGATACCGGCGACGGCCTTGAGCATGCGCCAGAAATTACGGCGCTCTTCGCAAGAGTTCACGACGATCTGCGACGGAATTACGCGGATTAGTTTCTGCTTCTTGTCTACCGCCCAGATGAACGGGAACTTGCCGGCGCGTTCTTCTTTTGGAATTTCGATGAATTCGTGCAAGGGCACCATGTTTTCGTTCCACGTATCGCGCGGCGCGGTGCGGAACTGTTTGCGGAAGCGGCCTTCGGTGACGGCGAAGTCTGCGAAGGTCATCGGTACTTGCAACTCCGCCTTGCTGCCGGTTTCGTCCACGTACGAAATCTTATAGGTCGGCCAATCGACTTCCATCTCGGGGTTGGCCTCAAGGTCGAAACACTCTGCGGGCGTGATGCCGCGATCCGGGTTGTATCGGTACACGGGATACGCGCGCGATTCGACCGCAAGCTTGCTCTGCAACTGCGCAACGTCGTCGCCGATGCCGTGTTCGGGCATACAGGGCGCGTAGATGTTGAAGAGTGCGGGACGTCGCGCGTTGAGCCCGTCGATGAATCCTTCGATCAGGTGCGACGTGTTCGACATCGTCCCTTGCAGAATATAGGTCGTGCGGTGCGCCATGCCGATAAGGCCGATTTCCTTGCGGATTTCCTCTTTACCCTTGGTTGCTTTGCCGTACTGCGCCATGTCGGAAATCTGGCCCATGAAGCCGGATGTACAGGCCTGGCCGCCGGTGTTGGAGTACACCTGCGTGTCGAGCACCAGGACTTTTACCGGTTTGCCGGTCATCATCATGCGCGACAAGTTCTGGAAGCCGATGTCGTACATCGAGCCGTCGCCGCCAACTGCGACAACCGGCGGGCACAGGTGAAATTCTTCTTCGGTGAATTGCTGCCAATTGAAATACGTGAAGAACTCATCGTGCCTCACGGGGTGGTACTCGCCTGCAAGTTCGAGTTCGGCCATGCGGATCGCTTTGAAGCCTTCCGCCATCTTCGCCATATGTCCTTCGAACACGCCCATAGCCATCGATGTCGAATCCTGGAACAGATGGTTGGCCCACGGGAACGGATACGGATTGAAGGGATACGTCGATGCCCACACCGACGTGCAGCCCGTCGAGTTAATCATGCCCATCCGTGCGCGACCGCGTTTCGTTACGCCTTCGGTGTATTGCCATTTCAAGAGCCGCAACTTATCGAGCAGGTGCGCGACCCACTTCAGCCAGTCTGCATCGATTGTTTTTCCAGTGTGATCGGAATCGAGCGAGGCCGACAGGTTTGACAAGGTCACGTCTTTATCGCACAACGCATCCAGAGCGTGATCGATTGCCGTAATGTCGCTGAGATTCAAGGTATCCGCCATCTTCAGGCGAATGTGCGTTTCCAGCCTCTTGATCAACGCGTCAATGCGTTCTACCTGCTTCTTCACGCGCGGCTGCATCAGCGCCTCAACAGTGGCGGTAAACAAATGTACAACGGTCTTCTCGCCGCAACCCAGGCACGCGCCGTCGCCGCCCACGATGGATTTGAAGTTGCTCTTGTCGAGCAATAGCGTTTCCAGCGCGCCAATCTTTTCGTCGAGGCTTTCGATGCGGATATATTCGGGCGAGGTGGTCGGCAGGGACTGCCAGAAATCCCACTCCCGCGTCAGGCGGCCTGTACTCTCCGCCGACTGCGTCAGCGTGCGCAATGCGTCGTCTTCGCACACGCGAACACATTCGTTGCAGCCTTTGCACGCATACGGATCGACGGTGATCGACAGCAAACCGCCACTGCCGACCGCGATTTTTTCGTGTTGAAGGAAATAGGGCTTTGAAATCGAGAAACGGAAATCGCCGAGTTCCTGAAGGAACCATTCAAATTCGGCGTCCAGTTCCGTTCGCGCATCGTCGTCTAGTTCGAGTGACGCCGGCGTATCCGCCACGGCGTCGCGGATCATGCGATTTACGTCCGCGCGTTCGCCTTCAACGGTCAGGCGCGCGCGCAGGATTTTTTCTGTGCTACGAACTGCGGCGCGCAATTGCTTCACGGCATGGCCGTTCTTCTCGACGCGTTTGATGACCGCTTCGAATACTTCCGCGACCGAATTTACAAGCCCACTGATCGCGCTGTCCGGGCATACGGTGTAGCACTTGCCGCAGGCGGTGCAGTTTTCCGGCACCCAATTCGGATGTTCAAAGCGAATCTGCGTCATGTCGCGGAACACGCCTGTCGCGACGGGAATCATGCTCAGTCCGATGAAAGGATCGACGATATTGTCATTGCCGCGGCCCGTGACATAGAAATTGCCGGTCTGTTCCCAGAAGCGATGGATGTCTGTCGCGCGCGACTCGCCAGCGGGCAGTTCTTTCAGCGGCGCGGGCAGCAGCGGGGCCGTTCGCGGGTTGCCGTTTGCAGGCGCGGACAGGCGCTTTTCCGTGATTTCCTTTACTTCGACAAAACCGCGTTGCACAACGCGGATATTGCCTTCGACGACGCGCGCGCCTTTTCCGCCGAATTTCTTTTCGAGCTGCGCGCGGATTGCTTTGAACAAAGTCTCTTCGGTCAGCTTCGCCTGTTCCATCACGTGCGACGCCGCGAAGAACGCGCCCTGGAATGCGATACCCTGCATGCGGAATTGCAGTTCGGGGTCGCCGGCTTCTTCGCGCGCGATCTTGAACGCGTCAAGGTAGAACACGCGGATGTTGTTGTCGATGATGATCTGTTGAAACCGCTGCGGGATGGATTGCCATGCGGCTTCCGCCGTTTCCAGATCGCTCTGAATGATAAACACGCCGCCTTTTTTCAGGCCGGCGAGCGGGTTCGAGTGGTGAAATACGTTCGGGTCCGGCGACAGCACAACGTCTACATAGAAATATTCGCAGTTGATGCGAATCGGTTCCGGCGCGGCCGAAAGGTAATACGTCGTCGGTTGCCCTTTCTTCTCCGAACCGTACTTCGGGTTCGCTTTCACGTGCAGGTTCAGCAGATCGAACAACGTCATCGCCAGGTTCTTACCTGTGGTGATCGCGCCCCATCCGCCAATCGAGTGCATGCGAACCGTGATGCAATCCTTCGGCATCAGGTTCGGATTCTCGCTGCCGCGAATCGCCAGGTCCTTGATGCGCGGATATCCGTCGAGAATTTCCTGCTGGTATATTTCCTGTTTCGGCGTGTAGGCCTTGTCGCGCACGAAATCGACGCTGAGGTAATAGAAACGTTTCTTCGCGCCACCTTCGATCATGTTTTCGATTGCGGCGATGAGTCCTTCTGGTTGCAGGTCGCGGCTACCCAGTCCGAAGGAACCGGAATACAGCGGCGGCACATCTTCCGGTTTGCGGTATACGGGATGATCTGGGAATGGCGACGCGCCTTTTCCGGCGCGGCCGTTTTCGACGCTCTTGCCGATTGCCGCGCGAATTTCGCGGATAAGGGGCAGGTCTTCGGCGAGCGGTTGGTCTGTGCGTTCCAGCACCGCGACGCCCTTGCGACCCGCGAGAATCTTGCACACCAGATCGCCCGGGAAGGGGCGGAACATCGTCATGTTCACCACGCCGACCTTAATACCGCGCGTCTGGCGCAAGTAGTCCGCGACTGCTTCCGCGCTGCTGACGACACTGCCTTGTCCCAAGATTACGTACTCTGCGTCTTCCATACGATACGTTGCGACGCGGCTATAACGGCGGCCGGTGAGTTTGTAAAACTCCTCCATCGCCTGCTCGGTAATATCGTTGATGTGATCGAAGAAGAAGGGCCTTTGCGCGGCCACGCTTTGCATGTACGAATCCTGGTTCTGCACGACGCCGACCATGACGGGATTGTCTACATCCCATACTTCGGGGATTCGGCGGCGCGTCGAACCGAAGATGATCCGTTGCGCAGGCGTCGGCGTGTCGATGATGTCGCTCGGCGAACCGAGATACTCGCGAATCAATTCACGTTCGGGGACCATCATCGATTCGATCAGGTGCGTGGTGAGGAAGCCGTCCTGCGCGACGATGCCCGGATTCAACGAGAGCTCGGCAATCTTGTGCGCGATGATATTGAGGTCGCAGACTTCCTGACCGGATTTTCCGAAGACCTGAAAGAAACCAGTGTCATCGATGCAATGATAATCATCGTGGCCCGCGTGCACGTTCAGCGTCGCCTTCGTCATCGCGCGGCAACCCATGTTCAACACATAGGTCAAGCGCTTGCCCACTGCCGCGTAGAGCGATTCGTGCATGTACGCGATGCCCTGGCCGGACGAGAAATTCGCCGCGCGCAGGCCTGTCATCGAAAGACCCGCAGTCACTGCGGCTGCTGCGTGTTCGCCTTCGGGCTCAATGAAAATCAGCGGTCGCCCGGAGATGTTCACGTGGCCCGCCGCCGCCGCCTCCGCCCAGTATTCGCCCATCTGCGTGGATGGCGTGATCGGATACGCGCCCGCGCCGTCGGTCGATTCCCGCTCGCACATGATCACGGCGGTATTGCCGTCCATTGCGTCGCGCGTGCCCGGATACTTGAATTGTGGTTCGCTATGCTTCATGACTTTGCCTCGGTTCCGGCGCTTGATGTTCGGTGCGCCGCACTCGTTCCATTTGTCCCATTCGCTTTCGGCTTGACCGGTAGCGACGATTTCCGCGTGATATGTTTTGCCTCGGCACCTTTGACCGGCCCGAGTTTCTCGTCAATCCACACGATTGCGCCGGTCGGGCAACCATGAATCGCGTCCCGTGCGCCTGCGTGGTTCTGGGTGTAATCGACAACCGCCAGGTTGTCCTTGATGCACACAACGCCTGGCGCGTCCGCGGCGCATCGCCCACAACCGTTGCACGCCACTTCGCATTCCGCTTCGGCGGCCTCGCCGTGTTGCAGGCTCTTGCACGCGACCCATAGGCGGTGGCTTATCGGATGGATTGAGAAAAGTTGTTTTGGGCACACCGTGACGCAGTCGCCGCATGCCGTACATTTCGACTCGTCCACAACCGGCAGGCCGTGTTCGTTCATGGTTATCGCGCCAAACTCGCAGACGCGCGCGCAATCACCCAAGCCCAGACACCCCCACGCGCAGCCTTTTCCCCCGCCACCAACCAGCGCTGCCGCGCGGCATGTGCCCAGTCCCTCATAACGTGCGCGCGTCCACGCAACATTAGAACCGCCAGCACACGCGAGCCGTGCAACCAGCTTTTCTCCATTGGCAGACAACTTGGGGACTATGCCGTCGGCGTGGGACTCGTCTAGATAAAAGAACTTTCGGTTGGCAAACGCGAGCGACAGCGCCGCAGCGCCGCCGATTCCCGCCATGACTAAGCCAGCCAGAAGTAAATTCATCTGTTGTTCCGTTCCGTTGCTTGCTGTCACTTCCGAAGTGTTGAGCGCGGCAAGCGAGAGGAGTTTGTGCCCCCCGAGTCTGAAAACGAATGCAACAACGGTGCCTAGCCCAATGAGGAATATTCTGTCAGGCCTTTAGACGATCTGTACAGAATTTTCACCGAAAAATACGAATACCCCGCAATACCTGACCTCCACGAGCTGAAACATGACCAAAAGACTCGTGTTTGCACACCTGTGCGCAGGACAATTGTGTCATGTCTCCGCAGCGTACACCCACACTTCTCAATCGCAATTTGCCTGCTGTGACGCTATGCTGCGGGCGCAAAACTCGGAGGGTCTTAGCGGTGATTAACCGAAGGTCATTTATCCAATCTGCGACAGGGGCCTGCGCGGCCGCGGCCTTTGGGCACGCGGCGGAACCACCGGCGAAACTGCGCTGCGGTATCCTCGGTATCGACCACGCACACGGCCTGGACGTCCTCGAGGTCCTGGCAAAGTCCCCGGATTTCGAACTCGCCGGCGTGCACGAACCGGATGAAGCGGTTCGCGCGCGATTCAAGGATATGCCGGCGGCGAAAGACGTGCGTTGGTTGAATAAGGACGAACTCCTGCGCGACATATCCATTCGAATGGTCGCGATCGAGAGCGGCGTGCCGCGCCTGCTCGAACTGGCGCGCGCCGCAGTAGACGCCGGCAAGCACGTACATATCGACAAACCCGCCGGCGCGTCACTCCCAGAGTTCGCGTCGCTGCTTAAGGCCGCGGAAGAAAAAAAACTGCTGGTGCAGATGGGGTATATGTTTCGCTACAACCCCGGTTTTGACTTCGTCCGGCGCGCCGTAAAGGAGCATTGGCTCGGAGACGTTTACGCGATTTCCGCGAGCATGTGCACTGAACTCGATGACACCAAACGCCAGCGCATCGCGCAGTATCGCGGCGGCGTGATGTTCGAACTTGGGTGCCATCTGATCGACATGATTGTTTTGTTGCTCGGCGCGCCAACAAAGGTGACACCCTACCTCCGGCATGACGGGCCGCAAAGCGACAAGCTCGCAGACAACGCCCTGGCGGTCCTTGAATATCCGCGCGCACTAGTCACAGTCGAGTCCGCGGCAATGGAACCAGGGGCATTCGCCACGCGCCGATTCAAGATCGCGGGAACGAACGGTTCGATTGTGTTGAATCCGCTTGAACCGCCTGCCGCACAACTGGCGTTACACAAGCCCGCCGGCGGTTACGAGAAGGGAAGCCATGCCGTAAACTTCGACGATCTTGAACGTCACGTGCTTGATTTCGCAGATTTTGCTGCGTGTATTCGCGGCGATCGCGCCTTTGTTTATACGAAAGAGCACGATCTGCTCGTACAGCAGACCGTGCTCTTGGCGAGCGAAATGCCGGCTGCACAGTAGCCGGTACGCTTATTCTCCAGAGAAAGTATTAGCCCTAATACATCTTCTCGTCCGATTTTCATTGTGCGTTTTTCGGATGTGGACTAGAATAAAGAAGCTGCGTGGAAGAACTGTGGGGCTGCGACTTGATGAGCGGTGGGCGAACGGGAGTTCGCGCCATGAGAAACAGAACGACTCGCGTCTGCTACCTAGTAATCGCTATTTTCCTGAGCCTGAGTTGCCGGAAGTACTACGAACAACGTGAAGTGAACATTCCGGACGGTTCGGAAGGGACCGCCGTCCTCAAGCTCCCTGTCACGGGGCAACGTTACTCGGAAATTCAGGACCTCGACGTCGAGGTCTGGATCGATCACCCCAACTTTGCCGATTTGGAAGTCTGGGTAGAATCGCCACTGGGCACGATAGTGCCTTTGTTCAACGAGATTGCGGACGGAGAACCGAAGTTAATCTTCAACGACCAGGCAAGCGGTCCCATTGGATCGCTCAAGTATGAGGACCCTGGGCCTTGGTATCCCGCGGTGCCTGAGTACCAAATCCAGAGCTACGATCCCCATGCGCTCGGGCTGTTTGTATACAACGGCGAAGATCCCCGCGGCTGGTGGATGCTTCACGTCCGCGACCGCAATCCCGGAAACGCAGGTACGGTTAAATTCTTTGGCCTATGTATCAACGGTGAATGGTAGCGTTCGCGCGAAGACACTTTTTGACTTTGGTTACGCCATACGCGCGTCGCCCGAGATGTTGTCCCACGAGATCCCAATTCGCGGCGCGGCGTAACCGATCGCGTCGAGGTGATCGCCGTAGACCATCATCCAATGCGAATCGCGCACTTCGTTCAATAGTTTTTTCCATTCGCCGTGCACGCGCACGTCCTGTTGTGAGCGGCAAATATCGTAATAGGGATTGCTCTCGACCGTACCGCGAATGCCGACCCAGCGTCCCGTCGTGTATTCGGGATTGACGAACGATAGTTCTTGTCCGATCGGCATCTCGACCTTCGGCGCGGCCCCAAATTCAGATTCATAGTGCGTGACAATGCGTGCCGGTTCGTAGCGATCGCCGTTCATGCGGCGCGGGCCTGTGCAATGCGCGCAGGTCACCATAGCGTTATGCGGAAACGTCGAGTTGTGCATGAACACCGGCTGGCCCGTCAGGTGCCGTAGGAACACGCCCGTCGGCACGACAACAAAATCCGATTCGCAAAATGCGCCATAACCTTCATCATTCAGCAGCTGCAGCGTAAGGCACGCTGTGGTTTTCGACATTGGCATGATCGTGCCCATGCAATCCTTGATTGTGAAGAAGCTCGTCTCGTGCTCTTGCATGATCTGTTTAAACAAACCGTAGAGCACAAACGAATTGACGACGAAGGGCCGCTCCGTTTCGAGTGTTGTGCCTGGCAACTTGAGATATTGCTGCGTCCATTCTTCCGCGCGCTGCATCGCGACGGGGTCCGCCATCGCCGATTCGATGCGCTTACCCAGATCGTCGTAGGAAACTTCGACAATGTCGAAACCATACTTCTCGCGCGCGATCTTTGGCGCATCGCCCGCATACTTGCCCATCGCGCCGCCGAGTGCGACGATCCGCGTGCCCTTGAAATTGGCGACCGCGTAGAGTGCGCGTAAGCGCCACAGCAATTCGTCTGGATCGTCCACAACTACATCTTCAACGCACAGCTTTTTATCTGCGGACTCACAATCATTTGCGGTCTTCAGATATTTTGTGCTAAGTGCTTCGTACCAGTAATAGACCGGGCCGGACTTGTGACGCACGAAGACGATCGCGCCACGATCCGGCACGCACGCTGTCAGCATCGCGCCCGAACCGGTGGCCGGATAAATAATTGTGGCATCTGACTCCTTGGCCGCCGAAGCGCTCGCCTCTTCCGGCGACGTGACATGAATCACCGGCTGTATCGTCATCGGGAATGGTGCACGCTTTGCGAGGTCTTCGAGTTCCTTGGCGATACGTTGCGCCTCTTCGTTTGCCGCGGCTTCCGTCTGCACGCCGCCCCACGATTTCCACGACGACATTTCTTTACGCGTGGGCAGGCGGTACATCAGGACGGGCTGTACACGGAGCGCCTTGCCGATAGAGAGGAACGGCTTCGCCGGGTCCCATTCGGCAGTCGAGAAGTAGGATGGTTGCGCTTCGGCAAGCGCGACATGAATCAATCCTGCGGCACCGACGGCCAACGAAGCCGAGGCCCCCATGAATTCACGGCGATTTATGCATTGGCAGCACATGAAACGTCCCTCCACGCAGCGAGAGACCGGCTGCCTGCACTTCCCCTAGATCAATGATGCGCCTGACGTCCAGTTTTCGTCAAGCGTCTTAACTGTGCAACGAGTCCAATCGCGCAAACGAGGTACGCAAAGGTCGCATAATGTTTGGCAGTCAGCCCGAATATTCGAATACGGCCAGGCGGACGGTTACGATTACCGGCGCGAATGAAGATTGTGCACATTTATAAAGACTTCGATCCGCCCGTGCATGGGGGCATGGAACATCACATGGCGTTGATGTGCTGGTTCCAGCGGCAGTGGGCGGAGGTGGAAGCCTTGACGTGCAGCCGTTCTTGGCGCGCGCGCGTGATCGATCGCGAAGGTACGCGCGTTACCGAGGTTGGGGAGTTTGGGCGTTTTCAGAGCGCGCCGTTTTCACCGATGTTTGTGCCGCATGTCGCGCGGTTGCGGGCAGACGTCGCCGTACTGCACGTACCGAACCCGACGGCGGAGATTGCGTGGCTGCTCGCTCGTCCAAACGCGAAGCTTGTCGTGCGTTATCAAAGCGACATTGTGCGGCAGGCATCGGCCATGCGTTTCTATGCGCCGATTCAACGCCGTTTTTTGGAACATGCACATCTAATTATTGTCGCCAGCCCACAGTATCTCGATACTTCCGAAACGCTCCAGCCCTTTCGCGATAAATGCGTAGTGGTGCCGCTAGGCATTCTTCCGGACGAATTTGCCGCGCCGCCGCGTGAAAATATCGATGCGCTGCGCGGACGATACGGCGGCGGGTTCGTATTGTTCAGTGGGCGTCACCGCTACTACAAAGGGATCGAGTATCTCGTGCGCGCCGCGAAACACATTAAGGCCCCGGTCGTGATTGCGGGAGACGGACCGGAACGGGAGCGCTGCATGGCGCTTGCGCGCGACCTAGGCGTTACGATTGCTTTTCCAGGCGCGCTCACGCACGAGGATCTGCTCACGCATTTGCACGCCTGCGATGTTTTCGCGTTTCCTTCGATTGCGCGAAGCGAAGCCTATGGCATATCGATGTTGGAGGCACACGTCGCAGGAAAGCCAGTCGTCGCCACGACACTGGGGACAGGCGTCGAGTTTGTGAATCAGCATGGTGTTACAGGACTCAATGTCCGGCCGAAAGACGCGGATGCTTTGGCTGGGGCGATTAACGCACTCATAGACGATCCCGATTTGCGGGAAAGGTTGGGAAGTGCGGGAAAGCTTCGCGTAGAGACCGAGTTGCATGCGGAACACATTGCCAGAATGGAATTCGATCTGTACGGAAAACTCTCTTAGCAGATTTCGCAGTTGAACGATAGCACAGTCGCTTTGAAACTTGGCCAGTAGCGCCGCCGTAGTAAAGCCGAACGATGAGACTGCCCTGTCAGAATCGTCAACTAATGACCAATAAAAATATTGGACACGCACCGCCATCTATGCCAAAATCAGCATCGGAGGGCTCGGGGCAATGCAAGCAAACCGTAACGACGCGCACGACGTAGTCGAGCATTTGGACGCAGACGCCGTCTGCGAACTATGCGGCAACGTCAACCCCGAGGGCACGCTGCTATGTAAGCAGTGCGGCAACAATCTGCGCGATCAACGCTCCCGCCGGATGCAGGCAACAGGCGGGCCCACCTCTACCGTCGAATCTTCGTTTAGCGTCAGCCGTATCGTGCGTGGCGTAGTGATTGTCTTCGGAATCTGCGCCGTCCTTTGGGTTGCACTGAATGTGTCCACCATAGAGACGTGGCTGATGACCGGCGTCCAAAGTGCGGAAGCCAAAAGCGCAAATGCCGTCGCTCCCGAAGAATTTTGGAGGGGCACGGACGCGGCGCGGTACGAGGCGCTCTCGGCAGCGTT
Organism: Candidatus Hydrogenedentota bacterium; assembly: GCA_020848835.1. Classification (GTDB taxonomy): domain Bacteria; phylum Hydrogenedentota; class Hydrogenedentia; order Hydrogenedentales; family SLHB01; genus JABWCD01. Next base: position 29,361 of record JADLHJ010000117.1, read on the forward strand.
GCAGGTACATGTGATGACAGCGGAAGAGGCGGGGCTAACGCCGCCGGGGTCGCCGCTGACTGTGCCGGATGGCCGGTACGTTCTCAAACGTTCTACCGATCCCGCGGCAAGCCCGAGCGGCTCCGCGATTGTGAAGCAGGACGGCACAAAGGTCTATTTTGTCGCGCAGTTGTTTGGCGGTACGGAAGTCCGCGGCGAAGCGCTGGTTACATCGGACACCGTATTTCAAGCGCCCTATATCGGCATTCTTGATCCCGACGGCAAATTTTCAGAAGCGTATGGTTTGGCGCAGCTTAAGCCCACCGGCGAACTCGAGTGCGAAGGTTTTTTTGGCGCATACGAGCGTCCCGCAAGCATCGTCGCGATCCCCGTGCCGGACAGCGCGAAGGATCTGGAAAGCACGGAAGCCGATACGACGGCAACGGAAACGGCTGAACCGGCAGAAACGGAGGCCGCATCCGAAACTCCGGCGCCAGCCGAGGCTGCAACGGAGCCCGCACCCACCGCGCAGTAAAGGCGAACGGCAAATTTTCGCGCTGCGCAGTAGCTTGACGATATACTGAGCCCTCCTCCCCCACTGGCATTGAAAGGGCATTCTGTGTTCACTCACTTCAAATTCTTTTGCGTGTTTGTTGTTGCGCTATGCGCTTCCGTTTTCGCTACCGCTGCAGAAGCAGACGCCTACCGGCTTGAGGTGCTTCCAAGTGAATCCAAACAGGAAACTGATCCCGGCACGGGCGCGCAGCTGACCTACCTCACAACCCATTCCGCATCCGATACCAATCTGTATTTTCATGAACGGTCCTGGTCGTCTGACAGCTCATTCATTATCTTCAATTCCGCGCGTGAATCAGGCGGCCTGATGGGATACATCGTCGCGACCGGCGAACTGTTCCGCATCACGACGCCCCAAGGCGCGGTAGGCGCGGCCACGGCGGCGAAAAATAAGAATGCGGTCTTTGCGTTGCGAGGCGATGAGGTGGTCGAGCTTAACATCACGATCGCGCTGGCAAAGGATCCGAAGCAAGAGCGTTCTGTTGTGACGACGTCGGAGCGCGTTATTTGCAGGTTGCCCGCGGCATCCGGAACGACAGCGCTGAATGAAAACTGCGATGGAACGAAACTCGCCGTAGGGCGTCCCGGAACGGTTGGAAGCGAGCTTCCGGTTATTTTTACGATCGATCAACAGTCTGGCGAAATGAAAGAAGCCTATCACGTGCCCACGCCGCCTGAGTTCATGTGGCATGTGCAGTGGAGCCGGACGAGTCCCAACTTGCTGAGTTTCGCAGGGTCCTATCCGCGCCTCAATGTTGTTGACGTGGACACAGGAAAGGCGTTCAGCCCTTACAATCAATTGCGCGACGAACTCGTCACGCACGAACACTGGTGGGTGAACGATCAGATCGTTTTCTGTAGCGGAACGCATCAGCAGCCCGCGGAAGACTCGCATGTGAAAGTGGTGGACGTGAAGACGGGCACCACGCGAATCCTGGCACCAGGAAGCTGGTGGCCGACGGGCACCGACGAAGAGATCGCCAAGCAAAATTATTGGCATTGCGCGGGCAGCGAAGATGGCCGCTGGGTAGTCGCGGACAACTGGCACGGCGATATCACGATCATTGAAGGCAAGAACGCGCGCCCAATCATGCTGACCACCGGCCACCGCAATTACGGTAAAGGTGACCATCCGCACGTGGGTTGGGACCGTGCGGGTTCGCAGGTGATCTTCACATCGCACAAGCTCGGCAATCCAAACGTGTGCATCGCGACAATTGCGCAGAAGATGCAGGAAGACAACACCACGCCGGCCGTCGGGAAACAATGAAGACGAAACACTACCGTGCGGCGGGGGGTGTTGTGCTGGATCCGCGTGGAAAGGTCCTGTTGATCGAACGCGACGTATCGCGCAATGGCGCGACGATCCATGAAATACGCCTGCCCAAAGGCCACATCGACGCAGGCGAGACTGACCAACAGGCGGCGATGCGCGAGACCTGCGAGGAGTCGGGGTATTGCGCACTGGAAGTGATCGCCGACCTCGGCGAATGTCGAACCGAATACGACCACAACGCTAAACACTACGTGCGCGACGAGCATTACTTCCTGATGCGCCTCGTTTCTCCCGAGTGGCAAGCGCCGGACGTCGATCCCGAATCCGAAGAAGCACTGTTCTCCGTCAAATGGGCGCGCGACCTTGATGAAGCGGAGTCGCTTCTCACCTATGCCAGCGAAAAAGATTTCGCGGCGCGCGCACGCAAGATCGCGCAACAGTAACCACTTCGCCGATTCGACTCCGCGGGCGTCCCGCGTTTACCATTGCGGTGATCAGCGGAAAGGACCTTTGCGGTGACGCTCGAACCCTTCGATCTAATGGAATTTATCCGGCTTGGCGGCATACTCATGTGGCCGATCATGGCGTGCTCCGTGATTGCGCTCGCGGTAACCCTTGAGCGCCTCTGGCGGCTGCGCCGCGCACAGACGAGCATGCGCGACTTTATGGACGCAATGCGTTCGATCTTGCGGCAGCGGCGCATGCAGGAAGCGCTGACGTTATGCGACGAGACCGACACCCCGGTGGCGCGCGTTGTAAAAGCGGGCGTGCTAAAGCATGACCGCCCAAAGGCCGACATCCGCGAAGCAATGCAGGACGCAGGCCGCCTGGAAGTCCCTCGGCTGGAGCGCTACCTCGGCGCGCTGGCGACTTGCACAAGCGTCGCGCCGTTGCTGGGATTGCTGGGCACCGTGATTGGAATGATCAAGTGTCTTGCCGTGGTTATGCACAAAGGCGGCCAGGTGATCCCCGGCGATCTCGCCGAGGGAATCGGGAATGCGCTCATCACAACCGCGGCGGGCCTGTCCGTCGCAATACCGAGTCTTATCGCCTACAACTATCTCGTGTCTCGCGTAGACAACCTGGTGCTCGAGATGGAAGTCAGCTCTTCCGAGTTGGTCGAGCTGCTGGCCGATGATGAAGAAGAATCTCGGTAGTCTTGGAAAAATTTCATGACCTTTCGTGATCAAAGCAAACGTCATCACAAGATAAAGGCGGGTTTCGATCTGACGCCGCTGGTGACCGTCATGCTCAATCTTTTGATCTTCTTCATTCTCTCTTCGACCTTTGTCGTCCAGAGTTCGATCCAATTTCAGGCGCCCGTCGCCGAGGGCACCAGCGAGTTTGGGGCGCAGGATTTATCCATCACGCTGCAAGTGGGCGAAGGCGGCCCGGACGGAAAAGGCCGGGTCTACGTGAACAATGAAGAGATTCTGACCTGGGACGCGTTGACGCAGCGTCTCAGCGAAGAAACCCAACTGCGACCTGCGGCGCGCGTTTTGATTCGACCCGACGCACGCATCGACGCTGAGCGGCTGATTAACGTCCTCGGTTTCGCGACGAAGGCAAACGTGCGCTATTATGCGATTGAGACAGAGCCGCCCCAGGCGACGGGGTAGGCGCAGGCCATGGTCCGCGATCGCGTGTTTATAACGATGGTGAGCGTGTCGCTCCTCTTTCACATTTCCATGGTCACGCTTTTCTCGATTTACGTTTACGTCCCTGTCAGCCGCCCCAAATACGCGCAACTCGCTATCAATTATCTGGAACCGGTGCAATCCGCAATCGGGTCTATGGAACTTACCTTGCGGGCGCCCGACTTGAGCAACCCGCCGCTGCCCGCCGAGCAAGGTGACCTTGCCATGCCCGAAGCGGAAAGACTGACCCTCGATTTGCCGCTGATCTCGCCCCCAACACTCGATATATCGCAACTCGAGCAGGCGGAAATCATCGCGTCGAAAACGAGCGTGCAGTCCTCGTTTCGCGAGGAGCAAGGAGACCTTTGGGCCCGCACCATCGACCGGTTCGAACGCCTCGAAGATCGCGCGCGCGAATTGATGTCGATTTCCTCCGTGTTTGGTGAGGAAGCCCAACGGCAGGTATTGGCAATTGACCAGCCGTTTGCCGCGCTATCTGCATATATCGAATGGAACCTTGAGCCGCGCGATCGAAAATTCGATCCGGCCCCGCCTTCGGACATGTTTCAGAAAATTGCGGCAACCGAGCTGGACCAGCCAATTCTTCTCACGTTCCGTGTGAGCCCCGCCGGCGACGTTCTCTACGTGTATGTAGATCCTGGTTCCAACGAACTCGTGCAGGAAATCGCTGCAGCCTTGAGAATGTCCCATTTCACACCGCTCGAAGACCTGTCGGGTGGCAATCAAATCGGTACGCTGGTGATCAAGCGAAGTAACGGCCGATGATCGAAATTGAACTCAAGTGGGCACTGGTGCTGTACTCGGGAATCCTGGGCGCAATCGCCATCTTCATTCTGTTTTATACCGAGCTGTCCGTACGGCGCCCTCAACAGTATCTCGGCAAGCAATTCCTGTGGCGCTGCTCATTCTGCGGATATACCTATCTCGATGAGACCGACGAGGAATTGTCGAAATGCCCGCGTTGCGAAAGCTTCGTCGCGGCGACCGACGCGCGGGCACGCTTCGTTCCCGTGGATGCCCCGGAACCTGAACCGCTTCACGAAGTTGGCCGCAACACGTCGCGCCGCAAGCGCCACCATCAGCGACGACGCGGACCGCGGAGGCGGTAGAGCCGATCTGGAAATCGGCTTTTATAGGTCGGATCGCAATCCTGTATTGAAATCCCAATAGGAGCCGATTTCCCAATCGGCTCTACGTTACGCCTCGAATTTAGGTTGTTTGTGCGATAGCCTTCAATTCAAGTAAGATACTGCAATTTTTGGGCGCGGAAATTTGAGGAGTTTTGCAGGTGAAAGCGGTCTTGGCGCTGGAAACCGGGGACGTGTACGAAGGTAACGCCGTGGGCGCGGAGGGCGAGTCCTACGGCGAGCTTGTGTTCAACACGAGCATGACCGGCTATCAGGAGATTCTCACCGACCCGTCCTATGCCGGTCAGATCGTCACGATGACCTATCCGCTGATCGGCAACTATGGCGTGAACCCCGAAGATGTCGAGTCGCGCAAACCCTTCGTCGAAGGTTTCGTCATGCGCGAGTGCTGCCACACGCCGAGCAATTGGCGCGCAAAGCAGACGCTCCCTGAATACCTGCGCGAGCATAGTATTGTCGCGATTGATGGCGTGGACACGCGCAAGATCACGAAGTTCCTCCGCACGAACGGCGCGAAAAAATCGGTGATCAGCACGATCGACTTCGATCACGACAGTCTCGTACAAAAGGCGATCAATTCGCAGGACATGGCCGGCAGCGATTATGTGAAGGCCGTGAGCGTAAAAGAACCTTACGAGTGGAATCCAGACTTCAAAGGCAAGTACCGCGTGGTCGCATTCGACTATGGCATTAAATACAACATACTGCGCCTGCTCGAAGCGCACGGCTGTAAAGTTGTCGTGATGCCCGCGACCGCGACCGCGGAACAAACACTCGCGCAAAAGCCGGACGGCATCTTCCTGTCGAACGGCCCCGGTGACCCGGCGGCGCTACCGTATATCTATCCCACGGTGCAGGCGCTCATGGGAGTGAAGCCCATTTTTGGGATCTGCCTCGGCCATCAGATTTTGGGGCATGCCTTCGGCGGCACAACGTACAAGTTGAAGTTCGGCCACCGCGGCGGCAATCAGCCCGTGCTCAATCATCACACCGGCGCGGTGGAAATCAGCGCACAGAACCACGGCTTCGCGGTGGACCCTGATTCGCTCGACAAGAGCAAAGTCGCCATCACGCATGTAAACCTGAATGACGGGTCTGTCGAGGGTATGGAACACAAAGAACTGCCTATCTTCAGCGTGCAGTACCACCCCGAATCCTCCCCCGGTCCGCACGACAGCCGCTATCTTTTCGAGCGGTTCGTAAAAATGATGGACGAGGCGAAATCGCGGAACTAGGCCTCCGCCTGGGTATGGCAAGTCCGCCGGGATTTGTGCTATTCTCTGACTAGACAAGGCCACGCTTCGCGCGTGGCTACTATCATGTTTACAAGACGCTGCCGGGTCCGCAAGGCGACCGGGTAGCGTCATTCGTCATATTAAGCGCGTTCAACGGTAAGGGTGTTACCGCCGACATGCCTAAGCTACATTGCGGGATAGATTTTGGAACGACCAATTCGAGCATTGCAGTCGTCGATGATAGCGGCTGCGTGCGTGTGCTCGATCTTGACCCCGAGAACGACAGCCCACGCTCGTTGCCGTCTCTGTTGTACATGGCGCGGGAAGGCGAGACGCTGGTTGGCCGCGCCGCGGCGAATGCGTTTATCGAGCGCAACGTCGATCGCGAGGTAATCCTCAAGCAGGTCGATCTCGGAATCGAGATTGAAGGTTACGTTGGCTCGGAACCTGACAAATCCGAGGGCTATCGTCCGCGCGATGATCGCGAGCAGAAGCGCGAAGCATTACGCGCGCGCGCGACGGTCGAAGTAAATTCGCCAGGCCGCCTGTTCCAATCCATCAAGAGCAGCCTGCGCTACCGCGATTTCAAGGGCACCGAGGTCTTCGGCACGCAGTACCAGATCGAAGAGCTGACTGCAATGATCCTCGCCAAGATCAAAGCGCGCGTGGATGCTGAGGCGGGCGAGCCGGTCGAAAAAGCGGTCTTTGGCCGACCGGTGCATTTTTCCATGACGCCCGGCGAAGACGACGTTGCCGAAGGCCGCTTGCGTCGCGCGGCGGGTTTGGTTGGCTTCAAAGAGGTCACCTTCTTCTACGAACCCGTTGCGGCATGTGTTGAGTACGCCGTGCTCACCGATCGCCGCCAGCGCTTGATGGTCGTCGATATCGGCGGCGGTACCTGTGACATCTGCATCATGGAATTCGGTGGCGGGCACGGTGCTGCGGAACGTCTCGCGGAAAGTAAAATTCTCGGCGTCGCGGGAGTGCCCATCGCGGGTGACGCGATCGATAAAGAGATTATTCGTGCGAAAGTGTTCCCTTCGCTGGGTAGCCGTTCGCGTTACGGTCCTTCACAATTGCCCATGCCGATGTATGTCTACAACGCGATCATCGACTGGCAAAATCTGTACAAGCTGAATACCGAAGAAACGATTAACTGGCTCATCGCGACGGAAGCCAGCTCGACGCAGCCGGAAGGCATTCGGTCGTTGCGCACACTCATCCAGCGCAATTATGGATATCCCTTGGTGCGCAAGGTGGAAGCCGCGAAAAAGCTACTATCCTATGAATTGGAAGCGGCACTCGAAATTCAGCGGGAAAACCTGAACATCTTTGAGCGTCTGGATCGAGATGAGTTCACGCATATCATCGAGCCAACGCTCGACGACATGTTCGCGAGCATCGACGAGGCGGAAAAAATCGCGCAGGTGAAGTCGTCAGAGATTGACTACGTCCTTACCACGGGCGGCACCAGTCTCATCCCCGCCGTGCGCAACATGCTTGCGCAACGTTTTGGTCAAGAGAAACTGCTGGAGCGCGATACGTTCACGTCGGTGGCAACGGGGTTGGCGGTCGTTAGCCAGTTTGTCTAATTGGTCGATGGGCGTTGTGATATTCTAGTTCAGACCAAATACAAGGTCTGGACTATTATTTATGCCAACGGTATTGCGCTCTGGCCCGTACAGATTTTACTTTTTTAGTCACGAACCGAATGAGCCTGCACACATACACATTGATCGTGATGATAAGTCGGCCAAGTTTTGGTTGAGTCCTGTCAGTTTGTCATCAAATCTAGGATTTAGCGCGCACGAATTACGCGAAATTCGAAATCGTATCGAAACTAATGCATCAATGAGGCTGAGGAAGTGGATTGAATACTTCGCAACCTAAGCCGGGCGAGCGCGCCAAACACGTTTCGACGGACGAAGATTACTTAACCGTCGAACTGTTAGACGGTCGTGTAATTTCAATTCCACTTGTCTGGTATCCGCGCTTATTAAATGCAACACCGGCGCAAAGGGCCAATTGGACCCTTTGCGCCGGCGGGTTTGGTATTCATTGGCCGGACATCGACGAAGATCTAAGCACCGAAGGCTTGCTGCGCGGCGCTCCCGCTCCGAATGCAAGCGCAGCCGCGAGCTTATAGCCTCAGCGCATATTACATCACTCCAAGCTGATCCGCTGCCTTACCTTGTGCAATGAGTGAGGTGTAGGTGTCGAGCGACTTCTGCACGGCGGCATCGGTCAGGTCGATGGTCTTTCCATATTCAGCCGACATGTAAGACGCTTGGCACAGCTTCGTGATTTCTAGGCCGTACTCCCAATTCAGCAACGCGTCCTTGCCCTGCGCGAACGCATGGACAGCGTCGTCGATTTCATCAACGTAACCGTAAAGGTCAGCTTCATTCGGTTGCACGGTTAGCAGGCCGCGCGTAGCCGTCGCCTTTTCCAGCGCGAGTTCTGCGTTCGCCACGGCTTCTGCCGCCGCATCGCCGATGAATATTTCCAAAGGCGACTTCAGCGAGTTCACTTCAAACGCGTAGCCCGGTCCAAGGCCGTCCATGAGCAATCGCAAGCCCTGCTTGTCGTACATCCACGAGTTCGTGAACTGCGCCTTGACCTTCTGTTTCGTTTCGGGATTCTGGAAGGTCACCATCCCCGTCGCGAAGTCTTCCGCGGGCGTCTTCGTGTAGTCCACGCCCATGCGCGCAAGCAGTTCCTTGCGATACTTCGGCACGCCCCACTTCAGCAGCGCGACCTCTGCATTCACGGAGACGGGCTTGAGGAAGTCCGGCGCCTTACCGTGCGGATTGAGCGCAAACCACGACACCGCGATGCTGTGGCAACCCATGTCGGACAACACGCCGCCGCCTTGGCGCGTCGGGTCCCAGAACCAGCCTTCGTGCGGGCCCGCGTGTTCTTCCGCGGACCGCGCCAACGCGACAGGTCCCATTTCCTTTGCGACCGGCGCGAGTTGCGCGAGCGCGTTCTTCACGGCTTTCATGTGGATTTGGTTCTCGAAGTATGCCGTCGGCAACTTCGCTTCTTTCATCAGGCGCACGAGTTCCTTCGCTTCGGCCACCGTGCGGCCCAAGGGCTTCTCGCACATCACGCCTTTAAGCGCCGCGCCCGCCTTCACCGCGTCGGCGATCTGGCCGACGATATCCAAGCGCGCGAAGTTTGGTGCAAGTACTGCAACCGCGTCGCTGTTTTTGCACAATTCGGCAATGCTGCTGTAAACCTTGCAGTCGCCGAGGCCATTGCTTTTCGCATAAGCCGCGAGCTCATCCGCGCCCTTGAGCGCGTACACGCCCGTCAAGTCCGCACCGCGCACGAAGCGCATCGCCGAGGCCTGAAACTTCGCGATGAACCCAGCGCCAATAAACCCAATTCGCATGGTATGTCCCCCTGTAAGTAATGCGCGCGCCGTCCGCATACGGAGCGCAAAATCTATTGAAGTATAGCGAATGACCATTTACGCGCACAACGGGAGCGGGAACGGCACACGCAATAAGCTGGACATGCGCGCAAACGCGTTCTATGCTCTGCGAGCACCGCGAAGGAGAGGTCGCACACCCGCATGGAAAATGTCCTGTACTTCACACCGTTTGCGCTCTACTTGAGCGCTGTCGTTTTGGTAACGCTCACGACGCGCAGCAAGTCGGAGGACAACGATTACTTCTTCGCGTCAAAACGGCTCGGCACATTCCAGGCGTTACTGTCGGTCGTATCCTCGGAAACCTCGGTTGCGACGACGGTCGTCTTCCCCGCCGCGGGATTGATGGGTGGCTACACGCTCTTGTGGCTGCTGCTCGGTTACATCACGGGCCGTACAATCGTCGCGACGTTTTATCTCCGCGCGCTGTACGATTCCTCGCGATTGACGATCTACCAAACGATGAGCGGACATCATCGTGTACTCGAAGGCGCCTATCTACTGGCGAAATACATTTCCGGCGGGGCGCGGTATTTCATCGGCGGATATGCACTACATCAGTTGCTCGGTGGCCGCACGGAGATTTGGATACTCGTCGTAGCCGTGTGCGTGGCGGGTTATAGTCTCACGGGGGGCCTGCGCGCAGTCGTGATCATGGACCAAATTCAAAGCGCATTACTCGTGATTACGGGAATTTTTTTGTGTTTCTATTTTTGGCGAATGGTTCCTGCCGACTCTATGGATACGCCTTCCTTTATTGACGGCGATACTTCGAAGTACACCTTCACGCCCGTCTTGTTTTTAGGCGGCGCAATCCTATCCATCGGCACACACGGCGCCGACCAGGACATGCTGTTGCGCGTACTGGCCACCAAGAGTTTCAGCGACGCGAAACGCTCGCTAATTTTGTCAGGGTTCGTCGCGGCGGGATTGATCACGTTGTTTCTCACTGTCGGATATTTGCTGCGCTACTCCGGAATGGATGACCTCAATGTGAAATCCCCGCTCGCCGACTACGTGCAGAAGAGCAACGTGCCTTTATTGCAAGGGGTGTTTCTCGTGTTACTCGCGGCAGCAGCGATGTCGTCGCTGGACTCGACGATCCACTCCACCGGCGCAATCTGGAAATCGCTCACCGGTTCGACGCTTGCGGGCCGTTACTTCTCCGCAATGTCGTTGTGCATCATGATCGCCTTCGCGCTGACCTTCTCGATCATCGACGCGCAAAACCGCCACAAGGATTTCTTCGCGCTGTGCATGGGCTCGATGAACTACGTAAACGCGGGGCTTATTGGCATCTTCACAGTCTTCACTTTTTTCCCGCGCCTGCTCACATTTCCAGGCGTGATTGCGTCGTTACTCACCGGTTTTATCGTCACCGCAACAAGTGAGTGGGCTTTCGCAGCGCCTCGCCCCTGGACACAGACGGTAATTATCGCGTCCGTCGCCGCTGTCACCGCCTGCACCGCGATGGGTTTGCTATTTCCTAGCAGACCCAAAGACTTGCTCGATATGACCTGACCGCACCTTGACCCGGTCTTTCCGCGATTGTTAGAGTCTCGTTGGGGTAGCGGAAAGGGGCAGTTATGCTGGGCGAATTCCGTTGGGTCGATTTTGTGGTTCTGGTCATTTATTTTGCGTCCCAAGTGGCCATGGGTCCGTACTTTGCGCGCCGCGCGAAGAGTACGGAGAGCTACTTCGTGGGAAACCGGTCTTATCCAGGCTGGCTGCTGGGCATATCGATGTTCGGCACGTCGATCAGCTCGATCACCTTTGTCGGATACCCAGCCGACGCATTCAAGACCGCGTACCTCCGCTACCTGATCTGCATCACACTACCCATCGCGATTCTGGTCGCATCGATTTGGATACTCCCGTTCTTCCGCAGGACGCACATGACCTCTGCCTTCGAGTATCTCGAAAGCCGCTTCGGCGCTGGCACACGCATGTACGCCGCGTTGATGTTTCTGTTCAGCCAGTGCATCCGCTTGAGTCTCATTCTCTTTCTCGTGTCAACACTGGTCCATGCACTGACAGGATGGAACACGACGATGTGCATCCTGGTCGGCGGCACGGTAACTGCCTTCTACACCGTGCTCGGCGGAATCGAGGCCGTAATCTGGACCGATTTCATCCAGTCAATCGTGTTGACCATCGGCGGCCTGATGATTTTGTTCGCGGTGGTCTACAACATGCCGGGCGGCTTTTCAACGATTTTCAGCGTCGCCGCGGCGGACGGCAAGTTCATGCTGGGCGATCTGCATCCGGTCACGAAACAGTTGACGCCATCCCCGGTATTTCCGCGTTCGCTGGGCGAGATATGGAACACCAAGACCGTGGCGATGGTTATTCTCTACGGGTTCTTCAACTGGATGACGGAATACAGCAGCAACCAAAACGTTGTGCAGAAGTATTGCGCCGCCAAAACGATCAAAGACGCGCGACGCGCAATGTGGATCAATTGCCTGTGCAGTTTGCCGACATGGACCTACTTCATGTTGCTGGGCACGAGCCTGTACGTGTTCTACAAGCTCAATCCCGATCCGCTTGTGGCGCAGATGTTATCCGGTGAACGGAAGGCGGAAGAGGTCCTGCCCTATTTCGTTAGCACCTACATGTACCAGGGCGTTTCGGGCATCGTGATTGCCGGCGTGCTCGCTGCGGCAATGTCCTCGCTTTCTTCCAGTATCAACGCCATCTCCGCCGTGAGCGTTACGGACATCTACAAGCGCCACATGAAAAAGAACGAGACTGACCAGCACTACGTGTGGGTCGCGAAAATGATCTCCCTGGCGAGTTCATTGGTCATGATCGGTGGCGCGTACTGGCTCTCTTCCGCCGAAAGCATGACGCTGCAAGACACGGCAACAAAGCTGAATTCAATCAGCGCTGGTGGACTCTTAGGGCTGTTTATGCTGGGCTTCCTCACTATTCGGGGCGACGGGCGCGCGGTCTTTGTCGGCATTCTGTTTACGCTAATCTTTTCGACGACAATATCCCTGTATGAATTGAAAGTATTCAACGCTGTCTACCCCCCGCTTCACGAATACATAAAAACGAATTTCGACACGTACTACACCACGATCCTCGGCAACTTCGTGATGTTCATTACCGGTTACTTCTTCGGAACGCTGCTGCCGAAGCGCAAACGCGATCTGACCAATCTCACGGTGTGGACGCAGGACAAATCGCAGCCGGCCACATAACCATGCCCGCCGCAACCCAAATAGAAACGGCCTACCGCGCCGTGCACGACCGCATCAGCGCGTTCCTCGCCGAGCAGGACGGTGCGTCATATCGCGAGGATGCCTGGAACTACGATCGCGGCTCCGGCGGCGGCGTCACGCGCGTGTGGGAAAACTCCACGCTCATCGAAAAGGGTGGCGTGAACTTCTCCGCCATCCATGGCGAGTCGTTGCCGCAAGCGGCGGCGACGGCGTTCAAAGTACCTTTCGGCACCCCGTTTTTTGCGACGGGTGTAAGCCTTGTCATCCATCCCCGCAACCCGCACGTGCCCACGATTCATATGAACATTCGCTATTTCGAGGCGGACGATGTGTGGTGGTTTGGCGGTGGAATCGATCTGACGCCCTACGTACCAGTGCGCGAGGAGGCAGCGGCATTTCATGGTGCATTGAAGGCGCTGTGCGAGCAATGCGGTGAGGACTACGCACATCACAAAAAAACGTGCGACGAATATTTCTGCATCAAACACCGCAACGAGATGCGCGGGATCGGCGGGATCTTCTTCGATCACCTGCGCACGGTGAAGAACAAGCACCTTGACTTCGCAACAGCGCTCGGCAATGCCTTCAACGACATCTACGCGCCGCTCATCGCGGCGAACCGCGAGAAGCCATTCACCGAGCGCCAGCGCGAGTTCCAATTGTTCCGCCGCTCGCGCTACGTCGAGTTCAATCTCGTGTACGACCGCGGCACCTTATTCGGACTCCAGTCGGGTGGAAGGATTGAATCGATCTTGATGTCGCTACCGGCGGTGGCACATTGGCGCTACGATTGGAAGCCTGAACCCGGCACACCCGAACACGAACTTACCACGGTATTCTTGCAGCCGCACGACTGGGCGTAGCCTCGAATCGCATTCGGCTCTCTTCTTATCCCCGTTCCGACTTCAGATCGCGCGTCATCAACGCCGTAACCGCCTCACGCGCGTCCGCGCCTTCATAGAGCACGCGGTACACCTGTTCCGTAATCGGCATATCAACATTGTTTTTCCGCGCGAGCGCAAGTGCTGCGCGCGCCGTGCGCACCCCTTCAGCGACCATTGGCGATGACGCAAGAATTTCTTCCAGCTTCATGCCAGAAGCGATCTTCTCTCCAACGCTGCGATTGCGCGAATGCCGGCTTTCACACGTCACGATCAAATCGCCCATGCCGCTCAATCCCGCGAAGGTCAGCGGGTCCGCACCAAGCGCAACACCCAGCCGCGCCATCTCTGCCAGCCCGCGCGTGATCAGCGCAGCCTTCGCATTGTCTCCCAGACCAAACCCATCGCACACGCCCGCGGCAATCGCGATCACATTCTTCAGCGCACCGCCCAATGCGACTCCAGTAATGTCGTGACTTGTGTAAACGCGGAATGTCGCCGCGTTAAAGGCTTGCTGCACCTTTGCACAAGCATCTGAATCTTTACCTGCGGCCACAAGTGATGCAGGCAGGTCGTTCGCCACTTCTTCTGCATGGCTCGGACCGGAAAGCGTAATCACAATACAAGGGTTCGCAACCTCCTCGATCACTTCATGCATGCAAAGCGTCGTATCGTTCTCAATTCCCTTTGCAACATTTACGAGCACTGTCTGCGGGGAAAAGCGCAACGCCCCGGCGACCGCGCGCATCGCATGCGACGGCACCGCCAGCACGGCAATCTCGCTCGCCGGATCGACATCGCGCGCGACCGCTATCGACTCGGGCAACAATACACCCGGCAGAAAGTGCGGGCTGCGCCGTTCGTTGCGCAACATCTCCGGCCCATCTTCGTCGCGACACGATAGCCGTACGGCGTGACCATTTCGCGCAAGCAAACGCGCGATTGCCAATCCCCAACTGCCAGCGCCTACGACTTGTATTTTCATGCACTATGCCCGTCCAAAAATCCTGTGAGCGGTGAAGACGCCTCGGCCGCATTGCGCTCCGGGCCCAGCCCGGCAAGATACGCGGCGCGCCCCGCTTCCGTCGCCATCGCAAACGCCCGCGCCATCGCACGATAATCCCGCGCATCAGCAAGCGCTGTGTTCACGAGCACGGCGTCGGCACCCAGTTCCATCGCCTCCGCCGCGTGAGACGGCGCGCCAAGGCCCGCGTCTACAACCACGGGTATATTTGATTGCTCGATGATGATACGGATCATATCGCGCGTGCGCAGGCCCCGGTTGCTGCCGATGGGTGCGCCGAGCGGCATCACCGTGGCCGCGCCTGCTTCTTCCAACCGCTTAGCGAGAATGGGGTCGGCCTGTATATACGGCAGCACGATGAAACCGTCTTTGATCAGCATTTCGGCCGCGCGTAAAGTTTCAATCGGGTCTGGCAACAAATACCGCGGTTCGGGCGTCAGCTCCAGTTTTACCCACGGCTCACAGCCCATCGACCGCGCCAACTTCGCCAGACGCACCGCCTCATCCGCCGTGCGCGCACCGGATGTGTTCGGCAACAACAAATGGCGTTTCGGATCAATTGCCGACAAGATGCTGTCCGCATTTGGATTCTTCAAATCAGCGCGACGCAACGCGACGGTTACAATTTCCGAATCGCAGCCTTCAAGAGATTCTCGAAGCGCATCCGTCGAGGGAAACTTTCCCGTACCCACCATCATGCGCGACCGGAATGTGCGTCCGGCAATCACCAAAGGATCGGTATTTTGCTGTGTTTTCATCGGCTTACATTTACTTGCGCAAACGCCTATCTTACCAAACGTCACGAAAACGCGGCAATTCCCGGTGTAGCGGATGGCGTGCGCCAATGATACACTGTCCCAGTATTTGTGGGGAGGCTTGTGTTGACATGGCGACGGATCGCGTCGTGCCTGGGCCGAAGGGGAAGTTTTTCGTCGGGTGCGCAAAAGAAATCAGTGAAGATCGGATCGCCTTTCTCATGTCGATCTCGCGCCAGTACGGTGAATTGGTCCGCTTCACTATATTCGGCCAGCCCGTCTATCTCGTCACCAAACCCGATTACGTCAAGGAAATCCTTGTCACCAATAACAAGGACTTCCACAAGAGCAGTCTCCTTCGCGTAGCGCGGTTTATTCTTGGCGATGGACTCCTGACAAGCGAGGATGATTTCCACAAGCGCCAACGACGCATGATGCAACCCGCTTTTCATTCACAGCGCGTCAACGATTACGCGCAAACCATGATCGACTATGCGGTCAAACACGCGGACGCGTGGAATGATCTCAACGGCCAGCCCATAGACGTGTGGGACGAGATGATGCGGCTCACGCTCGCGATTGTCGCAAAGACGTTGTTTAGCGCCGACGTCGAAGGCGAGGCACACGAAATCGGCGATGCCCTCAAAGACGTCATCAAAATTTTTGAGCGTGTCGCGCATCCGCTGGCAGGGCTCAGCCTGATGTTGCCCACGCCACGCAACATTCGCATCCGCCTTGCGCGGCGGCGCATAGCGCGAACGATTAACCGTATTATCACCGAGCGCCGCGCCAGCGGCGAGGATCGCGGCGATCTGTTGTCTATGCTGTTGCGCGCGCAGGACGAAGACGATGGCGGCGTAATGAACGATACACAGGTTCGTGATGAGGCCATTACGCTGTTTCTCGCGGGGCACGAAACTACCGCCAACGCGTTAACTTGGACTTGGTACCTGCTCGCGCAGAATCCGGAAGTCGAGCGTAAGCTTCACGCCGAGATCGATTCGGTGTTGTCCGGAATGCCGCCCACACCGGACGATCTGCAGAAGCTCGAGTACACACGGCGCGTGTTTGCCGAAGGCATGCGCCTGTATCCGCCGGGATATCTGATTGGCCGCACTGCGGTTCGAGACTCCATACTGGACGGACACTCCATTCCGCGGGGTTCACTTGTTCTGGTGTGTCCGTTTGTCACGCATCGCAATGCAGAGTATTTCCCGGAACCCATGAAATTCGATCCTGACCGCTGGACCCCAGAACAACAACGCGACCGCCATAAATTTGCGTATTACCCTTTTGGCAGCGGCCCGCGCACCTGTATTGGCGAACCGTTCGCGTGGATGGAAGGCGTATTTTTGATGGCAGTAATCGCGCAGCGTTGGGCCTTTGATATCGAACGCGACCACCCTGTCGAGTACGATCCGCAAGTTACACTGCGCCCCAAACATGGAATGACAATGCGGCTGCGCAGCCGCGCTGATGCGCAGACCGCGCAAGCCGCTAATGAATAACGCTTCAACCAACAGGAAATGGACCATGGCCAAAGCACACGAAATCGACTACCAAATCCACGGCGACGATATGCAGCTTGTCGAGATCGAACTCGATCCTGGCGAAGGCGTGCGCGCGGAGGCCGGCGCAATGACCTACATGGAACCCGGAATCCAGATGGAAACAAATACCGGCGGCGGCCTGCTCAAAGGATTCAAGCGCATGGTCACCGGTGAGAGTTTTTTTATCACAAACTTCATCAACAACGGTGCGGGAAAACAGAAGGTCGGCTTCGCGGCGCCCTATCCGGGTAAGATCATTCCAATCGATCTCGCAAAGGTTGGCAATTCGTTTCTATGCCAGAAGGATTCGTTCTTGTGCGCGGCACAGGGCATCGAAGTAAATGTCGCGTTCACGAAGAAGATCGGCGCCGGCCTTTTTGGCGGTGAAGGCTTTATTCTTCAGAAGCTCGATGGCGACGGTCTGGCTTTTGTGCATGCGGGCGGCACCGTGATCAAGAAAGACCTGCGTGCCGGCGAGACGCTGCGCGTCGATACCGGATGTCTTGTCGCGTTTCATCCCACGATGCGCTACGACATCCAGATGGTCGGTGGATTCAAGAACGCCTTGTTTGGCGGCGAAGGATTGTTCCTCGCGACGATTACCGGTCCAGGCCCGGTGCTGTTGCAGAGCCTCCCCTTCTCGCGACTCGCGGACCGCATTCGCGCGGCGATGGGCGGAAGCGTTGGCCAATCGAAGGGTGTTGGCGGGCTTGGCGGGAACTTGCTCGGCGGCCTAATCAGCGGTGATTAGTCTGCGGATTCGATGAGAGCACTGGCATCCACTTCCCATGTCGGCCGCGCGCGCGCGAGTGTTGCGCTTGCATGTATTGCGATCGCACTGCGTGTCATCGAATACTTGCACAATAAAGCCATCTGGCTCGACGAGGCGCACCTCGCGCTCAACATTCTGCAACGCGACTACGTAGGCCTCACCCAACGCCTGGAATTCGGCCAGGGCGCGCCGCTGTTTTTTTTGTGGAGCGAACGCCTCGCGGCAAATCTGTTCGGGCCCAGCGAGTATGCCTTGCGATTACTTCCGCTACTCGCCTCGATTGCCGCATGCGTTCTGCTGTATTTCTTTTTCCGGCGCATGCTGTCCGATCAGGGATTCTTAATTGCGTTGGCCGTATTTGCAGTCTCCGTGCCATCCATTCGTTACGCAGCAGAGGTCAAAGCATATGCGACCGATCTCGTCGTAGCGATCGCGTTGTATCTGCTCCTGGTTCCCGGGGTGGACAAAAAGAAAGTACTGAACGACATCACCGCGCGTCGTGCGACCGTCTTGGCTGCTGTCGGCGCATTGAGTGTGTGGTGCGCGTTCCCGGCGCTCTTTGCACTCACAGGAATCGGCGCCGTTTTCGTCCTGCGCGGAGCGCTTAACCGAAATGCTCGCCAGACCGTTACGTGGGCCTCCGTGCTCGCGGTGTGGCTATTCAGCATCGCATGCAACTATAGCCTCATGCTCCGGTACAACGCGGAAAACGCCGAAGTGCGCACGTGGTGGCTTGACCGGTTCATGCCACTACCCCCCACATCGATCTCCGATTTCTATTGGTTTGTTCGCACTTTTTTTGAAGTGTTCTCCGAACCGATCGGGCTTGCCGCCTCAGGGCTGGGCGCGCTGCTGTTTTTGGCGGGCGCATATGCGATTGGGACCCAGGATCGATGGCGTCTTGCAGTGTTATTGGCGCCCATCGGCGCCGCGCTCCTGGCAAGCGGAATGCAAGTGTACCCGTTCATGGGACGCTTCCTCTTATTCGCCGCTCCGCTTATTCTCGTGATAATCGGCGAGGGGTGGAACTTCTTCGCCGCACATGTTCACCACCGCGCGATCCTCGCGATTGCCGCGATCGTTCTGCTGAT
Source organism: Candidatus Hydrogenedentota bacterium (assembly GCA_020848835.1). Classification (GTDB taxonomy): domain Bacteria; phylum Hydrogenedentota; class Hydrogenedentia; order Hydrogenedentales; family SLHB01; genus JABWCD01. Next base: position 47,969 of record JADLHJ010000117.1, read on the forward strand.
ACAGCCTGCGGCTGCTGCTTTAAAAGGCGCCCTGCATGCCGCGCCGCAGGGTGTAAGGCCGGCGTTCAATTACGTCAATGCGAACTGGCAAGACAACGACAAACTGTACGTGTATTGCTGGGCAGTGCCATCGTTTAAATACTACGAGATCAAATCGAATCGATCGCTTCCCAAGATCGCCGGGCAATCCTTGCGCGCGGACTGGCGCGGCTATATCGACGAACTAAAACCCCTGAAAGGAAGTCCGAGAGTCTGGCTGGTATTAACCAACACGCCAAAGCAATTGGCAGGACAAGAAGACAAATTCTTTGTTACCCATATGGATACGATCGGGAAGCGCGTTAACGAAAACGTTTTCGAAGAATCCAGCGTCTATCTCTACGATTTTACGGCGGCGCCACAGTGATTGCCGAATCTCCACGCGTAACGCGCGGACACGGTCTGCTTGAATCGTTCTTGGCAAAAAAGCGACGCGATAAAGCGATCGCTTTAATCGGCCCGCAGGCACGGCTGGATTCGTTGCTCGATATCGGCTGCGGTGCCTACCCCGCTTTTCTCGCCAGCGTACTCGCAAAAGATCGGGTAGGCATCGATCAAACGATAAATGACGCTACGTTGCGTCAGTTCGAGACAATCGGCGTTCAACTCGTTCAGCAAGACGTAACGCGCGACCCTGTCTTGCGACTGGAATCCGATCGATTCGACGCAGTAACCATGCTCGCAGTTGTCGAACACATTCCGCTAAGAATTGCTGCCCAAGTCATATCTGAAGTGCACCGGACGCTTAAGCCCGGTGGCGTCTTCATACTTACCACACCTGCCGCATGGACCGATCCAATCTTGCGGACGCTCGCATGTTTAGGCCTGGTCAGCGCTGAGGAGATCGACGAGCACCAGTCTCTCTTCACGCGGAAGTCACTGTTTAACCTGCTCGCAAAGGATGCGTTTCAACCCAATAATATCCGTGTTGGGATCTTTGAGCTGGGCATGAATCTATGGGCGAGGGCGATCAAGTAGGACAAAAAAAGCGGGCCGAAATCTTGCGATTTCGGCCCAAATCTATGCACACTCCGCAGCCTCAGAGTAGCTCCTGGCCGCGAGTCGTTTTAGAGACCACGGAACTTTCGTACCGTGGCCTCCGCGGAAGGAGAAACGCCACATGTGGCGCTGACCGTCATGATTGTAGCATGACTC
>JADLHJ010000118.1 GCA_020848835.1 Candidatus Hydrogenedentota bacterium
AACTCCGGCTGACCTTTTCCGATCCCTACTTGGCGGCGTGGTTTTGTTTCGGGACGCTCGGCACGCTGATTTTCAACAGCCGGTTTTACGTGCAGTGGTACGAGTCGGAACGTGAAAAGCGCAGCGTAATTCCACTCGCATTCTGGTACCTCAGCGGCATCGGCGCGATCATTCTCCTGATATATGCAGTCCACAAACAATCGCCAAATGGCGCGCTCAGCTACAGTCTGAACTCAATCATATATTCGCGAAACCTCGTCCATATCTGGCGCGAAAAAGGCACGCTAACGCGCGCGCGCAGTATCGGCTTTCAATCCGTCGTAGTGGCGGTGACCTGCGTGTCGGTCGCAATCGTGATGCTCATCTGGTGGCGCGAAATCGAAATCACGCGTGATAAATCGCAGCCGGAAGCGGTGTCGAATTGGATTTGGATCGCCGTCGGCGTCATGGGCAACCTCATGTTTGGCGCGCGATTCATCATTCAATGGATCGCGACGGAGCGTAAGCGCAAGAGCACGATGCCAAATGTGTTCTGGCACATCAGCGTGATTGCCGCCGTGCTGCAATGCGCGTCCTTTAGTGCGCAACGCGAATGGCTCTATGCGCTCGGCCCCATCCTCAACGTGCCGGTTTACATCCGAAACCTTTGGCTTATTTATTACAATCCCGATCGCACGCAGAATGCGGCGGGTGCCGCCTAGATCATGCAACGCATGCCGCTCATCGCGGTGTTGGCCGCCGCGTTTGTAGTGTTCAGCGCGAACATCGGCGGCTACGATCTGTGGCCGCCAGACGAACCGCGCTTCGGCCAGGTCGCGCGAGAGATGATGGAATCGGGCAACCCGATTGCGTTGACGATCAACGGCGAACCGTACAAAGAGAAGCCGCCTTTCTTATTCTGGATGATTGCCCTCGTCTCGCTGCCGTATGGCGACGTGACGGAATCAACCGCGCGAATTCCTTCCGTAGCCGCGGCGATACTTGCCGTGTATTTCACTTTCCAACTCGCGTCACGTTTGTATGGCTATCGCGTAGGCTTATGCGCTGGATTTGTTCTCATGACCTGCGCACTGTTCTGGTGGGAAGCGCGTTCGGTGCGCACGGACATGTTGCTCACCGCGTGTCTAACCGGATCCCTCTACGCGTTCTGGATGCATCACGAAACGAAATCATCGCGGTGGCTCATTGCATTTTATGTTGCTGTGTGCGCGGCGGTGTTTGCGAAGGGCCCGCCGGGCGTGGTGTTTCCGCTGCTGCTCGCAGTCTTTTTCTATTGGAAACGGCGCGAGGAGCGCCGCGCGTTGCACTTGGGCTGGGGGCTGCTGGCCATCGCTGCGGTGATCGCGATTTGGATCGTGCCCGCGTACATGATGGCCGCGCCATCGCCAAACGCTGCGCCTGGCCAAACGCTAAGCCTCGGTGAGAATCTATACCGCCAAACGATTGGGCGTTTCCTATTGGGCGTCAGCAAGGCGAGGCCTCCATATTATTATCTGGAAAACCTGCCGGTTAATCTCTTCCCGTGGACCTTATTTCTTCCGTGGACCGTTTGGTTCGCATGGAAGCGCCGCAGCGAAAACGATGCGATACGCTTGCTGCTGTGCTGGATACTACCCGCGATGATTTTCTTTTCGATCAGTTCAGGAAAACGCGCAGTGTATTTGCTCCCGTTGTTCCCTGCGCTTGCTGTCCTTGTTGCTTATTCGATTGTAGAATTGAGTGACGATGCAAAGCGTGCATGGGTCCGCAGGAGTATAGGCGGCGTATGGGCAGCGCTATTACTCGCCGTTGGGTTATTGGCATTTCCGCTGGCAAATGTCGCGTGGTTCAACACGGCCCGCTTGGACGAACTGCGCGCATGGGGACCGCTGTCTGAATTCAGCGAGTTCATCACGCTCGACCACGTGCGCGCGCTTTCGGTCATGACGATCGCGGCGCTTGCGTTCGGTGCGCACGCTGTCATCACGGCGTTACGGCGCGAAGCGCGCAGAATGCATTTCGGAATGGCAGGCCATTTCGCAGGCCTCGCGGTAATTGTGGCGATGGTGGTGATGCCCGTTGTGGATGATCAAAAAGGCGCCAGTAAATTCTGCGCATCGTTGAAGATGCTCAGCGATATGGGCGAAGACTTCACGATCTATTCCGTCGCGTTCTCCCGCGAAGAGTACATCTTCTACGCCAAGCACAAGCACATTCCCTACCTCGTCGATAACTGGCCCCTTCAAGCCCCTGCGGATATGGACCCCGCGGAATTCGTCGCGCAACAGCGCGCGCTCGGAAATGCGTTGCGCAAAGCGACCGACACAGTCCCCATCGCGGACTGGACCAAAGTATCGGACGCAGAAGTAGAAGCGCTTCGCGCAAAATCGGAAAGCGTATTCGCATTCGCAAAAGCGAAATCGCCTCTGGTAGATGAATTCAAAACCGCCATCGGACAGTCCGTGCAAGAATTCGCCGCAAACGTACGCGGCGCAGGTTCGACCTTCCTCATCGTCCAAGAGGGTGACTGGCGCTGGCTGCTGCCCTTCGCGCCAGAACTCCGGAACCTCACGTGGCTCAACCAGGCTTCCGTGGGGAGTGACCGCGTGCTCCTATTCATGAACGACGCCGCGGGCGCTGCCATGGTAAGAGCGACCGCGACCACGGCCCCCTGACGATGCAGACACAAAGTATGCACCAAGTTACTCTACTGAAATTTCCGGTGAATCGATTTTCCTAATCAGACTCTATAGAAGTCTTGGAATTGCACATATCTCCGTCCAGATTCTGGAATCTGGACGCTTTGCCCCCCGGTGCGCAAATAGTTAAGTCTTTTTATTTCAATATGATAATTGCTGTCGAAACTTGTGGCACGGGTCATGCGTGATCAAATCATACGTGGAGAACGAGCCCATGCATAGTTTAAAGCGATGGATTGGATTTGGCATCTCAATGCTCGCATCGATCACTGTACATAATCTGTCAGTGTATGCCGAATCGAAGTTGATAAGCCTAGCAGCACCGAATGGGGAAGAAGGCGCAACAATTGCGCACATCTATGAAGTCGGTCACTATCAGTTCAATCCTGAAAATAGCTGTGAGTTCGGCTGGAGCAGCGCATCGGGTTATTACCCTCATTTCCCGCCGAAAACAAACACGCCTGCGGGTGATGTCGACGGGGATGGTTTTGACGATATTTTAATCTCCGGTTATTTTCACTGGAATGCACCCGACATGCTGATCGTACCTCCTCCCGGCTACGATCGCCTGCGTTCTATGGCGCCGCGGGCTGTTTGGATCGCGTACGGTTCTTCGGATTTTGGACAAAATGACCAATACTTGCATGGGGAAGTGGGCTCATCACAGCATACGGTAATCAGTTTCGACGGCGACCTTCTGACGTATGAAAACTTTCTAACTACTCCGTTCTATCTATTCAATTTCAAGAACCTGGTCTGTGCGGACATCAACGGCGATGGATATGATGATATCCTCATCATGGCAGTGGGAACGCGTCCTGTTCCACAGCAATACAATCCGCTTGGCTGCACATTTGTATCAAATTTGGTCATAGTATACGGCACACCAGACCTACGTGGTCGCGTCATTGACATGAACGATTCAGTTGATTTGGCCGGAATGACAATCATTGAGTTTCCGATGGACGATCCGAAATCGTACTTTCATGACGCATGGTTTAAAGATAAATGGGCGCCCGATCCGGGCTCGCTTTCCATAGCAGATGTCGATGCCGACGGTTTATTGGACATTATTATTGGCAGGGCGGAGCAGTTTTACCAAGGCGATGAACCCGTGCCAGATCAGACCCGTGGTGCAATATCCATACTGTTTGGCGGTGCCCTTCCTGTCGGCGAAATAGTTGCGCTTGATGATTTGCAGTTCACTAATCGCCGTAGCGAAATAATCGGCGATAGTCCTTATAGCCGGTTTGGTGTTTTTACATTGACGGCCGACTTCAATGGCGACGGAATTGACGACATAGCATTTGCGCACCTGGACCAAGATTTCAACGGCAGTGTGTCGATTATGTATGGAGGAAGTGGGCTTCGCAATCTGCATGGCTTGTGGAATGAAATTGAATTCGACGTACCACCGTCACGAACAACCGGTTTTCATCGTTTCATCAGCCCCACGGAGGGTGGCAAATACAGTGCCGGCGGCATTGAGAGTATCGCGGTCGGAGACCCAAATGCAGACGGATACAAGGACATATGCGTCGGAATTGGCGCTTTGGACAACGATGGAAAGACAGCCACCATATTTGGTAGTGCAACGCTTCCTGGAAGTGATTTTACGCTATTCGACCCCGTGGGAGCGCATGGCGAGGTTCGTATGAAGGGAACACAAACCAGTTTCCCTAGCCCAGAAAACAACGGAGAAATAGTTGAAGTCGATGATCACGCAGGTAGTGCTTTGGCAATCTCCGACGTTACAAATGATGGCAAGGACGATTGGTTGATATGGGGAACTAACCAGTTGACCAACTCTGGGAATTTCGCGGTCCACAACAATTTTGGGCGTTGTTACGTTGTTCATGGTGGCACGAATTCGAATATCACTTCGGGAAGCGTTCTTAGTCTGTGGGACACTGCGGACGTGCGTGTTGAAGGCGCGTTCTATCCCGGCTGTGGCCTGCTCACACAGCGATATCACACGGCACGATGGTTTGCGTTTCCCTTCAGCGGTGGCGATTTGAATAGAGATGGATTTCCCGAATACGGCAATTGCTCCATGATGGGGCGCTCGCCAGAACGCTTTGATCTGAATCAAAACGACATTTGGGGCAGTTTCGATATTGTTATGGGCGACAATTCAGCGCATGTGGCAACCGCCTCCACGATTGAAATTTTTAAAACGGGTATCGCGAGAGAGCGTGGATTTGGCGGTCGACTGTCCCCAGTCTTACGCACGCATTTGTCATTTGCGGATGGCGATGGCCCATCGCCGGTGACGGCGACCCTGACGCGGAACAAGAGCGGAATTTCTGGAGTCGGGCTGAACGGTGTTGCAAATATGCACTGGAGGTTGGAGTCGCCGCGCACGAATTGGACGGAAGCTGGTATTCGACTGCAATACACGGACGCTGAAATCAGTAGCATGCAGGAAGACAAGCTAAAGCTCTATCAGGCGCAGGCACTAAGCGGTCCATGGGCGGAAGTTGCGGACCAAACGCAAAACCTTCAACGAAACGAATTCACGGCTACAGTATCCGCGTTGGGATATTTTGCAATCGCTGATAATCGTGACCTTGTAGCGCCGACAGTTTCGCTGTCAACGAGCGCTGCGCCGGTTGTAACCGGTTCGATCGCTGTGCAAGTGACATTGAGCGAGCCGGTAAGTTCATTTGATGCCAACGATGTTTCAACCGGCAATGCCGCAGTGAGTAACGTGTCCGGCAGTGGTACGCAATTCCAGTTCACGTTGAATCCCATAAGCCAGGGCAACTTCAGCGCAACTATTGCCTCGGGCGCGCTGCAAGACTTATCGGGCAACTCCAACGCTACATCAAACACAGTCTCGCGATGGTTGGATTCGGTCGGCCCATCGGTCACGCTGTCGAGCAATGCGCCACCAGTTGTTGGCGGGGAAATCGTAGTAACGGCCTCGCTCAGCGAATCGACCGAAGACTTCACCGCTGCCGATATTACGGCGGAGAACGCCCTTGTGGCGGCATTCACCGGGGGCGGCACGACTTATACGTTCCGCCTGATTCCGCAATCGGAAGGGCCGTTTTCCGCGCGCGTGTTGCCGGGGAAATGTATTGATGCACTGGAGAATACCAACAGCGCATCAAACACGCTGGAACGTACCTTTGAACGAACTTCGCTCCGGCTGCTAAGCCCGAACGGTGGCGAAGCCTTCGAGCGGAGCGGAGCCGTTACGGTGACATGGCAATCAAGCGGCAACACGGGCAACAAGGTTCGCATCGAACTATGGCGGCGCGGCGAGTTGGTGAAGGTACTCAGCAGCAAAACTTCAAACGACGGCGCCGAAACGGTCGATCTGCCTCAGAAACTTCCGGAGAAGAATGGCTACACCATCCGGATTTATTCTGTGAAAAACCACGGAATATTTGATGTGTCGAACAAAGCGTTTCGCATACTTCCAAGCAACTCAAACTAGGAACCACATCCTGGCGTGAACGCTCCAACCGCGACACGCCGTATTCTGCACACATGTGTCCCGCCTTCCAGGGGCGCAAGTGTGCATTTCTGTTGCAAAGGTTTCCTGAGCCACTCTATACTGCGGGCAGCGGAAGTCTTGGAAGTCTATTTACCATTTGGTAAATAAGGACGCCGCAAGTGTCGCAGGGCCAAGTAGTTTGGAACGCCCTGTCGAAAGCTATCTACCTAGTGCACATTTAGATTCACCGGCTGTATGTCATGTATCAACACGTAAGGGCATGTTTTATGCACATCTTGAGTGATTTGATCCAAGCTTACAAATCAGTGGGGGGTACTGTGAGAAACAGCGGAATTGTCTCAAACATGTATGGCGCAAATATTAAATCCATTTCCACGAGGAAATGGATTCTTTTAACTGTGCTGGGTTGCCTCGTCTTGGCGCTAACACCTGCCGCGCACGCGAGCGAAGCAAATCTGCAGATCCCAGATCTGAGGGGCGTCTCGTTCTCCGGCATCAACGGACATAACCTGCTTCTAATGGGGCTGGTGATTTGTCTGGCGGGTGTCGGGTTCGGCCTGATGCAGTACATGCAAATCAAGAATATGCCTGTGCATAAATCGATGCTCGATATCTCCGAACTCATTTATGAGACTTGCAAGACGTATCTCCTGAATCAAGGGAAGTTTATCGCGCTGCTTTGGGCCTTCATTGCCTCAATTATCGTAGTGTACTTCGGCTTGCTGCTGCATTTTAGCGCGGCGAAAGTGGCGACGATCGTATTGTTCAGTATCATCGGTATCCTGGGAAGCTGGGGTGTCGCATGGTTTGGTATCCGCATCAATACGTTCGCAAACTCCCGCACCGCATTCGCCAGCTTGAAGGGCAAGCCGTATCCGGTAATGGCGATTCCGCTGCAGGCGGGCATGAGTATCGGCATGCTGCTGATCTCTGTCGAACTCGTCATCATGCTCTTCATTATTCTCTTCGTGCCCGGCGAATGGGCAGGCCCCTGCTTCATCGGATTCGCAATCGGCGAATCGCTCGGCGCTGCGGCCCTGCGCATCGCGGGCGGTATCTTCACGAAAATCGCGGACATCGGTTCTGACTTGATGAAGATCGTGTTCAAAATCAAGGAAGACGACGCGCGAAACCCGGGCGTGATCGCGGATTGCACGGGCGACAACGCGGGCGACTCTGTTGGTCCCACCGCGGACGGTTTCGAAACCTACGGCGTTACCGGCGTAGCCCTGATTACCTTCATTCTGCTGGCGGTAACTGATCCGACCGTACAAGTGCAGTTGCTGGTCTGGATATTCGTGATGCGCATCGGAATGATCGTCACGAGCGCGGGTTCATATTGGATTAATAGCTTTATTTCCAAGAAGAAGTTTGGTGAATCGAAGAAATTCGATTTCGAAACCCCACTGACAATGCTTGTCTGGTTGACCTCTTTTGTCTCCATCGCGATGACCTACGCGCTTTCTGCAATCCTGATTCGTGATCTCGGCGACGGCACGCTGTGGTGGAAACTGGCGACCATTATCACCTGCGGTACCATCGCAGGCGCGGTCATTCCTGAAATGGTGAAAGTGTTCACATCGACAAACTCGCGGCACGTGCGCGAAATCGTATCGGCATCGCGCGAAGGCGGAGCTAGCCTGAACATCATCAGCGGATTCGTCGCGGGCAACTTCAGCGCTTACTGGATGGGTCTCGCGATCATTACCTTGATGGCGATCGCCTACGGCGTAAGCACGACGGGTGTTGGCGCGCTCATGGCGGCTCCGGCAATCTTCGCGTTTGGTCTGGTCGCCTTCGGATTCCTCGGCATGGGACCGGTGACAATCGCGGTGGACTCCTATGGCCCCGTGACGGACAACGCGCAGTCGGTCTACGAGCTTTCGACTATTGAATCCATCCCGAACATCGAACAAAGCATCCAGAAAGATTTCGGCTTCAAGCCGGATTTCACCGACGCAAAAGACTATCTGGAAGAAAATGACGGCGCTGGCAATACCTTCAAAGCGACAGCGAAGCCAGTGCTAATCGGCACCGCGGTTGTTGGCGCGACGACGCTGATTTTCTCAATCATCCAGATGTTGACGGCACAGTACGGTCAAGCGGATGTCGCCACCGGACTCTCTATTCTCAATCCCGTGTTCCTGCTCGGGCTCATCGCCGGCGGCGCCGTGATCTACTGGTTCTCTGGCGCGGCTACCCAGGCCGTAGCGACAGGCGCGTACAAGGCTGTTGAGTTCATCAAGCAGAACATCAGACTGGACGGCAACGCCGAACGCGCATCGACCGAAGACTCCAAGAAGGTCGTTGCCATCTGCACGCACTACGCGCAGGTCGGTATGTTCAATATCTTCCTTGCCGTGTTCTTCTCGACGTTGGCGTTCGCGTGCTTGGACCACTACTTCTTTATCGGTTACCTGATTTCGATTGCGATCTTCGGGTTGTACCAGGCCATTTTCATGGCCAACGCAGGCGGTGCCTGGGACAATGCGAAAAAGATTGTAGAAACGGAACTGAAGGAAAAGGGCACTCCGCTGCACGACGCAACGGTGGTCGGCGATACGGTCGGCGATCCCTTCAAGGATACGTCATCGGTAGCGATGAACCCGGTAATCAAGTTCACGACATTGTTCGGAATGTTGGCCGTGGAACTCGCGATTGAATTGAGCCGCACCTTGAGCCTGACTGCGGCCGCGATATTCTTCGTGATTTCGCTGGTGTTCATCTACCGCTCGTTCTACAGCATGCGCATCCCGGAACACGCCACAGACAAATAACTTCCGGAAAATTTCGGTCGAAGGTCGTGCGCCGGCAATTTGGGGAATTGCCGGCGCATTCTATTTCATTGTTGCGATTCAGCCTTAAATGTAAAAAGCGCTATTGGGAGTGTGGCGGCGGGTAGACGCCGCTATGCCTGTTTAATGCAAACCAAAGTGGAACAGCATATGAGCTCGGCCACTTCGCCAATGCACTTTAGATGGTCCGATTGCGTTGTATGCAATCTCGAGATGCGCTAGCGAACGAGCAAACCTTCGCGCTCAAGTGCGGCGCACGCCGCGCGCTGCTCTGCTTCCTTCTTGCTTTGCCCCGTGCCGCGCCCCGCAGCCTCACCGCGAATGTACACTTCCACTTCAAACATCTTCTGATGGTCGGGTCCTTCCGACCGAATAAGTTCAAAGCGAGGCAGTGGAATTTTTTCAGCCTGACAGTAATGCTGCAAGCGCGATTTGTGGTCCCAGCCGGCGTCGGTTTGCGATGCGGAATCTAACTCCTCCGCAAATACCCGTGCAATGAAATCCTGCGCGGCGTCAATCCCCTGATCTAGATACACCGATCCGATCAGCGCTTCCATACAATCGGCCAGCAGCGCGGCGCGTGCGCGTCCACCGGACATCTCTTCACCTTTGCCGAGTCGAATTGCAGGGCCGATCTGAATGCGTTCGGCGACGCGCGCAAGCCCGCTTTGATTCACGATGCGCGCGCGCATCCTGCTGTATTCGCCAGGCGTGCGGTCAGGTGCATGGGTGAAGAGGTGGTGTGCCACGGCCAAGCTAAGCACCGCATCCCCCAGAAATTCCAGCGATTCGTAGTCGTACGAGGGGCCTTGCAGTTCAGACTGAATTGATGCATGCGTGAGCGCGCGATCGAGCAGTTCGGTATCGTGCAGGCAAAGCCCCAGACGTTCGCAGAGTATTTTCAGTTCCGCTTCGCGCTCACTGCTTACCATTGTACCGCTTCAAGATCAGGGACGCGTTGTGGCCGCCAAAGCCGAGTGAGTTTGACATGGCGGCGTCATACTTCGCCTCGCGGGCCACGTTTGCAACAAGGTTCACCTGGCACTCAGGATCCGGCGTGTCGTAATTGATCGACGGCGGAAGGATGCCGTCGCGAATGCCGAGCCAACAGATAATCGCTTCAATCGAACCCGCCGCGCCAAGCAAATGCCCCATCATTGATTTTGTCGAGCTGACCGGCGGCATCCCTTCGCCAAAGATGGCCTTCAACGCGAGCGACTCCGCCGCGTCGTTATGTTTCGTGCTGGTGCCGTGCGCATTGAAGTATCCGACTTCAGAGGCATTCATCTGCGCGTCCGCCAGCGCCGCGCGCATGGCCGAGGCCGCGCCGGTTCCATCAGGGCGCGGGGCTGTGATGTGATAGGCGTCGCAGGTTTCGCCGCTGCCACCAAACTCGCCAAGAATTTCTGCGCCGCGCGCCCGCGCGTGCTCTTCCGATTCCAGCACCACCACCCCGGCGCCTTCGCCCATCACGAAGCCATCGCGCTCGATGTCAAAAGGGCGGCTCGCCCGCTGCGGCTCACCGTTGCGGCGTGACATGGCCTTCATCGCGCAGAAGCCACCCATGGCATACGGCGTGACAGACGCTTCCGCGCCGCCGCAGACCATCACGTCCGTCGCTCCAGAACGTATGATATTCGCCGCATCACTCATACTTTGAGCGCCCGTGGCGCACGCGGTCACGATGGATTTATTCGGGCCGCACAGTCCAAGCCGGATGGCGACTTCCCCAGTACCCATATTTGAAATGAGTTTCGGAATGGTCAACGGCGAAAGTTTGCGATAGCCGCCTTCCATGAAAAGCGTGTGGCTCTCTTCGAGCGTTTGGATTCCGCCGATGCCGCTACCCACAATGCAGCCGCAGCGTTCCGGAACTTCCCGGGAAATGTCGAGACCTGATTGCTTCCACGCCTGATCCGCCGCGGCCATGGCGTACACGGTGTAGAGATCGCGGCGCCGCAAATCCTTGGATGACATGTCCGGAAGATCGAGTGCCGGCGCGAGCCCGGCGATCTGGGTGGGAAGGGGAGTAGGGTCCCATCTATCGATAGTCTTAATGCCAGACTTGCCAGCGCAGACATTTTCCCAGAACGTCTTCACGTCATTTCCCATGGGCGAAACGACGCCAAAGCCCGTAACGACTACCTTCGTCCGCATGAAATCCCTCTCGGTAAAGCCGAACACCCAGACCGCAGCGATTGTGCCACGGTCTGGGTGATCCAGACAATCTACCTATTACCAACGCGCCTAATGGGGGCGCGGTAGAAATTATTGAAGCTTCGACTCGATGTATTTGACCGCGTCGCCGACGGTCTGGATTTCGTTTGCCTCGTCATCGATCTCGACGTTGTATTCCTCTTCGAGGGCCATCAACAATTCGGTGAGATCGAGGGAGTCAGCGCCGAGGTCATCGATGAAACGCGCTTCAAGCGTTACTTCCTCGGGCTTGCGATCCAGCTTTTCGACTACGATCTTCTTGACCATCTCCGCGACGTTGTTTGCTGCCATTCACTTCACCTCCTTCCGAGCGTAAAAAATTCCCGCTGCTTTAATGCGGTTGCGGGTCGGAAAAGTATAGCAAAGGGTCAAAGGCAATTGCTACACAGCGCTAACAAATTAAATATACCTTGCACGCCGCGCGCCCTTTGCTATAAAGTTGCTGCCCATGGGAAAAAACACCGTTAATTTCGCCTGCCATCATTGCGGTCACTGCTGCACCGACGTTATTTGCTTGCCCACCCCTTGGGACGTCATTCGAATCGTGCGAAACACCGGGGGAAACCCTTATGAGTTCTTGGAATTCATAACTCCGGAAGAAATTGAAGAGGTCTCCAAGAACGACCAGGCGTGGCTGGAGTGCGGAGACGAACAATTCATGATGGCCCTCCGCCGTGACGAACGCCTCGGCTGTCACTTTCTGGACAAGAAAACAAAGTACTGCACCATTTATGAGTCACGCCCCATTCTGTGCAGGCTCTACCCGTTCCGGGTTACCGAGTACGCAGACGGCACCTTCAAAGGGTTTGTATTGCACAAGAACGTGGGATGTCCTAAGAACCGCGACGGCGTATACCAAGTAAAGCCCCTGTACGATTTATACATCGAAGATGAAAAGCATTATGAAGACTATTACCGTATGGTGCGGGTATTTAACCGGAAGAGATACGCAGGGAAAAGCCCGGAAGACTTTATCGAAATGTTCATTACCGGGTTGAAGCCGGGAAGCAAAGGCGAGCAGGTTTGGCAGGTGCAATCCGACAAAAAATCCAAATCGCCGCTTACGTAAAATGAACATTATCAGCAGTTTACAAAATCCTTACGGCATTTTTTGTTGACTTGACCCCCACCGCGTGCTATAGTCGCGGCGATTTGGTGGGAATCCCCGGGGTGGAATCGGGGATATATAAGCGAAGTCAGCGGGATCACAAGTAACTTGGTTGTATCGGGAATTTTGCGCGGCGCCTCCCCCACGCGCCGAAATGAGCTCGGAGCACTTTATTTATGAAGCGCTGGACAGTAATGCTCATTCCCCACGGGCAGGGGAACACAAGAAGCCTAAACCTCTACGCCATTCAGTTGTACGGTCTGGTATCCGTCTTCGCCGTGCTTTCTTTCATGGCGGCGTTTTCGTTCCAAACCGTCCGCGCCGCGAACAAAGACATCGAGCGCCTCGAACGGGAAAAGCGCGAAATCGGCGCCCAGGCCGCGCCGGTGATTCAGGCGCCCGCCGCCGTGTTGTCTGAAGAGGAGCGCGGTCAGATCGAACAAAAAGTGCGCGACGAATACGAATCCCGCATGGCCGCGATCACGAGCGAACTAAGCGAACTCTACGACGTAGAGAAAAACTTCCGCAAGAATAACGGCCTTCCACCGCGCAGCAAAAAACCAGCGGGATACGTTGAAAATGTTTCCTCAGAAGCGGTCGGCAAAGGCGGCGCACCCGGTGTTACACCGGACGACGATGTGCCGGTGGATACCGCGAATGATTCCTTGATGCGTCCGCCTTCGGTGATCGAAGGTCTCGCAAACCCTGGCGCGGATTTAATCGTGCAAGAGATCAATATTCGCACGGACAGCCTGCGCGAATATAACGAAGCCTATCTGAAAGCGAGCGAAGAGAAGAAGGAAGAGATCGATCGCACGCCCGGAATCTGGCCGGTGAGCCGCAGCAAGCGTTCCATTGTGACGTCGCGCTACGGGTATCGCAAGGACCCATTCACACGCGATCTCAGTTTCCACGATGGAATGGACATCAGCGCGCCGTACGGTTCGCCGATCATTGCAACGGGTAAAGGAAAGGTTATATTCTCCGGTTGGGACAAGTACCTCGGGAACTGTGTCCGCGTTGATCACGGCGGTGGCTTGGTGACGGTGTATG
>JADLHJ010000119.1 GCA_020848835.1 Candidatus Hydrogenedentota bacterium
ACTTCCGGCAGCGAGGTCCCTGCCGCCACTATGGTCAGTCCGATCACCAGCTCACTGACGCCGAATGTCTGCGCGAGCGTCACCGCGCCGTTCACGAACAACCGCGCGCCGAATACGAGAAAGACCAACCCCACCGCCAACATGGCCACGTTTATCGCGACATAGCGCGGGCCTATTTGTTTCGGCGCCGAAAACTCGTCTACAAATTCCTCTTGGGCCGCTTTGCTTTCTTTCCGGCTCTTGCGGATGACGAAAGTTGTGTAAGTAATCAACGCCGTCACCAGCAACACGCCGTCGATGCGGCCGAGGATCCCGTTGTACGCCAATAAAGGCACGATCAGCGCTGTTACAATCATAATTGGCACATCGAGCCGGATAAGTTGCACGTGGACTTTCAGCGGATAAATAAGACCACATGCGCCAAGGATGAAGAGCACATTGAAAATATTGCTTCCCACGACATTGCCGAGCGCGATGTCCGGCTGACCGGCCCAGGCCGCCTTCACACTCACGGCCAGTTCCGGCGTGCTCGTGCCATAGGCGACAATCGTCAACCCAATCACCAGCGGCGACACACCCGCCGCGGCCGCCAATCGCGACGAACCGCGCACCAGAAACTCCGCGCCTACCGTCAATATTGCGAGGCCAACAAGCAGCGTCACTACTACTCCGACGGTCATCTGTCTACATCTCCTTCCACAAACGCCAAGCGCAGATCACCATGCATCGTGGTAAGCCAGAACTCCCCCGGCTTGTGCTCGAACACGTAAGTATACGCAAGCGATGCGCCTACCCCGTCAACGCGCCGCGCCAGAACGACAGGTTTCGTCCACTTCTTTCCATTGTTGGATGAAAACGCCACCGACAATTCCGCGCGGTAATTGTTCGCGCGCACATCCGACCATTGCCCATCGCCCCCGGCGTAGACTTCATCCGGCGCACTCGTTTCGCCGTCGGGATACAGGCGATTCCATACTAACATCAATTTGCCGCTCGACGTGCGCGTCAGCGTGCCCGGCGACGTGCTCGCCTCAATTTCCGAAGGCTGCAACGTGCGAAAATCTTCGCCGTCATTGTCAGAATACGCAGACCAGAACCGGCCCAGATTGGTGCGGCACAACAGCCAGATGTGTTTGTCTTCAAGCTCCGCAATCGTGCCTTCGATCAAGCCGTCGTGATGCCCTCGCCCACCGATATCCAGCAGGTTCGCGCGTTCCCACGTCTTGCCATCATCGCGTGAATACCGCGGACGCAACGCATGCCTTCCGTCTTCAAACATCAGCTCCTGCACCGGAGCGATGATCGTGCCCGAGCGCGTCTGCGTCATGCTGTGAATATCACCGCTGTACCCGTCGTACAACACGTTGAGATCCGTCCATGTCTTGCCGTCGTCCATGCTGCGAATCGAGCACGTCGGCAAGTGCGCATCCGGGATCGGCAAACGCTTTTCCTTGTCCCATCCCCACTTCGCCACCGCGTCGTCCATAAACACCAGCACAATCGCGCCATTTGCCGTGCGGATCATCGCGCGCTCCGGTCGCACGGTAAATCCGCGTCCGACATTTGCAGCAAGTGGAAACGCCTCCCACGTAGCTCCTTCGTCGTGACTTACAATCGCGGTGCTCTCCGTCACACCGAGCACGCCGCCATCGCTCGTGCGCACAAACGGCCCCAGCGGCAAATCGTTGCGCCACGTCACAAACTCCGGCACTTCAATCCACCCCGCGCGCGTCGCATGCGCGGTCCATCCTTTGCGCATCTCCGGCGGCGCGGCCGCTGCGGCGACTTTGTTTTCCTTCGGGAAATCCTGCGCAACGCGACCCATCAACTTCTTCGGATCGTTCTCCATCGCGTACACGATCATCCGCCACCGCTGTTCCGTCACCGGCGCGCCCGCGGGCAGCCACGACGCGTTGTTGTGCATGCAATCGTGCCAAGCCTGGCACACTGACAACGCCGAATCGTTTGCAATCGCCGTAATATATTTCGCGTCGCGAGACACCGCGCCGATCACCGGCGTCAGAAAACGATCATGGCTGTACCCCGCCCAACATTCCTTGGGCGTCACCGGCACGTACAACGACGCATGCTGATACATCTGAACCCAAGGCGGCGTGTTGTGCTCGTGATCGATGGGCTTTACGGGAATTGGTGTGCGCTGCGTGTCTTTCAGAAATGTCAGGCCATTGTCCGTGAAAATGAAACACCGCGCCGCGAACTGCGGATACGGGTCCGGCTCGCTCTTGAATCCTTCCGCATGCCGCAACTGCCAGCACATGTTCAACCCCGGCGGGTTCGGCGGCAGTTGTTTGTCCGCATGCTGTTCTTTATCCAACTCCACGCGCGCAACAATCTCGACAGACTCCACGCGCGGCGTAACCGTCGTAATCACCAGCGTCTGCGGACTGTTCTGATCCCGGTGCTGCATCTCCACGACGCCATTCTCCAGCGCCTTCGCATCCACAAAATCCAGCGCGGCCTCATAGCACCACGCATCACTCTGATACCCCGGCACATTCGGAAACCGCATTGAGATCATGGGGAAATATTTCCCCCAAAGTTTTTCCTTCAGGATGCGAACCGACGGCATCGCATCCGCCTGCGGCGTTCCTTCAGCAATGACTACAATATCTGGCCCCGGTTCTTGCGCCTCCGCGGGTTCTGCTGCGAACGATCGCAATGCACACAACATGACTAAAATGACTGAACAACAAAACTTCCCGCGCATCGCACCGCCCTCCGCTGATCGATCGATTTCTCGCCCAATTGCCATAGTGTCCACAATGGCCGCTGTATCCACAAAGCCGTTCCTGCTCGGTATGCAGCCCAATCCCGGTTGCGCTAGGATAATCCCACATTCGAGGGACCACTATGTCTAACAAGCAGTCCGTTCCCGACTACATCACCGCCCTGCACACCAACCTCGCCCGCGTCATCCAGGGCAAACCTGAATCCATCGACCTCGTCATCATCGCCCTCGCCGCAAACGGCTCCGTGCTCATGGAAGACGTCCCCGGCGTCGGCAAAACGACCCTCGCAAAGGCGCTCGCGCGCTCCATAGATGCCGAGATGAATCGCGTGCAGTTCACGCCCGATTTGTTGCCAGCCGACATCCTTGGCGCCTCAGTGTACAACCCCGTCGATGGCACCTTTCATTTTCGCAAGGGACCCATTTTCTGCAACGTGCTGCTTGCCGACGAAATTAACCGTGCCTCGCCGCGCACGCAATCCGCGCTGCTCGAAGCGATGAACGAATGGCAAGCGACGATCGAAGGCGAGCGCCACGCCCTGCCTGAACCATTTCTCGTTATCGCTACGCAAAATCCAATCGAGTTTCACGGCACCTATCCATTGCCCGAAGCGCAACTCGATCGTTTCCTCATGCAGATCAATCTCGGCTACCCAGCGCCAGAACACGAAATCGCGATGCTTCACGCCCAAGCGCAATCACACCCTGTCGATGCGCTCACGCCCGTCATCACGCAAACCGACATCGTCGCGATGCAATTCAAAGTGCGATCCGTTACCGTCAGCGATCCCGTCTCGCGGTACATCGTAGATATTGTCAACGCCACACGCGGCGACGCGCGACTCAAAGTCGGCGTCAGCCCGCGTGGATCGCTCATGCTCTTTCGCGCCGCGCAGGCAGCCGCATTCTGCTCGGGTCGCAACTATGTATTGCCCGACGATGTGCAACGCCTCGCCGTGCCCGTGCTCGCGCATCGCGTGGTGCTAACGTCAAAAGCGAAATACGGCGGCAACGGAAAATCGGAAGTAATCACCGATCTCGTCAGCGCGATAAAGGTCCCCACGTGACACGCGAACGCATCAGCGGTCTCGAACAAGCTGCCCGCTATGTCGTGCAATACAAACTCACCAGCGCGGGCCGCTCGCTCATTGTCCTGGGCCTTATCGCGGGTATGCTGGGATACACGCTGGAGCTTCCGATCTTCTACGCGTTCTGCGCGCTGTTCGCGCTCGGGTTTGTCGCGCTCGTCGTGAATACGATCATGCGCCCGCACCTCAACATCACCGGCAACTTTCCGCAACTCGCCTGCGTGGGCCAGCCCGTCACGGGGTGGTTCAATGTCGCAAACACCGGACGCCGCGCGGCATTCGAAGTGGATGCAACATTGTTCCCGCGCGATCGCGCGTTGCGCGTCACGCGTACAAACGGCGCACTCGATCACCTCGCAGCAAACGCGCACACGGCCATCCCGATCACAATCCTGCCGCAACGCCGCGGTCTCTATCGTCTGCCACCGGTGCGCGCATTCACGACATTTCCATTTTCAATCTGTCGCAGCGGACGCGTCGCGCCTCTCGGGGGTCCGCTGCTCGTCGCCCCCTATTTTCATCCGCTCACAAATATCGATGTCCCCGCCGCGCGCCGTCACCAGCCCGGCGGGATCGCGCTCACATCGGATGTCGGCGAATCGCCCGAGTACATCGGCAACCGCGAATATCGCCCAGGCGACCCGCCACGCCGCATCGACTTCCGCTCCTGGGCGCGCCTCGCGCGCCCCGTCGTGCGCGAATATCAGGAGGAGTTTTATTGCCGCATCGCGCTCTTGCTCGATACGCATGTCCCAAGCCGCAAACGCCGTCCGAGAACCGGCTTCCCGGAATTTGAAGCAGCCGTCAGTCTCTCCGCCGCAATTGCCGACGCTCTCGCTCGCGGCGAATTTATCATCGACATATTCGCGGCGGGCCCGGAACTCTATGTGTTTCGTTCCGGACGCAGCACTGCGCATTTTGAAAACGTGCTGGAGATTCTCGCCTGCGTTGATGAAAGCCGGAAAAATCCATTAGACATCGTTACGCCCGCACTCTCCGACGAACTCGCGCGCATATCGACCGTCATTTGCGTCTTTCTCGATTGGGATGCCACGCGCGAGCGCCTCGTGCAAACCGCAGTCGATTCCGGCTGCGAGGTGAAAGTGATCGTCATCCGTGATTCACCCACCTCGTTGCCGATAGATCGCGCGGAAGCGATCACAAACACCGCGCCGATCGTCGTTACATCCGCCGACGTTGCAGCCGGCTTGGTGGATACATTATGAAAGTGTCCATTCGCTTTCTGGTGTTCGCGCTATGCCTGATCGCCGCGGCAACGCTTGGCCTGTGTTCCGTACAAATCATCTATCCCCTAGCAATCGCAATCGCCGCGACAGTCGCGTTTACAGAACGTTTTCCTTTTCACATTTCAAAAACCACCGAAAACCGTCTGGCAATGGCGGTCGCAATCATCTTTATCGTACGTTGGATGGCACTGCCGGCGCCGAGCCTCGGCGCGACGCGCGTGCCCTATGTTGCAATCGGCATGCTCGACTACGCGCAGGCCTACCCGATCGCGCAGGCGTTATTGCTTTGGATGGTGCTGCAATTATTCATCCGCCGCGCTAACGCATTTCCCGCGACCTTTCCGCTCTATCCCGCGCTCGTCGTCATCCTTGCCGGCACAATGCCCACGCGCGTGCTCGGTGAATGGCGTAACTATTCCTATCAAACCGCGTCGCTCATCGCAGCATTTCTTATCGGCCTGTATTTTCTCCTGCACACGCCCGCGCGAGCCGATGCCCAACGCCCCGCATCACGCGCGCGCCGCAACGCATACGTAGCGCTTTTCGCATTCATTCTATTCTGCGGATGGGGATCCGGATTTCTCGTTTACCGGCACGGCACAGATCTCGATCTGCTAGTCGCGAAAATGGTCCAGCCGCCCTACACGCAATCGACCGCCGGCTTCTCCAATAGCGGTCGCCTTGGCCGGCTCAGCTCGCGAAAAGGAATAAACGAAAACGCCATCACACTGCACATCACCAGCGAAGATGCACCGGGTTACCTCCGCGGCAAGGCATTCGATCAATTTGCAGGGCGCGAATGGACCACGGCCGCATCGTCCACAATCGAGAAGCCAACAGACGATTTACCAAAGGATTTGAACACGCATTGGTTCCCGCTACTGCCGGGTGATGCGGACCTCAAAGCGGATCCCATGTCGATCGAAGCGAGCGCGACGTTGAAGGGCACTATATTTACCTGCCTAGAAACCGCGCGCATCGCCGCGCCCGATACCATTTTGAAGATAGATGCCCACGCGATCGTCGCACCCGCACAACTGCCATCGGAAACGCCGTATCGGCTCACAGGCATCGCGCGCCCAAACGAACCGTTAACAGACGCAGAGCGCAAGGCACTCACCGCAATTTCTGAAACCCTTGATCCGCGCATTCCCACACTCGCGCAAGACATCACGCGAAACTGCAAGAACGACATCGAGAAACTGAATGCCGTCACATCGTATTTGCGCAACAACTGCACCTACAGTCTCGACGTGTCATTCGACATCGCAGACGATCCGATAGCAATGTTTCTCTTTGAGGCGCACAAAGGCCACTGCGAGTACTTCGCCACCGCCGCAGCATTGTTGCTGCGCTGCTCTGGCATACCTTGCCGTTATGTCACCGGCTTCGTTTCCGGCGAACGCAACGAATATGGCAACTATTGGGTCACGCGCAACAAAGACGCGCACGCATGGGTCGAGGCCTACATCGAAGGTCAAGGCTGGCGAACGATCGAGGCCACGCCTTCCACAGGTGTACCACAAGGCGAGCGCCCAAAGACCGCGCAACTCTGGGAATACATCGTCCATCGCGCAAAAGCGACCGTCGCCGCAATACGAAATATGGGTTGGCGTGAACTGACAGATTTGGCCGCGGCTGCATTGCTACGTGCATGGCCAATCATCGCGATTGGTATCGCAAGCATCGCGGCAATCGTGTTCATCAGACGCCGAATGAAGAAGTGGCGGCTTCAACGCGCCAAACTCAACAACGATCCCACTGCAATTTCATTGCACCAAAAGCTCCGCACAATGGACCGCCGCGCTGCAAAACTCGGCTATGTCCGCGACGTACACGAAACCATCAACCACTTTGCCGACCGCATCGACCGCGACACTCAATCCGCTCTTGCCGAATGGTATCGCACCTACGCGCTCGCCCGTTACGCAAACGATCAGAGTGCGATTACAAACCTCACCTCGCGCGCGTCATGATGCGACTGTTTATCTTTTCGTGCTCGTGCTCGTGCTCGTGCTCGTTCTCGTGCTCGTAATCGATCCACTTTATCCCAAGATCCAACTGCCAACACGTCATGCACTATTTGGAGTGCGGTGGCGGTTAGACACTGCTTTGGCTGCTTATCTCTGGCAACCATCAAACGAAAAGGACACCAGGAAATTCCTGGTGTCCTTAAGAAATCCGCTAAGGTAATTAATTACGGCGCGACCGCGGGCGGTGGTGGCGGTACCTCGGCGGGCATTGGTCCCGGCGCGGGTGCAGGCAACGGGGCAGCCGGCGCAGTTGCAGCGTCCGCAGGCGCAGCCGAAATGCTTTCCGCCGCCGCAGGTGCGGGCGTCGCAGGGGCTTCTTCTGGGATCGCTACATCAGTCGTTATTGGCGCGGGCGCTGCCGCACCATCGGCAGCCGGCGCCGCCTCCGCTTCGGCAGGCTTTTCTTCCTCGATTCCCAGCGCGCGAATAAACGCGCCTTGGTCAACCTGGTACTTGCCCTTGCTCACCATATCCTCGCGTAAGTACGCGACATAATCGTCGAGCCGGCGATTCTGCTCCATCGCAAGCGCCTGCTCGCGCAACTGCTTCTCTTCCTTAGGCCACTCCTCAGACCACGCCTTCTCGTCCGGCGGCGTCTTCGCAACCAGCTCGACAAAGTGCGGCTTGCCCATGAAGTCCGTCACGGGACCAAACATGGCGCCTGCTTCCTTGCTCTTCGCCATTTCGATCACATCGCGCGGGTTCCACATCGGGCCTTTCTGAAAATCATAAGTCTTCGCTGTGAACGGTGGGATCGACTGAATCGTCGCATTCAAATCCGGGTGTTGCGTGATAATTTCCTGCAGCGATTTCGCGTTCGCTTGAATGTTCTTCGCCAGATCGTCGCACTGCTTGCGATACTCTGGCGAATTCTCAAGACGCGCAATCGTGTCCTTCACGACCTTCTCGCGCACCGCTTCCAAGGGTTGCGGTACCGCCGCTTCCACTTCCGTCACCTTCGCAACATAGATATTGGCCTGCGCTTCAAACGGCTCGGCCACTTCATTCGCTGCGACCGTCGCCAACCTCGAACGGAAGAACCGCGCGTCTGCATCCGGCACGTTTTCAATGTTCAACGATTCGATCGAGAACTGGCCCGACGACTTGACTTCAGCACTCGCTTCCCCCGCCGCGGCCGCCAAATCGCCGTTTGCCTTCGCTTTTTCTTGAATCTGTTTCGCCTTGTCCTGCGTGGCTTTGAATTCCTCCTCCGACAAGTCCGCCGCGATCAGAATTTCGCGCACTTTCACTTCGCGCAGGTTCGACGCCGCATCCGTGCGCTCGTCGTCGACCTTGAAAATGTAGTAACCATTTGGGCCATAGACCGGGTCAGTCACTTCCCCTTTCGCGGCCGAGAACGCAGGCTTCTGGTGCGCGCTGGTGATTGGTCCATCGCGCAGCCATCCCAGATCGCCGCCCGTATCTTTGCTCGGCGCGGTCGAGTTTTCCTTCGCGAGCTTCTCAAAGTCTTCGCCATCCCGCGCACGCTTCGCTATCTCATCCGCTAGCGCAGGCTTCGCCGGCACCAACGAAAGCGCCACGAATTCCGCGCGCCGTTTTTCCGGCAGATTGTATGAATCCTTGTTTTGATTGTACGTCTCTTGAATTTGTTCTTCCGTCGGCTCGATCTTTGGCGCCAGAGTTACGTACTTCAACTCGAACGTCGTATTCTGCTCTTCAAACTGTTTGCGGATGTCAGCGTCTAACACCCGCGCCGACGCCATCGAGCGTTGCACTGCAAGCGAATATGCGAGACTGGACTGCTCCTGACTGTAAAGCGCATTCCAGTTTTGTGTGCCCTTGACGGCCTCGTTCCAAAGCTTGGGATCAAAATTACCCTGATCATCCTTGAAGTAAGGGCTATCCTTAAGCTTTTCTACCAGATAGTCCTGATCAAACTGGTAGTCGCCCTTCGTCGCCATCTCCGAAATCAACTGGCTGCCGACGATGTTATCCAACACTTTCATCGCAGACCCATCCGCCAGCATCTGCTGTGGCGTGGGCGGTGGCGATCCGAACTGCGCCATTTGCTGCCGTTGCGCCTTCAATTGCCGGGCGAATGCTTCCGCCGGGATCGGCGTATCCCCCACCACAGCCACGACCGCTTCACCGTTCGCTGTCGCGTTGTTGGAACTCACGCCGCTCCAACCGCCCCAGAGCACGAACGGTACGATAAGAAACGCGAGCAACACCGCCATCATGATGCGCCTGTGTTTGCGCATTGCATCTTGAATCATCGGACCGGGACCTCCAATACAGACTGATAGGCACGCAGAAAAAACGCGCGTCAGCCCATTATGATTGCGTTTGAAGACCTAACACGATAACACACGCCAGAACAGCGCGGCAATTCTTCAACGCGTTTAACGCGTGCGGTTTAACACCAAATCCGTCAAATGTGTACCCCTTGTTTCGCAAAAGCGCAGCCAGCGTTTCGTGTCTGCATTCATGCGGTCCGATGTGCAACACGATGGGCAAATTAAACGAAGGACCGCCGAACGCCGAGCCGCTTGCTCAAGCAAGGGCCTGTCCGAGAGAGCGGCCCTTTTGGATCGGGAGAAGCTGGATCGAACAGAAAAGCGCCTACATTCATAAGGCCACCTGCGGCCTTTTACAGGGAATATATTGACAGTTTCAATCAGCCACTATATACTGGCATCATGAGTTCATTTGCTACAAAATATAGTACTCATGCACCTTTTGACTTCGTACATGAACCACAAGATTCCGAGGCCGGCTTAGACCGCCGAAATATGCGGATTGGGGAACGCCTCGTTGATTCTGGCGTCATTTCACGCACGCAACTGGACGACGCGCTAGCCGCGCAAATGCGCCACGGCGGCAAGATTGCCAAGACCCTCATCAGCCTGGGGTACTTGGATATACAAACCTTCATCCGGTTTGTCGCCCGGGAGGCAGGGGTCGGCATGATCGACCTACTAAATTATGACGTCAAAGATGAGTGTATCGATCTTCTCCCTCGCAACATGGCCGTCGAACACGAACTGCTTCCCGTCGAAAAGCTTGGCCCGGTGCTCACGGTAGCGATGGTTTGTCCGCTGAACACCAAGGCACTTTGGGAAGTCGAGAACCATACCGGCCTGAAGGCCCGGCCCGTGATGTGTACGCCGGAAGCCCTGTGGTACAGCATCAAGCGGCATTATCCCGGCGAGAGGCACACGGACATCAAAGAGTCCGCGCCGAGCGACGACGAAAACTTGCTATGGCTCGAGCGTCAGTTCCTCGCGGCAAGTGTTGTTGGTCTCGTGCGCCGGACGGAATCGCTAGGCCGCATGTCGCGCACGCTCGATCGCCTGCGCGAGACCCTGCGCGACCCGCAGGCGTCCCCGAAATCCCTCATCGACGTTATCGGGCAGGATCCCGCGCTCAGCGCGCGGATTCTCGGAGTCGCGAACGGGGAGACCTTTGGATTCAAAGGCCGCGTCGATACGCTCGATCTCGCCATCCGGTTACTCGGCCCACGCGAAGTCTTCCGCATGGCGGAATCAACGGAAATCTGGTTTGGCGAGAAGCACGACGAAGGGTTCGATATTGAGGCCTTCCGCGCTGACGCCATGTTTACCTCGCGTGCCACGGAACGCATAATGGAAGCGATGGGCCATGGACACATTGCTGCCAGCAGGGCGGCGGGCCTGCTCTGTGATATTGGGCGCTTGGCGCTCATCATGGTTGCGCCAAACCACTACAAGAAGATCGATCCGGATGCGAAAGGCTTCGACCTCATCGCCGCCGAACAACGCCATCTCGGTATCAGCCACCCGGAGGCCGGCTACATGCTCGCCGACCGCTGGGGCCTTCCGGCAGACATCACCGAGGCCATCCTGTTTCACCACGAACCCAAACGCGCAACGCGCGCGAAAGAACTCGCGGCCGCAGTGGGTACTGCGCATCGCCTAGCCGATCTCGCCGGCGCGACGATCGACGACGGCCGGGCCGCCTTCCGGGATTGTCTGGATCTTCTCCAGACCGCCGGCCTCGAATTCAGCGCCTGCGTGCGCCTCATTACCGAGCTCAGCCACCTCCGCGACTGCAACGCCGCGGCCCACTAAAAGCCCCCGAATCCCGCACAAAATTTGACTTGCCGGCGATACGCCTGTTACCTTTCCTTGTTTAGTACACCTAGCGCAAAACGTTAGGTTTCGGGCCGATTCCTGCCTCAATTTCTGGGGGATTTCACAGCTAAGACGGCCCCGGAAGGGAAGCAACCATGCCACGTATACTTGCGCTCGACGGTGTCAGCGAAGAAGGAATTACCATCCTTCGCGACGCCGGTTTCGAGGTCGATATCAAGCCAGCGCAGAAGCCCGCCGAACTGGCGGCGATCATCGGCGATTATGACGGTCTTATCGTCCGCAGCGCCACGAAAGTAACCGCCGAAGCCATAGAGAAGGCCGGTAAGCTGAAGGTCATCGGCCGCGCCGGCGCCGGTACCGACAATGTAGACAAGGACGCTTCCACCAAGCGCGGCATCATCGTGATGAATGTGCCCGGCGGCAACACGATTTCCACCTGCGAACATACGTTTGCGCTGTTGTTCTCGCTGTGCCGCAACGTCCCCGCTGCGCACCAATCCATGATGGAAGGGCGCTGGGACCGCAAGAAATTCAACGGTACCGAACTCGCCGGAAAAACGATTGGCATCGTGGGGGCGGGGCGCATCGGCGGCGCGGTTGCCAAACGCGCGCAAGCTTTCGAGATGAAGGTGCTTGTATTCGATCCAATTCTCACCAAGCTAAAAGCGGAAGCACTGGGCGTCGAACTCGTATCGGTAGACGAACTCATCGAGCGGTCAGACTTTATTACGATTCACGCTCCAAAATCGGAGAAGACCAACAACCTGATTCGCGCGGAACACTTCGACAAAATGAAGCCGAACTGCCGCATTGTCAACTGCGCCCGCGGCGGTATTGTAAACGAGCAGGACCTCGCAAATGCATTGCGCGAAAAGAAGATTGCTGGCGCGGCGCTGGATGTTTACACAAGCGAGCCCTTGGAGAACAATCCGTTCCTCGGTCTCGATAATATCGTCACGACTCCGCACCTTGCCGCGTCCACTGACGAAGCGCAGTTGACCGTCTCTGTTGATATTGCCAAGCAGATTGTCGATTACCTCACGACGGGCGCAGTAGTGAATGCGGTGAACGTGCCCAGCATGGACGCGGAAACCGCGAAACAGTTGCAGCCTTCGCTGGTCCTCGCCGAACGCCTCGGCAAATTCGTCTCGCAATACATGGACGGACGGCCGACGGCATTGCAGATTGCGTACGATGGCGATCTCGTCGTGACCGATACCTACCCGATCACGGCCGCAATCCTCACGGGATTTCTTGCCCCGCTGGTAGAAACAGTAAACGCAGTCAGCGCGCCGCACTTGTTGAAAGAGTACGGCATAGAGTTCAGCGAAACGCGCAGCGCGGGGCATCCGGATTACGCGTTCCAGATCCGCGTGAAGGCCGTGACCGACAAGGAATCGCACGAGATTGCCGCCACGCTATTCAACGGTAAAGAGCCGCGCATCTGCGGGATCGACGGCACGCGCGTAGATGTCGAACTCGTCTCCGGCATGGTCGTGTGCACCAACGAAGACAAACCGATGGTGCTGGGGCGTATCGCGTTGACGCTCGGCGAAGCAGGCGTAAACATCGCCAACTTGGCGCTGGGTCGCAAGACCGCAGGCGGGCATGCCACCACGGTTATCAATATTGATGGAAAAATGGATCGCTCCGTGCTCGAAACGCTGCGGAAAGTACCGCACGTGGTGGAAGCGCGGTTCGTGCAGGTTTAAGGGCTGTCGAGAATTCGTGTGCTAGGCGCGGCGCAAGACGCCAATTGAGAGGATGATCATGCCAGATTTCAAGTTTATCAAGGTCCCAGCGGGCGAGCGTATCGTCCTGAATGCGCAAGGCAAGTTGCAGACGCCCGACAAACCGATCGTCGCGTTCATCGAAGGTGACGGTACCGGGCCGGATATCTGGCGCGCATCGCAGGCAGTCTTCGACGCCGCGGTGAAGTTCTGCTACGGCGGCAGGAAAGAGATCGCGTGGATGGAAATCTACGCGGGCGAGAAGGCGCAGAATGTCTGCAATACCTATCTTCCCGATGAGACCCTCGAAGCGATCGAGTACTACAATGTTGCGATCAAAGGCCCGCTCACGACCCCGGTCGGGGGCGGCTTCCGCAGCCTGAACGTGTCGCTGCGTCAAAAACTTGACCTGTTCGCGTGCGTGCGGCCCGTGCGCTACTTCGACGGCGTGCCCAGCCCGGTGCGCGAGCCTGAGCACGTGGACATGATGATCTTCCGCGAAAACACGGAAGACGTGTACGCGGGGATGGAAGTAGAATCCGGTAGCGAACGTGCGACGAAACTGATCGCCTATCTCGAGAAAGAATTTGGCTGGTCAATCCGCCCGGATTCGGGCCTCGGCATCAAACCAATCAGTGTTCAGGGATCGAAACGCCTTATTCGCGCCGCTTTGAACTACGCTGTCGAGCACAAGCGCAAGAGCGTCACGCTGGTGCACAAAGGCAACATCATGAAATACACCGAGGGCGCCTTCCGCAAGTGGGGCTACGACCTCGTGAAGGAAGAGTTCGCCGACGTTGCCGTGGGTTGGGACGATTGCGACGGAAAGCCCGGCGACAAGATTCTCGTGAAAGACACGATTGCTGACATCTTCCTGCAACAGATTCTCACGCGTCCCACAGACTTCGACGTGGTCGCGACGATGAACCTCAACGGCGACTACATGAGCGACGCGTTGGCCGCACAGGTCGGCGGTATTGGCATCGCGCCGGGCGCGAACATCAACTACGAAACCGGCGTCGCGGTGTTCGAGGCTACGCACGGCACAGCGCCGAAGTATGCCAACCTCGACAAAGTGAACCCGAGCAGCGTGATCCTCTCCGGTGTGATGATGTTCGAGCACATGGGATGGGTGGAAGTTGCCGAAGCCATCACGAATGCGATGGTAAAGACAATTGGCCAGAAGAAGGTAACCTACGATTTTGCGCGCCTCATGACCGGCGCGACCGAGCTGAAGTGCAGCGAATTTGGCCAGGCGTTGATTAGTAATTTTGGCGCGAAGTAAGGCGCAGGATGTCCGCGTATGGGCGGCCCATTAGATCTTAACTCGGAAGAGGCGCGCGAGCGTCTCCTCCGAGTTTTTCGTCATGCGCAGGTTGGGCGTAGCGTCAGCAGCGTGACGCACGATCTGAACAACTATCTCGGCGCGATCATGGCCTACGCCGAGCTTGCGGGCATGGACAAAGGTATAAGCGCGGACACGGCGCGCATGCTCGGCGAAGTGGTGAACGCGGTGAAGAAATCGAGCGGGCTTGTCGCGAGCCTCACCGATGTCGCGCGCAAAGAAAAGCCCGACGTGCGGATCATGGATCCCGCGCAATTGGTCGAGCGCGTACTCGATCTTCGGCGCTACGATCTGCGCGTCGCGAATGTCACGCTTACCACGAACTACGATCCAAGTCTTCCATTGCTCTCCATCAACCTTCCGCGCTTGCAGCTTGCGATGATGTATATCGTCTCGAATGCAATCGAAGCATTGGACGGAACGGAACGCAAAAAACTTTCGGTAACGGTGCGCAAGACGGCCGAGGGCGTGGAGATTGCCTTCAAGGACAGCGGCGCACCAATACCGGATGAGACACGCGCGGCGATCTTCGATCAATTCTATACCACGCGTGGCGTGGATCATTTGGGCTTGGGGTTGACGGTTGCCAGAGCGACGATTGTAGACCACGGCGGGACGCTGAATTACGATCCTGAAAATGGATTTGTGATCGCGCTGCCGTTGCGGACGAGTTACACGACGTAGCGCATCGCCTCGTTACATCTTCAGTAACGCGCTCAAATTCTTCAGCGTGTAGTCACCCGTAATCGTTATGCCTTCCGCCTTCTTGTTGCCCGCGAGCGTTGCGCCGCGATCGCCCGCGATACGCGAAAGTTCCCCGATGATGCCGCCGAGTGCGAAGTTCACTCCGGTGACTTGGCCTTCTTCCGCAGTTGGCTGGCAATCAACAATGATGTGAATTGCAAGCTCGTCGTCGCCCGTGAGATCGGTGTGGAGCGACATGGTGGCAATGGGTGCGATGGTTTTGCGCAACGATTCAGCCGGCATAGGGAGGGCGATGGTGCCTTGATTGGCGAACACGGAAATCACCGTAAACAAACTGCCATCGCGATTGTCGATGGACACTTCACCGAGATGTCCGCCTTCAAATGCTGGCAGGTTCGGCAATTGCACCGTGCCCCATTCGGATTTGATGAGGTTGGCAGTGGCGTCGTCAATATCCACAAATCCATCGAGCGACAGCACGCCGCGCGTGGATACGTCGAAGGTTTGTGACGGCCAGGTGATGAACCCAATTTTTTGCGGGATCGCGTACGAATCAGCGGCCTGCGCAATGATCGGCGCGAGGCGCTGCGGGTTCAAAAACAGCTTGATATCGATGCGCCCGGTGCCGAGGTCGGGCGAAGCGAGCAGCGCGGCTTCGTAGGGGATCACGCGATCGAGGATCCACGGAGACGGCGCGCTGGCGCCAAGCAACTTGGATACAATCGGTCGCGCAAGTGCAGGCTTTGCAACCGCACGGATGCGCACGCCCGGGGTCATCAGCGTTTCGTGCGATATTTGCGGCCCGGCAAAGAGGAAATCGTATTTTGAGTTTACGTAGAACAACGCGATGGCGCAGATCACCAAAACAATGGCGAGCGCGATGCCCGCGAACTTGAGAAACTTCTTCACGAAATTGGCTCCAATCTAAGTCTAAAACGAAACGAAAATCCTAAGAATTCCCTGCACCACTTTCAATTTGTATCGTCCGCTTTTCTCATCAGCAGGTAAACGCAACACGGCACGACGACGAGATCGACGGCGACGTGAAATACGCTGAACGGATTGCGGTGAAGGTGTAAGAATCGCCACACGCCAAGCGCGCCGCCGATGCTGGGCAGTATTGCTGTTAGCCATAGCGCGGCGCGCGCGCTGCTCCGCACCAAATACACGCCGAGCGCGAAATAGATTGCGCCGAAGATTGAGGCGCCCCACGCGGAATGGTTCTCCGGGTAGAAGTACAGTTGCACGACATGTGTCACGCCCGAGATGAGCATGAGCACGCCGGCGATTTGGCGCGGTATCGGGGATTTGCGCGATTCGATCATGTCGCTGTTGGTTCTGGTTCCTGCGGCCAGCGCGAGGTGCGGTTCGGGCGTGGGTGTTTATTGAGGTACTTCTCCTTCGCGTTGTCCCAGAAGATGACCTTGTCTTGACGCCACGAGTCACAGCCCATCTTAGTGGCGGCCATTGCCCGGTAGGCCGTTTCCGGATTTAAGTGAACGTCGCCGCGTTCACGGCATGCTTTTAGGAAGTTGGTCATGTGATCGTCGCGCTGTTCTTTCTTCACGACGATTTCCGCGGCGCCGAACTCTTTCGTGAACCAATCGGCGAATTCCTTTTCCGCAGTCACCTGCATGCCTTCGTCGTGCGGGCGAATGGTTGCCTTGTGTCCGCGGATTACGATGGGATTGCCTTGCCGGTTTGCCATGCTCGATGTGAGCACCAGCGTGACATCCTCGGGATAGTCCAGTGTGACCATGAACGTATCCGGCACTTCGCGGTCGTCGTGTTGTACGTAGATGCCGCCAGCCGCGCTTGCCTTCTCGGGCGCGCTGACACCGAGCGCGAGGGTGAGCGGCGCGATGAGATGATAGAGCAAGTCGGTCGCGATGCCGCCGGAGTAGTCCCAGTATTTGCGGAACTGGAAGAAGCGCGCTTTTGAAAATGGACGTTTCTTCGCGGAACCGAGCCAGGTGTTCCAATCGATATAGTTCTCACCCGATCCCTTGTCGGGGCTAGCGCCGGGATCGATGGGCCAGTTCCACTCGCCGCCGCGATCGTTCGGGCCGCCCGCGGAATTGCGGCTGTAGTCGCCCTGCGCCCAGAGCACTTTGCCGATGCCGCCTTTCTCGATGAACTTCTTCGCTTGCCAGAAGAAATCTTCGGAGGTGCGTTGCGCGCCGCACTGAAACACGCGCCCGGTCTCGTAGCAAACATCGCGCACTTGCACGGATTCCGGAATCGTCAGCGTGACGGGTTTCTGGCAATACACATCCTTGCCGGCCTTCATTGCGTCCATGCTGATCTGCGCGTGCCAATGGTCCGGCGTGGCGATGACGACCGCGTGAATGTCGTCGCGTTCGAGGACCTTCTTGTATTCGAAGTAGGTCTCGACGTCGCGGCCAACGACATCTTTCACGCGCTGCTTGTTGCCATTCTGACGTTTGGCGTAGCAGTCGCAGATGGCGCGGATCTGCTGTTTCTCGCCGCCTTTTTCGCGGTCGAGCAACTCGCCGACGTGTCCGCTGCCCATGCCGCCTACGCCGATCATACCGATGCCGATGACCTCGTCGGGCTTCAACAGTCGGCCCGTCTTGGGCGCGTGCGGATCGGCCTTTTGCACGGTGCGCTTTGCGGCCGCCTCGTGCGCGGCTAGACCCATACCGACAACCGCCGCACCAAAGCCTGCGCGGCGGAAAAAGTCGCGGCGATCGAATTCACTGTGTTGCGACATGATGCACCCCTCCTCGCGTACGCGAGCGTTTCGTAGACCCCGGTGGGAGTATACGCCGCACACGCGAGGATGTGCATCCATACATAAGCCCAGGGCGTTGCACTCCTGTAAACCACGGAGACACGGAGGGCACGGAGAAGTGTTCGCAGATCCTCCTTTGCTGAAGCTACGGAGGACGAGAGGGGATTTGGGAAACAAGGGTCGGACAGGAGGAGGCGGACGAAAAGCATCTGCGAATTAAGCCGTCATTGGTTGACAAGCTGCTCTTGATCGTAGTACCCGCATGCGAAACGACCTCTGTTTGATTGACAGATTGAATTTAAATTGAGAATTTTTTGCTGTTGCCGAGTGCCGACGTCGGTTTGGGAAACAAGGGGTCGGGAAGTGAATGTGGTGAGAAGGCGCGAAGAGAATACAGTGGAACAATAGAACGCGGATGATGCGGATCGGGCGGACTGACACGGATCGGATGTCGGAGGGGGGCGGCGCGGGTTTTGTTTTAGGGGTGGGCGCTGCCGGTATCTCTTACTTATATGCCCACGGCGTTGCACTTTTGTAAACCACGGAGACACGGAGGACACGGAGCGTTGTCTGCGGATTTGGCGAATGGATGCAAATTGTGACTTTGGGAATCAAGGGGTGCTTGGTTGACTGGAGTGGGTAAGGTGGTGGCGTGAAGGTGCGAATCAAATACAGAGCAATGAAACGCGGATGACACGAATTGGGCGGATTTGCGCGGACCGGATGCCGGGGGCGAAGGCGACTGTACGAGCCACGAGAGAACGCACAAAAACGCCAAGAAGAATTTTTCCACAGATTGCACAGATGACACAGATGGGTGATGGTGGGGCGGTTTTGCCAAAACCGCCGTGTTGTGGGATGGGGGATATGATGGGGCGGGAATCGGCCGCTTTGGCGAAGCGTCCCTACCTTGGAAGTGCGTTTTGGGAGGAGGTTGTTGGGGCGAGGTTTCAGGGTAGAGGGGTTTTGGCGGGACCGGCGGGGTGGGTTGGTTTGGGGAGCGGGGGATGGGGTTGTGGGTGGATGCGGCGGGTTGGTCTGTCCGCAGGGTTTCCGTCGGCCCTTCGGGGCGATGAACCCATCATGGAATATCAATCCACGGGTTTCGCGGCGCGGGGTTGTGTCCCGCGCCGCTACACCCGTGGCTACAGTCCGCCGCCCCGTTGGGGCGAGAGAATACCGGTGTGGTTGGTGCGTTCGGCGGGGGTGGTGATTTCGCGGGTGGTGTGGCGTCTCAAGGCGCGGTGTGCGCTGCTCCGAATGTGGTGCGTTGGCGATCCGGTGGGGTTGGTATTTCGCGATCATGTAGACGCAGTGGCGCTTGCTTTACTGGTACAATATACGCAGTACGAGTATTCGGCGGACGGAACTCCCCCTAGGAGGGCAGTGCATTGCGTGCAGTAACGGCGCAACGCTTCGCGCAGGGTCTGTTTCTATTGTGTGCCGTGTTCCTCGCCGTCGCAATGGCACAATTTGCCGTTCGCACAACGCTACGCGCGCGGGCCGATGCCGCCTGCGAACGAAACCTACGGCAAATTGCCGTCGCGCTTCAAAACTACGCGCAAAAGGCGCGGGGCGAGCGGTATCCTGCGTTGTCTTCTGTTCCCGGACAACTTATGTTCTCGATGAGCGAAATATCAGCATTAGATCCGCATCTTGAAGTCACTTTGGGAAGTACAGTTGACAAAACGCGGTACTGGTACCTGGGGTGGATGTTTGCGAACGAACGTACCGCGCTGGAATGGATAGAACAATACCGACGGCACGTCCCGCGGGGCGAACCTATTCCAGAGGGGCATGGTGTCTGGCCAGAATTCGAAGACGATATAGCGGCACGGCAGCGTGCGGGCGATATTGAATGGCACAAAACTCACCCTGACGGTAAGCCGCATCACCCCGAGAAAGGGAGGGGACCCGAAGGCAACGCGGCTGCAATCGGACCGCGTTTGGAAGAGCTTCGACTTTCCCTACCGCTCTGTGAAGGGGGGGAACGTTTCTTCGCGACTGACATCGGCACTCCACCTAACATCCAGATTCCCGTCTTGATTGAACGCCCCGAACTCCACGGCGGTGGCGGGCACGTTCTCTATCTTGACGGCCACATCGCGTTCGTGCCCTATCCCGCCAAGTTCCCTATGACATCCAACTTCATCGAAGGGTTGCGGTCGTTGGATGCGCTGAATTCAGAAGAAAAGCGATGACACCAGTTAGATCAAGATTTCTAGTGCTTGGCGCGTGCGTGACCTTTGTCTTGGCTGGATTAGGTTTCCGCTACGCCGTCCATCCGGTATGGAAGAACGCGGAGTGCGTCGAAAACCTTACGTTGCTGCGCGCCGCATTCACGCAATACGCAGAAGCAAACAAAGATTTTTTCCCTCTACTCGCCCGAACAAGAGGCGGTGTTACCTTCGATTCTGACAGAATTTACCCTACATATCTCCTTGATTCCGCGGCCCTCATCTCGCCGTTTCATCCCGACGCGAAGATCATGCGCGAGCGACTGAGGAGCTATCCACAATCCGCGTTCGGTGCGCATAGCTATTGGTACTTGGGCTGTGCGATACGGCACGAACGCTCCGGCGTAGCTTGGGTAGAAGCTGTTCGCCAGTACATCGATAAAGGAACGCCGATCGAATCGGTGTGTGAAATCTGGCCGGACCGTAAAGTTGTAATTGACGCCAAACAGGCCGCACTCGAACCCGAGAATAAACGCAGGCGCGAAGTGTGGGAACGCGAGGCCGCGGCGGGCATACCGCCACGAGACCGCTCCGTGCCTATGAATAAGGGAGGAGCATTAGATCTGCTACGAGTCCATCCTGACTTGGAAGACCTGCTGATATATCAACCCCTCCGAGCCGGCGTCGAACGCTTCTTTATCACTGATATCGGCAACCCTGCTGCAAGCCAAGTGGTCCAGGGGTTGATTCCCATTATGATCGAACGCCCCGAACTCCACGGCGACGGCGGGCACGTGCTGTATATGGATGGACACGTCGAGTTTGTGCCGTATCCCGGCAAGTTTCCGATGACGCCTGCGTTCATTGACGGGTTGCGGTCGTTGGATGCAATGGAGATGGCGAATTAGTTTTTTTGTTGATTCTGATTTGAGCGCGAGATCGGGTTGCGAATAATGAACAAAGCGGAGCTTTTCAAGAGTGCGTTCTTAAAGCAGGGGCTTGGGAACGAGTTGAAAATTCGCAAGAAACGAATGCAGACGACCATAATAGAGAGACTGAAGATATGAGAGTTTGATCCCCCTTGCAAAGCAGGAGAGTTTGTATTGCCGTCGCAGGTTGAAAAGACGAGGCTGCAATTTTCAAAGAGCACGACGACCGAGAAAAAGTCGCGGCTTGGTCAGTATTTTACACCTCAAAGAACGGCCGCATTCATGGCAGGCCTTTTTAGCAACGGTGAAGGAGTCTGCCGTCTCTTAGATGCGGGAGCAGGAATCGGCTCACTATCGGCGGCTTTTCTGGAAAGGTGGCGTGAGAATGGATTTGGCTTTCGGCGTGTTGAGCTTGATGCCTTTGAATTAGACACGGAACTTCTTTCAGATCTGTCGCAAACTTTGAACGAATGCGGTCGGGGGCGTAAATTCGTTGGTAATATTTACGCCGAAGATTTCATACACGCAGCTGTCGAATCAGTGTCTGGTGAACTCTTTGCGAAACCAACGAAGTCTTACACTCACGCGATTCTTAATCCGCCGTATAAAAAAATAAATAGCAATTCCGCTCACCGATACGCTTTGCGCCGTATTGGCATCGAGACAGTCAATTTATACTCAGCCTTTGTGGCGCTTGCAATAGCCATGGTCGCTCCGGGTGGCCAAGTCGTTGCCATCATACCGCGCAGCTTCTGCAATGGACCTTACTACCGACCTTTTCGCGAATACATTTATGCGCAGGGTGCTATTCGCCGAATTCACTTATTTAAGTCGCGAAACAACGCATTTAAAGATGATGAAGTTCTTCAAGAGAATGTAATAATTCTATTCGAGCGCGGCGCTTGTCAGGGGCCAATGGTGATTTCAACCTCGACAGACGACTCGTTTGCTGATATTTCCCTCCATACGCACCCGTTCAATCGAATTGTGTTTCCAGATGACCCAGAGAAATTCATCCATGTACCTACTTCGCCGGAAAGAAATGCCATCGAACTGCTTCCGGCAATTCGATACTCACTGGCTGACATTGGCGTTAAAGTTTCTACAGGACCAGTCGTTGATTTTCGTGTGAAACCGTACCTTCGGGAAATGCCGCGGCCAGACACGGTCCCCTTGCTATATCCGGCCCATTTTTTTGAAGAGGGCATTCGATGGCCAATCAAAGGTATAAAGAAACCCAACGCGCTTGTACGAAACGCAGCAACAGAGAAATGGTTGTATCCAACCGGCTTTTATTGCGTTGTGCGTCGCTTTTCATCTAAAGAAGAGAAGCGGCGCATCGTAGCAAGCGTTGTCGATCCCCGTGTTTTTGAAGGAATATCTCTGCTCGGTCTTGAAAATCATCTCAATGTCTTTCACGACAACAAACACGGGCTTCCGGAAGCTTTGGCCAGAGGCTTAACCACCTTTCTGAATTCGACAGCGGTAGATGAGCATTTCCGCCGCTTTAACGGACACACGCAAGTGAATGCGACCGACTTGAAGCTAATCAAGTATCCGAGTCGTGATGCTCTGATCCGAATAGGCGAATGGGCAATGTTAAAGAGTGCATCACTTACGCAGGGTCAAATTGACGCCGAACTGGAATCTCTCATCGCATGACGAGAAAGCAGAAGAAGCAAGTTAAGGCTGCATTACAAATTCTCGCCTCTTTGGGATTGCCAAGGGCACAGCAGAACGAAAGATCGGCGTTGTGTCTGCTCGCAATGCTCGATCTCAAGCCAGGGGCGGCATGGTCTACTGCTGTACAACCGCTGATCGGCGTCACACCAATCATGGACTGGGCGAGAGAGCACTATGCTAAGGATTACGCTGCAAACACTCGTGAAACAGTGCGGCGCCAGACCTTGCATCAGTTTGTTGCTGCTGGACTAGCTCTTTATAACCCGGACAAACCTGATAGACCTGTGAACAGTCCGCAGGCTGTGTACAAGATAGAACCCGCTGCATTGGCTTTGGTTCGTACTTTTGAGTCGGAAGAATGGCACGCCAAGTTGACCGCATATTTGTCGGAGCGCGAGACGCTGGCCGCGCGCTACGCAAATGAGCGAGACCAGAATCGCATTCCCGTTGAGATCGCACCAGGCAAGCGAATCACATTATCCCCCGGGCAACACAGCGAATTGATAAAGGCCATTGTGGACGATTTTGCTCCACGATTCGCACCAGGCAGCGCACTTATTTATGTTGGCGACACTGGCGACAAATGGGGTTACTTCGACGCTTCATTGTTGGCCAATTTGGGTGTCGAGGTGGGCTCGCATGGCAAGATGCCCGACGTAGTGCTCCACTATAGAGCGAAGAATTGGTTGCTTTTGGTTGAGTCGGTTACCAGCCATGGGCCCGTAAATGCCAAGCGACACGATGAACTTGAGAAGCTGTTTGCAAATTCGAAGCTCGGATTGGTGTACGTAACGGCCTTTCCCAATCGAGCTACCATGAGCCGCTATCTTTGCGACATCGCATGGGAAACAGAGGTGTGGGTAGCAGATGCACCTTCGCACCTTATCCATTTTAACGGCGAGCGATTCCTAGGACCATACACCTGAGTAAAGTCATTGCCAGCTTGATGTGTTTCAACGGTTGTGTTCGGGTGTTAAGACCGCGTGAACGCGGAACTACGAACCTAATTGGGAAATGCGGGCTTGGGAATTGGGGGGCGGCGGGGTAGAATCTGTCTTCATTATTGAATGGGGACTTTGCCGTGTATAGTCGTATTGATGCTTTGCGTGGTCGCCTTGCGGGTTGTGGGTGTGAGGCGTTTGCGAGTTTTTCGGCGGCCACGAACCAGTGGTTGTCGGGGTTTCGGGGGTCTACTTCGGCGATTGTGGTGACGGCGTCGGATGCTATTTTTTTGAATGATTTCCGGTACACGGAGCAGGCGGCTTCGCAGGTGAAGGGTTTCACTTTGCAGGAGGTGCCGGGGAACATTCAGGTGCGGGCGGGGGAGAAGCTGGCTTCGCTGGGCGCTGCGTCGGTGGCGTTTGAGCCGGGGTACATGACGGTCGCGGAATTGGATTATGTGAAGTCGGCGTATTCGGGTCAGTTGAAGCCGGTGCCGGATGTGATCGGGCCGTTGCGGATGGTGAAGTCGAAGGATGAAGTGGACACGATTCGCGCGGCGGGGCAACTGGCGGAGGGTGTGCTGGCGGATTTGATTGAGGACTTGAAGCCGGGGATCACGGAGCGTCAGCTTGCGGCGCGGTTCGAGTTTGAGTTTAAGGCGCGGGGGGCGTCCGGGGCGTCGTTTGACACGATCGCGGCGTTTGGGGCGAAGAGTTCGCTGCCGCATGCGCAGCCGGGGGACAAGCCGCTGGAGCGGGGCGATATCGTGTTGCTGGATTTCGGTTGCCGGCTCAATGGCTACTGTTCGGATTTGACTCGTACTTTCGCCTTCGGTACGATCCCCGGCGCTTGGTTTGAGGAGATTTACCACCTCACGCTGACCGCGCAACGCCGCGCGCTCGAGGCCGTCGGGCCCGGGAAACCCTGCCGTGAAGTCGATGCGATTGCGCGCGACATCATCACGCAAGGGGGCCATGGCAAACACTTTGGCCATGGCTTGGGCCACGGAGTCGGGATCGAAATCCACGAGTCCCCGCGCCTGAACCCTGAGTCGTCGGCGGTGCTTGCGCCGGGCATGATCGTGACGGTGGAGCCAGGCATCTATCTCCCCGGGCAGGGGGGCGTGCGCATCGAGGACCTCGTCGTCGTGACGGAGGACGGATGCGAAAATCTTAGCAAGGCGCCAAAGGAACTGAGGATTCTCGGAACATGATTTCGACCGCGGACTTTCGCAATGGATTGACCGTCAACCTTGACGGCAACTTGATGGAAATCGTTGAGTTTCAGCACGTGAAGCCGGGTAAGGGCGGCGCGTTTGTGCGGACGAAGTTTAAGAACGTGGTCACTGGGCGCGTACTTGAAAAGACGTTTCGCTCGGGTGAAAAGATGGAGGACGTGCGGCTCGAGGAGTCGGCGTGGCAGTACCTCTATCATGACGGCGACCTGTACCATTTCATGGATCCGGAGAGCTACGAGCAGATTCCCGTCGGTGAGGCCACCGTGGGGGACAATGCGAAGTGGTTCAAGGAGAACATGATGATCAATCTCGTCTTTCATGACGGGAAGGTGATCATGGTGAAGGTGCCGATTTCGGTTGTGTTGAAGATTACGAAGTGCGACCCGGGCATTCAGGGCGATCGATCCACGGGCGGCACGAAGCCGGCCACGCTTGAAACCGGCGCTATTGTTCAAGTACCCCTATTTGTCGGCGAGGGCGAGGTGATCAAGGTTGACACCCGCACCGCCCAATACATCGAGCGCGCGTAACCGCTGCGCCACTTAGTCCCGCGGGAGGGCTATCGCATTGGATCTAGAAAAGCTCCGCGAGCTTATTGGCATTTTTGAGACGTCAGGGCTCGCTGAAATTGAAATTGAAGAGGAAGGCCGGCGGGTTCGCTTGACGAGGAGCGCGCCGCAGCCTGTGCATGCGCCGCAGTTGATCGCGCACATTCCCTCCG
The DNA here is from genome assembly GCA_020848835.1 of Candidatus Hydrogenedentota bacterium. Classification (GTDB taxonomy): domain Bacteria; phylum Hydrogenedentota; class Hydrogenedentia; order Hydrogenedentales; family SLHB01; genus JABWCD01. Next base: position 25,436 of record JADLHJ010000119.1, read on the forward strand.
GCGCGCCTATCGCCATGCCTGCGCCGATGGCGCAGCCTGTTTCCGCTGCCGCACAACCCGTGCAAGAAGCGGAACCGGATGTGGACGAGGGTCTCGTCATTATAGAATCGCCGATGGTGGGTGTGTTTTACGCGCAGCCTGCGCCGGGGGATCCGCCTTTCGTGAAGCCGGGCGATACCGTCGAGGTGAATCAGACGGTGTGCATCGTCGAGGCGATGAAGTTGATGAACGAGGTCGCCGCGAAGTTCAAGTGCACGATTGTGAATGTACTCGTCGAAAGTGGCGAACCGGTGGAGTACAACCAGCCGCTGTTCGCGGTCAAGCCGGTGGAGTAGGAATCAGCCGCCGATGCATACCGATGAACACCGATACCATTCTCTTTTGTCCGTTCCATTTCTGCGGAAGTATCCAACGCTGACCGCGAATGATCCGATTCGCGTTGATTGCGCGCATTCCAAATCGGTGTTCATCGATCTTTATCGGTGGCAAAATTCCGGTGCCCAATGTTCCGACGCATCCTAATTGCCAACCGCGGCGAGATTGCCGTTCGTGTGATTCGTGCGTGCCGCGAGATGGGGATTTCGTCCATCGCGGTGTATTCGCAGGCGGATTCGGAATGTCTACACGCGTCGCTTGCGGATGAGAGTATTTGCATCGGGCCGCCTACGGCTACGGAAAGTTATCTGCACATCCCCGCGATTATTACTGCCGCGGAGATTTGCGATGCGCACGCAATTCATCCCGGCTATGGGTTTCTTTCTGAGAATGCCAAATTCGCTTCGATGTGCCGGGAGTGCAACATCGGGTTCATTGGGCCGACGCCGGAAGCGATTTCGCTGAGTGGAGATAAGGCGGCGTGCCGCGCGAAGGCTAAGGCCGCGGGCGTTCCTGTCGTGCCGGGTAGTGATGGCATCATCAAAAACGCCGGCGAGGCGATGACTATCGCCAAGCAGATTGGATTTCCTGTTCTCGTGAAGGCAGCCTCTGGCGGCGGCGGCAAGGGCATGCGTATTGCGCATAATGACGTCGCGCTGCAAAAGGCCGTTTCGATGGCGGCGATGGAAGCGCAGTCGGCGTTTGGCGATGACGGCCTGTATGTCGAGAAGTTTTTGGAGAACGCGCGGCACGTTGAGATTCAGGTGCTCGCGGACGAGCATGGACGCATCACCACGCTGGGCGAACGCGAATGCACGATTCAGCGGCGTCACCAGAAGTTGATCGAAGAATCGCCTTCGCCGCGCTTGACGAGTTCCATGCGCGCGAAGATGTCGAAGGCCGCGTACCGCGCCGCAAAGTCGATGGGCTATTCGAATGCGGGCACCGCGGAGTTTCTTGTCGCGAAAGATGGATCGTTCTACTTTATCGAGTTTAATGCACGCATTCAGGTCGAGCATCCTGTAACCGAGATGGTGACGAACATCGATCTCGTGAAAGAGCAGATTCACATTGCGGCGGGCGAGCCGTTGCGCGTTACCGCGCCGAAATTTCACGGTCACGCCATCGAAGCGCGCGTGTATGCCGAGGATCCGGACGCGAATTTTGCGCCCAGCCCCGGCACGATTACGAAGTGTCACATCCCCGGCGGGCCGGGAATTCGGGTGGATAGCCATATCTTTCCCGGCTATACCATTCCGCGCTATTATGACTCTCTGTTGGCAAAGGTCATCGCGCACGGCAACGACCGTGACGAGGCGATCCACCGGCTTGCGGGTGCACTGCAAGAGTTCACGGTGGTCGGCGTTAAAACCACGGCGCAACTGTGCGCGAAGATTCTGCTCAGCGATCGGTTCCGCCGCGGCGATTTGTCGCCGGATATGATCGACCAATTCGTCCCCAAACCGAAGTAACCGCGGCGCAGGCCGTGGAGGGTTGCACGCTATGCGAATCGTCCAGCGCGTCTTACTGTATGTAGTTTCTTTCTTCCTCATCCTCGCGGGGATCGCGATCGCGATGTATCCCTACAACCCGCAGGTGGCGGAGTTTGCGCAAACCATCGCCAGCAAGCCGATGAATTGTTTGTTTGTTGGCATTGTCATCGCTGCGCTGGGTCTGTTCACGGTGATTCCATTCGATTTGTTCCGGCGCAAGGGCCGCAGCATTTCCTTTGCGGGGCCGACGGGCACGGTATCAATTCAGATCGATTCGTTTGAGACTTCCCTGCGCAAGACGATTGCAAAACTGCCGATGGTGAAGCGCGTGAACGTGCAGGTGACGCCAAAGGACAACGATCGCAAGGTGGGCGTGAAGGCGGATGTGTCGCTGAAGAAGCCCGCGGAAACCAGCACGCGCGAGACGGCCGAGCGCCTGCGCGAGTTTATCGATAAGGTGTCGCGGCAGATACTCGGCGCGGATGAAGTGATCAGCGTGGATGTGAATGTTGAGGATGTGTTGATCGATCCGTCGCAAACGGCGGAGTCGTTGAACAGTATTTTCTCGAGGGCCGAGGAATCGGTGGTGCCTGCGCAGCGGACTGTGACGCCCTATGTCGCGCCAACGGTAGCCGCAGCCACAGTGGCAGCTACGGCGTCGATGGCCGGGGCGCCTATGGCAAGCGAGCCCTTGCGCGAGGTTGACGAGGATGTGACCGACGGGACGTCTGCTGAGCTGGAGGCAGATATCGACGAGTCGAAATCGGCGTCACCTTCATCAGAACTATTGACCTACGACGAAGCGGAAGAGTTGAAGCACACACGCATGACGGATACGGCTGCGGTGAGCGATGATTTTGAATCGGACGATCCGGTGATCGATGCCGACGTCGCGACAGAAGATGCGGATGACTCCAGGGCATTGCCTGCATTTGACGATGATCAGAAGGAGACGTCGTTTCAGTCGCTTGCCGACGGCAGCACCGAAGATAGCCCGGCAGATGACGAGCAGAAATCGGAGTTTAAAGTTTAGCCCGCGATTTTGACGTAAACTCACTTCGCGTGCACCGAGCGCTATTTGGAGTGCGGTGGCGAAGCGCGTAGCGTAGACACCGCTTTGGCTGTCGTGTCAATGAATCGACGGCTATCGCGGCAGACAGCCAAAGCGCCGTCTACCCGTCGGCGCACTCCAAATAGCGCAACTTGCTTTCTGATAGTTGCTTTTTGAACCGAAGGTCAAAAACTCGCAATTAAAAGAACAACTATGACGAGCAGCGCCAACCACGTCAAAAGTTGTAGAAGCAATTTCCACCCTGACACCGGCCCGATGTTTTTCACCCGCTCTTCGTAATCTTGATGGAATTTTAAGAATATGTGTTTACCCTCGCGCGCTCATTTCGCGTCTTTCGCGAAGGGATCGTTGCTTGGATCGGCATTCCAGACGTATTCGGTGCCTTTTGCGATGCCGTTGGCGGTGTCTTCGCCGTAGAGTTTTGCGATGACGGCGAGGGCCATGTCGGTGCCCGCGGAAACGCCGGAGGACGTGATAAATTTGCCGTCTTCAACCCAGCGTGCTTTGGGTTGCCAATCTACCTTCGGGCCGTTGCTGGTGAGGAGTCCGTAAAACTGTTTGTTGCAGGTGGCTTTCTTGCCGTCGAGCAATCCGGCCTTCGCGAGGATTGCTGAACCGGAGCATACGGACATCACATACTGCGCTTTGTCGGCGCGTTCGCGCAGGAAATTCAGGCACACAGCGTTTTGCGTTTGCTGCATTGTGCCGAAACCGCCGGGGACCATGAGCAAATCGATCTGCGGTGCGTTGTCGAAACCGTATTCCGCGACGACCTTGGGTCCCGACCAGGCGCCTGCTTTGTCACCGCCTGCGCCGGAGGGCACCTCGCCGGCTTTCTCCGCGATCATGACGACGCGGACTTTTGATGTGCCGAGACTCATGAACATCTCAACGGGACCGAAGACGTCGAGCACTTCAAAACCGGGATAGAGGACTACACCGAGGGTCTTTGGTGTTTCTTCATTTGTCGCGGCGGGCGCCGCGTTTGCCGCACCTGCAAAATAAATTGCCGCGATGAAAACGATGGTTGTCACCATCCTGTAGAAACCATGATGCAGCATTTTCGATCACTCCGATACGTTTTTAAATGTTATCACGTGATGCACGTTTTCCATCGGCACGCCGTCGATCTCTACGTAAGGATGAACAAATTTGTTGAGCGGCGGGCCGGATTGTTTGGGGACGAGCGTCACGTCGCGGCCGTGGGTGAATTTCAACAAGTCCGCGCTTTGCGACCCGAAGTTGTATTCGCGGAGGCCGGGGTGTTTGTCGGCTTCGGAGATGTCGAGTGGAATCCAGCCGACGCCTTCGACGTAGAAGCGCGGCCAACAATGAAAGAAGGGTATGCGGCCTTCAGATGCTTTGCTGCGAATCGGGAAACCGAATTCGTGGTCCGCAGGAATGCCCTGGTTGCGCATGACGGCGATGAACATGGATGCGTAGTCGCTGCAATCACCAGTCTTTGAATCGCAGGCCCAGCGCACATCGCCGATGCCTGCGCCGGGGGCTTTGTAGTTGTAGGTGAAGGTGTCGAGCAACCAATCGTACATCTTATGCGCCGCGACGATTGGCGGATCGCTTTCCAGTTTCAGATCGCTTGCGATTGTATTGATTGGTTCGGTGGAGATTGGGATGAGCTTGTCTTCGCCGAGGTACGCGGCGAGTTTTGTCGCTACCTTTGGATTCTTTGCGAGCGATTTTGCTTCAGCGACGACGATCTCTGTGCGCCGAATGTCGAAGACGATTTCGGCACCGAATTTTCCGTCGTCTAGGTCGTCCTCGAACGGCGCTTCAATTCGTTTGTGCCAGATCTTGTTGCCGTATTTTTCTTCGACGCCGATCGATCCGCCTTCTGGATAGTTTACTTTTACGGATGAAACGGTTTGCCCGTCGGTGTCCTGTGCGACGGGCAGCCAGAGAGCGATTTGCTTGGCATTCGCGGGGATGGGTTCGATGGTTGCGGTGTATGTGATGAGGACGTGGCGCTGTGCGGGTTCGGCGGCCAAGGCGTTGGAGAGAAGAAGTGCGAATGTCGAGAATCCGCGCAGCATCTTGCGCGCAGTTGTTTTCGACATTACACAGTCTCCTTCGAAGGAAATCCGCACGTTGTGAGTCGGGTCCAGTTGAAGCGGGGAATACTATATCTGTTGCTCCATTACGATCACATGCATGGGCGTCAATCTATAAATCGCCGCTGATATGCGAAGTCCGCCCGGCACGGAGACCGGGCGCTACAATGACTCGATACGCCGGATCGGCGAATTTCTTTGCGGAGGCCCTTGAAACATTTTTCAAAATACCTCTTTACAAAAGGTTAGAAGTGTGTTAGTGTTTTTTTGCGGTCTGAGGAGGTGTCTGAGTCGAAAGGTGGGGCATAGCGTGGCATAGGATCCCACGTAAAGATGTTGAGAGCATTGGCGAACCCACTAATTCCCGCGCTGCAACGAACAATGTCGACCTCAGGGTAAAGGGCCTGTCAGAGATGACTAGCCGACAGGGGTAGGCCGGGGCCCCTCCGCCCTTTTTTAGGGCAAACACGCGATAAGCGTGTGTTGATATGGTCTAGGTGTAACGATAGTGCGTTCAAAGAAAAAAGTATCCAGGCGGGGCTTTTTGTCCGTTGCGGCAGCGGCTGGCGCTGCTGCAACGATGGGATGTCCACGCCGGCGCAATCTCGGCAATGGCGTGAAGGTGTATAAGCGTTCCGGGCGCGGCATACACGTTTCCAATGCCGCGAAGTTGCACAATGCGAACAAATTGTTTCGCACCGCCTCGGCTGCGCAAAGTGGCCGTGCGCACCCCGGCGACAATTCTTATGTCGTTGATCTGATTATCAACAAAGACACATTTGACAAGCTTTTCGCAGGCGGCAAACAAATTGCCGATCTGCGCCACGATCTGTAATCCTTCAGTATCTTCTCGCAAGTCTTTGATTCCCCGCCGATCTGTTAGTACCATTCGCGTCTATGCCTGCACGCGTTGAAGAACAGCGAATTCCGCCGTTGCGCGGCCTTGTGACCCTGCACAATCAGTGGGGAAAGCCGTTTGCGGATGTCGATCTGCGGCGGTGGCTGCGTTTGAACCGGCTGGTGTTCAATGTCGAAAAGGTGGATGCGCTGGCGCATGGGGCGGCCGCAGACCGCGTGGTGGAATTGTTGGAGCCTGCGCGCGAGTGGGATCTGCAGGTGTCGCTGCGCACGAATTGCGTCGCGCCGCCACCGGAGTTGAAGCCACTCGCGGAGAAGGGGCTTTTCGACGTATTCCTCGTGCCCGCGAGCGCGGACACGCCGAACCTGGATTTCTGGCTGGCGGAGTGCAAGAAAGCGGGCCTGCCGATTCGCCTGCAAATCCCCGCGCACTTCTCGGATGGCGCGAGCATCGTGGCAAACGCGTCAGAGTTTGGCATCACATCGGTAAACGTTGCGGCATTCGATCTGTTTACGCCGTCCGCGCACGGCGGCAGCGCGGCGCAGAGCCGCGCGGCAGTCGGCGCCATACAGCAATTCGCCGCAGATCTTGAAGCGGCGGGCGTTGAGTGCAACATCCTGCGCATTCCATTTTGCCAATTCGATGACGCGCGCCGAGCGAACGTGGGCAATTCACGTCAGTTTCATCTCGATCACCAGCAATACACGAAGGCCTCATATGAGCAGGCGGTGAACATCTACCGCAACGCGCCGGCGGCGGTGAGCAAGATCATGTTGATCCTGCTGGCGCGCTCGACGTTTCAACGGACCTTTGTTGATGCGGTGCTGTTGCGGCTGTTGTTGCAGATGCGGCTGCTTTATGGCTGGTCTACCGCATTGCACAAACTCACGCGGCATTTGCGCAATCGATATTTGAAGCCTAAGGTCAGCGGGCAGACGATCGAGCAGATCGCGCGCGAGATCGAGAAGGTGCGCGCACACGAAACGGCGACGTTGGGCAAGGTTTGTTCGCAGTGCAGCCTGCGGCGTATTTGCGATCGCGATACGCCGGAGTTCAAGCGTGCGTTGCCGGGTTTGGACATCAAAGCCGTGCAGGGCGATCTCGTTGTGTCGCCGATGCACTTCGCCGCGGCGCAGCCGAAACACTACGACGCGCTCGATGCGAAGCGGCTGGCGTTGACGCAGGGTGAGGAAGCGCTGGCAAAAGAAGCGAATGCGGTCGTTGAGAATCGCGCGCCGGACCGCCAGATTATGCCGTATGAATACACCGTTGTGGGCGCGCCTTGGGAACACCTCGAAGGCGGCGTGCGCTGGCATTCGATTACGAACACGGAAAAGCAGAGCACGCAACTGGAAAATGTCGAGCCGCCGTTTACGTTGAGCGTGACCTTCGGTGGCGGCATCGCGGAGTTCATTGGGTTTAGTTTCGGGCGGCACGTGAAACTGTTGTGTCCGATGGAAGGATATCGGCATACCGTGGTGCTGCATGTTGCCGCGGATGGACATTACGTGTTGCTGCGCGATGGAAAGCCTGTGCGGCCCGTTGAGTTTGAAGGGATGTTCTACGCGCCGCTGCGTTTGGGTGGACGGCTGGATCCGCGCATCGCTATATGGAATATCGACGCGCAGATCGTCACGCAGTTTGTGAAGATTTGGCGCGGCGAGCACACGCATGTGCCGCACGCGGAGGACGTGAAGTATTCGATCATCGTGGTAAATTCGCGTTACGCGCGGCGTTTGCAGGCGATGTTGCGCGCGATTGCGAACCAGCGTGACATCGATGTGCGCAAGATCGAAGTAATTATCGCTTACATTCCCGGGCTGGATGCTACCGACGATCTGATCGACAGTATGCGCTTGACCTATCCCGACCTGCGCATCCTGCGTTCGCCGTTCCCTGCGCAGAATGCAAACGCGAAGGGATTCATGATCAACGAGTCCGCGAACATGGCTTCGGGCGAGTGGATCGTGCTGATGGACGCGGACATCGTGATCGCGCCGACCATGTTTACGGAGATCGATAAGGTCTCAGATACTGCGAACTTCGTTTCTGGCGACGGACGATTGATGTTGAGCAAAGAAACGACGGCAAAAATTCTCACGGGTGAGATTCGTCCCTGGGATCAGTGGGACGAATTGGTGAATACCGCGGGCGAGTATCGGTATCGCGAGGCGCATGGCGTGCCGGTGGGATTTTTCCAGTGCTTCAAGCGCGCGTTCTTTGATGAAGTGAAGTACGCTGAGCTTGATCATTTTGAAGGCGCGGACATGTGGTTCGGCATGGCGCTGCAAGGGAAGTACGGTAAAGAAGTGCGCTTGTCGGGATTGCCGGTGTTGCACCTCGACCACGGGGGCAGCCAGTGGTACGGAACCACAAAACATTTCTAATCGAAAAAGCGGAAGCGCACAATCGTGAATAAGGCCGCGAGGCCATCCCGCCAGGTGATTTTTTTCCCTTCCGCGTAACTGCGCCCGCTGTACGAAATCGGCACCTCGTAAATGCGATAACCACGCCTTGCTACTTTCGCCGTGAATTCCGGTTCAAATCCAAAGCGATCGGATTTAAAGTCGATGTCTTTGAGGATGTCCGCGCGGAATGCTTTGTAACACGTTTCCATATCGGTGAGATTGATGTTCGTCAGCGCGTTGGAGAGCAGCGTGAGGAAGCGATTGCCTATCGAGTGCCAGAAGAGTAGGACGCGATGCGGTCCGCCGAGGAACCGTGAACCGTAGACGACGTCCGCGCGGCCATCGAGGATGGGTTCCAGTAGTTTTGGATAATCGCGCGGATCGTATTCGAGGTCTGCGTCTTGGATGATCACGATGTCGCCCGTGACGCGCGCGAAGCCCGTGCGGAGGGCCGCGCCTTTGCCGCGATTGCGATCATGGCTGATGATTTCCAGGTTTGCGTTTCCGTCCAGTGAATGCAAAGCCTCACGTGTGGCGTCTGTCGACGCGTCATCCACCACAATAATATGTTTTTCATATGGCACTGACTGAACACGCTCGACCACTTGCGCAATAGTGCCTGCTTCGTTGTACGCAGGAATGACTATTGAAAGTTTCACGCGGGCCAACTTAGTCGAACGCCAAACGATTCAAGCATGCGTTGGAATGCGGTGAGCGATTCTGCGTTTGCGCGGACTGCGCGGGGTGATTGGTTTTTATCGATGCACCACGCCGCGAGTACGCCGGCGGATTCGCCGATGTTCCATTCTACGGGATGGAGACGGTAGCAGCCGTTGGTGATGTGGGTGGTGCCGAGGTTTTTGCAGGCCGGTAGCAGGTTTTCTACGCGTTTGGGGATCAGTGCGCCGAGCGGGATTTGGAAGGGCATGCTGTCCACGTCAATGTAATTATCCCCGCCGGAGCTTGGGTGCAGGTCGATTCGGTAGTAGCCGATGCCGACGCTGTCCGGGAAGAATTCCGCTTTGCACTCTTCGCAATTTTCGCCGGTGAAGATTTGGCGCGCGGCTTTTCCGACGTGATGTTCGAGCACGGTGAACTCGGCCTTGATGCGGCGCGACTCGCGGATGTAGGGATACTTTGCGAGGCCGTCTGCCGTTCCCATGTGATCGGGGCGTAGGCGGAGTTCTTTCCATCCGGTCGAGCCGTCTGCGCGCGGGGCCTCGGTTTGCAGCCAATAGAGCAGCGACAAGCTGAGTTGTTTGCCGCTGCGCAGGTGTTTTGCTGATTCTTCCGCAGAGACTTCGTAAAGATTGCCGAGCCAATAATCGTTTTGCGGCCAATTCACGAGTGTAATGCCGCCTTTGCAGAAGCCGGGCATGAAATTTTCCGGGGCCTGAATGCGACGGTAATTCCAGCGGCCCATGTCTGCGCGTTTTGTCGCGGCGGGATCGAATTTGCTCAAGCGCGGCTGCAAGGTGACGGGGTGCGTATCTTCCCAACTTAGCAAATGTCCAGTCCATGGCGGGCGCAGTTGTGGCACATAGTCGCGCCAGAAGGTGTAATCTTCCGGCTTGTGGATGGTGTGGTCTTCGCCGGGGCAGAATTCCATCGCAAAGCAACAGGTGAAGGCCTGCATGTTCTGCGGTTGCGCAGCGTCGGGCGCATGCAGCTCATCGGTGTCTGATTTGCCTTCCGCGCCGGTGACGTATTCAGTTTTGGTGAGGGGGAGCAGATCGCCGCATTCGGTCGCGTCGATGAAATAGGCGCCGTGCAGTGTGCGCTGCGCGTTGTTACGGATGTCGTGGACAGTCACGTTACGCACGCGGTCGCCTTCGGTGTCCGCGGCGATGGCTTTGTGTTCGAGCAAAATTATGACGCGGCCGTTGCTGATATACGGTGCGAGCATTTCGTTTAATACTGCGACGGAGACGCGCGGCTCGTGGCAGAGCGCAGAAACACCGCCACCGCCGGGATTCAATTTTTCATTCGCGCGGGCTTCGTCCGTGAGCGGGTAGTTGCGGCGGTAGTAGTCGCGCACGCGGCTGCGATAGTCCTGGTAGGTCTTTGTGCCGCCGTGTGTTTCGATCCATTTGTTTTCGTCGGGGGGGACGGCCTGGGAGGTGAGCTGCCCGCCGATCCAATCGGTTTCTTCCGTCATGATGACGCTGCGGCCCATGCGCGCGGCCGCGATGGCTGCCGCGCAACCGCCCACGCCGCCGCCGATGATGATCAAGTCCGCCTTCTGGTCGTTCATAGATAACTCCAAGGTCGTGCAGCATCCAAAGTATATGCCTTGGGTGCCGCAGTCAATTTGGCACTCAGTTTTCATGCACGGCCGGAGCCAAAGAGGCGTCTGCCTGCCACCTCACAAATTAGTTGCTTGGCGGTGTGGTGGGTAGTGTGCGAGACTCTTGGCCGGTTATGGGGACCGTTCCGACAGAGCGCGCGGAGGAATGTGCGCGTGGGGATGTCTCGCGGCTGGGTGATGCCGTCGCGGTTGCGCGGGCTTGTGTGCGGCTGTTGTTTTTGGCAGCTTGGACCTTGGGGTGTTTTAGCGCACGTTTGGCAGTCCTCCCCATTTCACTGCTGAGCGGTGATGCAGAAAGGCGGTTGCGCGGTGCAGTGTTGCGCGCGTGGGGACGGGGCGTTTGCCGGATCGTGCGGGCGCGAGTGAAAGTGCGCGGGCCATTGCCGGTGGCGCCGTTTATTCTGGTTTCCAATCATCTGAGTTTCTTCGATGTGATTATTTATGCGCGGTTGTTAGGCTGCGTGTTTGTGTCGATGGCCGAGGTCGGCGCTTGGCCGTTGGTGGGTACGCTTGCGCGCGGGCTGAATACCGTCTTTATCGATCGCGCGAGGCGGCGCGACGTGGCGCGCGTTAATTCGTTGATTGCCGGAGTTGTGGCCCGGGGAAACGGGTTGACTATTTTCCCAGAATCAACGACCTCGTACGGCGATGTTGTATTGCCATTTCACGCGGCCCTACTGCAGCCGGCACTCGCGATGGCGAAGCCCGTGCACTGCGCCGCGATTTCTTATCAAACGCCGCGCGGCGAAGATAGCGCAGCGTACGCGATATGCTGGGTTGACGATACGCCGTTTGCGGTACAGGCGTTTCGGTTGTTGCGCCTAAAACGCTTTGAAGTCAATGTCCGTTTTGGCGACGAGCCGATTGCTGCGCCTGACCGTAAACAGCTCGCGAAACAACTGCATTCGGCAGTAGTCACGTTAAAGGATCAGCGTGCCACTATCGCTCTCTGATAATGGTCGTCTGCTCTTTGATCACGGGAGCGGGGCGTTCGACGACTTGTGTTTTTTCGATTACGACCGGCTCTTTATCGTGGTGTACGCATCCGTAGAGTGGCGTGAGTACGATTGCGCAGACTCCAAGAAGTAGTGGCGTTGTCAGTTTCATGTGACCTTCCTTTCTTTTCGCGGACGCGCGCTGGTAGCGTCCGAATGCTGTCATAATTACACCCGGGAACCGACCGGAATTCCGCATGAAAACCGCAATTTTCTGCGTAATTTGGCGGTTTTAGCGTAAATGCGGCCGGTTCAATCAGAGGAACTCACATCAGTGCGTGGGGGAAGCGCCAAGCGACATGTAGGCGCGGTTATGAAACGAGAAAGAGTTTCAGGAAGGTGTCGGCCAGGTGGCGTCGATCCATGTTCGCGTTCATCGCGATCCAAGTGATTCGTTTGTCGGCGCGGAACCAGGTGAGTTGGCGTTTGGCGAAGTTTCGGGTGAGTTGTTTCATGCGATCGGTGGCGTGTTCGAGGGTTTGGTGGCCGTGGATGTGGGAGAGGAATTCGCGGTAGCCGAGGGAGCGGAGACGCAGGAGGGCCGGGGCATGGCCTTGCGCGTCGAGGCGGCGCACTTCGTCGATGAAACCGTTGGCGAGCATTTGATCGACGCGCGCGTTGATGCGGTCGTAAAGGACTGCCCGCGGCCAATCGATGAGGAACTGAACCGACTCGAGGGGCGGGTGCGCGGCGCGGTGTTGTGCGTGAAGTACGGAGAGCGGTTCGCCGGCGATGGCGTGGACTTCGAGTGCGCGAACGATGCGTTTGAGATCGGTGGGTTTGATTTGCGCGGCGTAGGCGGGGTCGATACGGACGAGTCGTTCGTACATTGCGGGCGTCCCGATTTTTTCGGCTTCGGTGTTTAGTTGCCCGCGTAACGATTCGTCGGCGCCGGGGCCGTCGAAAAGGCCGTCAATCAAGGCGCGCAGGTATAGGCCGGAGCCGCCCACAACGACCGCAGTCTTTCCACATTTGTTGAGATCGATCACCACTTCGCGCGCGAGGCGTTCGAACTCGCCGGCGGAAAATTTCACACCGGGATCGAGAAAGCTGACGAAGTGGTGCTTCACGCGCGCTTGCTCTTCGAGCGTGGGTGCGCCCGTGCCGATCTCCATACCTTTATAAACTTGCATGGAATCGGCGGAGATGATTTCGGTTTCGAGACGCTCGGCAAGATCGATCGCGAGCGCGGTTTTGCCCGACGCAGTGGGCCCGACGACGGCGAGGATTGGGATCACTGCCGTCTCCGGAAACTTTTCTCCATTTGGATTTGAGTAAGTTCCGTGATGATGGGGCGTCCGTGCGGACAGGTATAGGGCGGACGGATTCGCTGGAAGCCGTCTAGCAGTTCGCGGCGTTCCTGCGGAGAGAGGCGATCGCCGGCTTTCACTGATCCGCGGCATGCCTCGACGGTGAGGCGCAATGCATCGGACAGGAAATCTTCGCGGCTGAAGAGCTCGCCCTGTGCGAGGTGATCGAGCACGCGGTAGATCGCATCGGGCACGCGCGATTCGTCATAGAGGTGGCAGATCGCGGTGACTTGGAACGTCGAGCCGCCGAAGGGTTCGATGTCCATACCGATGCGGCGGAAGATGTCGAGGTTTGCTTCGAGCAACTTCTGATGCGAGGGTGGCACTTCGACGAGCAAGGGCACTGCGAGTTGCTGGGCCTGATAATCGTGGTCTTCGAGATCCGAAAATAAATTGTCGTAGCGCAGGCGCTCGTGCAGCGCGTGCTGATCGATGATGAGCAGGCGATCGTTTTCCGGCACGAGCAGATACGTGTCGAACAACTGCATCGGCGCATCTGCGACGCGATCCATCGCGCGGTACACGGCAGCGGGCGCGACCTTTTCGTTGCCTTCCGCTGGCGCGAACTCGGTCTGCACAGGCGGCGGTGTATTGTCCAAGACTTCTGTGCTTGCGAATTCCGCTGCGACAACTTCAATCGGATCGGGATCGGATTCCTGTGGTTCCGATTCGAATGTTGGAGTTTCTTCAATTGGTTGAGCGGGCACCGCAATTGGCGCTGCGATAAATGCAGGAATACTTGCAGGCCGCGGCGCAAAAGTTTGCATTGGAGCGACCGGCGGCGCTTCGATTGTCGACAATCGTTCGCGAACAACATCGCGCACGGCGTCGCGCGCGACGCGTTCATCGCGGAAACGGATCTCCCGCTTCGCGGGGTGGATGTTGACATCGACGAGGCGCGGATGCGTTTCGATGTTCAGGATGCCGACGGGGTGGCGTCCGATGGTTAATAAAGAACGATAGCCGTCCTCAAAGCCGTATTGCAGCGAGCGGCTGACGACGGGACGGCGGTTGAGAAAAAAGTATTGGTGCGAACGTGCGGAGCGGGAGAGCGCGGGCGTGCCGATGAGTCCGTGCACGCGGAAGCCTGCCTGCTCGCCGTCGATTTCGATCATGTCTTTCAAAAACGTGAGGCCCCAGATGAGCGCGATGCGTTCGCGGAGCGTGGCGCCGTCAGGGACGTCGAGCAGCGTTTTGTCGTTGTGGGTGAGGTGGAAGCCGATACCAGTTTGCGCAAGGGTGTGGCGCTGCACTGCGTCAATGCATTGGCTCAACTCGGTTGTGATGCCTTTTAAGAATTTTGCGCGCACGGGCGTGTTGAAGTAAAGACGGTTGACCGATATGCGCGTGCCGACGGGTGCGGCGACTTGTTCTACATCGCGTAATACGCCGCCCTCTACGCGGATGCGCGTGCCGGCTTCGTCGCGTTCACGGCGCGTGACAAGCTCGAAGCGGGAGACGGCGGCGATGCTTGCGAGGGCCTCGCCGCGGAAGCCCATAGTGACAATGTTATCGAGGTCCTCGGCGCGGCGAATTTTGCTGGTGGTGTGTCGCTCAATCGCGAGGAGCGCGTCCTGTTCGGACATGCCGTGGCCGTTGTCGATGACCTCGATGGTGCGGCGTCCCGCAGCGACGATGCGCACCTGGATACGCTTGGCCTGCGCGTCGATGGCGTTCTCGACGAGTTCCTTTACGACGGAAGCGGGGCGTTCGACAACTTCACCCGCGGCGATGCGGTTGGCCACGGATTCTGGCAGTGCGCGGACGCTGGGTATGGCGGTTTTGACGGTCATGGTTGGGGTTCCGCGCGTATAGTAAGTGAGCGGGGCGGTGGCTGCAAGCGCTTAGAAAAACGACGCGAGGACAACAGTGATGTTGTCCTCGCGCGCGTGAAAGACTAAACGCTTATATGACGTAGTCGAGCGTAGCGTAGATTTCTTCTGTGCAGCCTTCGCCTTTGCCGGGAATATCCTGCACTTCATAGGTGATGCACAGGTTGGTGTTCTCGATTTCGACGTCGAGCACTTCGATGGTATCTTCGCAGACGTCTTCGTCGGAGATGTCGAAGATCGCGCGGAAATCATAGAAGCCCGCGCTGAACCCGCCGACGACACCGGAGTCGCCTGGCGCGATGAGCTCAAGCGAAGCGGGGTTGTAGGTTGGGCCGCTTTCGACCTTGTATGCGAACTCGTCCAACCAGTACTCGGTTTCGTTCTTGACACACACTTTGAATACGAGGAACTGGCAGCCAACCACCAAGGGAAGGGCCACCGCGGCCAGGATGGCCAAGGAAGCGATACGACGTGACATGTGGATTCTCCTATTTCGCGCTGGAACAGATTTGCCCCCACCCCTGTGGAAGCGGGTGCATTTTACGACGAACGATGCCTGTTTGTCGATAGTAAAAATTCCTACACGAGAAAGGCACGGTCGTACCGTGCCTTTCTGTGTCAAGGATATTCGTACAGCAGACCTAAATTGTGTAATCGAGCGTCGCGTAGATTTCCTCGTCGCATACGCTACGGTTAATCGTCGACTGGACTTCATAAATTACGCAGAGATTGGTGTTTTCCAGTTCGACATTGAGGACCTCGACGGTGTCCTCGCAGACACTTTCGTCGGCTATGTCGAATTGTGCCCGAAGGTCGTATGAGCCTGCAGGCAAGCGGCGCACTGTTCCCGTGCCGCCGGGTGGCACATTCTTGAGTTCTCCATCCGGATAGGTGAGATCGCCGGAGGCTTTTACTGTGAATTCGTCCAGGAAATAGGGGGTTTCGTTTTGTACGCAGATGCGCAGCAGCAGGAACTGACATCCAATGACGAGGGGAAGGCCGACGGCGGCCAGCAGGACCAAGGACAGGTTTTTGCGAGACATGTGGATTTCCTCCTTTTTCGGCACGGTGTTTTTGAAGACGTTGGGAGGAATTGTAGGAGGAGAGGGAAAATCTGTCGAGACGGCGCCTTTAGACAAAAAAAGTAGGCGGAAACGACGTGCCGTCAATTTCCGCCTACTATTTCGTCAACTGAGAACTACGCGATTATATTACGTAATCCAACGTCGCGTAGATTTCTTCGGAGCATTCGCCCTTTGCATCGAGGGGCTGCACTTCGTACGTGATGCAGAGATTGGTGTTCTCGATTTCGACGCCGAGCAATTCGATCACATCTTCGCAGATGTTATCATCGGACACGTCGAAGGTCGCACGGAAATCGTACGAGCCAGCGCTGTAACCGCCGTCAACATCCGAACCACCGGGGGCAAGATCCTTGATCGGACCGGACGGGTACGTGAGCGCACCGGCCGACTTGGACGTGAACTCGTCCAAATAGAACTCAGTGTCGTTCTTTACACACACCTTGAAGACCAGGAATTGGCAGCCCACCACCAGCGGAAGGGCCACCGCCGCCAGCAACGCCAGCGACGCGACACGATTACGAACTGACATGTACGTTTCCTCCTTTGCTACATTCCACTTAAACAACGCCCAGATTTCTGGAGCGCCACTATCCTACGCAAACTCGCCGTAGGACACAAATCCTTCGGCGCCACTTCTCTTGCGATCCCCTCTAAGGTGCCCCGCGGTAAGTACTTCCTGCGTTGGCACGGGGGTCAGCGCCCCTGCCGGACGCTGCCGATCGCCTGCACAGTATACAGCGACAACTGCACTATGTTACCACGTTCCAAGTGAAAACACAAGGGGTTGTGTATAGAGTTTACCCCTACACAAGCCATTCCAGCTAGGGGACTTACAAGCGCCCAAATGGTCCCGTCTATTAGCGCCGGCACGGGTGCGGGCAGGTGCCGGGACTGTTCGACAGGGATTGCTTGCAGTATAGTGCTGAGCCAAAGCAAGGGAGGTGTGGGACATGCGTCGCTTCCAGCAACGGGTATTTGTGTATAGTTTGTTGTGTATAACTAGTATTGTTGTTTTTGCAGATGTTCCCGGGGTGCTGGCGCAGCCAGTACTCGCGCCCGACACGACCAAGCGCGAGTTCACAGAATTTATGACCAAACGTTTGCCGGCGATTAACGCGCCGGCATCGAAAGAGGCTTGGGATCAGGAGTCGGCGAAAATTCGCAAGGCAATGCTCGATCAGGTCATTTTTCGCGGCGTGCCCGAATCGTGGTACGCGGGTCCGGTGCGCGTGGAATGGGTGAGCGATATCGAAACAGACAAAGGATATCGCATTCGCAAATTGCGGTATGAGGGAGCGCCGGGGATGTGGATCCCCGCATTGTTGTATGAGCCGACTCAAATGAGTGGGAAAGTGTCCGCCGTGTTGAGCGTGAATGGACACACCAGCACGGGCAAAACAAACGAAGAAGAACAAATCCGGAGCATTGTGTTGGCGAAGCGCGGCGTGATTGCGTTGCATCCCGAGTGGATCGCGTTTGGCGAACTGAACCATGAAGACAACAGAACGCACAACAATCTTGCGACCATGAATCTTTGTGGTGTGAGCGGGATGAGTGCGTTTTATCTTGCGATGAAACGCGGGCTTGATGTGTTGATGGAGTATCCGGCCGTAGACACCAACCGTGTCGCGATGACCGGGTTGTCCGGCGGCGGATGGCAAACGATCATTTTAAGTTCGCTCGATCCGCGGATTGCGGTGTCGGTGCCGAATGCGGGCTATAGCGGAATCGATATGCGCGTTGCATACCAGAGCGATATCGGCGATCTTGAACAGATTCCGCCTGACTTGCTGACCATTGCAGACTTCTCGCATCTCACTGCACTGCTTGCGCCGCGTCCGACCTTGCTCATTTACAACGCAAAAGATGAATGTTGCTTCAAGGCTGATCATATGGCGCCTTCCGTGTTCGATCCAGTTAAGCCCTTCTTCGCGCTCTATGATCGCGCGGACGCTTTTCGCATGTATGTGAATGAGGATCCGGGTACGCACAATTACGCGCACGATAACCGGATGCAGTTGTACGCGCACCTCAGCACCAATTTTGGCTTGGGCTGGGACGATACGGAGCCGTCGTGGGAAGGCGAGATCAGGACCGCTGATGAATTAAATGTCGGGATTCCGCAGAGCAATGCAACGCTGGTGACCTTGGCGGAACAGTTTCTGGATGCGTGCCCCGTTAATCCGGCGCCGAAGGACGGCGGTATCGCGCTGACTAAATGGCAGGAAGAAGCGAAGGAGCGCCTGCGAAACGTGATCAAGCTTAAAGAGATCGGCGGCGCGCCTTCGCAAAAGTGGAGTGACTCGACCGCAGACGGTTTTCACATTGCAACGTACGAATTGCAAACGGGTGAGTTCAGCGTGCCTGCGGTCTTGATAGAACCGGAAGGCAAAGCGGAGACGACGACGGTTCTGTTTGGCGATAAAGGTAAAGGGGCGTTAGTTGAGACGGCAACGAAGCTGGCGGGATCGGGTTCGCGCGTTATAGCGATCGATTTGTTTCAGCAGGGCGAATGCAGGCTCGGCGGCGACAACCACTATCAATATGGCGCATTGGTCGAGACGGCGGGTGGAAGAATGCTCGGGATCAATGTGACGCAGTTGGGAAGCGTCGTGGCCTGGGCACGCCGTGAATTCAAAGCGCCGGTTGCAATTCATTCTTACGGATCGGTGAGCGGTGTCATTGCGCTGATTTACGGCGGATTGCACCGCACTGAATTGCATCGTCTTACGAATGAAGATGCATTGACGTCGCTTAAGAATCTTATTACCGGCCGCATGAAATACAACGACTACTACCCACTGTATTGCTTTGGTTTGCTGAAGGAGTTCGACGTGCCCGATCTGGTCGCGTTGTGCCAGGGCATGCAGGTGAACGTAGAACGCAACAACGGATAACTGAAGGATGATCATGCCAGACCATGTTCCGCGCGTGTCGCGTGCTCTTGTATCGTTGTGGTGTGTCTTCGCAGCGTGTAATGCAGCCGGAGCGGACGCGTCCAATGCCGAAGCCCCCGAACGACTGCAATTAATCGACATCACTTGGTCTGCCGGTAAACATATGCCGCAGGGCATGCAGGACAACGTTGTCAACGAACTCGGTGGCTGGCTCATTAGCGTGGGCGGTTTTTGCGGTGGGGTCGACGACGATTGGAAGCCGGGCAAGTATCCTCGAGGATTCCTCAACAAAGTGTGGGGTCTCGAAATTGCACGGGAGGCTGATGGGTGGCAGACACTGCCAGATTATCCTGGTGCGCCGCGGCAGGCGCTGTTCGGCGCGGTCGTCGATAATGCGTTATACGTTTGGGGTGGCTTCAGCTACGATGCGCCGTACACCTATGCGGACGGATATCGGATATCCCGTGTGAATCAGCAATGGGCCTGGACAAGACTGCCCGACTTGCCGAGTCCTTCCGCCTGGAGCGGAATTTGTGCGGTGGGTTCACGCCTCTACTCATTCGGGGGTGCTGACTACGATGCGCAGCGCTTTTACACCGACACTGACCGAAGCGGGACTGTCGCACGGCTTGGCGCGCGGCTCATCGTGTTCGATACAGCTCAGCCCGACAAGGGTTGGTTAGTAGAATCGGAGTGCCCAGGGACGCCGCGGTGTCTATCGGCGGCCGCCGTTGTGGGAGATGCAATCTATTTTATCGGCGGGTTGGGCGTTGCAAGCTCAGGCGAGTACTGCAACGTCGTCGACAACTGGAAATACGCGCCCGTTTCGCGAAAATGGGAACGCATTCGCGACCTTCCCATGTCCGGCTCGGGTTCGACCTCGAACCGAATCGTATATCAAAGCCGGTATGTGTTGCTGCCGTGCGGGTACCAATACGATCGTATCAAGCGCCCGGATGGATCGCTTGCAGATCGGTACGGTACGCCATCGAAAGTGGTTCGTACGTGGAAGAGTCATCCAAAACTCGAGAATACGGCGTACTTCAACCATTGCTATGTCTACGACACTGAAACCGATAGCTTTGGGACCGCTACGCCGTTGCCGTTTGACGATGTCGCTTCCATCACCGTGGTGCTGGGAGACACGGTGTACATGTTTCCCGGGGAGACGGGTGGGTTTGTATGGGAGGGTGAGTATTTCGGCCACCACCCGGAATTTGTTTTGAAGGGGGCGTTACGTCTGCACTAACGCACGGCGCCAACGATCGCAAAAACAGGAATTCAAAATGTATATAGCCAGGCATGTTGTATTTGTGCCGCGGATCCGATTGGTGATTTGGTTTGTCACAGCTACGCTTCCTGCGTTACTGATGCCGTGTCTGGCGCAGCATCCTTTCGATGTGGGCGATCGAAAGCAGCTATTCATTGATTCGCGGTTTATTGCGAAGAGCGAAAATGTCGAGTTGCGCGTGAACCCTGCGCAGAAAATGGGGCGCATTGTGAATGAAAATGGCGAAGTGCTGCGCAACCATGTGAGCCGAGTGCTGGAAGACAATGGCAAGATTCGCTTGTACATCGGCGCGGACGGTTTGACGGTGTTGGAGAGTGACGATGGGATCCATTTCAAAGGTGTTGGCAGTATTCCGAATGGCGTGTTGCCTACGA
Source organism: Candidatus Hydrogenedentota bacterium (assembly GCA_020848835.1). Taxonomy (GTDB): domain Bacteria; phylum Hydrogenedentota; class Hydrogenedentia; order Hydrogenedentales; family SLHB01; genus JABWCD01. The sequence continues at coordinate 45,804 of JADLHJ010000119.1, forward strand.
TTTTTCTGGATCCGCATGAAAGCGATCCTGCGAAGAAGTACAAGTTGTTTCGTGTGCAGCACGGCGAGCCGTTTAATCGCGAGAAGGATGGTGTATTCGCTCATTACTCCGCAGATGGCTTGAATTTTACCGAGGCGGGGCGCGTGTTGCCTTATTACACGGACAACCCGCAGATTGTGTGGTGGGACGCCCGGATTAATAAATACGTGATCTACGTGCGCGCGCTGGAACCGGATTCGGAAAACGAACGGCGCATCGCGCGTATAGAGACGGATGATGTGTTGAAGCCGTGGCCGCACACGCCCCAGCCCGACGACATGATGTTTTTTCGTCCGGCGAATACGACCGTTGTGCATATGAACGACGCGGAGGACGATCCGTTTTCGGACATCTATTACAACGCGGCGACACTGTACACCGAGGCGCAGGACGCATACTTCATGTTCACCGCGCAGTTCCGGCACTTCGCACCGAACCGGCAGCCTTTTATTCGTCCGCGCCAACCGGGGCAGTGGGAAGATTTTGGTTTGCTTGAAGTGCAACTCGCCGTGAGTCGCGATGGAATTACTTGGACGAGACCGGAGCGTGTGCCGTATGTGCCATCGGGCTTGGCGGATGAATGGGACCGGTGGTTGCACGTGATGTGCCCGGAATACGTAAAGCGCGGAAATTATCTTTATCAATACTACATGTCGAGCGGGCGCACGCACGATTCGGTTGTCGTGCGGCCGGAGTACGATCACGTTGAGGACCTTGGCGGAATTGGATTATTGAAGCAGCGCGTGGACGGGTTTGTGTCGGCGGATGTCGATCATAAAGGGGGATGGATCGAAACGCCGTTGTTAAAGTTTTCCGGGAAACGTCTGCGACTGAATATCGATACGGGTGCCATGGGTACGGCGTTTATAGAGTTACGCGATGAGAGTGGGAATCCGATTCCGGGATTTGCGTTGGCAGATTGCGAAGAGATCGGTGGGAACTATATCGATCAGACGGTGTATTGGCAGGCGAACCACGATTTGTCTGCGCTGGCGGGAAAAAAGGTGCGGGTATATTTCAAGCTGACGCGGGCGAAGTTGTATTCGTTTGTTTTCGCGAGCGAATAGGCAAGACTCGCGCTCCATTACAGAGTCTCTATTACGAGCACGAGCACGAGCACGAGCACGAGCACGAGCACCAGCACGACAGACTAATAAGGCGTCACAAAAAAGAGGTGGCCACGGTCGGGGTGGACGACCGTGGCGTGGGTGGGTGTAAGGTGCGGGTGGTGCGGGTTGTATCAACTGCGGCTTGCGCCGCATTGGTAGGCTGTTTTATGCCGGTGTGATGACCCAGGCTGTCGTGTAGATCACGATGCCGAGGATGACGCACTGGGGTACCATCACGCGGTAGGCGACTTTCAGGCCGCGCACTTTGGTGAGGTACCAGGCTTCGATAACCGACTTGGTCTTAAACTCTCCGAGCATTGGTCTAGGCTCCTTCTCTCACTCTCGTTAACGAGAGTCCTTGGCTTCTCGTCTTCGCGCCGGCTTTTCCCATCACCGCGTTTACCGGCGCGGTAATTCCTTTAAAGCAATGGGCGTGCCAAATGTCAATAATTTATATAAATATAATTATTGCAGTTACTTATGTGCTAAATGAGATTTCGGAGTGGTGCTGACAAAATTGTGCGCGCGAACATTTTTGTCAAGAGATTACCGGCCGGTTGTACAAGTTTGAACGCAATCTGGGGAGAGGACGAGGGGGCTGATATTAATTAGTGGCACAAGGCGTTGCGTTCGTTCCAGTGCAGCGCTTGCTCCCAGATGCGCCGCGCTCAGGCGAGCGAGTCGCTACTTCGGGCGCTGGTTCGCACGCTACTGTACGTGCTACTTCTCGTCGAGCTTTTTGGGTTCGGGGAGGATTTCGACGCGGATCTTGTTGATGCTTGCGGGGGTACCGTCGAGAACGGTGACGCGGAGGCGTTCGCTGGTGACGACTTCGCCCTGCATGGGGATGCGGCCGGCGACGCGCATGAGCCAACCGCCGATGGTTTCGATTTCCGGATCGACGATCTTATAGCCAATGCCTTCTGACACGTCTTCGAGGTAGGTGCGCGCGTCGATGACATATGCGCCGGGACCGACGAGATGGATCTGGCTTTCTTCGCGGTCGTGTTCGTCCTGTATGTCGCCGAAGATTTCTTCGAGGATATCTTCAATAGTTACGAGACCGTCGGTCCCGCCGTATTCGTCGGTGACGATGGCGAGGTGTTGCTTAGCGCGTTTCATTTCCTGGAGGAGGTCGTCCACCTTCATCGTGTCGGGGACGTGCATGACGGGTTTGATGAAGCGGGAGATGTCCTGCACTTCGGGTGTTTCGTCGAGAAGTACATCGTGCGCGTTGATGACGCCGGTGACGGTGTCCACGCTGTCGTTGTAGATGGGCACGCGGGTGCGGCCGGTCTTGGAGAGCACGGCGATGAGTTCGTCGCGCGTGGCGGTGGCGGGCAGCGCTTCCATGTCGATGCGCGGCACCATGATTTCCTTCGCCTGCGTCGCCTGTAGATTGATGACGCTGTGGATCATGCGCTGTTCTTCGGGTTCGATATTGCCGTGCTGCGCGCTTTCGTCCACGAGTACGCGCACGTCTTCGCGCGTGGTCATGAGCGGGCTGATGTGGTGGCCCTTGCCAAACATGAAACGCGTAACCCAGGAGATCGGCCCGGCGATGGGAGAGAGGGCAATGTAGAAGAACTCGATGACAGGCAGGAACCACAGCGAGAGGCGGTTCGGGTGTACGCGGAAAATACTTTTGGGAATGATTTCGGAGAAGATCAGAAAAAGTGGTGTGGCGATGAGGAGCGCCGTGATTTCGTTAAAGGCGCGCGTCAACGCAATCGACGCGACAATTGTGGCGATGTTGGTGCCGAGCAATAGCATCGCGAGCATGTGGTCGGGCTTCGCCGAGTAGCGCAGCAGGCGGCGCGCACGGTCGCGCCCTTCGTCCTCCGCGAGATAGCGAATGCGCAGCGGGTTCAGCGAGACGAAACCCGTCTCGTAGCCGGCGAAGAGCGCCTGCGCGACGATACACACAAACAATATGGTCAGTGCGGCTGAGGCAGTCATGGTGTCGCAGTCTTTTCAGCAGCAGGTTGTTCGGCGCTGTCTTCTTTCCGCAAGATTTTGACCAGCACGCTGGAGACGCGCTTGCCGTCGCAGTCGGCGACGGTAAAGCGCACGCCGTCGCACTCAATTGCGTCTCCCGTTTCGAGAACTTTTTCCGAGCGATGCATCAGAAAGCCCGCGACGGTTTCGTGTTCATCATCGTGCAGCGCGGTGCCAAGAAGCTCATTCAGATCGTCGAGGGAGAAGTCGCCTTCGAGGGCGTAGACGCCTTCGTCCATGCGCGTGAAGCCGGGTTCTTCCTGTTCGCCTTCGTCCATGATGTCACCAACGACTTGTTCCATGGCGTCTTCGAGCGTGACGATGCCTGCGGTGCCGCCGTATTCGTCCACCACGATCGCGAGGTGGGAACGGTGGCGCTGCGCGTCGCGTACAAATTGCTGCACGGTCATGGTCGCAGGGACGAAATGCGCGGGGCGGATGAGGCCCTGAATGCTGCGATCCGTTTCGCCGCGCGCGATGAAGGGGAGCAGATCTTTGGCGACGAGGATGCCGATAATCTTGTCCATGCTTTCGCGATAGACAGGCATGCGCGAGTACTGGTGCTCGCGATAGATCGCATGCGCCTGCGCGACGGTGGAATCCTCGGCAAGCGATATTGCGTCTTGGCGCGGCACGAGGATCTCGCGCAGTTGCGCGTCACTGAATTCGAGGATGCCCTGGATCATCTGGCGCTCGTCTTCTTCGATCACGCCCTGCACTTCGCCTTCGGTGAGCGCGGACTTAAACTCTTCGTCGGTGATGAAAGGTGCCGCGCGCACTTCGTGAAAGCGCGTGATCTTGAACAAGAGGTTTGTGATGCCGAGTAGACCGTCGCGCAATGGGGCGAGCAACTTGTCGGTGGCAAGCACGGGAAACACTACGGCGCGCGCGACTTGTTCGCTTGCTTGCACAGCAAATACTTTTGGCGAAATTTCACCAACGAAGACCAGTATCAAGGTAACGATGGTCACGGCGATGGCGTAGGACGCAATAGGGTGCAAGGAAGGCATCACGTCGCCCAGAAACGATTCAGCGCGCGCACCCAGCAGAATACCGATGAGTGTGTTTACGATCATGTTGCCGATAAGGATGGTCGTCAGAAGTCGGCCAGGGTGTTCCATGATCTGCGCAATAAGCGCCCCGCCGGCAGTACCATCTTCTTTCAAGGTGCGTAAGCGCAGTTTATTGATGGAGAAAAACGCCGTTTCCGATCCCGAGAAAAAGGCCGAGCAACACAACAACGCGCCGACACCGAGAAGTATGGAGAATGGGAAATGCTGTTCAAAGAGCGAGGCGTCGGCTTCGATGGCCGCCGCGTTCGCGGCAATGTCGGTGGAGATAAATTCATTCGCAGTTGCAGTGGCGTCGTCCGGCGCTTGCGCGAACACACAAAATGCTATCGCGATTGCGCACAAACCAAGCGTGAACCGGCGGCGCGTGACCACGCCGCTAAAATTCCCCTTCACTCGATCCAATTCGTTACGCCTCTTGCACCGGAATCAATGACCGCTGAACCACGCTTCCTCGCGTGAACACCCAAGATATTCGGCCTGCTTGTCGATCATGATGTCGCGCGCTTTTGCGTCGGCATGATCGTATCCAAGTAAATGCAGCAAGCCGTGACAGAATAACAGTTGCACCTCGTCGCGCATCGCGCGGACCTTCGCGCCGCAGCGTTCGCGCACCGTCTCCAACGATACCACAATGTCGCCCAGGGGGCGCGCGGTATCGGCGGGAAACGTGCCGGATTGCTCGAAAGACAGCACATCGGTCGCTTCGTCTTTGCCGGCGTATTGTTCGTTTAGTTTGCGGATAGTCTTATCGCCGCAGAAGAGGACACTGAGTTCGACGTTGCCGGGTACGCCTTCGCCGTCGCAGACACGCGCGGCGAGTTTTTTGAGAGCGGCGATGCTGTAGCTTCCGGTGATACGGGAAGTGTTGCGGACCGCAAGCCCAACGCCCACTATTCCTGGCCTCCGGAAAGCGGGATGACGTTTGTGGCGGCCGCCGCTTCCGGCTTCTGTTCGGGATAGGCGATGCGGCGGTGCTGAGTTGACGCGACGCGCTTGGTGAGCACTTCGGCAATCGTGTCGAGATCTTTAAGCGTGAGGTCGCATTCGTCGAACTGCCGATCGCTGGCTCGGCTCGCGATGATGCGATCGACAAGTTCGCGCACGCGCTCTTCATTGGGATTCTTCAAGGTGCGCACAGCGGATTCGACGGCGTCGCAGATCATCAGAATCGCCGTCTCGCGGTGACGCGGGCGCGGGCCCGGGTATCGGAAATCGCCTTCTGTCACACCGCCGTGCTTTGCCTGCTGGACGGCTTCCTTGTAGAAGAAACTGATGAGGCAAGTGCCGTGGTGTTCGAGGATGCCGTCGATGATCGGTTTGGGCAGGTGCAGTTCACGCGCCATTTCCGCGCCTTCGGACACGTGCGATGCGATCGCGCGCGCGCTGAGCCGCGGCGACAATTCATCGTGGATGTTCGCGCCGGTCTGGTTCTCGACGAAGTACTCGGGCCGTTTCATTTTGCCGATGTCGTGGTAGTACGCGCAGACGCGCGCCATGAGACCGTTCGCGCCGATGGCGTCCGCTGCTGCTTCCGCGAGTTGGCCAATCATAAGGCTGTGCGCATAGGTAGCCGGCACTTCCATCGCGAGACGGCTAAGCACGGGATTGTTGAGGTCCGAGTATTCGAGCAACTGAATGTCAGTGGTGATGTCGAACAGTTTTTCGAGCGATGGCAGCACCGCGGGCACAAGGCCGAGGCAGAGCACGCCATTCACCGCGACCATCATCAGCGAATACGAGAGCGAATAGAGCGTGGTGTTGGAGAGGATCGAGTCTTGTCCCAACGAGATTGCAACGGTGACAACGATGCCTACGAGCGTGGCCTTGACGGAGGCGTTGCCCATATCGCTGCGTTTGCGCACCCTGTAAATGCTCATCACGCCGGTAAAAGACATCGCACCCATGATCACGAGCATCTGCCAGCTATAACTAAATTGAATCGACAAGAACAATGAGGAGAAGACGGCGGTGAAACCTGCGAGCCGCGCGTTGGTGAGGATGGCCAACAAGATTGCGCCAGCGGCGGCAGGGATTAGCAATCCTTTGTCGGTGAAGTAGGAAACGATGCGGCCGGTCGCGGCGGTGGCGCAGATGACCATAAGCGCCATGCACAGCAGTTTGAAGCGATGTTCCGGGTTTCGCTCGAGCCAGGGCATGGCGCGCATGAATGCGAATAGCGCGACGCCGACGAGGATCGTGTGCGCCAGGAGCGTTCCCGATATTCCTGCTGTTTGCTGATCTGAACGCTTCTTCAGTTCCAGCTTGTAGATTTCCGCGTCGATTCGTGTCGGCTCGGTCCACACATCGCCTTTGTCAATTATCCGCTGACCGGCGGCAATCTCGCGTACTACAGGCTTGGTATTGCCGCGCGCGGCCTCGCGCAAGACGTTGGTGCGGTTGCTGTCAAATTCAAGCGTATCGACCAGGAATTGACGCGCGACATCGAAGGCGGCGTCTTTCAAATCCACGCGATCCACCTGCAATACGCTTCCACTCGCGGAATCCTGCACCGCTTTGGCAATACGCGATTTCAGCTCTTCCTGCGCGGTCTCGATCGTCAATGCCTGCGTCAACGGAATTTCATTCTCACCGTATTGGCCCGCGGCGGGCGTTTCGCGCGCAATGCTGATGCGGCGGTCGGGATCCTTTGAAAAATCGCTGCCGCGCTCGCCAGGCTTGAGCACGCCGTATGCCAGTACGTATTCCAGCGAGCTTCGCGCTGCCTGTGTCAGTGTGCTCGCGTGTTCAAGTTCTACGGATTGTGTCGTCAGCGGCGCGTCTGCGGGCGCATCATTTTGCGTTTCCGTGTGTAAGGCCCGCGGCATCAGCCATACCGCCAGACTTTCCGGTTTGATATTCGCCAGGGCCTCGTCGTCTTTGATTGCGGCTTCCGCAACTTCCCGTATGGCGCGCGTCACGGATCGGCCGTCGTTTTTCGCTTTTAGCGCGACGACCGCTTTTTCGACTTCGGGCTGAAGCGCGAGCAGAACTTGCGTAAATGCATCGAACTGGTCGAGCTGCTTCTTGACAATGGAAGTGTTTACCTGAAAAGAATCGGGAACCTTTGCGGCGGCGGCTTCGCGGGCTTCGCGCGTCTTGTCGAGGTCTTCGCTCTCAAAGCTGAATTCGGCGACGATTTCGTCCTTTGCGACAGTCCCTTCCGTGCTGATTGGGGGAACTTTGCTGCCGAAATTGGTGATGACCAGCACCAGAAACACGAGCGACACGCCCAAGATAACGCGCCGCAACATATTCTCGCGGGATTGCGGGTCTTCCTGTTGTTGGCCACGATAGATGCCCGGGCTCAATTGATGGCGTTTTTTGAAGCGGCCAATCATGATTGTGCCTCGTCATGCGCAGCGCGATGTTCGGCGGCTTCATAGGCGTCGATAATATTCTGAACAAGCGGATGGCGCACGACGTCATTGCGGTGCAGATGGACAATCGCAATTCCTTCAGTGTGTTTCAAAATACGATGCGCTTCGACGAGTCCCGATTTTGTGCCGCGGGGAAGATCGATCTGCGTCACGTCGCCCGTGACGACCGCGCGCGAACCTTCGCCGAGACGCGTCAAAAACATTTTCATTTGTTCGGGCGTGGTGTTCTGCGCTTCGTCGAGAATGGCGAACGCGTTGTTCAGCGTGCGACCGCGCATGAACGCGAGCGGCGCCACTTCGATCACTTCACGTTCGACCATCTTGCGCGCGCGCTCGACGTCCACCATCGCGTAAAGCGCGTCGTAGAGTGGGCGCAGATAGGGGTTTACTTTCTGCTGCAGATCGCCGGGAAGAAAGCCAAGGCTTTCACCTGCTTCCACAGCGGGGCGCGTGAGGATGAGCCGGTTCACTTCCTTGTTGAGAAGCGCCGATACAGCGGCAGCCATAGCGAGATAGGTCTTGCCCGTGCCTGCGGGACCGATCACCATCGTTACGCCGTGCGATTTGATCGCATCCAGATAATGCGCCTGGCCGCGCGTGCGCGGTTTGATCGCAATCTCGCTGCGCAGCCCACGCGACTGGGCCGTGCCGTAGACGTTGCTCAACCCCTTGGGCGTGTTGTCACGGGCTTCGGACAATGCGAACGGCACATCACTAACCGTTGGGGTATGGCCGTTGCGCACAGCAACCAGCATCTCGGCGAGCATTTTGCCGACAACGGCAGCATCCGGATCGTCACCTTGAATCAACACCTTCGCGCCGCGATCCACGATGCGGACACCCGGCGCCGTTTCCTGAATGCGTTTTCGGATCTCGCCGTTCTGACCAAGAAGTTTTATTGCTTCGTCTTGGCTATTTAAGACAAGTTCGTGCGACAGACAGGTCTATTGCTCCTAACGCGAGGAGGGAGCAGGCGCGGGCTCGATGCGGTATACCCGCTCGCCCGGACGCGCCAACTGCTTTTGATGGCGGACGTTTTCCTCCATCTCGATCGGGTCTCTTTCAAGCCCATCGACCCGATCGACCAGCTCTTGCTCGACGATGAGCCGCGCATCGAACTTCGCGCGCTCCGTCGTCACGTACTCCTCGTTCTCCAAATAAAATTGATACTGCGCCGGCAGGTCCCGTTTCACGGCGTAAGACGCGGCAAACGCCGCCGAAAACATCAGCGCAAGAATGTACCCTTTACCTGGAAGTATGCGCATCAGCCTCACCGCCTACTTGGCGCCACGCCCTTTCATTATATTATAAAACGCTTCACCACCCAGGAATTCTGCCTGGCTGCCCAGCTCTTCTTCTATCCTCAAGAGCTGGTTGTATTTAGCGATACGGTCGCTGCGCGAGGCCGAGCCGGTCTTGATCTGGCCCGCGTTCGTCGCGACCACCAAATCCGCAATCGTGGCGTCTTCGGTCTCGCCGCTGCGGTGCGAAATGACTGCGGTATACTTCGCGCGCTGGGCCATTTCTACGGCTTCAAGCGTTTCGGTCAAAGTACCGATCTGGTTCACTTTCACGAGGATCGAATTCGCAATGCCTTCGCGGATACCTTTGCTCAGGTACTCGGTATTGGTGACGAAGAGGTCGTCGCCGACGAGCTGAACCGACGAGCCGACTTTATCGGTGAGTTCTTTCCAACCGGCCCAATCGTTTTCCGCCATGCCGTCTTCGATCGAGATGATTGGGTATTGCTTTGTAAGGTCCGCGAGGAACGCCGCGTTTTCACTTGAGGTACGTTCCGGCTTTTTCTCCGCGGCCATTACGTACTTCTTGTTTTTGAAATATTCTGACGACGCGCAGTCAAGTGCGAGCATGATGTCCTTGCCGGCTTTGTAGCCTGCGTTCTTGATCGCGACAAGGATTACTTCCAGCGCTTCCGTGTTCGACGTGAGATTGGGTGCGAAACCACCTTCATCGCCAACAGCCGTGTTAAGGTTTTTACCTTTCAACACGGCTTTCAGCGCGTGGAAGATTTCAGTGCCCATGCGCAGGGCTTCTTTGAAAGTCTTTGCGCCGACGGGCATTACCATGAACTCTTGAATATCTACGTTATTGTCCGCGTGCGCGCCACCATTGAGGATGTTCATCATTGGTACGGGCAATACGTGCGCGTTCGGACCGCCGACATATTTGTAGAGCGGCAGATCGACAGCCTGCGCGGCTGCCTTGGCTGTTGCGAGGGATACGCCGAGGATCGCGTTCGCACCGAGCTTGCCCTTCGTGGCCGTGCCATCGAGCGCGCAGAGGGTGCGATCGATTTCGCGCTGGTTGAGCGCGTCCATGCCGAGCAGTTCCTCGGCGATGGTGCCGTTTACATTGTTGACTGCTTTCTCGACGCCCTTGCCGAGGTAGCGCTTCGGGTTTTTATCGCGCAGCTCGACGGCTTCGTGTTCGCCGGTGGATGCGCCGGAAGGTACAGCCGCGCGGCCCATTACGCCGCTCGACAGAAAAACGTCCACTTCAACGGTAGGATTGCCGCGGGAATCTAAAATCTCGCGGCCGATAATTCCAGTAATGCGGGTCATCGGTCAGGTCTCCTTCAATTCCGAATAGTGTACAAAACGAGGAGTCCTAGGTTCAAGCAAAATTTACTTAACAATATTATAATAAAATAATAATAATGATATATTCAAAGTGAGACGACCCACGCGGTTGCGCCGAAATAGGTGGGGGGAAAGTAGGTTAGTGCATTCCGGCGCCCATGATTGAGAATTTTCCCCGGCTGGTGTCCTGGTTGTGAGCAGGCGTAAGCGCGATGACACGAACGGAGTAATTTACATCGGATTCCAGGTGTGGCGGGATCGTCCAGGAGGCTTTGCCGTCATTTGCGGTCTTGGTATCGATTACAGTGCAAAGTCCGTTGGCGCGGAGCAATTCCAGTCTCACGTGGGAACCGGCGTCGCCCGAGGACTTCCAGCGGATTTTCATTCGATCGCCCATCAATAAGAGATCGCCGGCGTCGGGCTCGATCACTTTGATGGCGGGTGTGTCGTCCGCAATCGAGATGGGGGGCGCCATCACAAGAACGGCAACAAATGCGCTCAACGCCATGAAGACTGCACAAACGATTCGGCGAGATAGACGGTCCATTTGCCGTACCTCCAAAACTTGGACTTCACAGCAAACATGATCGATGCCGGAGCGAGGACTGTCTGTAGGTTTCAATCGCGACGTGTTGCGCGTTTTGTCTTACGTGGCGGGGACTGAGAAAGCGGGGTGCGATTAGGTCCGCCAAGGAAAGAAGAGATCGCGGAACCCGCGGTTCAAGTAGTCGTCGTCCGCATCGTCAGCCGTGGGCGCCGCAGGATCCGTCGCGGCGTATTTTCGGGAGAGGAGTTCGTATGCGGCGGATTGAATGCAGATCAGCACGGCGCCGAATCCGAAAAAGAAAAGTGGCAACAAGACGGCCGTGATGATGGTCAGCATTAGGCACTGAAGCGCGATGCCAAGGGTTAACAGCGGATTTGCGAGGGCAAGTAATGCGGTCAGGCGAATGGTTGCGAAGACGCCGGTTTTTCGTTGCACGAGTGCAGGCAGCGCGAAAAGCGACATGAGGGCGAGCATCGCGAGGCACCATAGAGCGAGCGCGCTAATCGCATAACCGAGAAATGGCATGGTCGATTGCAGCTTGCTTGCATAAAACCAGGTGCTTGTGCCGAGCGCAGTTGTTGCGATGGCATAGCAAAGGCCGAGCAGCGCGGCGCGAATGCCGTAAAGGCGGATGCCATCGAAGAAATTGGTCAGGGCGCCGTCGCGGGTGTCGATGAATGTTTTTGTGAGTTGTGCGATGCCGACACCGAGGACGGGATTGAGCAGAAATAACGCAACGTAGATTGCGGGTGCGCCAATAACGAATGCCAGCGCGAAATCACCGGCGAACAGCGGTGGCAATGCAATCGCGATGGGAGCGGCGACGGCAATCGCCCACATGATATTTACGATCAGCAGCAAGCCGAGATGATCGTGGAAAATCCAGAACGCCATCTTGAGACTACGGCCCAGCATGGCGACACCTCATCTTTAAACAAAATACATCCCCCTGAATCCCCCTTCGAAGGGGGACTTAAGAATTCGCCAACCGACCTTCTTGGTGTTGCATTCAGTCCCCCTTTGAAGGGGGATTCAGGGGGATGTAAGAACTGCGAAACGAATGCACTCTAACCAGTAGCCTAAATAAACACCTGCACCTTGCTGCGCTTGCGAAGGTCTTCCATCCACTTCTTGAATTTTTCCGCGGCGGCGGCGCGGCGCAGTTCCGGCTCGATGTCCTTGCGCACTTCGTCGAGCGTGGCTTCGCCGGCGGCTTCTTTCTTTTCCACTTTTAGGATGTGGAAGCCCTGATCGCTTTCGATGACATCGCTCACTTCGCCTTCACCGAGCGTAAAGGCCGCTTCGTCCAGCCTGCCGACGAGGTCGCCCTTTTGTACCCAACCGATGATGCCGCCGTCTTCCGCACCCGGCGCTTTTGAATGCTCGATCGCTAGGTCGGCGAAGTCCGCGCCGTTGTTGATTTCATCTTTTAACTGTTCCGCCTGCGCTTTCACTTTATCGCGCTCGGCGAGTTCGTTGCTCGCAGGCAGGAAAATCTGCGAGCAGCGCGAACGCTCCGCATGCGTAAATTTTTCTTTGTTGTCCTGATAATACTGCGCGACCTCGGACTCCGAAATCGCGATGCCTTTTTCGAGTTCGGCTGTCTTGCGAACCGCCATGGTCCGCGCAATCATCTGCTTCTTGATGCGTTCTCTGAAGTCGGTGATGCTCATCCCCATGCGGTCGAGCTCTTCCTGAAGATTGCTGGTCGCCTTCTTCATTTCCTCGACCCGCTGGTCAATGGTCGTCTCTTCAATGGATACGCCGGCCAATTGACCTTCACGTAGGAGCAGCCGGTTGTCTATAACCTGATCGAGCGTCTCCTGCATTTTTTCTGCGACAATCCGGTCCAAGTCCGCCTGACTGGTCGCCTGCGCGCGAATTTCCCGCAATTGCGGGCCCAGCTCCTCCATGAGGTCGCTCATCAAAATCGCTTCTTTATCGACCGTTGCGGCGACCTGGTCCACAAGCTCGGCCCGTGCCACTACACCCAATGCAAAAAGAACAGCCAATACACCGGTAACGATACGCATGGCAAAAGGTTTCCCGTGTTGTACTTGAATTGAATGCCCACAGTTCCCACCCGACTGCGGTTGCTGGGTTGTAGCTTACCAAATGCAGGAAATTCGGGCAACAGGCACGAATCTGGATTTGAGCACACCACAATTTTCGCCAGTTTGTCCGATTTTTCCTTTACCCAAGCCACAATATATTGTATACTCACTTAGTATCAATCTTAGATATTGATGTTTTGTGGCCTGCCCGTGGCACAGATTGTGCCCGGGTGACGACGTTGGGGAAGCGGAAGACCGGCGCTGCTTTTGCAGCTGTCATCTGCAAATATAAACTATATTAAATAAAAGACTTATGTATTCTCAGGCCGCGAGCGCAGCGCGATGAGGATCGCCTTTCTGGGGACCCGCGGAATTCCCGCAAATTACGGCGGGTTTGAGACCTTTGTGGAAGAAGTTGCCGTGCGCCTTGCGGCTAAGGGGCACGACGTGACCGTGTATTGCCGAGCGACGCATTATAAGGAACGGCTCAAGACGTATAGGGGTGTCCGGCTGGTGTACCAGTCCACGATACATACGAAGCACCTGGACTCGATTACCCATTGCTTCGTCTCTACCTGGCATATGGTTCGCCACGGGGCGGATGTGGGGTGTTACTGCTCGTCTGGCAACAGCGCATTCACCTGGCTGGCGCGTATGTTTGGCGTGAAGGTGGTGCTGAATACCGACGGCCTGGAGTGGGAACGCGCGAAGTGGAACAAGGCCGCGAAGATGTACTTCAAGTTCGCGGAGTGGCTGGCGGCAAAATTTTCGAATGTGCTCATCGCCGATTCGCGCGTGATCAAGGAGTACTACAAGAAGAAGTTCGGGCGCGACACAACCTTCGTGGCCTACGGCGCGGACGTTGTGGAGCGCGGCTTCAAGAAAGAGTTGTTGAAAGATTTCGGCGTCGAGCCGGAGAAGTATTTCCTGTTTGTCAGCCGCCTGGAGCCGGAGAACAATGCGCACCATTTGGTGAAGGCGTTTGAAGGCGTGAAGACGGACATGACTTGTCTTGTCGTCGGCAGTGCGCCATTCGCGGATGATTACATCCGCGAGCTGAAAGCGACGAAAGATTCGCGCATAAAATTTCCCGGCGGGTTGTATGGCGACATCTATAAAGCACTTCAGGCGAATGCGTATGTATACGTCAACGCGATGGAAGTCGGCGGTACACACCCCGCGATTCTCGAAGCGATGGGCGCGGGCAACTGTGTACTGGTGAGCGACATCTCGTACAACGTCGAAGCCGTCGCGCATGCGGGGGTCTGTTACAAGACCCGCGAAGTGGAAGACCTGCGCAAGAAATTGCAGTGGTGTGTCGATAATCCGGAAGAAGTCGCGCGGTACCGCAAAATTGCGGTCGAGCGCGTGAAAGCGGAATACGACTGGGACCAAATCACGGACGATTATGAACGCATCTTCGCCGAAACTGTCGCAGGATAAGCGGTCCCTCGCTGTTCCAGACGACATCGTGGCGCGCCTCGGCGCGCGGCGGTATCGTCTGTTGATGCAATGGATCCGCGATGTCAACGGCGCGTTCGACGCGGCGCTGTCGGCGGTGATTACAGACAAGACGATCCTGCTGGATGCGGGCTGTTCGCGCGGCGATCCGGATTTGCCTGCAATCGCAAAGGCAAAGTGCGCGGTCGGTTGCGACACCGATTTACCGGGCCTGCGCGCGAATACAATCGCGACGAGCTGTGTGGCTTCGCCGCTTGAGACGCTGCCCTTTCGCAGCGAGACATTCGACGTAATCGTCTGTAAATTTGTGATCGAACACGTGCCCGCGCCACTCACCGTCTTCAAAGAATTTTGGCGTGTGCTGCGTCCTGGCGGTGTGCTCGCCGTGCTCACGCCGAACCGGCTGAGCTTCTTTGCATTTATATCGACGGCGATTCCGCATGGCGTAAAGCAGACAGTCAAGAGTTGGCTTTTCAAGAGTCACGAGGAAGATACGTTCCGCACGTATTACCGCGCGAACACCCCGTGGACGCTTGACCGATTAATGCGCGAAGCCGGCTTTAAGCGTGAACGCGTGGAAATGCTCGCGGGCATGTGGGCCTTCTTCATTTTCAATACGCCCCTCGCGTTACTTGTGCGTGCGATCGAACGTGCGCAAACGCATGTGCCGTTACTGCGCGAATGCAGCACACATATCATGGGCCTCTGGCGAAAACCGCTTGCCGTGGGGGCCGCGTAGATGGATTGGAAAGGCCGCAAAGTTCTCGTCACGGGTGCGGGCGGATTTATCGGCAGCCATTTGTGCGAACGCCTGCTCTCGCTGGGCGCGGAAGTGCGCGGCATGGTCCACGGCAACATGCGCGGCAGCGTGGGGTATCTCGCCGGCGTGCAACAACCGCTTGCAAAGAACCTCGAAATCTGCGGCGGCAACATTCGCGATGGCGCGTTTGTGCGCGAAGCAACGGCGGGTATCGATACGGTATTTCATCACGCGGCGATCACGAGCGTCGCGTATTCGTATGCCAATCCAGAAGAAACCATCATCACGAACGTGATGGGCACTCTTAATGTCTGCAATGCCGCACGGCACGAACACGTGCGCCGCGTTGTCCATACATCTTCTGCGGGCGTATACGGCACGACAACAGACGGAAGCCCGATTACCGAGACGCATCCCGTCGCCGCGCACAACCCGTACACCGCATCGAAACTTGCAGCGGATCACACGGCCGAAAGTTTCTATCTGTCATACGAACTGCCAGTGGCGACCTGCCGTATTTTCAATGCCTACGGCCCGCGCATCGGGCAGTTCCTCGTCATCCCAACCATCATTCTGCAACTCGCGCGCGGGAAGGAATTGCGTCTCGGCGATCTGACGCCGACGCGGAATTTCACCTACGTCGACGACATTGTCTCCGCCTTCATTCGCATGGCCGAAGAGGACAGCGTGATAGGCGAAGTCGTAAACTTTGGATCGACCCGCGCAGTGACCATAGGCGAACTCGCGGAACTTATCGCCAAACTCATGAACAAAGAGATCGAAATCGCTTCCGACCCGAACCGCATGCGCCCAAAGCGCAGTGAGATCCAGCGCGTGGAAGCGGACAGTTCGAAAGCGAAAGAGTTGCTTGGCTGGGAACCGACCATAAATCTCGAAGACGGTTTGAAGCGGACTATTGACTGGATTCTTTCCGGCGGCTATGAGGACGTGCCGGTACGGCACTGAAGCACGATATGAGCGCATCGAAATATCAAGGTGTGATACTCGCCGCAGGCCACGGCTCGCGGATGGGTCCCTTTGGCGAAGAGATGCCCAAGCCCATCGTGCCGATCTGCAACAAGCCGCTGCTGGCGTATCAGCTCGAGTACATGAAGTCCGTCGGCATTGATGAAGTATTTATTGTCATCGGACATCTCGGCCATCGCATCACGCAGACGCTCGGCGATGGCAGTCGCTTTGGACTGCGCATTCGGTACATCGAACAACAGCAACGTCTCGGCATCGCGCACGCGGTTGGACAACTCGAACGTCACATCACGCGGCCATTCCTATTGATGCTCGGCGATATATTTTTCGAGATCCCGCAACTTGACCGCATGATGGAAGAGATGGAAGAGAACGCGGCGACCGCCGTACTCGCCGTCAAGGAAGAAGCCGACGCCGAAGCGGTCAAACGTAACTTTTCCGTACTGCTTCGCGAAGACGGCACCGTGCGCCGCGTCATCGAAAAGCCGCGCCACGTGACGAATATGTTAAAGGGGTGCGGACTTTACCTCTTTGATATGCCCATTTTCGACGCCATCCGCCGCACGCCACGCACGGCCATGCGTGATGAATATGAATTAACAGACTCGATACAAATCCTGATAGACTACGAACTGGCCGTACGTATCGCAGCCGTCGTGGAGTGGGACGTGAACATCACCTACACGCGCGATCTGATCGATTGTTGCATGCACCAGTTGCGCAAACTGAACCGCATGTCGTTGACCGGAGACGATTGCGATCTTGCGCGCGGCACCGAACTCACGGATACCGTGCTGGGCGATCGTGTAGTTGTACGCAAGCCCGCGCGTCTCGAACGTTGTGTCGTGCTCTCGGATGTTGTCCTCGACGACGGCCGCGCGCATACGGACACGGTCATAACAAAGCATACGCAACTCCGCGGCCTCACGGGATTGTTTGAAGAAAACAGCAATGCGACATCTTGATATACAAAGCATAGTCCCGCAATTGCGTGCTCGTGCTCGTAATCGAGCATTCGATCTCGTTCTCATAATCATGTTTTTCGCAATCGCTTCTCTCCCCGCATTCGCGCAAGAAAAGCGCTACCACGGCGAAGTGCTGGATGAAAACCACCGTCTACTTATCGAGGAAGAGTTAGGCGTCGCGCGCATCGGCGTATTTGAGCGCAGCCGTTTTCACGGCGATCGGCTGAGCGACATTGTCATTCCCACTCCCGGCAGCTCGCCACGCGCGAACCCAGCGCCGGAATACATGCTCGAAGTGCGCGCGGAAATACTGAAGTCTTCCGAGCCAAATTATTTGCAGAACCCCGGCGAACGGTATCGCATCACCATTCAAACACTTGATATGAGTTTCGAATACGAAAACGTCGTGGAGGTTTCGGCAGAGTTCGCGCGCGATCAGTTGTTTTACGAATTCGAGCAGGTCCGCGCAAAGACCACAGGCCTGGAACGAAAAGCCGTGGAAACAGCCGCGCCGCTCGTCGCGGAAATCTTTAAAGAATCGCAGCGGCTGCCCGCGGAGATTTTCACGAGCGTACTAAAAAGCCGTACGGGTCAGTTCCGCATCACGCCCGAAACGCGCCAGCGCCGGAAAATCGAACCGTCGCAGACCTTTGCGCCGAAGATGACGATTGATAAGCCGCAACTCGGCGCGACGAAACGATCAAAGCAGCAGCGCGCATTGCCCCAGCAAGCAACAAAGCCGGGTGAAGTCACCGCGATGGAAGTGGAAGAACGATTCTTGAGACCAACCGAACCGGGGAAGATTAACCCGAACGATCCAAATGCGCCGAAGTGACAAGGAAGCTAGGAAGCGAGTGGCGAATAGCGATTAATAGGAATCGATAAGTTCGCAAAGAACTGGGGAGTTCGAAAGAGCGATTACGAGCGCGACTACGAGTACGAAGTGAGATCGGCTTGCAGTCGAGCTGGGGATGGTATCGAAGTCAGGGTGATGGGGTAGTACGTTCGCATGACCATGTGGACGCCGGCGGAACCCAATCCCCGAATCCGATTACCGAATCCCGATACAGACGTGGAAGCGAGAAGGAACGGCCAATGCCCGGCTGCACCCCGGGCGCGGCGGATTAGGAGGCAAAGGGACATGAACGCAGAAGGAAGAGGCCAAGTGAGTTGGGCCGCCTTCGGGCTGGCGCTGCTGGCAGTTTGTATGCTGGCAGGTTGTGCAGCCACGGACCACACGATCGTGTTGGATCCGAAAGGCGAAGGCCAGGACATCACGCAGGCGGAAATCGACGAGATGAGCGGGCAGGACATGGCATACCTGCTCCAGACAGGCGACAAGTTGAGCCTGCAGTTCCGCCTGAAAGAATTCCAGGAGGGCGATGTCCCCTGGGACTACCGCATCGAAGTCGGCGACAACATGGAAGTGCGCCTCACCGCGCCCATGGGCGAGACGGAAGATTACAAGATCGACGTCGGCGACCTTATCGGTATCAGCTTCCTGAACAACTGGCCGCTGAACTCGAACCGCACCGTGCGTC
>JADLHJ010000120.1 GCA_020848835.1 Candidatus Hydrogenedentota bacterium
CGATGTAGTAGGAGAAGCGCTAGGCGCGGTAGTAACCACGCCGGGCGAGCCGAGCTAGCCGTAGCGAAATCAATAATCGACTAAAACGGAGCGCTCGGAAAACCCGATGCGCTCCGTTTCTTGTTTATGGGGCAACCAACCCGTACGCGACCATTGTGGTCGTATACGCATAGGCGCGATAATTATCATGATTCGCGCAACTAAGGAGAGGAACAATGGCTACCGTTAAATCGCCCACGCAGCATCCCTTGGCCGGCACCGTCATGCCCGGTGCGGACATGGTGGTGCAGGTACTCGCGGACGAGGGCGTTGACACGGTATTTGGCTATAGCGGCGGCGCGATCCTTCCGACCTACGACGCCATCTTCAAATTCAACGCGGCCCACGCGAAGAACGAGCAGATTCGCCTTATCGTTCCCGCCAACGAACAGGGCGCCGGCTTCATGGCGGCGGGTTACGCACGCGCGAGCGGTAAGGTCGGCGTGTTTGTCGTCACCTCCGGACCCGGCGCGACGAATTGCGTGACGCCGATCCGCGATTGCATGGCGGATTCGATCCCCGTCGTGTTGATTTGCGGACAGGTCCCGCGCGCTGCCATCGGCTCTGATGCGTTCCAGGAAGCGCCGGTCTTCAACATCATGAGCGCCTGCGCGAAGCACGTGTTTCTCCTGAAGAATGAAAACGAAATTGAAGAAACTATCCGCACCGCTTTTCACATCGCGCGTAGCGGACGTCCTGGCCCGGTCGTCATCGATCTGCCGAAGGACATTCAGTTGTATCAGGCGCCCTTCAAAGGCAAAGGTCTGCTGAACTTTCGTGGCTTCGAAAAGCGCCAAGCCGAAGCAGACGCGTCGCGCATCACGCCGGAACAATCGGCGGAATTCTTCAAGCAACTTGGCAATTCGGATCGCCCCCTGATCTACGCGGGCGGTGGCGTCATCAACAGCAATGCCTCCGATGAGTTGCGCGCCTTCGCGAAGGAATTTCAGATTCCAGTTGTGACGACGCTGATGGGTCTCGGCGCGATTGACACCACGAACGAACTCTCGCTCAGCATGCTCGGCATGCACGGCGCGGCCTTCGCAAATTATGCCGTTGAGGATTGCGACATGATCATCGCCGTCGGTTCGCGATTCGACGATCGCGTCGCGGGCAAGGTGAAAGAGTTCGCGCCGAAAGCGCG
Organism: Candidatus Hydrogenedentota bacterium; assembly: GCA_020848835.1. Classification (GTDB taxonomy): domain Bacteria; phylum Hydrogenedentota; class Hydrogenedentia; order Hydrogenedentales; family SLHB01; genus JABWCD01. The sequence continues at coordinate 1,184 of JADLHJ010000120.1, forward strand.
CTACATCGCGCATATGGACGTGGACGCAGCCGAGCTTGGCAAGGTGAAATCCTTCACGTGGAGCCACGCGGGCGACGCAGGCGTGACATTAAAAGACCTCACCGACGCGGGCAAGAAGCTGAAGTTCCGCAAGGACTATAAAGCGTGGGTCGCGCACGTTCAGGCGCTGAAGAAAAACCACGCGATGAGCTACAAGAAAGAGACCGATCTCATTCAGCCGCAGTACGTGATAGAAGCGCTGAACGAGATCACGAAAGGGAAGGCGATCGTGTCCACCGGCGTCGGCCAGCACCAGATGTGGGCCGCACAGTTCTTCGACTTCCACGAACCACGCACCTGGCTCACCTCCGGTAGCATGGGCACGATGGGCTTCGGTTTGCCCGCGGCCATCGGCGCGCAATTCGCCAAGCCGGATCACATCGTCATTGATGTCGATGGCGACGGCAGCCTGCGCATGAACCTCGGCGAGCTGGAAACTGCGACGACCTACGATTGCCCCGTGAAGGTGTTGCTGCTGAACAATCTCGGCGACGGCATGGTGCGCCAGTGGCAGCAGACCTATTACGAAAACCGTTTCTCGGGCAGCGACAAATCGCTGCACCGGAAAGATTTCGTGAAATGCGCGCAGTCTGATGGCTACGAATTTGCCGAACGCCTGGACGATAAATCGAAGGTGAAGGAAACGCTCGAGCGCTTCGTGAAGCACAAAGGCCCGGCATTCCTTGAAGTGATGATCGATCGCGACGCGCACGTCTACCCGATGGTCGGCCCCGGCATGGGCTACAAGGAAATGCTCACGGGCCCCTACATCAAACCACGCAAACCGGAACTCGCGGAGATCAAGAAGGCCGACGACCAAGTCGATCTATCCCAGACGCCCGAATTATTTTAAAAGGAGCACGGGCGTCTCGCCCGTGATTAGCTTCGACAAGCGCGCGCTCAAAAGAGCGCGCGCTTTCTTCTTAGGTTTGGAGTTCCGCGTTTACGCGGCAGGTTTTGCGCTAGAGCAGAAAGAGACGCGCATAGCATCCAAAGTACTCTCTATAGTCGTGCTCGTGCTCCTGCGCGTCATCGTAATCGATCCGTTCGAGTATCGAGTGCGAGTACGATGACGAGCAGGAGCACGAGCACGGGATCAACAGTCGATCGGAAGTATTAATTTGAGGTACTGCGCACAACATGCAAAGCAACACCCTATGAACACCGCCATTTGCGTCTTCTGTAGCTCCAGCGACGCCGTCGATCCGTCTTACTTCCATGCGGCCACGCGCCTCGGCGAACTCATTGCCGCAGCGAAGCGCCCGCTCGTCTACGGTGGCGGTCACATCGGATTGATGGGCGCCGTCGCGCGCGCCGTGCACGCGCACAACGGTCACGTCATCGGCGTAATACCAAATGCGCTAAAAGAAAAAGAGCTCGCCTACGCCGCGAGCGATGAACTCATTCTCACCAAAGATCTGCGCGAACGAAAAGCCATCATGTTCGATCGCGCCTCCGCATTCATCGCGCTGCCCGGAGGCTTCGGCACACTCGAAGAAATGATCGAGGTCCTAACGCTAAAACAACTCAACATGCACGACAAGGCGCTCGTCTTCCTGAATATCAAAGGTTTTTACGATCCGCTTGTGACCCTGTTCAAACATTTCTTCGAGCATCGCTTCGCAAAACCGGCGTGCAGCAATCTCTATCACGTCGCCACAACGCCGGAAGATGCCATGCATTACATAGAGACATATCAACCCGCGCCAATCGCGCAAAAGTGGTATTGAGAATCCTTTTCAATATCTACTCTTCGTCGTGCTCGTGCTCCTGCTCGTCATCGTACTCGCACTCGATGCTCGAACGAATCGATTACGATGACGAGCAGGAGCACGAGCACGTAGGTTTAACTCAAGAACGTGGAGATTTGTGATGGAAATATCCCTCGAACAGATAAACGAAATGGTGAAACCGCATTTCCCCGGCCTTTTCGGTGTGGAATTCACCGAAGTATCGCCGGGCCGCTCGGTGTGCAAAGTCACCATGAACGAACGCATGGGCAATCCCATGGGCGTACTACACGGCGCGGTGCACTACACGCTCGCGGACACCGGCATGGCGATGGCCTTGTTGCCGATGATGGAAGACGGGCAAAGCTTCACCACGCTCGAAATAAAAATGTCCTATTTCAAAGCGGTGTTCGAAGGGACAATTGTTTGCGAGACCCACGTCGTGCAAAAAGGCAACCGCATCGCCTTTCTCGAATCCGAAGTGCGCGACGCCACAAAGGTCGTCGCGACGGCATCGGGAACGTACTACATCATTCCACGCAAATAAGAACATCCCCCTAAATCCCCCTTCAAAGGGGGACTTATTGCAGATCGTTCGACGTCATTGAGCGATTCTTAAGTCCCCCTTTGAAGGGGGATTTAGGGGGATGTTACGTACTAAGTGCAACTGCGCTCGCTAAATGCCAACCGGCAACCGCAACGCAAACGTCACGATCCCATTGTCCGATTTCTCCAGCGTTAAATCGCCGCCATGCGCGCGCGCGATTTCCCGTGCGAGACTCAGCCCAAGTCCCGCGCCGTCAACTCGCCGGTTGCGCGCATCATCGACGCGCACGAATCGATCGAAAATCTTCTCACGCTTCTCCGCTGGTATCTCGCCAGTATTTGCCACCTGCAATCGCGCAGCGCCCTGTTTCACATCAAGCTTGTAACCGATGTTGCCGCCGTCGCGATTGTATTTGATCGCGTTGTCGGTAAGGTTCTGCAGGACCTGTTGCAACAATACGCGATCACCAGAAATCTGAATCCCCGGCGCGATCTGCTTGGAAACTTTCAATCCCTGCGCAAGCACTTCGGCGTCTTCCACCAATTCATTCACCATCTCCGAAAAGTCGACAAATTCATGATGCACGCTCAATTGTCCTGCATCTGCACGCGCCAATAACAATAACTTTTGCGTGATCGATTTGAGTCGCTGCACTTCATCGAGCAGTCGCCCAAGCACAACTTGCGTCTCGGGCTTTGCCGATTGCAGGGCCTGTTCAATCTCGCCCTGCAATACCGCCAGCGGCGTCTTCAATTCATGCGCGGCATCCGCACTGAATCGCGCGGCCTGCGTGAAACTTCGCTCCAAGCGTTCCATCATCCGGTTGAACTGTTCGCTCAACTGTTGAAATTCAATCGACTCCGTGCCCGATACGACACGTTTGTCGAGCCCTTGGGAAGTCACTTCCGCAATCGCGTCGCGCAATTGATTCACGGGACGCATCGCGCGTGTTGCGAGATACCAACTGCCCAACGCAATCAACACAAGCGCGAGCGGAAACGCAACAAGTAGACTAAGTCGCGCTGCAGCAAGGTGGGCGCGAAAGCCGCTTAGTTCAACGGCAATCGCCAACGTAACTTCTGGATCGCGGTACACGCCCACACGCCACGTTTCATCGTCTGCCGTCATGGTCTTGCTGTCAATCGGCAGCACGGGAAGCACCTCCGGCGGAGGTCCGGGTCTGCCAGGCCCACGCCCCGGACCGCGTCCAAATCCGCGCCCTGGCGGCGGTCCCTGCCCCCGTTGATCTCGCGGACCGCCGGGCGGCGGCGGACGAAATTCGCCGTCAGGACCCTGAGGATTCGGAGGGCGCTGCTGATCGCCGCGAGGAAATGCCCCTTGCGGTCCATTTGGACCGCCCGGTGGAGGCGGACGGAATTCACCATCATGGCCCTGAGCATTTGGAGGTCGTTGTTGATTGCCGCGCTCGAAAGGATCTAGCGGTCGATCTGGAGCACCGGGCGGCGGCCCGAAATCTCCGCGATCTCGACCCTGTGGTCCGTCAGACATCTCACCAAAAAACGGTGGAGGTGGTATTGGATAATCTTCAGCGGGCGGCTCGGGGTAAGTGGGAACCTCGTCAGTAAACGCGGCGGCCGGTATGGTCGCAATTGGCCGCAACTGCTCTGGCCAACCCGACGAGCGATGCAGCAGCTTTCCATCCGAATTCACGACGAGCAAAACAGCACGGCCTGCGTCACCACCAAAAACGTTTTGCAGCGAACGATCCACCTGCACCCAGTGCGCGGCGTCGTGCGGATACATAAGGTGTCGTTGCGCAATTTCGCGCAGCGAATCGTCCACGCGCCCGAGATTGGAGCGCTGCACCATGTACCACGCCCACGCGGTGAACACCGCAAGCACCAACCCGGACAAACAAACCGACAGCAGCGCAATGCGTAGACGAAATGATCGCAGCGCGCTCATGTTTCGGTCTTCTTGAAGCGATACCCCACGCCGCGAATCGTTTCGATCAACGAATCACCCGCCGCACCGAGTTTCTTGCGCAGCCGTTGGATATGCACGTCCACGAGGTTGGTGTTCGGATCGAAATCGTAGCCCCACACGTGCTCGAGGATCTGCGTGCGTGAAAACACGCGTCCCGGCGATCGCATGAGATATTCAAGCAAAGTAAATTCGCGCGCGGTGAGGCGAATATCGCCGCCGTTATTTTTCACTTCACGCGTTACGAGATTCACGACCAGGTCGCCGGCTTGCAGCACCGTGAGCGATTGCCCCGTCGCGCGGCGTCCCAGCGCGTGCAGACGTGCGATCAACTCTTCAACATAGAACGGTTTGGTGAGATAGTCGTCCGCGCCGAGGTTGAGTCCTTCGACCCGTTCATCAAGTGCTGTGCGCGCGGTAAGCAAAATGACCGGCACAGCATTCTTCTTCTCACGAATCTGCCGCAACACACTCAATCCATCACGCCCAGGCAACATGATGTCGAGAATAATCGCGTCATAGGATTGCGTTGTCGCCAGCAACAAGCCGTCGTCGCCACGTTCACAGCTGTCCACTGCGAAGCCCGCTTCTTCCAGGCCCTTCTTCACAAACTGAAGGATGCGCTGTTCGTCTTCCACCACAAGTATTTTCATAGCGAGCCGAGTATATCACCCGCGCGAGGGCACGCTTGATTACAGTTTCTTCATGAAAACATCGCTTGTGCGTTCATCTTCGCGTGGCACAGTTCCGTTGTCAGCCGAAAGGCTAAAACGGTTCAAGGAGGGCCAAGAGCCATGAAACGCATGATAGAAAGAATGAAGACGATCGCAGTCCTCGCGGCGCTGGGCGCGGCGAGCACACTCACCTTTGCGGGAACCGCGGCCGCGCAGGCAGCCACCCCACCGCCGCCGCCAGGCGATGCAGCCGCGCCACCACCACCCCCCGTAAACGACGACCGGTTGCCGCCGCCTCCGGGTGGGCCGGGTGCGCAGAACTGCCCGCGTCCCGATGGCAAGCCAGGCGATTTCCCGCCGCCTCCGGGTGGCCCGGGTCAAGGTCGCGGCATGCGCATGCAGCGCGGTCCCGGAGGTCCTGGTGGTCCTGGCGAATTCGGCGGCCCACAAGGCGATGGTCCGCGTGGGCATCAGTTCGGCCCGCGCGGTGGTGAACAAGGATTCGGTGGCCCAGGAATGGGTGGACCGGGCATGCCGCCACCTCCGCCCCAGTTCGAGGATATCGACACCAACAAAGACGGCAACATCACGCGTGACGAATGGGACAACCACATCAAGAACCGCCCGCAACATGGCCCACGCGGCCCGCACGGAATGCGCCCGGAATTCGGCCCTGATGGTCCGCAGCGCGGTCCCGGCGGACGTGGCCCGCAGGGCGGACCTGGTCAGCAGTTTGGCCCCGGCCCACATGATGGCCAAGGCCCGCGTCGCGACGGTACCGGCCGGCAGCCTGAACTGCCGCCTCCCCCGGCACCCCAACAGTAAGGCTTGACCGGCTCAAGGGCCGGTGCGAAGCGGGAATGCGCCCGGAGACTTGGTCTCCGGGCGCATCGTTTTATTTATACCATATAACTATATAAGGCGTTGCTAGCATGTCATCTCGCAAGAACGCGTAACATTTATATCGCTTGCATGTATTTGATTCACCGAATGCAGCGGATCTCAGCGGGTCCCACGGCGGTATTCGCAGCATTCGTCGAATTCATTTGTCCGGCACATTCATGCGTGGGAGTTACACGGGAGATTTGATGATGGGAACGACAGTGTCACGTTGGGTATTGCGCGGTTTGGCCGCGACAATTGCAGGAGTGTTTGTCATCATGCTCGCGCATACAGGCGTGAGCGCGGGCAGCGGCGGCGGTGACCGCATTCGCTACAGGTTCACACTTCACCCACCCGCGAAAGTCGATGCACCGAAAGGCAAAGCGAAGTATGAAGAACGCACCAGCGGCCGCAAGAAGCTCAACGTCGAGGTGGAACACATCGGCGACACGACAGCAACCATCGAAGTCTTTGTCGATAACGTGAGCGTCGGCACCGCGGCGCTGTCGGCATGTTCCGTCGAAATCGAACTCGACACCGAAGACGCCGAAACCGTCCCCACGATGACCCAGCAGTCCCTCATCGAAGTGTTCGATGCGGATACGGATACTAAGCTGCTCACCAGCGCATCGTAAGAGAATATAGTTCGTAGAGGCCTGTGCGTATCGATAGACTACGCACAGGCCTTGTTGCATTTGCACCGCGCGCAAAATAATTGAGCCTGCCTGCACTACAAAAATCGGGGTTGTGTCTGCGCAGAAGGCGCCAACAGCGGAAGCGAAGGCCCGGCCAATGAGCCTGCTTGGAATACGCTAGCGATCTCGACGCAGGAGTTCATCCGTCTTATCCATCCGATCGAGGAGTGCGCGCACGTCGTTCTCGAGCTCGTCTACAAGGTCGATTAGTTCCTGGCGCGTGCGAGGGCGTCCGTCGATGTGTATTTCCTGGGTGAGGCGTATGCGCGCGCCTTCGGTGGAGAGGCGTTCGCCTTTGAGGAGCTGTTTGATCCGGCGGGCGATCTCGATGTCTTCTTGAAGATAGTAGCGCCGTTTCACGCGATCGCGTTTGGGTTTGAGTTGTTTGAACTCGTCTTCCCACACGCGCAGGGTGCGGACAGTGACCCCGAGCATTTCGCTCACTTCGCCGATGCTGTATCTGCGTTCGGGGTTTTGCACGCGTGTCTACCGGAAGTCGTCTACTACAACCGTTCCTTGGTCCACACCTGGCGGTCGATCATCTGAATGTATTCCGACCAAACCTGACCCTTGTCACGCGTTTCGTCCATGATGCGCATAAAGGCGTCGGCTTGTGCGTCGAGGTTGTCGATGTGGTAAAGCACGAGGGCTTCAAGGGTTTTTGGCACGACAGGCGAGCCGTTGATGAGTTCCCCATGGTGCGACCACACGCAGTGGAGCACCTGCAGTCGCAGCATTTCGGGAAAGCCTTCGATCGCGTCGATCTTGCGCTGTACAAGATCGGCGCCGATCGCGAGGTGGCCGAGCAATTTTCCGGCGGTGGTGTAATCGACGTAGAGATCGTGCGTCATTTCGTCGAGCTTGCCGATGTCGTGTACGAGCACGCCGGTAAGCAGTACGTCGCGATCAATGCGCGGCATGATGTCGCATACCGCCGTGGCCAGTTGCGCGAGTTCGTAGCAATGTTGCAACAGACCGCCGCGAAACGCGTGGTGCCATTTCTTGCCCGCGGCCGCTGACGAAAAGCGCGCGAAAAACTCGGTATCATCGAGCACCGAAAACACCAGTTTACGCAGCCATTCGTTGTGAATGGTCTCCATGATCGCACGGAATTTGCAGGAGACTTCCTGGGTGTTGTCCGGCTGAAAGATCAGATCGGCAAGGTTATACTCGCCCTCGCGCAGCGGTAGTACCTGATCGACGCGCACCTGTAACCGGTCCTGATAACTCGTGATCGTGCCGCGCACGTTGACGACGTCGCCAAGTTCAAAGAGGCGCGCGGCGGCGACTGCGTTGTTCCAAAGGATTCCACCGATTTCACCGGTGCGGTCCTTAAAGACCATGCCGAGAAACTTGCCACCTTTTTGTTGATCGCGCAAGTCTTTGCGCGCTGCAACGAAATAGTCATTGACGGTATCGCCGTCTTGCAGGTTAGCGACGTATTGCCGCTTCATATGTCACTTCCGATCGTCGAGTTGTCCCAAGAAGGAATTTTGGAAAGGTGCGCAGCCCACATGTCGCACCGGGCTTTCCATGGCGGGTAGCCTATCGGTTGCTAAGGAGGGAGTCAAACTATGCGAGGATTTGCGCGGCGCTCACAGTTCCTGGTCGGGAGCTTGCGCGGGCGCTTCCGTGTCTTCGACCTCGACGGGTTTCTTGTCCGCTTCTTTCGCGGCGTCCGTCGCGGCCGGTTCTTCGGGTGCTTCCGTCGGCGTGAACTCCTCGACGATTTTGAACGCAAAGGCCCGCGACTCGTCCACGGACATATCGCCGTCGAGCATACCCCAGTGTATGGCGTATGCGCCGTACGGAAGTTCGCCCGCCGGAAGCACGCTCAACAACTGCCCCTGGCCGACATCCACTTCATTAATTTCGATTGGGATTTCACCCGCGCGAATCCAGGCCTTCACATTTTCCTTCGCGCCCACTTTGACTTCCGTTTCTTCCAGCGCGTTTAGCTTCGGGCAGCAGCGCGGAATGGTAAAGCCGCGGTAGATGACGATGAAGGGGCGCAGATCTTTGGTCTCGACAGGCGCGCGCAGAAAACCATAGACGATACTCTCGTCGGATTGGCGCTCGTACTGTTTGGGAGTATCGAAGGTAGTGCGTTCGTAATGGCTGAAGCGGTTGTCGCTGAGATATACACCCGAGCTTTCCGGCAGCGAAATCAGGCTGATCGGGTTTGCGCGTACTGAGCGCGCTTCGGTAACGCTTTGAATGCGCAGATCGCCGGTGGTGTAGCCGGTCTTGAAGAATTGAACGTGAAACTCCTCCTGCGGCACAAAGCGCACGCGATACTCGCCGCGTCCATTGGTAAGCGCTTCGTATGGCGTTCCCACCGTATGCACGGAAACGCCGGGGAGGGTCTCGCCGCGGGCGTCGAGCACGACGCCTTGGATGACGGCGCTGTCGCAACCCGCAAGCAACAGGGCGGTCGCCACAGCAGCACAGAGGCCAATTGCGTTTCTTATTTTAGATTTTGGATTGTGGATTGTGGATTGGAATGCGTTTAGCAAGGCACAAGAGACTTTCGATGTCGGCGCGCATCGATCATTCGCACTGGCGTGGGTGTGCCGCTCTTTTAATCCAAAATCCAAAATCTAAATCCAAAATAAGTGTGTTGATAAACTTCGCCTGAACGGATGAATACCTTATCACACACGCCGGGTTTCATTCGTGGTGGTGATGGTGGTCGTGTGCGTGGCTGTGGTGGTGATGGTGGCCGCGTTGGTGCAGCTCGTTGTGCAGCTTGCGGTACGCGGCGGTGAGGGTCATGCGCATGCGTTTATAGGTGGCGTCATCCGCGCGCGTACCGAGGGTGTCGATGTAGGCGAGCGCGCCTTCGATTTGGTCGAGCATGGTGACCGCATCGACCGCGGAGAAGTACTCCGAGCCAGCGACGTGGACCATCACGGGCGAGGTGTGCGCCGCGACGATCTCAGGTTTGCCGGGGTAATGTCCGCGCACGAGTAGCGCGAGCCATGAACTGCGGTCGATCTTTACGCGGCAGAGTCCGCGCCCTTGTCTCGCGTTGATGGACTTGCTCTCGCGAATTTCACCGTTGACGACCAAGTCAACCCGTGACAAGGGGATTGTGACACTTGCCGCATTCCATTCGACGTTGACTGTGCCGCCGTTGCGTTTCATTTTGATGTTTGCGCCCGCCTGCTTTCCGTCGACGGAGAACTCGACGAGCGGACCATAGGTGACGAACGTGTTACCGGCGCGGATGGCGTCCATCCAGTTTGCGTAGGTAAACGGCCGGTTGCGCGGGATGCGCGCGTAGGTGCGGATCGCGCCGACGGGCGTGAGCGCGGTCATTTTGTCCGTGCCGCCGACAGCGGGGATGAAATAGCCGCAGTTGAGATAACGGTACCAGTCCGAGAGCGAATAGGGATCGATGCCGCCGTAGAGATTTTCCCAGGAGGTCATTTCGACGGCGTCGATTTCGCCGCTGATTAAGTTGGCGGCGTTTTCCATGCGCGGGTTGGGAAAGTGCGGCATGATCACAAGACCGCCCTGCGCCTTGCATTGCCGCGCCCAATCGGACATGAGCGCGTCGACGGGATCGCCGAAGGCCGATTCATCCGGCCCGCCCACACATAGGGGCACAATCATTTTGCCGTTGTAGCCGAGCAGCGAGATGTGGCCGAGGACGTGTTGCCGGTTTTCCGTGCCGACGCGCACGAGGTACTCGCCATCGCCGCCCGCTTCCTTTGAACCCCAGGTCATTTTGCCATCGTAATCACTGACGTTTGTCATCAACTCGCCCCACTGGCTCGCGAGCAGGTTGATGACGTTCACGCCTTCCGCTTCGCCTTCGAGCAGCGCAGTGGTGGGCGAGAGAAAATGTACGTGCGTGTCCGCAGTGACCCAGCCGCGCGCACGCCAGTCGAGTGCGCGGTCAATTTCAAGCGTGATTGTTTCCGTCGCGCGGGTTACGGGAAACACTCTGCGCACGGGCGCGATTTCAAAACCTTTGCTCACTTCGATGTAGACGCGGCCGAGCGGTAGATCGACGACGGTTTCCCCGGGGATATACGAGCAACGATGCAGATTCTGGTTCACGAAGTCTGCGCTGTAGTCTTCGATCCAGCCGGTGTTGGGTATGCGATGACGATCCAGCGGCGGCAGGTATTCGCCGGCTTCGCCGTGGATATGCAGTTTTACAGGGACGGGAAATTTGCTGTCGCGCTCGACGACACGGACGGTCACGCGCTGGCGCGCGGGTGCAACGGGTGTAAAACGCGCGGGCGCTTTGCCGCTGTTGACCGATGCGACGGGTATCGTTTTACCAAGCACGTGAAACGTGGCGTCAGGATGCGCCGTGTATTCGACGAGAATCTCATCATCCGATACCGCGGGCACTTGATTGTCATACGATTTACCCCATGCATCGTTCGGATATATGAAGCGCGGTTGCGCGGAGATCACTTGTCCCATATCGAGCTGGATTTGTTTGTACAAGCCCAGTGCATCGAGCGTGGGATCGAATGCGACACCACGCGGGAGACGCAGCACGCACTTCTCGCGCGCGTTCCAACGCAAGGGATTCGAAGAAACGTTTCCGGATGACAATGCCGAGACGATTACATTCAACCCGCAGGGCTCGACGGTAAGCGCGACGATCTTCTTTTCCGGATGCGGATTTTCCCAAGCCCACAGATAATTCGCCCATAAAGGATAATCCGGCTGATGCACACGCGACGTGCTCACGCCGTAGAACGAGAAGCGGTCACCGCGCGGCGAGGGGTGCTCCTGTTCGCTTGGCAGCGGCACGGGGCAAGGCTTGCGATGCACGACGCACTCTGTGCAATTCTCGCCCCACGACATTCGCTGCACCATGCCAATCTGCCTGCGTCGCCGGATCGCGTGGCGCGATTCGCTGCCATCTGCGTAGTGCAACACGTAAGTTGCGACATGTTCGCCGAGCCTGCCGTTGCCGCGCGTTGGCGATATGAAACCGTGCTTGTTGAATTCCAAAGGCTCGACGTCGCTCGTGTGCATGAAGACAAGCCAGCGCGCTTTGATTGCGTTCAACGCCACGTGCACGGGCTTGTCTTTTACATGAATAGGACGATTGACGTTAAATGGAATTCCCCAGCATGTGCAGTCACCGTGAGGCGCCTGCGGGACCGACTCCGCCATAGTTCTGGAGACGCCGCATTTCGACAGCTGTGGTAAAGAGGTATTACCGGAAAATTTGCACACCGCAAATATCGAAGAACCGGGACCATCGAAAATTTTGTTCATGAGTCTTGTGATATGCGGCTATGCATCAATCAAATCCCGCATGCGTTGAAGATAATCTTTTGTACCTTCGCGAATCTGCTTGGAAACTATCGGGCCGATAAGCGCGCGCAGCAGGAAGGCGACCTCCATATCGAGTTCCATGCTTTCCGTGTAGGTGATTTTTGTTTTCTTTTTGCCGGAAGGCGTGAAGACGGCGTTGCCTTTGGAAACGATATTGCCCTTGCCGTTCGATTCCCATTCGAGCGTGTTTTCGTCCGTGAACTTCCAGGTGCAGGTGTGTTCGCCGTTGAAGGTCACGCCGATCTCCGTCTTCGGGTTAAGCGTGAGTTTCATGGTGCCCGGCTTCGAGAGTTTCTTGGCGGACTTCACATCGCCATAGCACTTCGCGATATTGTCGAGATTACTGAAGTGGGCCTTGGCCTGGTCGATAGGCAGGCTTACAGTGAAGGTCTCCGAATACTCGCCCGCGTACTTTGCCATCGGTTGCTCCCCCAATCGAAGAAACGTTGAGAATACCACAGAATAAAAAACGCCCAGTGCGGAGGCCCAGGCGCGAAAATATATCGTTGTTCCGTCCGCATCGGCTTGGTATGATATTTAATCATACCAAGGATGCAAACATGGCTCGCACAAAAGTCGCAATAACGCTTGAAGATAAAACTCTCGCGGAAGTCGATCGTTTGGTTGCATTGCAGCTATTCCCGAATCGTAGCCGCGCGATTCAGGAAGCAGTAGACGAGAAACTGGGCCGCGTGAGTCGGAACCGTTTAGCGCGCGAGTGCGCTAAATTGGATCCTGCCTACGAAAAGGCGATGGCGGAAGAAGGGTTGTCTTCGGATAGTGCGCAGTGGCTCGAATACTGAGGGGCGAAATTCGGTGGGCAAACCTAGAGCCCACGATGGGTCATGAACAAGGCGGCCACCGACCCGTACTTGTACTAAGCCATGATATTTTCAATGAACGTTCCGGTACCGTCATCGTCGTGCCGATTACCAGTCAACCGCAACGCGCTGGATTTCCGTTAAACTTTGAATTGACCGACGCCAAACTGCCGAAGCGGTCGTGGGTCAAAATAAGCCAAGTTCGGACACTATCAATCGATCGTATTGGGGCGAAACTTGGTAAGGCCGTCCCAAGTGAACTGACGACTGTGATTGATGGGCTGAATGAAATCATCGGCGACTAACAGATATTAAGAACATCTCAAGATACTGTCAGTTCGCCTTTGGTCACCTCTACTACTCGCGGTTTCCGAGCCACCAATTCCTCTGTAAGCGCAAAGTCCGTTGTTGTAATAAGGCATTGCACCTCCGGAGGAATCGTGGTGAGCACTTCGCGGGAGCGGCTCGTATCTAATTCGGCAAATACGTCGTCGAGCAGCAAAATCGGATATTCGCCCGTGCGTTCGCGCATGAGTTCGAGTTCGGCGAGTTTGATGGCGAGGCCTGCGGTTTTTTGTTGGCCTTGCGAGGCAAACTGGCGCGCGGCTTTGTCGTCCACCACGATTTCGAGATCGTCCCGATGCGGCCCGTGCGTGGTCATCCGTTGCCGTATGTCAGAACTGCGCGCGGCCGCGAGCGCTTCAATTAGCGGGACGTCTTCTTTTGTGTCGGACCGATAGACTACGCTCATTTCCTCGTTGTCCGCGATCGCTTTATAAGCCGCATTCGCGAGCGGTGCAAGTTGATCGACAAAGCGCCTGCGTTCGCGCATGAGCATTGTGCCGTGCTCGGCGAGTTGCGCGTCCCACGGATCGAGCAGCGCGCCATCGGGATTGGGCAAGCGCAACACTTCGTTGCGCTGGCGCATTGCGTGGCGGTAACGCTGCAGCGCGTGTAGATAGTGCGCGTGCAGTTGCGATAGCTCCATGTCTAAAAAGGTGCGCCGGTTCGATGCAGACCCGCGCACGAGGTCGGCATCTTCCGGCGAAAAAATCACAACATTGATCTTGCCCAGCAGATCGCTCACGCGCGTCTGGTTCACGCCATTGACCTTGATGCGCTTTGCGCCGTGCGACCACGCGATTTCGGTCTGTACTTCGCGCGCATCGCGCTGCACGCGCGCGCTTACGCGAAAAATGGATTCGCCGCGTTGGACGAGATCGGATTCCGTGCTGGTGCGATGGCTTTTCGACGTTGCGGCATAGAGCACCGCTTCGAGGATGGATGTCTTGCCCTGGGCGTTGTCGCCGCGAATGACGTTGAGGCCGGGGCCCGGTTCAAAGCGCAGGTTGTTCAGACAACGGAAATGGTCGCAGGTGAGTTCGAGCAGGCGCATGGCGCAGTCGGCGTGCGTCCGCGCGCCGGCTACGACGCGAGCCGCATGAGTTCGTCTACAAAACCGAGCGACGCAAAAAAGCGATCAAGAATGGGCGGCACCGTGCGGCTCGATATACCCGCCGTGCGCCAATGATCGTCGGTAATGTGCAGCACTGCGCGCGCGGCCGCGGGAACACCGGATACGCCGCAGATGTAGTCCGCGACGCCAAGCGAGGCGGCAAGCTTTCGATCCGACGCGCTCTCACACATGCTAAGGTCGTGGTGCCCAGCAATGGCCGCGCCGAGCTGCGGTGAGAGGCCCCACTTCTCGATGAGTCGCGCGCCAAGCTCCGCGTGGTCCACGCCGATCACTGCGCGCTCCGCTTCGAAGATCGGTATCTTTCGCGCGTGGCTCATCAGCGTTGCGTTTTCGGCATCCTTGGGAAGGAACTCGTATATAAGAATCTTGCCGATATCATGGAGCAGGCCAAACACGAAGGCCTCGTCGGGATCGATCATGCCGCGGCACGCGGAGTGATCGATGAGCGATCGCATGGCGATTCCGGTCGTTACGCTGTGATGCAGCAATTCGGTGGAGCCACGCTGGAATGTCTCGAACACTGCCGCAGTGTAGGCAAGGTTGCGGATGACCTTGATACCGAGCATCGTGACGGCGTGGTCCACGGTATCCACGCGCTGGCCGACGCCATAATACGCAGAGTTGACCAGCCGCAACGTTTTCAACGCGAGCGCGGGATCGGTCTGGATCACGTTTGCAACGTCAGACAAATTCGACGCGGGGTCGTTGATAAGTTGGGTAATCCGCGAGACGGTGGTCGGCAGGCTCGGCAGCGTAACCACTTCGTCGAGCAAGGTCTCGATGCTGTACTGCGCGCTCATGGGAATTGCACCTTCGGGAGACCGGCGGAACCGAAAACGCGTTCCTGCGTGCAAATGATTTCCGCCACCACGGCGGGCGATAGATGATCCAATTGCGCGTCGATCGGTTTGGCGTCCATCACGCCGCCACCCGCCCCTCCGAGCACGATCACTGCGCCCTTGGGATTCTCGCGCGGCCCGACGATGACCACCTTGCCATGTTGCCCGTTGGTCAATTCTACCGACGAGACGACCGCAGCGCCCTGTTTCGTCCAGTCCATTTCGTCCCCCATACTACCCGGCGCACCCAAGCCATATGCTACACGATGGCGTGTTGCAGTTCTATTAGGCCAAATTTCTTAGAGCCTCTAACAAAAGCTAAAGTTCATGCTTAATCGTCCGATACATAGAGCAGAGCGCAAGAGAGTCCGGAACACCTTGAACGGGCTGCTTGGAGGAGCATATGGCTCGCGCGATTCTGCCCGA